>NC_019943.1:0-705214 GCF_000327485.1 Methanoregula formicica SMSP | reverse complement strand
CCCCAGGCAATGCCCGCGATGACGAACCCGACAACAATCGTGATAGCAGCGAAGATGATATTTTCAAGCATCTCAGGAGGTCTCCCATTTTTTAAAGAATACTAAGTTTCTCTTCACGACTCTTCCCCGTTCCTTTCCGCGTCCTTTCGATCATACTCTCTTTTGGCCGGTTTAAATGCATATGGTCTCCTGCCCGGCCCTTATGGTATACCGGTACGGGTGGGAACGCCAACGGGCCGGGCCGGATCATTCGTTCCGGCATTTCGTACGGTCCTGCGTCACCCTGTCAGAAGAGCCACATCTTCCGTGGTGTATAATCGGTCAGTGCATGCCGGTAATCGTCAAACCACCGTGCCACGGGGTTTGCCTTAAAGACCATGAATTTCCCGATGTTTGCCGGGTCGGCGGCCTGGTGGTACCGCATGAAGACATGCCCGGCGGTCTTCCCGACAAATTCAATCTTGCCGGTTGCGTGCGACATGACGAACCGGGCCCGCTTTGCAAGCCCCGAGCAGGCCTGCCAGGACTTCTGGAGGATCTCGTAGGACTGCTCGACCGGCACCTGGAAGATCTGGTTCCCGAGGGAGGGCCGGCACTGGAAGACGTAATACGGGGAGATGCCGGCAAAGGAGACCTTGCGGAAGAGTGCGGTGAGTGTATCCGGGTCGTTGTTGATCCCGTGAAGGATGGGGGTCTGGTTGACAACGGCAACACCGGCCTTCCTTAACGCATCGGCTGCCTGCATCGAGACTTCGGTGAGCTCGCGGGGGTGGTTGAAGTGCGCCATTACGTAGATCCGCTTCTCCGCCGTGCTGTAACGCGAGAGGACCGACAGGAGTGCCGGGTCATTGAGGATCCGGTACGGGTTGTACGCGAGCAGCTTGCTCCCGATCCGGATGATATTGACGTGGGGGATCTCGCGGAGCTCGCGGAGGACACCTTCAAGCCTCTTCGTCTCCAGCATGAGGGGGTCGCCCCCGCTTAAGAGGATGTTGGTGATCTCCTTATGCTCGCGGATATAGTCGAGGGAGCCGGAGATGTCCTTTACCGTTTCGCGCTCGCAGGACATGAAGAGGCGTTTCCGGAAACAGAAGCGGCAGATACCGCCACACACATCGGTGAGGAGAAGAAGGCCGGTCTGGTCATACTTGTGCTGGAGACCGGGTTTCCGGGTAAAGTCCCGTTCGCACGAGGGGTCGCTTGACCCGCAGCCGGTAAGTTCGGATGCATCGGGGATCACAATCCTCCTGAGGGGGTCGTGACGGTTCTTCCAGTCGATTAAGGAGAGGTAGTAATCGTTCGTGCGGAACGGGAACGTGTCCGTCACGGTCTCCATCGTCTCTCTCTCCTTGGGGGCAAGCCCGACACGGTTGTCGAGCTCGTCTACAGTAGTAATGTATCTGGGATTCACTAGTATCACCTCGGTTCCGGAGGTTTTCTCTGTCCGTTTGAGGACAGGGGCGAGCAGTGCAGAAATATCTAAACGATGATGAACAGGAATGAAACGTACCTGATTGCACTACTCAGTAAACGTTTTTTTATGGACCCTATCCTTTAAACCCTTTTTGCAATTCCCAAAAGAGAGAGAAGGGGAGAGAAGCCGGGTTTATCCCCGCACGAGGTCCTACCCGGTGATCTTTCCTGCGGAATATTTGCTGCGCAAACACATGGCTGGATACTGGGGGGATAGGGCGTCATTCTCCGCTGCACCCTGCCGTGATCAGGACCGGCCGATGCGCCCGCCGCACGACCGCGCTCGTTGTGCTGCCGATGATGAGCGCACGGAGTTCCCGCATCCAGCCCTCGCCCTTCGGGCTCATCAGGATGAGCGTTGCAGAAAGCCGGTCGGCAGTTGCCGTAATCTCGTCGGGGGGATAGCCGATGTGGACCACCGGCTCCGCTTCACGTCCCCTGCCCGCAAGCTCGTGTGCAATTCCTGCCAGGTTCTCCTTTGCAGCCCCGACCGCTGCCTGGATCTCTTCTCTGGATTCGCCCTTGTCTACCACGTGGAGAAGCGTGACCTTCCTTTGTGCCGGGATACGGGCAAGGCAGGCGAGTGCATCGCGTGACGGTTCCGAGAAGTCGAGCGGCACAAGAATGCGGGAGAACAGGCTCGGACGGCTGCCCATGGAACAGGACTCCGGCGGAAAGCGCATGAGGAGGACCGGCATCTTTGCATGACGGGTGACGTTTGCCGACACGCTGCCAAGGAGGATACTCTCTATCGTGTTCCTGCCGCGTGCACCCATGACGATGAGGTCTGTCTTCTCCCGCTCTGCCTTCTCAAGAATGGTGAGCGGGATGTTCCCCCGGGTAATCGTGTTCACGAGGGTCTCGATTTTTATGTCCGCCACGAGCCCGGCCTGTTCCAGCATCCTCTGGTTCTCTTTGATCAGGATCTTCGCGTTCTCGATCTTCGGGTCATGCTCCCATCCCCGTAGCGACGCCCGAGTGGCATCGACCACGTGAAGGAGGATGACCTTTTTTACCCCCGGAATGTCCCTGACGTACTCAAGCACCTTCTGCGAGTCCGGGGAAAAATCCGTTGGCAGCAGAACGTTCTCAAACATGTTTCCTGCTCCTGATTGTTAGATGGTTGTCCCGTTATTTAAGGCAATGTCAGATGGCAGGATGATGACACTTCAGCTACCTCTCCGCCGGCAGATTCCGTGTTGGCGAACGGGAATAAGTGCATCATTCCGTTTCCGTACCGTTGTTAAAAGGAGACGATATCGGTTGCCCGCTATCTCCCCTCACCAATGCCTGCCCCCTTGTCATCATACGTGCAGTACTCTCCCTTGTAGAACCAGTTGCGGTACACGATGGGCGTGATGATGGTCGTGAGCAGGCTCATCAAAACAAGTGCCACGTAAACGCCCTGCCCGATGATCCCGGCTTCGAGTCCGATGAGCGCAACGATCATCGCCACCTCCCCCCGGGGAGCCATACCAAATCCCACGATGAGCGAGTCCTTGCCGCAGAGCCCGCCGAGCTTTGCCGGGATCCCGCAGCCGATCACCTTGGTCAGGATCGCAACAAGGGTCAGGGCTGCGAGGAAGATGACGATCTCCGGTGTGACCTGGTGAAGGTCGGCGATGATGCCGAGCGAGACAAAGAAGATCGAGGCAAAGATGATCTGGAGGTACTCCGCCCCTTCCTTGAGGCTGTGGCTCTGGTGGAGTTCCACGTCCTTGAACGAGACGCCGGCAATGAACGCCCCGACAATGGCCGAGAGCCCGACCAGTTCGGCAAACATGGCATACAGGAACGCGAGCATCATCGCAAAGATGAAGATAAACTCAGGGTATTTCCGGACAAACGGTGTCGCATCGAGCCGCACGAGGAATTTGCTGATCACGAGCAGGCCGAATGCTCCCGCGAGAACGATAAACGCTACCGCCTTGACCGTGACGACCGCGATGCCGAGATAAGAGAACGATCCACCAACCACGTCCGTGCTGATCGCAAGTACCAGCAGGGCAAGAACATCATCAATGACTGCAGCCCCGATGATCGCTTTGGCGGCTTCCGTCTGGAGCTTGCCCAGTTCCTTCAAGACATTCGCGGTGATCGCAATGCTCGTTGCCGTGCACGCAGTCCCGACGAAGATGGCGCTGGCCGAGTCAAACCCGAAGAGGACGGCAAGCCACCAGCCGCCAATCCACGGCACGATGACACCGACAGCGGCAATGGCAAAGTTCCGCGGGTGGAGGATGTCCTTCATGTTGAACTCGAAGCCGATGACAAAGAGCAGGATCACAGCCCCGAGATGGGCGAGGCTGCGGACAAAGTCCGTATAGGTGATCCACCCAAGAACGCTCGGGCCCACGAGGAGGCCGACCAGGATGAGGCCGATGACGGCCGACTGGTTGATCCGCGATGCGATGAGATATCCGCCGAGCGCAACGAAGAGGAGCAGGCTCATCTGGAATTCAGGTGAGGTAAACAGGCTCTCCATGGGATCATACTGGGAAGGATGAGTAAAAACCCTTTGTGACGGGGACGGGAGAAGAGGGGTCAACGGAACCGGTTCTGGAATGGGAAATGCTCATTTACATAAAATAATGGCCCCCCCTTGCGCCAGCCCTGTCCCCATGGGGGTGCTGAAGGTCGTCAGACCTGAAGCAGGAGAAGAGGGTTTCACCATCTTCGACTCGGGGGCGCTGAGGATGCCTCGGTATTACCTGTACGGGATATCCCGCTGATACGAGGGGACAGGTAATACGGCATCATCGCCTCAGGGGGGTGCCCACGCGGCAGGGCGGAGCCCCAAGAGCGTCAAATCTCTACAAATTTCCAAATCACGAGATGTCCGGACTAATCAAGCGGTCTCATGTGGATTACAGAGATCCCAAGATTCACCTGATTCTCCTTTACGCAAACCCTACCGCCGACCACCCAATCAAAAATCCGATGATCGTCCCACCACAAATCGGCGGCAGCCCGGCCTGCGGCTTCCCGGACATGACAAAGTACAGGAGCACGACAAGACCCGCGACCGAACCAAGAATTGCCCCAAGCGCCGGGAGATTGATAAGCCCGCCCAGCCGTGAGCCTTTCAGGAAAACATTGGCCGAGACCACGAGGATCGCGGGCATGATCATGTCGCCCATGCCAATGATGAACGCTGCCCGCTCGCCACCATCGGCAAGCTTGCCAATCCCTTCTTTGATGAACGAGTAGTCTTTCCGCTTGGGGATGACAAAGAGAATGGGCGTTTTCTGGTCGATGACACCTTCGGCCAGCGTGATCATATGCTTGGTTTTGTACACGGAGATCGCGTCGTAGGCTGCGAGCAGGACGAGAAGGATGAGGACCGGGAGGATCTCCAGCGAGGCCCCGAAGATCGCTGCCACCCCGGCCCCGATAAGGACACCAAGGCCATCGATGACGTACCATTCCGGGAATTTGTATAACAGGATCGTGGCCAGGATGGCAAGGATGAACGCAATGACCATTGCCGGGTCGGTCTCACCCATCGCCGCGAACGTGACCGCCGCAAAGATGTAGCAGAACGTCAGGAAGATGGAGATCCCGATAACCGCCGCGATGACCCGCTTCATATCATACTTGATCAGGACAAGAAGGAATGCCGTGAAGACAAGCAGGATGCCGATGAACCAGACCGGGTTTGCCAGGTCTTCCGGGTTCTCGAAGGCCACGATGCCCGAGGCCTGGACGGGGAGCGAGAGGAGGACGGCTCCGATCTCCACGGCAAGGAGCAGGAGCGGCATTGCGATCAGGGGGGCGAGGTTCTTTGTCTCCATTGAACAATCTCCGTGCCGGATGACGGCACCGGTTTAGTTAGATTAATTAGTGCGCTCTCATCATGTTAAAAGCATGGAGATACGCGAGTACTTACCCGATATCCTGCTCACGGTCGTGATGGTCGTATCGACCCTCGTCCTCATTCTCCGGTTCTGGCAGGACCTGATCATCGCGGTCGCGGCAGCCCTGATGATGCTCTCGATCGGGGGGCTCTTCCTCTCGCTCGAAGTCAAGATGCGCAGGCTCGAAGAGAGCGTGATCACCCGTGAGCGGATGCTGCGGACGAACCTCGAGGAGATCTCCACCCGCATGGTGGAGAAGTACGACATGGCCATCACCCACCTCGACGAGCACGTAGCCGAGCTCTCGCGTCGGGCATACCGGTAATTGGACCCCCGGGGCTGAGAACGAATGGGCGTTGCACTACGGGATATCATCGCGGACTATAAGACACCGGTCAGCTGGGAGGCCCTGCCGGGCATAGCGGCAGTGGACGCCAACAACACCCTGTACCAGTTCCTCACCATCATCCGGCAGCCGGACGGCACGCCCCTGATGGACCGCCAAGGAAGGGTCACCTCCCACCTCTCCGGTATCCTCTTCCGGATCTCGAACTTCATGGCAAAGGGGATCAAGCCGGTCTTTGTCTTCGACGGGAAGCCCACGCAGCTGAAGCAGGCAACGATCGAAGAGCGCCGTAAGCTCCGCGATACAGCCGGGGAGAAGTGGCGGGAAGCAGTTGAACGCGGGGACGAAGCCGAGGCATACAAGCAGGCGCGGTCATCGACACGGGTCGACGACACGATCATCAGAACATCCAGGGAACTCCTCGGGCTCATGGGAATCCCGGTGGTGCAGGCACCGGGCGAGGGAGAGGCGCAGGCCGCGTTCATGGTGGCGAGGGGCGATTGCCTGTACGTCATCTCGCAGGACTACGACACGCTCCTCTTCGGCGCCCCGACTCTTGTCCGCAACCTGACGGTATCGGGCAAGCGGAAGATCCGGGGCCGGCAGATCACGGTGAATCCGGAACGCATCGTACTTGCTGAAACGCTTGCAGGGCTGAAGCTCACCCGCGAACAGTTGATCGAGATCGGAATCCTCGTGGGGACGGACTTCAACCCGGGCGTTGAAGGCGTTGGTGCAAAGACCGGCCTGAAGATCGTGCAGAAGGGGGAATTCGCGGCAAAACTCAAAGAAAAACAGCCGGACTTCGACCCGGCACCGGTGATGGAGATGTTCTTAAAGCCACCGGTCACAACGGAATACTCGGTTGCCGCAGGCCATCCTGATGCTGAAGGGATCAAAAAGATGCTCTGCGATGGTTACGACTTCTCGGAAGAGCGGGTGGACAAGGCACTCGAAGGGTTCTCGGTGAAGGCCGGGCAGAAGACGCTCGAGAGCTGGTTCTGAACGCATCCACAAGGTTTCTCTTTTCCTGCCGCCTATCTTCATCAGACAGCCGGCCGGCCCTGAACCGGCGGCCGAGGAATCATCATGAAGAAGGATCCGGTCTCCCCGCAGTATGCATTTCTCGTTGAAAAAGCCAGGGAACTCGGTGCGAAAGATGTAAAAGTGATCCCGGCAGCGGATATCGTTGTCGAGAACCGCATCCCTCTCAAGTGCCGGGCCGGCTGCATCAGCTATGGGAAGAAACTGATCTGTCCGCCGTACGTGCCAACCCCGGACGAGTTCCGGAAGATCCTCTCGGAGTACCGCTACGCCCTGCTCGTGAAGTTCATCTCACCGGCAGAAGCCGATCCTGTCGTGATCTGTTCGATCTACAAGTACTGGCTTGATCCCGAAGCACCAGCTGACAGGAAGGAGCAGGCAACGCAGTTCTGGAAAGATCACTTCAACGGCACCGGTGCATTCGCACCGATGATGCTTGAACTGGAACGGACCGCGTTCAATGCCGGCAACCCGTTCGCTCTCGCATTCGTCAACGGCTCGTGCCGGCTCTGCGAGACCTGCAACGTGAAAGCAGGAATCTGCGTACATCCCACGCAGGCCCGGATTCCCGAGCATGCGGTGGGCGTCAACATGGTGAAGACTGCAGAGAAGGCGGGGATGCCGATCCGGTTCCCGGTACAGGGACACCCTGAACTCATGGCACTCCTTCTTATAGACTGAGCGCGATGGAACCACTGAGGATGTGGCCATGACCGAACACAAGCTGAAGCCCGCCGACCGGGTCGAGATCACGGTCCTGGTTGACAACTATACGGACGTTCTTATGAACACTTCTTCAACGCCCGTTGACCGACGGCTGCCGTACAACCCTGACCGGCATATCCTGGCCGAGCACGGCCTCTCCTGCCTCGTGAAGGTATTCTCTAGGAAAAAGGAGCATGCCATTCTGCTGGATGCCGGGCTCTCCGCTGAGTGCCTGCCCCGGAATGCCTGCCAGATGAGGATCTCCCTTGCCGGGATCGAAGCGGTTGTCTTAAGCCACGGCCACTATGACCATACCGGGGCACTCGATTGCGTTGTTTCCGGAGCAGGGCGGCAGATCCCCCTCATCGCCCACCCGGATGCCTTCCTCCCCCGCAGGCGGAATGTCCCTGGAAAAGGCATCTTCAACCAGCGCTTCCCGGACGCTGTGGCACTGAAGAGAGCAGGGGCCGACATCAGGATGCGCAGCGGACCATCGACCCTTGCAGCCGGTCACCTGCTCGTCACGGGTGAAGTGGAGCGGAAGACATCCTTCGAGAAGGGTGTGACGGGGGCTGAGATCGAGCGGGACGGGAAATGGGTCGCCGATCTCCTCCGCGACGACCAAGCACTGGTGATGAGCGTGAAGGACAAGGGGCTTGTTGTGCTGAGCGGCTGCGCCCATGCCGGGATCATCAATACCGTGGAATACGCAAAGAAGATCACCGGGACCGATCACGTCCATGCAGTCCTGGGGGGGTTCCACCTTTCCGGCAAGGTATACGAACAGGTCGTCCCCCCGACCATCGAAGCGATGACGCAGATCAACCCGCAGTACATTGTCCCCATGCACTGCACCGGGTGGAGCACCATCAACCGGTTCATGACAGCAATGACGGGGAAGTGCATCTTAAACACGCTCGGGACAACATACGTGTTCTGACTGGGGCCGTTTTTCTCTCAGGTGAGAGAGGGGCCATCCGGCCCCGCTTTTCAGCACTTCGCTTCGCAGTCAAAGGCAGCAGCCGGGTCCGCAGTCTCCCGTGCCACGCACTGTTCCACGCAGGCCTTGCAGGTGGCAAACTGCGAATCGGTCACGAGCGTGCAGCTCCCGCCGCTCGAATCACAGCGGGCGTACTGTCGGCACTTGTCACCGAGACGGTATTCCATGGTACAGACTTCAGGCGGATTGGCACCGCAGGCAAGGTCAAGGCCGTGGCAGCTGGTTATGCCACAGGATGACCCGGAGGGCACAGGGGCAGTTGTTACCGGGGAGACCGGAGGCATGGGTTTTGTGTCCGGCGGTGCAGACATGCAGCCGGCAAACAACACAACAGCCGTCAGCAGCACAGCCACGACAAGGGTAAGGACTACAGGGTGTTTCATAGCAGATCAGTTCTCCGGTTGACTATTCATCCCGGGCACTATTTATCGGTTTATTTAGCTGCGAATTCTCTCGCAGTATTGACATTCCCGAATCCCGGATGAGCATGTATAAACCCCGGCAGTGAGAAATCTCTCAACACAGAAACCCTCCTGACAAAACCCCGGTGATCCACAGATGCAGCTCCAATCGTGCAAAAAGACCTACAACAACGAGACCCAGCGTGCTGTCCCCCTTGAAGAGACCCTTGCCCGGATCGAGCCGAAAGTCGCGGCTGCCGGCATCACCCGCGTCGCGGACATCACGAGCCTGGACCGGATCGGGATCCCGGTCTTCTCCTGCATCCGGCCCACGGCAGAAGCAGGGGCAATCACAGTTTACAACGGGAAGGGGGCAACGGTCGAGGAGTCGCGGATCTCGGCCATAATGGAAGGGATAGAACGGTATTCCGCGGAAGTCCATGACCGCGAGATCCGGGTCGCGCTCTATGACGAGATGAAGATGGAGGGAAACGTCCTTGACCCGCACGACCTCATCCTCCCGGAAGGCGCCCAGACGGACCGGTTCATGTCTTGGTGCCGGGGGTACGATATCGCACGCGGCGAGGACCTCTGGGTACCGGCCTATGCGGTCTTCCACCCGGTCCCGTTCCAGTACCGGGGGCCCATGCGCACGAATACCAACGGCCTTGCATCGGGGAATACCCGGGAGGAGGCGATCTTCCACGCGCTCTCCGAGGTAGTCGAGCGGGACGCATGGTCACTTGTGGAGACGACACGCAACACGGGACCGGCGGTCATCGATATTGACGATCCCACCATCCGCGATATGCAGAAGAAGTTTGCCGATGCCGGGGTCGAGGTGACCGTCCGCGATATAACAAGCGACATCGGCATCCCCACCATGGCCGCGGTTGCAGACGACGTGCTGACAAAAGACCCGATGCTCCTTACCATCGGTATCGGAACGCACACGAGCGCCCGGATCGCGGTGATGCGGGCGCTGACCGAGGTTGCGCAGAGCCGCCTTACGCAGATCCACGGGGCACGCGAAGACACGACGCTTGCCGAGATGCGGAAGCGGATGGGGTACGAGCGGGCAAAGCGGATCAACGGCTACTGGTACCGCGACAACGGGACTATTCCCTACAAGGACGTTACATCATCCGACAGCGATGACTTCAAAAAGGATATCGAGTTCGTTGTTGAGTCCTTAAAGAAGCAGGGCCTGGACCGGGTGATCGTCGTGGACCTTACCCGGGAAGAGATCGGGATCCCGGTTGTCCGCGTCATCGTGCCGGGCCTTGAAGTGTTCGCCATGGATCCGGAGCGGAAAGGGGAGCGGGTGAAGAATGCAGCGGATCACCGTCTTTCTCGGGCCAAGCCTTGAGCGGGAAGCTGCCGAGAAGATCCTTCCCGCAGAGTACCGGCCACCGGCAAAACGCGGGGATCTCCTGCGGGCAGCAGAAGAAGGTGCAACGATCATCGGTCTTATCGACGGGGTCTTCCACCAGGAATCCGCTGTTGCCCACCGCGAGATCCTTGCCGCCGTAAAGAAGGGTATCAGGGTAGTAGGGGCATCCAGCATGGGGGCGCTCCGGGCCGCCGAGATGGACACGCTGGGCATGACCGGGATCGGTGAAGTATACCGGTTGTACAAAAACGGGGAGCTCATCTCCGACGACGAGGTCGCGCTCGTCTTCGACCCGGAAACCGGGCTCTCCCTGTCTGAACCTCTCGTCAATATCCGTTTTACCCTGAAACGGGCGGAAACCGAGGGGACCATAACCTCGCAGGAGCATGCAGACCTGCTCGCTGCTGCAAGATCCGTGTTTTACCCGCAACGCACGTATCCGAAGATCGTATCAGCGGCAGGAAACGCTCTCGATCCCTCTACCGCACAACAGTTTCTATCATGGGTAATGGACCATGCCGTTGACCGGAAGAGGCTGGACGCGATCGAGGCACTGGAATACATCCGGGACCTGGCCGCCAAAGGTTCCTGAAAAAAGGATAGTTTTACTCCACTTTTGCCCAGATGTACGCGAACCGCTGGAGTGCCGTGATGTGGCCGAACAACCCGAAGAGGACGAGCATCCAGCCAAGGAGCGTGAGCCCGACAATTGGCGAAGGGTAGAGCAGGCTCGCGACACCTACAACAAGAATCATGACCAGCCGGTCTGCCCGCCCGAGAACCCCGCCATAGTAGCGCCCGACACCCACGGCCTGTGCTTGCGTACCGAGATAAGATGACATCAGGACACCGGTCAGGGCGAAGACCCCGATCTGCCACGGGACAAGGCCCCCGGCAAAGATGCCGGTGATGATGAAAATGTCCGCGTACCGGTCCACGGCATGGTCGAGGAAGTCGCCCCGTTTGCTCTGGGCCTTCATCTCCCGGGCAACGGCTCCGTCCATGGCATCGCAGAAGGCGTTGGCCGCAACTGCGACCACTGCCCAGAGCAGCATGTTGAAGAAGAAGAGGAGCCCTGCTGCCATCGAGGCAAGGAGCGCCGCGATGGTGAAGAAGTTCGGGGTCAGCCGGCACCGGATGGCAACCGCTACCAGGGGATCGAAGAAGACCTTGGCGCTGGAGCGGTACTGATCGAGGGTCACAGGTGCGCCTCCAGATAGGACGACCAGTCTATGTGGCCGAAATCTGCCGGGATCTCCCCGCGGACGAACGCCTCGATCCGGTCGGCACAGTACGCAGCATCGCGGCCGGTGGTATCGAGCTCGAAAATGTGGGACGGGTCGTGTTCCTCGATCGTCTCTATAAGACAGGAGTCGAGGGCTTCCGCCTCGGTGTTCTCCCGAATTTTAGCTTCACGGTACTTGCGCTGTTCTAAGCGGGCAGCGAGTTCATCGGGGCGGCAGCGGAGGACCACCACACGATCACAGGGGAGCAGGTGGGCGAAGTGCCCCTCCACAAACCCGTCAACCGGTTTGAACTCCGCAACCCACCGGTCCACGTCGATAATCTGCACATCGCGCTTCTCGTCTTCACCGGTGACATAGGGGCCGACCGTTTCGGTGATGTGGACAACCGTATGCCCGCGGCGGGCCAGCTCGTCTGCGATCATCGATTTGCCGGTGCCGGGCGTGCCGGTAATGCCACACATCATAGGCTGTTGATCACCTCAAGGAAGAGCTCGTTCTCCCAGTCCGCGCCGATACTGGCCCGGATATAATGATCCTCAAGACCGGTGAAACTCCGGCAGGACCGGACCACCACGCCTTTCCTTGCCAGCTCCTCCACGATCTCATCGCTCTTGTGGGGCGAGACATCGATCATGACGAAGTTTGCATCGGAGGGCATGACAGGATATTTCACTTCGTCCATGAAACGCTTCCGCCAGCGTTTCACCTGAGCGATATAGCGTTCCGCACGCTCCCTGTCGGAAAGCGCCGCTGCGGCAGCAGCCATGGAGACCGCATTGACCGCAAACGGGGTCCCGGCCCGGTTATACCACGGCGGAAGCCAGCGGGGCGTGAAGGCATAGCCGACCCGGAGCCCGGCAAGGGCATACACTTTCGAGAGGGTCCGGCCAAGGACAAGGTTCTCGTGCTTTCTCATCAGTGGGAGGTAATCGATTCCCGAGAACTCCACGTAGGCATTGTCGAGGAAGAGCAGGCCCTCGATCCCTTCGAGGATCTCCTCGACAACCGGAACCGGGGTCGCATTCCCGGTCGGGTTGTTGGGGGAGCAGAGGACCGTTACCTTCGCGTCCTTCGCTTCTTTCAACAGCTTCCTGGGATCGACCGAGAAGTCTGCTTCCCGGGGAACCGTTGCTGTCTCGGCTCCCTGCCCCATGGCGGCGAGCGCGTAAAAGGAGAAGGTCGGGGTCGAGATCACGACCTTCTCGCCGGGTTCGACCAGCGTGCGTAAGATCGTCTCAATGACACCATCCATCCCGACCCCGGTCACGAAGTGTTCGTGCGCATAGGTGGCGCGGAGGGCGCTCATGAGGACGCTGGCCTTCTCATCGGGATACCGGTTCACGGTCGCGAGGGCATCTGTTGCAGCGGCAAGCGCTGCAGGGGAGAGCGGTTCGGGGTTCTCGTTACTCGCGAGCCGGGCGATGCGGGTCATGCCGTACTCGCGTGCGATATCCTCCGCTTTTTTCGCAAAGACATACCCGCTCTTCTTCTTGTAGCAGGACCTAACCAAGCGTTCCATTGAGGACCTTCACTACCGTGTCGATCTCGGCATTGCTGATGGTGAGCGGGGGCACGAGACGGAGGTTGCCGTCCGCTGCGCAGTTGACGAGCACGCCCTGCTCCGCACACTTCTTCTGGATCTCGGGACACTTGTCGCCAATCGTAATCCCGATCATGAGCCCCCGGACACGGGGGTTGTATTTCGCAAGCCCGTTCCGGAAACGCTCGCCCTTGACCGCCACTTCCGGCAGGATCTTCTCGATCACACCGAGCGTGGCAAGGGAGGCGGCGCAGGCAAGCGGTCCACCGGCAAAGGTGCTCCCGTGCTCGCTTTTCTTAAACTCCAGATCTTCCCGGGCAGCGAGAGCTCCCATGGGGAACCCGCTCGCGATCCCTTTTGCCAGGGTAACGATATCCGGTTTCACCTTCGTGTGCTGAATGCCCAGCCACTTCCCCGTGCGGCCAAGACCGGTCTGTACCTCGTCCACGATCATGAGAGCCCCGCTCTTGTCGCAGACTTCGCGGATTCCCTCAAAGAACGTGTCGGGAGGGATGATGACACCCGCTTCACCCTGGATCGGCTCGACAATGACACCGGCGGTATCGGAATCAACGGCCTTTTTCAGGCCCTCGAGATCGCCATACTCAACGAAGGTCTTCTCCATACCGAGCGGTTCGAAAGGCTCGCGGATCGCGGGCTTGTGGGTGACGGCAAGGGAGCCGATCGTCCGCCCGTGGAACCCGTGGGTAAAGGCAACGAACTTCTTCTTCCCGGTCCTGACGCGGGCGAGTTTCAGGGCACCATCCGTGGCTTCAGCTCCCGAGTTCGAGAAGAATGCCTTGTGCATCCCGGTGATTTCGACAACTTTCTTTGCCACCTCACCCTGGTGCGGGACATAGTAGAGATTAGAGCAGTGGATTAACTGGTGAGCCTGGTCGCAGATCGCCTTTACGACCTCCGGGTGGCAGTGGCCGGTGCTGCAGACCGCAATCCCTGCAACGCAGTCGATATACTCCTTCCCTTCTCCATCCCAGACTTTAGATCCTTCCCCTTTGACAATTGCCATGTCACGGGAGAACGCAGGCATGAAATAGCGCTCGTCAAGCGCTTTCATCTGTTGTGTTGTTTCCATTCCCATCACGTTTTTGTATTTCTCAGAGTATCTCAGATTATTCGTATTCGATGGTTGCCGGGGGTTTTGCCGTTACATCGTAGACAACCCGGGCAACACTCGGGATATCGGCAGTGATTCTCGACCCGATCTTCATGAGATGGTCGAACGGGATGTTGACCGGTTCAGCGGTCATCGCATCCCGTGAGTGGACCGCTCTCACCGCCACGATCCACCCGTGGATCCGGTTGTCGCCCTTGACACCGGTCCCGAGGCCGAGCAGGGCTGCAAAACACTGCCAGGGGCGGTACTTCTCCACCAGCTCATCCTCGACAATCCAGTTGGCTTCGCGGACAACGGCAATCTTCTCTTTCGTTGCCTCCCCGATCACTCTCACCGAGAGGCCGGGGCCGGGGAAGGGCATCCGGTGCTGGATCTCCTTTGGCAGGCAGAGGGCGCCGGCAACCTCGCGGACTTCGTCCTTGTACAGGTCGCGAATCGGCTCGATCACTTTCGTGAACTCCATCTTTGTCGGCATCCCTCCCACGTTGTGGTGGCTCTTGATTCCGCCCTGGCTCTCGATGATGTCAGGGTAAATCGTGCCCTGCAGGAGGCATTTGGCCCCCTTCTTCTTTGCTTCGCGCTCGAAGACGCGGATGAAGCGTTCGCCAACCGCCTTGCGCTTCGCCTCGGGATCCACGATCCCTTTCAGTGCTCCAAGGAACTCGTCCTCTGCCTGCACGACATCGAGAGAGATGCTGCTGAATACCTGCCGGATCCGCTCGGTCTCGCCCTTCCGCATCAGGCCGGTGTCGATGTAGATGGGGATGAGGTTATCTCCGATAGCCCGGGCAGCGAGGGCGGCACAGACCGAACTGTCCACCCCTCCCGAGAGGGCCATGACGACTTTCTCCGATCCCGCAGAGGTCTGTATCTCCTCGATTGCCTTTGCGATGAATTTCTTCGTATTAACCATGGTTTTCTCTGCTCCTGTTCTTGGTTTTTCGTCCTATTTCGTCCGCTTGTTTGCCCTACAAGCCTCGACAAAGCCCAGGTAGGGCGGCGACGGTTTTGTCGGCCTCGATTTGAACTCCGGGTGGAACTGGGTGGCAAAGAAGAACGGATGCCCGGGGAGTTCCAGGCACTCCATCCGGTTTTTATTCGTAGCCGAGAAGACAAGCCCTTCCTTCTCCAGTGTTGCGATATACTCCGGGTTTACCTCGTACCGGTGCCGGTGCCGCTCGATCACCTGCTTCTCTCCATAGAGTTTCCGTGCAAGGGTCCCGTCGCGGATGTCAGCCGTGTAATTGCCAAGACGCATCGTTCCGCCCAGTTCATGGAGTCCTTCCTGCTCGGGCAGGAGGGCAATCACGTGGGTGCCCTCGCCAAACTCCTCGCTTGTGGCATCGGCAATCCCGGCAACGTGCCGGGCATATTCAGCGGTTGCCAGCTGGAATCCGAGACAGAGGCCAAGGAATGGCACCTTGTTTTCGCGGGCAAACTGGATCGCCTCGATCTTGCCCTCGATCCCGCGTTTGCCAAAACCACCGGGAATCAGGATGCCATCATAGTCTTTTAAGGAACAGCGCTCGTACCGCTCGGCATCCAGCCATGCGATCTTCACCTCGGTGGAGAGAGCACGGCCGGCATGCTTGAGGGCTTCCTTGATGCTGATGTAAACGTCCTCGATGCCGTACTTGCTGACGATGGCTACGGTCACCCGGCTCGTGTACTCCTTGTTGACAACCCGGTACCACGAGGTGTCTGCGTCCTTCCGGTCGAGGCCGAGATGGGCGGAGAGGACATCGGCAATGCCCTCCTTCTCCATCTCCATCGGGACCGCGTAGGTGTCCGGAGCGGTTGCTGCCGAGATGACCGCATTCTGGGGCAGGTCGCAGAACGCCGAGATCTTGCGCTTGGTATTGGCGCTCATCGGGTGCTCGCTCCTGCCAACAATGATGTCTGCATGAAGGCCCAGTTCCCGCAGTGCCTTCACCGAGTGCTGCGTGGGCTTGGTCTTCATGTCGCCCATCGTATCTTCCGGGATCAGGGTCACGTGGATCAGGACATAATCGTGCTGGGGGAGCTCTCCCCGCATCTGGCGGATCGCTTCCAGGAAGGGCATGCTCTCGATATCGCCGACCGTACCGCCAACCTCAACAAGGCAGATCTCCGCTTTTGTCCCGTCCGGGAACTCCTCCTCTGCTGCCTGGCGGATGCAGGTCTTGATCTGGTCGGTGATGTGGGGGATGATCTGCACGGTCTCGCCCAGGAAGTCGCCACGGCGTTCCTTCTCGATCACCGTGCGGTAGACCTTGCCGGTCGTGATATTGTGGGAAGCCGTGAGCTCGATGTCAAGGAAACGCTCGTAGTTGCCAAGGTCGAGGTCTACTTCGCTCCCGTCCTTTAAGACAAAGACCTCGCCGTGCTGTGCCGGGTTCATCGTACCGGCATCGATATTCAGGTACGGGTCGATCTTGACCGCGGTGACGCGGTAGCCCCGGTTTTTCAGGATCCGGCCCACGGATGCCGCCGTGATCCCCTTGCCCAGTCCGCTCATCACACCGCCGGTAACAATGATGTACTTCACGTGATCTCCCCGATTGCTGTATAGGTTGCTCATAATCCGTATTAGTGTTGTCGTACTGCGGCGGGGGGAGACCGTTTTTCACCCCTCCGGACACCAATTCCAAGGAAGAAAGTTCATTTAGGCACAAACGAAAAATAAGAGGCATGGAATCTAGGTATTTCCTGACCGTTGTTGCTTTGGTCCTGGTCGCAGCACTCGCAATCCCCCCGGTTGCCGCGGCCACAGGAGCAGACCCTGCAACAGAATACTTCAATATGGCACAGGTTGCCATCGGCAATGGAGACTACAGCCGGGCTGTCGAACTCTTTGACAAGGCACTTGCCGAGAACACGACCCTGATCAGCCAAGGCGATACGCTCATGTACCTCTATAAGGACAAGGCCGCCGCGCTTGCTGACATGGGAAAATATGACGATGCCCTCACGACAGTAAATGCGGGACTCGTGCAGTTCAAGAACAGTACCGGCATGTGGAACAATAAGGGCTACATCCTGTTCAGGATGGGCCGCTACAACGAGGCCGTTGATGCCTATAGCCAGGCCGTGACCATCGACCCGGCATACGAAAAAGGCTGGATCAACACGGGCGACGCCCTGGTAAAGGCCGGAAGGGCCGGTGAAGCAATTGAAGCCTACAACAAGGCCCTCAGCCTGGACCCGGAGAGCAGCTCGGCAAAAGAAGGACTTGCAACAGCCCATAAAGAAGCCGGACCCGGTTCAATGCTCATCATCCTTGTCGTCATTGTCATCGTCGCTGCAGGGGCAGCCGTGTGGTATGTGAAGTTCCGCAACACAGACGCCAGGGATACAGGTTCCAAAAAGAGCGGAAAGAAAGAATAATTTTTCTGATACATCCGTTATTTTTTTTAGGATTCCGTTTCCGTTTATTTTGTTTCTTTGGTCACCGTGAACGCAGCAGAAGTCCGCGAGAGCAGGGATCTCTCCCCACCATTGTCTGCCCAGACCTCCGCCTCGCAGAAGGCCACTCGTCGCCCTTTCCGGATGACCCGACCTTCGGCCGTGATCGATCCTTCGCGGACGCCCCGGAGGAAACTGGTAGATTCCGAGATGGTTGCGATCCCCTCGCCGTCAGCCAGTTGTGTGTAGATGGCAAGCGCCATCGCCTCATCGGCAAGGGCAACAAGCATTCCGCCCTGGAGCCAGCCCACACCGTTGTGCATGTCCGGCCGTACCTGCATCGCCAGCTCGGCCTTCCCGTCACCGGCACTCACGACATCGATTCCCATCAGGCAGAAAAAGGGATTCGCTGCCCGGCCGTTTCGCTGTATCCGTTCGCGATAGTTCATAGTCTTCTTATGCATCTTTTGCCGGGCGGGGATTAAGATTCCCCTTTTTTGTGCAGGTTCACCCTGCGCAGGGTGCCGGGTTAATAAGTCACAACGATCGACCACTCCTCTATGCAGGACACAGAAACCAAAGAGATGCTTGCAGACCTCATCTGGCTGAATGCGGTCATTGCAACGGAACTGATCCAGATCACCGAGAATACATCGGCAATCCTCCGGAAATCCGCTCCCCCGGCAAGCTGTCTCACCGAGCATAACGCCCTTCGTGAGACAGCACTTGCCATGGCAGAGAAATACCGGCCGGGCACGATGCTCTCCCAGCATCTCACGAAGCACCAATAGAACAGTGACCATGGCAGGATTACCACTAACGTTATTGGGAATCTTTCCCAACCATTATGCAGGTTATCCTGCCACGATCCTTTCTGTGAGCACCATACAGGCTGCAGAATACGCAGCCGGATACGGATCCCAGCCTGACAGATTGTAAAACCATGATTCCCGAACCAGCACCCCGCCATAGTCTCGTCATCCCTGCCTATAACGAAGAGGCCCGGATCACCCCGCTCCTTGAGAGCATCACGGAGTTTGATGGAGAACTCATCATTGTCTGCGATGGAACGGACCGGACCGCAGAGATTGTGAAAACAATCTCTGCCCGCCGCACAGACCTTATCATCCGCTGCCTTGAATTTGATCACCGGCTGGGAAAAGGAGGGGGGGTCCGGGCCGGTCTTGCTGTGGCACGGGCACCGCTGGTCGGGTATTTCGATGCGGACGGTTCGACCACCCTTGGCGAGATGCTCCGTCTCTTCTCGTCGCTGGACTCTGCAGACGGTGCAATCGGTTCCCGTTGGGTACCCGGATCCAACCTCACGGTCCGCCAGGGGTGGATGCGGAGGATGGAGAGCCGGGGATTCAACCTGATTATGAGAATCCTGTACGGGCTCCCGTACCACGACACCCAGTGTGGTGCCAAGGTCTTCAGGAAAACCGCGGTGGATGCCGTCCTGTCATCGATGGTCTCCAACGGATTCGAGTTCGATGTCGAACTTCTCTGGCGGCTTCGTTCTGCAGGATACACAATCATTGAAGTCCCCATTGAATGGCAGAACAAGGGCGACTCGCGGGTGAAGAAAAGGGACATGATCGGGATGCTCTCCGGCCTGCTCCGCGTCCGCCTGCACCGGGGCAGGGCATGACCTCACGGGATCCTAAAGAAACGACAAGGGAGGCGTTCCGGCTCTTTGAAGACGGCAGGTACCAGGATTCGCTTGCTGTCTGTAACCGGTTGCTGGAGGGGGCAAAGGACCCTTCCCTCGAAGTCCTTGCGGCAACGAATCTCTTCCATATCGGCCGGTACGAGGATGCCGAGGTCTTCTTCCGTGACCTGGCCGTCAGGATGCCGGACTCTTCGTATGTCCACAGTTACCTCGGAAAAGTGCTGGAAGCCCGGGGGGATGATGAGGCGACATCCGAACACGCTGCGGCGGTCCGGCTGGACCCGGCTAACCAGGATGCCCTGAGGAGTTATGCCGGGTATCTCCTCTCCCATAACGACTTCCGGGGAGCCCTGCCATTATTGCTCCATCTCACGAAACTGGCCGGAACAGAGAAAGATACCGGTAACCTGGTGCGGGCGCTCATCGGTTGCGGAAGGGGGGAGGAAGCGCTAGTAATACTCAAGGGGCAGGAGGGGAGCCGGTCATTCTTACCGGAATATGTCGAAGCACTCCTCCAGGTACAGGACTTTCGTGGCGCAGCAGGTTACGCACATTCTGCATGGGAGTCAACACGTGACCCGACCATGCTTCGGATCTATCTTGATGCGCTTGCCCGGTATGACACCGGCCGGGCGCTTGAAGCCTATGCTTCCGTTCTGAAGGATCAGCCGGATGGTCCCCTGTTCTTCGATTATGTCCATGCCCTCCATTTCGCGGGAAGGCCCCGGGATGCGCTCAAGGCTGTGCTCGACCTCCTCGCCCTCAGCCCGGGCGAACCGGAGTACCGCCTTGCCGAGTGCGACCTGCTCGGTGCTACCGGAGATACGGCGCGGGCACTGGAACGGTACGAGCGCCTTGTGCAGGACGAGCTGGCTGCCAAAACCGACATGATCAAGCTCGGGCGAATCATTGGCGGGTACCGGAGGTTCCTGACGAAAACCCTGTCCGCAGACGAAGCAGAGCGTCACCTCCTTGACACGGTATCTGGTGACCTGAACGTTGTGAGCCTGCTTGAGACCGCCCGATTCTACGAGGAGACCGGGAACCCTGCCATGGCCCGGTCCTGGTATTACCGGGCATACCGGGCGGACTTCCTTGCCGGGGGGCTGGACTATGCGTTGTTCCTTGCGGGAAACGGGGAAGAGCGCGAGTGCGAGAAGGTGATGATCTATATCCTTTCCAATGTCCGGAAAGGGTCCGATCTTGTGCGGGTGGCTGCCCTCATTGTCGAAGGGAGCGGCAGGATGCATACCATGAAGCGCTTAATGGATCAGTTGATCCGGAAGCTGGAGGGTCGGACAGGATCGCTCTCCACCGAAGGCAGGGAGATCCTCGCTAACGCGTTCTTCCATTCAGCGACGAATGCACTGGAAGCTGCGGATTACCCGGCCTGCAAGTACTTCTGCCTCCGGGGCATCGATGCCCTGCCGGCCCACCCGAAGACATTACCGATGGAAGACTATCTTGCCCTTCTTGTGCGCTGCAAGGAGTACGCCCTTGCCGATAGTCCTGTCCTGCCGGCGCACCAGCCAGCGGAGAAGCAGGGAGCCGCACCGGCCGGGAGCATGATTGTGGAACAACTCGGCCTTTCCGAGCAGGAGCAGAAGATCGTCTCGTTCCTCCGCCACCACCGGAAGGCAAGCGAGATGGAGCTCCGCACCCTCCTTGGGACGCGGAGGATTGCCGGGGTGGTGAACCGGCTGGTACAGAAGGCGGCATCGCAGGGCATCAGCCTGATTGCGAAGAAAGGGATGGGAGAGGACGGAGAGATCTATGAGTATTGCGGATCCTGAACGGATGGAGAAAAACCGGCTCGAAAGCATCAACATCATCAACGCGCTCCGGCGGGGTACCGTTCCGGCGGGAGGCCTTGAGCGGATCGCTGTCGGCCTTGAGGTGGAAGAGGGAGTTATCGGAAAGCAGCTGGACTATGTGGCCAGAGGCGGCGGCGACCTCAAGTTCATCCGCGGGGAGTACGGGAGCGGCAAGACGTTTCTTGTCGCACGGGCCCTCGAGATCGCCCGTTCCAAGGGATTTGTCACGTCCCACATCGTGATCTCTCCGGGAATCCCCCTGCACAAGCTCCGGGGAGTATACCAGCAGGTGTGCGCCAACCTCCGGACTACTGGCGAAGAACATGCCCTGAAGGCGATTATCGATACCTGGCTCTTCAACATCGAGGAGCGGATCCTCTCTGTCAGCGGGGAGGCTGAAAACGATGCTGCCCTCGAAGCCGCAACGGAACGGGAAATCGAGGCCGCCCTTGCAGGGATCTCCTCGCTGAACTCCGCGCTTGCTGCCACCCTGCGGACCTATTACCGGGCTGGAAATGCCGGTGACTTCACGCTCGCCCAGGCTGCGCTCGGGTGGATCTCCGCAGAGCCGAACATTGGCCGCGAACTGAAGGCAAAGGCCGGAGTAAAGGGCGACATCGATGATTCAGTCGCCTTCATCTTTCTCCAGGCGCTCGTCTCGATCATCCATGGCGCCGGGTACAGCGGTCTTGTGATTGCCATTGACGAGCTGGAGACCACCCAGGGACTCCAGCGGAATCAGCGCGAGAAAGCGTACCAGGTCCTTGTTCGGATCATCGATGCCGTTGACAAGGGGGAGATGCCCCGCTGTTTCTTCCTCTTCACCGGAACGCCGGCATTGTTTGACGGGTCACGCGGGATCCGCTCCCTTCCCCCGCTCTACGACCGTATCAGTGTTACCCAGAGTGACGATTTTAAAAATCCCCGGCAGCCGCAGATCCTTCTCTCAAAGTTCGACACCGCAAAGCTCGAACTTGTTGCGCTCCGGGTCGTGGACGTGTATGCACAGGCCTATTCAGAACCCGACCGGGAACGGATCTCCCACCGGTTCATCCGGGCGATGATCCGGAAGATTACCACCCGTTTCGGGGGCCGTGTCGACATCATCCCGCGGATCTTCCTGAAAGAGTTTGTCGATATCCTGGACAAGTGCGAGCTGTACGAGGACTATAATCCCCATGATGCCTATGATTTCGATGCCGGCCACCTCAAAGGGGAACTTAAAAAAGAGGAGGAGGCCGTCATGGTGGTCACCTTCTGACCGCACAGGTGCAGATCAACCTTTTTTTTAAGGTCCAACAGCACACGATCTTTCCATGAGAGGGGTATGCCTGCTGCTGTTCCTGACGGCAGTGATGCTCGTGGCAGTCCCGGCTGCCGCGGCAGTCACCCTCACCATCGATGCATCCCCAAAGACAGCCCATATCGGCGACACCATTGTCCTGAACGGGACTATCAACGGATCCGCAACCATCGCCGTATTCCTCTTCCTGACCGGAGACCACCTCGATACGCGGGGCGTTGCGCTCGATAACCTGAACATTCCTGCAGGACGGGGTATGTTCACCACGGCACCCGTGCAGCTTGCGGACAAGTCCTGGACCTACACCTGGGACACTTCTGCCATTATCGGCACGCTCGAACCCGGGAAGTATACCGTCTACGTCACCGACCGACCGATGGACCGTCTCAGGTTTACCAAACCCGAATATGCGACCGCGGAGATCGAGTTCCTCCCCCCAATGCGCCCGGTGGAGGAAACTCCGCTCGACCCGCCCCTGCCGGTTGCGGGGCTCATCTGCGCCGCATTTCTTCTGGCTGCCGTTGGCCGGAAGCAGTGATCGCTGAACAAAACCGCCCCAGCCCGTGTTTCTCCCGCATCTTTTTCTGCGGTATTACGGGGACATCGCCTCCGGGCCGGTCAACGGTATGCAACACCGATCATGATTCCCGACTTCCTTTATGAAGGAGGGGGTCGGACAAGGACATACTGCTTTTCAAACTGGCTTTCTTCATTTGCCGGAAGAACGTGGCTCGGCCGGGATCTTCCGTCTTAACCTGATGCAGGAAAGGGCCGTGCCTGCTGAAACGATCCCGTGTTCGTACGGGCTCCGGAACCAGATTGCCCCTGCCCGACCCCCCGTTTCAGGCAGGCAAAAACACCATAATTTCCTGTGGAATTTGCGATGTAAATTCCCCTAAAAATCTTCCATGAGAAGCCAAGGGGGGTCGGGCAGGGGTGCGTTGGTGCACGAGATAATCATCCCTCCGGATCAGGAGTATTTCCCGTCACGAAAGGTTGGAAAACGAGTCCCGGTACCAACTGGTCGGGAATCTCTGGGTTCTTAACGCGACAGAAAGAAAAGGAGGATTACAGGGAGTTACAATGCCCGCCGGACCTTTACGGACTGGGAGTGGGCATACAGCCCCTCGGCTTCGGCAATCGTCTCAACAATATCACCAATCGCTTCAAGCCCGTCGCGGTCGATGATCTCCACCGATGCCGTCTTGCAGAAGTGTGCAACATCCAGCCCCGAGTACATCTTCGAGTACCCTGCAGTGGGAAGGCAGTGGTTGGTGCCGACCGCATAGTCGCCACAGGCAACCGCCGAGTACCGGCCAACGAAGATGGCGCCGGCATTCTGTACTTTTGTCACTACCATGAGCGGATCGGCAACCTGGATGGAGAGATGCTCGGGTGCCACGACATCGGATGCCGCGATTGCCTCGTCGATATCCTTCACTACAGTATACCCGGAGTTCTTCAGGGCCTCGACAATGATCTCTTTCCGGGGAGCCTCGGCCACCATCTTCTCGATCTCCTTTCCGACCTTTGCCGGGAGGGTGGGATCCGTTGTGATGAGGATGCAGGCTGCGTTCGGGTCGTGCTCGGCCTGTGCAAGGACGTCTGCTGCAACAACTTTCGGGTGGGCCGTGCTGTCCGCGATGATCCCGATCTCACTCGGGCCTGCCGGGAAGTCGATCTCGGCATGTTCGCGGAGCATCATCTTTGCGAGGGTAACATAGATATTGCCGGGGCCGACAATCTTCTGGACCGGACGGATGGATTCCGTGCCAAGCGCCATGGCCGCAACTGCCTGCGCACCGCCCGCCTGGTAGATCTCGGTGACACCTGCAATGTCAAGCGCAACAAGGGTCAGGGGCTTGATGGGCGGTGGCGAGCAGGCACAGATCTCTTTTACCCCGGCAACCTTCGCCGGGACAGCGCACATCAGTGCAGACGACGGGTAGGCTGCCCTGCCGCCGGGCACGTAGAGGCCGACCCGGTTCAGGCCGGTAGACTTCATCCCGAGGACAACACCCGGCTCCATCTCCTCGAACCAGAGATCACGGGGCCGCTGGCGTTCGTGGAAGCGTTCGATCCGGGCGTGGGCTTCGATCAGGGCCTCGACAACCTGTGCATCAACTTCGTCGTATGCGGATTCCCGCTCCTCATCGGTAACCGCAACATGCTCCAGCGTGCAGTATTTCTTTGCCAGGTCAATGAGTGCGGCATCCCCCTCGTTTTTCACCCGCCCGATGATCCCGGTGACGGTCCCGCGTGCATCCTCAAGGCTCGTCTTCCGTGCTGCGAGCCATGCATCGATCCCGACTGCCTTCCACATAGTGCCAATATCTTCAGCAGGAAAGGTTGTTAAGGTTTCTGCTCATGGGAGAAACGCTGGAATGCCGGGTGCCGTAAGCGCCCGAAACGATTCCTTGTTGTCCCGGCAGGGTATCACAGACACGGGACATCGTGCGAAAGCGCACCTGTGGCCTCCGGTAACAACAAGGGCTATTGCCCTTCAGAACGCACATGAGTGATAGGAACGTGGGATTATGGGAAGCCCTTACCTGAACGGCAATGAAGCAATCATCCTGTCAACGCATAACGTGGTTATCAACACGACACCGGCAGAGGCGATCCTGACCAGCCAGCGCCTTATCCTTGTTGATGCCCGCCACTCGCGGCTGCGGCCGCAGGACATTCCCTTTGCATCAGTAGAGACAGTAACCATTGGAGAGAATACCTCGATGGACCCGGTCCTCTCCCTTTCCATTGTGCTTCCGGATGAGACACGCCACACCCTCGGTATCGTCTTCCCGCAGGCTCCCCGGCAGAAACGGACCAGTGAACGGGATGAATGGGCTGCAAAGATCCGGGAGATGAGCCTTGGTGAACAGAAGGAGGGCGGAGTGAAACCTGCTGAACTCGTGCCTCCCTGGGTTGCCGGTGAACTTCCCGAGGAAGAAGGGGGGATGGGAGAGGGAACAGGAACGGAAGCAGGAGGGCATGTCAATCCCCCTCTTGCACCACGGAAACCCCGGGCAAAGGCTTCCTCCGGCAACCGCCGCATCTTCCTTGCAGCCGGGATCGTGCTGGTCCTTGTAATCACCCTTGTTGCAGCAGTCACGTTCCTTGCACCCACATTTACCGGCAATCTTCCAAAAACTCCCGTGACACCAGTTCCCACAGAAGTGATACCATCAGTCACGCCTTCACGTGCTGCCACAGAGCAGCCGACAACTGTGGCAACACAAGAGCCAGCGGAGACACCGGAAACCACACCCGTTGTGACGGCAACTGCGGTTCCCGAAGCAACGCAGGCTCCTGCTCCCCAGCTCTCGGGGGTCTGGGTCAGAATCCAGTACTATGGGAAATACACAGCCGCGTATGGCACCTCAGGCCGTATAAGGGAGGTATCCGCAAGCGGGGAACAATACTACCAGATCCCGGCAAAAGACCAGATTGTCGATGCAGTTGTCCAGAAACTGGATGCATCTGGTGATCTTCTTGTGGTGTCCATCTATGAAGACGGGGTCATGGTCAAAGGCAGCTCAACCACAAAGCCCTACGGGACCGTCGAGATCCATGCGGACTTACGGCCTTCCTGACGGGCACCGGCACACGGAACAGTCAGCGGGCATATCCTGCGGACGCCCTTCCCATTCCTTTTTCCCGGAAGCGATCACGAGGACCCGGTCCCCGATCTCGTGACAGTCGGCCACGCGGTGAGTGACGATGATGCAGGGGATATGCATGCGGTCGACGAATGTTTTTATCAGCTGTTTGACAGTATGGGTGCTTTCAAGATCCAGAGAAGAAAAAGGCTCATCCATCATCAGGAGCGTTGGCCGGATCGCGATCGCCCGGGCAAGGGCAACCCGTTGTTTCTGGCCGCCGGACAGGCGGGAGGCTGTGACCCCGGAAAGGTCACCAAGGCCCATGGTCTGAATAAGATTCCTGACCTGTTCTTCGATCTCCTGTGAGCTTGCGTTGTGTGCCCGGAGCCCGTATGCAATATTCTCTCTGACCGACAAGTGGGGAAAGACCGCCGTGTTCTGGAAGACATACCCGATCCTGCGGTCCTCAATCGGGACAGAGATATTCCGGCGCGGTTCACAGAAGGTTGTACCGTTCAGGCGGATGCAACCGGCGTCCGGTTCAAGGAGCCCGGCAAGGATATTGAGGGTCGTGGATTTTCCCGAACCATTGCTTCCCATCAGGACAAGGATCCCGCCGGGGCGGACCGAAAATGAGAGATCAAGCTCAAAGTCCCTCAGTTTTTTCCGGATTGCTGCATCAAGCATGCGGCACCTCGGTTTTTGTGAGGATTCTCACCGCAATCATAATGAGGAAGGAGATGATAACGAGCAGGATGGATATGGTCAGCCCGAGATTGAAATTGCTCTCCATTCCCACATAGACCGCAAGGGGCATGGTCTGGGTGACCCCCGGGAGGTTCCCAGCAAACATGATGGTAGCACCAAACTCGCCAAGGGCCCGGCCAAAGGTCATGACCGCTCCGGAGACAAGTCCTCCTGCCGTCAGCGGGAGGGTGATGGTCAGGAATGTACGCAGGGGGGAAGCCCCGAGGGTCCGGGCGGTGTGCTCATAACTCCTGTCGAACTGCTCGAAGAGGGATTTTGCCTGCCTGAGATAGAAGGGCGAGGCAACGAAGATCTGGGCCATGATGACGGCAAGCGTGGTGAAGGCGATCGGGATCCCCAGCATCCTGAAGTACTGGCCGAGAAGCCCCATCCTCCCGTAGAGCACGAGGAGGGCAAACCCTGCCACCGCCGGGGGAAGGACAAGAGGGAGATCGATGAGCGTGTCCACCAGTACTTTTCCCGGGTAGGCGGAGCGGGAGTGCACATACGCAAAGGGGGTGCCGACAAGGATGACGACCAGGAGTGAGATCGCCGATGTTGTGAGGCTCAGCCAGAGCGCGCTGATCACAAGAGGATCGGAAAGCGATGCCCAGAACAGCTCGGGAGTTGTACGGAAGAAGAGCGCGGCGATTGGCAGTGCCAGGTAAAGTGTGACTGAAAGGACCAGGACAATAGCTCCGGTGTACAGGAAGAGACGACGGTATTTTTCCGGGATGAGGGATGGTGGTTTCATGGAGCCGGACCTGATCCGAATGGGTGTTCAACAATACAGGTAAACTCCCGGATATAATAAATAAAAAGGATTAGAGGGGCCTGAAGCCATAGTCCTCAAGGATCTGCTGGCCATCCGCTGAGAGCATGAAAGTCTCGAAATCGGCTGCTGCCCCCTTGCTCGTGGAGTCTTTCATAACACCGATTGTGTAGGTCTGGAGGTAATTGATCGCTTTCGGGACCGAAATGGCTACGAACTTGTCCTTGCCGGCGATGTACGTAGACTCGTACACGAACCCTGCATCTACTTCACCAAGCTCAACCTTGCCCGCAACAGCAGGTTCGGAGGTCTCATATGTCACAATGTTGCCATATACGGAGCTGTTCCATTCCTTGCCATAGTTGGCAGACTTCGCCAGGTTTGCAATCACAGACGTTGTTGCGGTCCCGACCGGGACGCTCTTATCGGCAACGGCAATCTTCACTCCCTTTTTGGCAAGATCGGAGAGCGATCTGATGTTTGCCGGATTGTCCTTGGGCAGGATCACAATCACGTAGTTGGACGTGAGCGGCTTTACCGTGCCGGAGACAAAGTAGCCGCCTTTTGTCAGTTCATTGGTGTAGGAATTGCTGGCCGAGATGAAGACATCGCAGTAGGCGCCATTCTGGACCTGGGTCTTGAGGGCCTGGGTTCCTGCCAGGTTGAAAACCACCTTGTGTCCAGGGTACATTTTCTCAAAGCCCTCAGCAAGCTTCGGTGACACACCGGAAAGTGACGCTGCGGTGTAGGCAACAACATTTCCTTCAGAATACGTGTAGACCGGTTTGGGGGTGCTGGTGGGTTTCACAGCTTCCTTGGTTGCGGCAGGAGCTGCCGTGGTCACGACAAGCGTGGGTGCAGCAGTCTCCAGAGCGGCCGGTGTCGACACCGGTGCTGCGGTTGCAGACGGTGTGGCAGGAGCCGTTGAAGTGGACGTGCAACCGGCGATCAATGCCGTTACAAGCAGCAGGTTGATGACGATACCGATGATCATGAGGGTTCGTGTCGATGATTTCTGTTGCATAAGAATCGTTCCTCTGCACGGATGTGTAGGTTGGAATAGGGTAAAACTATTTTCTTTTATTACTGAAATAAGTAAATTGATACAAATTAATAGTGCGGGACTCATAATTTCTCTCGCGAAACCGTATCGTTCGCTGACGGACAGGCGTATCATTTTCCGGCAGTTGCCTCGTTATGCAATCCTATATCATAGTCCCCCTCCGTAAAGTAAATTAATAATATTAAACATATCAATAAAGTTAAACAAAAAATATTATAAGTTACCAGTGTCAATACCTATGTGTCCCTTTGGATACACGCACCAACCGGACGCATGCACACACAACAGGATTTACCCACATACCTCTGGTTTATGGGCCGGATGCCGGGAGCAGCACATCTACGATTTGCCACGGCTTGATCCCGGGCAGGGAACCCGGTCCACACCTCACCTGTTTTTCCTTTCCGGTCCTGCAAGACGGCGGCAGGGTCTCTGGATCCCCTTATGATTCTTATCAAGCCAAGGACGCTCGGTTCAGCGGCCGGCTAAAAAGCATATCTTCCCGTACAACAAAGATGAGATGATACTGAGGTATCATGAGCGTCCCGTACCTGAACCGCGGCGAATCCATTGTCCTGACAACCCACCGCGTGAGCACCGGCTCTGTCCTGTACGACGCAATGCTGACAAACCAGCGCCTCATCCTCATGGACAGCCGGTACGACCGGCTTGAGCCGGAGATGATACCATTTTCCGACATCGTGACCGTCAAAGGCGGCAAGGCTGCCACCGGTGAACCGGCCGTCATCCTCACGCTGAAAGAAACGAGCACGTTCAGCAATTCGGCGCAGGTGAGTCTCATCTTCACCCAGAACCTCGGCGAGAAGCGGCGTCATGAGCGCGAACTCTGGGTGAAGAGGCTCATTGAGCTGGTCATCAGGGCACGCGAACAGGAGGCACAGAGCACCGTTGTGCCGGTGGCAAAAAAGAACGGTCTCCAGCCATCAGTGAGGCGCTGGGAAGCTCCCGAGCCCGTCCGCCCACGGTCATCCGTAGCTGAACCCGCGCCACCGATTGCCGAGCCCGTGATCATCACCGAGCAGGAGCCTGATTCGCTGGAGTTCTTCCTTGAGGAAAAAACTCAAAAGAGCGGGATGGTAGAACCTGCAACGGAAATGCGTGAGGAGACACTCCCGTCAATCCCGGCGCGGGAGAAAGAGACCCCCCGCACAGAGGCCGAACACATTGCTGAAGAACAAGACGCAGAGGAGTCGTCCAGCCAGAAACTGCTTCCGGAACCGGAAATACCCCCGGTTCAGGAAGCGGTTCCCCGGGACCCGTTTGCCGGGATTCACATCCCTCCGCCACGGACTGAGCCGGTTGAAACACCGCAATCACCCCCGGCACAAAAAGCATTTGTCGCGGAGTACCGCTCGCAGGAGCCGTTTAAAAACATCGTCCAGGCTGCCACGGAATCCCTCAAAGCGATCCAGAATACACCGGATTTGCTGCCTGTGGACGAACCGATCGTGAAAACAACCTCGGCCCTTCCCGATCCTGCCCTGAAACCCGCCCCGGATGCTCCTCCTGCCCGGCAGACCCCGGGCGAGAAGCGCGAACTTCCGGGGACCTACACGCCAAAAGTCGCGGTCCCAGCCCACCCCAATTCTCCAAAGAATCGAGTGCCAGCACAGGACGGCTCCGCCAAGTGGCCCAGGAGAAAATCAACTCCCGTCCGGAAGTCTTCCCTCATTGCTGCGGCCCTTGCCATTATTGCCATTATCGCAATCCTTGCCGTGGCAGCGTTTGCCGTGAACTCCCTCTACGGCTCACCGTACAGAGACACGGTCATCACGATAACGCCCTCCGCCGGAACGGCACCCGTTCAGGGGCAGGCCCCGGCAGATATTCAGCCTGCCGGCGTTTATGTCCGGGTTATCTGTCCCGGCGACTTTGCCGGTTCAATCGGGAATCCTGGGCTCCTGCGCCAGGTCTCCGGCAGGGGGGACCAGAACTTCTCCATCCTGATGACAAAGAGCATTGTCCAGGCAACAATCCGCAAACTAGACACCTCGCCCGAGCCGCTTACCGTCGAGATCTACAACAACAGCACCCTGCTTGCCAAGAGGACGGTCACTGCTCCGCTGGGGGAAGTGGGCCTGCTCATCGATACCACGACTGCTGCTGCACCGGGTATGCGTGCTGAACTCACACCGGCCAGTGATAAACACCTGCTGGGAAACGGGTCGCTGATCTATTACTGATTTCCTAAGCGCCAAGGCAAAAGGGGGTACAGGAGGCCCCAATTCCCCTGCCACAACCCCACTCTTAATTATCTCCCTCTCCCAGAGTACTGACGATGCAGCGCGATATCGGTATCCACATGAAAGGCGGGGTCATCACCGAGCGGAATCCAGACCTCTCGACCATCCGGATTCGGGCTCCGGCCGGCATCCTCTCTGTCGAACAATTGCGGGGAATTGCCAAGATAGCAAAGACCTATGGCAGCGGAGAGGTCCATTGCACCACCCGGCAGACTATCGAAATTCCGCATGTCGATCCGAAACATCTCAAAAAAATGGCCCTTGCCCTAGAAAAGAACGGGACACCGGTCGGTTCAGAGCGGGACGAGATTGTGAATATCATCTCCTGTCCCGGCACTGAGCGGTGCAAATTTGCCAATATCGATACCATCAGCCTCACACAGAAGATCGATGCAAAACTCTTTGGCAAGGTGATGCCGGTCAAGATGCGCATTGCCCTCTCCGGCTGCCCGAACGCCTGCACCAGCCCGATGCTGAACGAGATCGGCGTGATCGGCCGTGTCAGGCCCGTCCGGACAAAGGAACGGATTTGTACCGGCTGTGGCAGCTGTGTCTTCTACTGCAAGGAGGGCGCAATCAGGATCAAGAACGGCATCTCGGTGCTGGACGAGAACAAGTGCGTGGAATGCGGTGTCTGCGTCCAGTCCTGTTCCTTTGATCTCGTCAAGGCAGAAGACCGGCACTTCCTGATTACCGTCGGGGGTCGCCGCGGTAGGCACCCGAAAGTCGGTCGTAAGCTGCTTACGGTAAAAACCGAAGAGCAGGTGCTCTTTGTGATCGAGAAGATTGTGGACTGGGTCTACCGTCGGGCCTGGAGCGGGCGGCTCCTCTCAGAGCAGCTGGACGATCTCCATTTCGAGAAGTTCAGGGAAGAGATCCTCAGGCAGGTACCGGAAGCCCGGAGCGCAGAGGATGCCGGAAAACCGTGACGTGATCCACAGCTTTCCGGGTTAACAAACAGGAGAAGAATCCATGGTTGGATTCTCTCTTCTGTTTTTCCTGTTTTTATGAATGTGTGTGTTGTGTGCAGGGAAAAAAGGGAAGATTAGATCTTCTTGTACAGGTTCCCGTACACGACGACGCCTTTCTTCTTCTTGTGGCGCTCGCCCATGTCGCCGATAAAGTGGGCGAACTTTGCCTTGGTGCCGTCGACTTCGAGCTCGACTTCGCCATTCGGCTTGAATCCGGGCATCATGACATCGATATTGCCGAAAACTATAATGGTGCCCTCAACCATCTGGCCGCCGAGCTTGCTTGCTGCATTGCCCTTGATGGTGACCTTACCGCCCTCGGCATGGGTCATAATGTGGACATCGCAGTTGCCGTTGATGGTGATTTCCCCACCGAGCATGTACATACCGGTGTCGGACCCTGCATTGCCCTTGACAAGGATCTTGCCACCGGACATGCCTCTCCAGTCGCCGCGATATGCAGCGCCAAGGTAGTTGCCGGCATTACCTTCGATGACCATTTCGCCGCCCTTCATGGCAGTTGCAGCGAATGCACCCACATCGCCCTTAGCGGTGAGATTTCCGCCCTTCATCCAGGCACCGACATACTGGTCGGCCGGGCCCTCGATGACTACCTCACCGGCAGTCATCTTGAAGCCGATATACTTGACTTTCTTCGCGTCGCCTTTGACAACGATCTTCGTGTCGGCTGCAGTTGCCCCGGCATTGCCGCTGACCTCGAAGTATTTGCCAAGAGTTGAGGGGACGTTCCCCTCAAAAACCGGGAGCTCTGCGATCTGGGCCGCACTCTTGCCGGCGAATGCATCGGGAGAGATGGTGTCTGCCTCAAGATACAGTGCAGGCGCATTTTTCATAGTAATGGTAACGGTTTCCATCTTCTTCCACCTACACTTGTGTTGCATCAACCTCGATTGCATACGGGTTCGGGACAAAGTGGTGCCCGAGCGCTTCGTAGTTGGCCTGCGTCATGCTGTAATACTTGACGAACTTCTCGTTGATGTCGCGGGCAACCTGCGGGTTCTCCTTTGCCTTGACGTTGACCCAGAGGGTCCGCTTGTTGCCATTGCTGACAATCTCGCCATTGTTGACAACCTGGACGCCGCTCTTGAAGAACGCGGCGCAGCGGGAAAAGGCCTTCTCGATGTCGTCGGGGTTTGCCACCGGCTTGTCGGGGTTGATGTTGTAGATGGCAACATCGGCGTCCATGCCGGGCTTTAAGCCTCCGCACATGGCGGCAAGGCCGAGGGACTTTGCAGGCCCGGCACGGGTCATCTGGGCGAGCTCGTAGAGCGAGATCTCGCGGTCGAGCGTGCCGATGGCAGTCTGGGAGAGAACCTTGTCCTTGTGCTTGAAGGACTCGATCTGCTGCTTCCGCGCCTTCTCGGACATCAGCCACTTGTACACGCGGGGGTACCGGGTGAACGGGCCGGCGTTCGGGTGGTCGGTGGTGATGTAGCAGCGCATCGGGTCCTTCATCATGAGGGCGATCTCAAGCCCGATTGCCCACTGGATGGCACAGACAGAGATTGACGGGCTGTAGATGTACGGGACAACACCGGCTGCCGTCTCGAGCTCAACATCGACATTTGCCCACTTGAGGTGGTTGAGGCCGGTGAGGTGGTGCTCGAACGGGCCATCGGCAGTCATCGTGGTGGTCTCGTCAAGGGTGACGTTACCGGTATCGATGGTGATGTTCTTGTTCTTGTTGACGTAGTCGGTGACTTCCTTGGCCTTGGACTCAAAGTCGCCCCAGTTGGTGCCACCGTAAGAGTGGAACTGGGTGTGGGTGAGGTGCAGGACCTGCTCACGGCCGAACTTGTTCTTTGCCTTGATGCCCTCGGCGAGCTTCATGGTGTCGAGAGTTGTCTCGTAGCAGCCGGGGTTCCCGAGGTTGTTCGGGTGGATGTGCATCGAGTGGGGGAGGCCTAAGTACTCATTTGCCTCGATAAGCCCCTTGATGATCTCTGCCGGGGTGATGTCGAAGTACGGGACGGGATCGTTGACCGTGAGACAGTTCAGGCCCCAGCCCCAGGCTTCCGTGCCGCCGGGGTTGACGACCTTGAGTGCGTATCCCTTGGTGACATTGAGGAGCCAGGCACAGTATGCCGCAGTGTTCTCGATCTCGTGGTTCTTGAGGTATTCGAGGACGAACCAGTTGTTCCCGAAGACCGGGAATGCACCCTCGTCGATGATTGGGGTGTCGCGAATCTCCTCGTGCACGTGGCGGGAGAAGAGCGGGGGCATCGCAGCCTCCATGGCTACGGCAAATCCCATCTTTGCGTATTCGTACCCGGTCTTGAACGTGGTCGGGATCGAGGCGCCGCCGCCCATCCGCTCCATGCCCTTTGTCGGGGTGCAGCTGAAGAGCTTGTCCTCGGGCCGGTAGATGCGGCCGAGGTTGACCTTGGGGCCGGCAACGTGGGCGTGGATCTCCACGGCGCCTGCCATGACGGTCTTGTCCTTTGCATCGATCACTTTTGCAGAGGAACCGACCTTGTCAACGATCTTCCCGTCCTTGATGCAGATGTCCTTCTTGTCGCCCTTGATGCCCTGGACGGGGTCAAAGACATGGCCGTTCCTGATGATGTATTCCGACATGTTATGCTACCCCCTTCAGCTTCTTTAACCGGTCACAGACCATGGTGAGGAACTCAAGGTCCGTCTTCATGCCCTCGGGCGGCTCGACAACCTTGCGGCAGTCGATCGGGACATTGTCCATGCGGTAGCAGTTCCCGCCGGTCTCGACACCGTTGAAGGCAACGGGTACGTGGAGCTTGGAGACACCGGAGGTCGGGGTCATGTGGGGATCGATACAGACCGAGTCGACCTTTGCTATCTGCTTCACGGCGCTGATCGGGAAGTGTGCACCCGGGTCGCTGCCGATGGTGAACATGGCATCGACTTCCCCGCGGAGCAGGAGGTCGATCGAACTCGAGTCGCCGGGGTTGTAGCGGGCAAAGCCTCGGGTGAGGTCAACGGAGTACGGGAACCCGAACTGCCAGGCAAAGACTTCTCCGGAGCCGGTAACATTGTAGTGGCCCCGCATCGGCATGATCGAATATTTCGTGTACTCGTTGAGGTCCTTTGTGAGCGCGATCGCCGCATCAATGTTGTGGTTTTTGGAGAGTGACTGGGTAACACCCATACCGAAGAAGATGATACCGAACCGGCCGCTCTTTAAGATGTCTGCAACCTCGCGGATCTTCTCTGCGGGAATGCCTGCCACTACATCCGGGAGCCACTCGCCTTTGAGGGCAACACGGAGGGCGTCAAGAAGCTCATAGTCGCGACCCTGTTCGATCTGCAGGTGGACATCGGCCATCTTGGCGGTGTCAGTGCAGCGGGGGTCGACGACAACAAGCTTCCTGCTCATCTGTCCCTTGCCGGTGAAGAAACCACGGGGGAAGATGGAGTACCGGGACATGTGCCGGGGGTGGGCGTGTGCCGGGTTGCAGCCCCAGAAGATGACACGGTCAGCACGGTTCTTGACTTCCCCAAGAGTACAGCTCGGGAGACCGATATCCTGAACGGCAATGAGGGTGGTCCCGTGGCAGACAGCTGCGGTGTTGTCACAGCAGGCCTTTGCGATCTCGGCGATCTCGTTACCTACGCTCTGGGCCTCGCAGTTGGTGGAGGACCAGCCGTACATCAGGGGCTTCTTGGCCTTTGCAAGGAGCTTTGCGGTATAATCCGCGGCCTCTTCATAGGAGATCTCCTTCCAGCTGCCGTCTTCCTGGCGAAGCCGGGGTTTCGTGACCCGGTCGGAGGACTGGGAGTGGAGGAACTTCTCGGTGCCGATAACGCAGGCGTTTGCCACTTCGAGGAGCTTCTTGCCGTCATCGGATACGGTGACTTCGACATCATCGCAGAGGGTCCCGCAGAACGGGCAGATTACATCAGTGATAACTTTCGTCATCCTACTTTCACCCCGCACTGTCTCTGGACGAGTTCTATTCCTAAAAGGACGGGCTCGTTGATCGCAACTTCAACCTTTGCGGGCGTACCCTTGAAGGTGGGCATCCCGGTGGAGTAGGTGTTGTTGCTGACAACGGAGTTTGCCCAGGGGCCCATCGGGATGAATGCAACGCCCGGGTGGGGGCCCTGCGTGGCCTCGATGGCCTTGACAATAACACTCCCATAATCGGTCGTGACCTTTACGTTGGTGTTCTTCCAGGCACCGAGTTTCTTCAGGTCTGATTGGTCCATTTCGATGATGCCGCAGGCGGTGCGGTATGAGGGCTTCTCCTTGCCGCTCTCGATTGCAACGCCCTGCTGGATGGTCCTGCCGGAGATCAGGTTAACGCTGATTGAGTTTGCCATGGTATTCCTCGCTTCAGGCCTCTGAAGGGATTCGTGCTCCCTTTCCGGAGAGGCGGATGACATCGTACGGGCAGGCGTTCACGCAGACGCCGCAGCCAGCACAGAGCTCGGCCTTGACATCGAGGTGGATCGACTTACCGTTCTTCACGGCATAGATCTTCTCCTTGGTTGCCGGGTCCACGGTGTATAGCTCGAGGGCATCAACCGGGCATGCGATGACACAGTTGCCACAACCGGTGCACCGCTCCATGTTTACATGTACAGAAAACGCCATGCGTATCACACACACTGTCGTCGTAAAATTATGATTTCCCGGCTAGTTAGTTAAAGGTTTCCAAATGAACATTCATACAACTTCATTAAATAAGGTTTACAAAAAAAAATTTCATTCTTAAGTAATTAACTTATGACGGAAAATTTTCTGGATGACCCCCCCACTTTCCAAATGAAGGAGTGGTTATTCCTGTTCATTCCGGTACCTGTGCCGGAAAAAAGTTAATCATTTTCATTAAATAACGAGAGAGCCCTGCTGGAAATATCTCGTTTTGAAGGGCCGATCGACTAGTAATTGTTCACAGCAGGCCGGATTCCCCCGCGCAGGATCACGGGCTACCTTGCCGGATCGTTCCTGTTTCCATTGTTTCATAGCCACCCAGCTGTTCAAGAATTGATTTGAATTCCTTTGACCGGATCGCTTCCATGAGTGCCACGACACGCGGGTCCGTTGCATGTTCCCGGCGTATGGCCAGTTCGTACCGCTCGCTCGCTACCGGGACAAACGGCAGATTCAGGGCCTTTGCCGCACTGTACACGCAGAGACCGGCATCCGCCTCCCTGCTCTTGACGGCAAGCGCGACTGCGATATGCGTGGTCACTTCCCGTTCATATCCCGGAATTGTTCCCGGGTCAATACCTGCTTTCTTCAGCTGGTAATCAAGCAGCATGCGGGTCCCGGACCCCTTCTGGCGGTTGACGAACAGCCGTCCGGGGAGATCCGTAAACGAGAGCCCGTCACGTGAGACCACACCCTGTTGCCGTTCGGCTACGCAGAGGAGATCGACTTCCGTAACCCCGAGATACTTCTGCACGTACGTGATGTTGTAGGTCCCATCATCTGCAAGGAGGTGAGTCGGTGCCGCATGGCATTCATCCTTTCTCAGGGCAAGGATCCCTCCCATACTCCCCACGTGAGTTGAAATAAGCGAGACACCCTTTGGCCGGAGGAGGTCGGCCAGGTAATCGATGGCCGGGTCGTGGCTGCCTGTAATAAGGAGGGCATTCTCTGCTTCCTCCTCCGGTACCAGCAGTCGTGCGTCCACGAGATCTCCTGCGTTGAATCCTTCCGAGTCGCGGGGGAGCCGTATATACGCGTTTGACCGGATCGCGCTCATCTGGACACCGGCACCCTTGGACTGCGGTGATATGACAAAGCGATCCCCGACCTTCCCGAGCGTGCAGGCAACATACTCATCCGAGCCGATCTCCTTGGCAAGTGCCGTGGTCACCTGCGCCTGAACAATACGGTAAGGAGGAACAAAGAGTCCATACATCCTCATCAGGGGCAGGACCAGTTCACGGAGAACGGTCAGCGCCGAGAGAGGATAACCGGGCAGACCGATGACCGGCTTCCCGTCCACCCGGCCGATGATGGCCGGTTTCCCAGGCTTGGTCGCAATGCCGTGGACCAGCACCACACCAAGTTCCGCGATCACGTCCGCGGTATAATCTTTCGTTCCCGCGGATGACCCGGCCGAGACAATAACAAGGTCATTCTCACTGCAGGCTTTCCTGATAGCATTGCGGATTTTCTCCGGGGTATCCTCGACAAAAGGGTACCGTATGCAGGTCGCCCCAACCTCATCGAGTATCGCTTTTGCCATGAGCGTGTTACTCTCAACAACCTGGCCCGGAGCAGGGCGTGTCCCGGCTGCAACGAGCTCGCTGCCTGTGGGTACGAGACCAATGCGGACCGTGATCACATCAACTTCCGTGATACCGTATGTGGCAAGGCCCCCGGTCTCGTGCGGGCGGATACGGTGGCGCGAGGGCATTACCATTTCCGATTCAGCAAGGTCCTCCCCGGCCGGCCGGACATGCTGCCACGGGCTTGCGGACTTTCGGATAGTATATTTCCCGGATTCCTCCCAGACATCTTCGATCATGATAACCGCATCGTATTCCTGAGGTACAACATTGCCGGTATTCACCCGGACCGTACGCGGCAGAGTGACAGGGTGCTGCTCGGAGGCTCCTTTTGTATCTGCACTCACAACCGCGATCCCGTCCATTGCGGAGAGGTGGATCTCCGGTACGGAATATTTGGCAAAGATTGGCCCCACTGTGATCCGCCCCGATGCGTTTTCCAGCGGTACCGTAATGACAGAGGGTATGCAGGAGAACTCACGACCCAGAAGTGCGAGCACATCATCGAGCGGTTTAACCTGGAGATACCGTTTTACCATATATTCACCTGAACTCTGAATTCCATGCGGCCTTCCCTGCTTCTCAGCCGAAGTCTACCTTTTATATTCATCTCATCAGGTATACCACTTATGGCATTCTGGCCCGAAGCTTCCTCCGTTTTCCGGAACCGAAAGGACTGAATACCGGCCGGAAATAGTTGGGGAGTTTGCTGTCAGGGGGAGCATTTACCCATTCCAAAGGTGTATTAGGAAACAATCCAAAGGAAATGATCATGGCTGAAAAACATAAGTGCGAACGGTGTGGCAAAGAAGCCATCGGATTCCAGTCGATGGAAGGAGGTTTTGAATATGTCTGCCAAGACCATGCCGACAGCCTCCTCCTTGCGCTTAAACCCGGCGAGAAAAAAACGTATGGCGTTTGTTACCTTGAACGGTACAGCTGATAGAAAAACCTTCCAGATAATGGTTACAGCAACACAAATGGCGAGAAAATTCGTACAATTTTCTTTACACAACCTCCGGGAGATGACAATGGCTGAAAAAATCAAGTGTGAATTGTGTGACAAGGATGCGATCGGGATCCAGTCGCTTGGAACCTGTGTGTCCTACCTGTGCGAGGACCATGCCGACAGTTCGCTGCTTGCACTCAGACCTGGTGAAAAAAGGGCTTACGATTACTGTTACCTTGAGCGATTCAGTCCGACCAAGGACTGATCCTAAGATAAGACAAATAAGAAAAATCCCCTTTGGTTATTCTTCTTCGTAAAACAATAAAAAAAAGGTTTAGTGTTGTGACATCGGGTTAAACACATTCAGGTAGATCATGTCGCTGCCGGTGTTGTGCAACCTCTTGCGTTCGACCTGCTCCTCTGCATATGCAAGGATTGGAAGTTCCATGTCGACGCCCGGAGTATGGCCGAACATCTTCTCGAGCTCGACCTGCTGGGCGTGCATGAAGAGCGCGTTCGGGATCTCTGCAGGGCAGAGTTCCTGGCACTGGCCGCAGTTCACGCAGGAGTCGGCAATGTGGGCAAACCGGATCAGGTGGAACATGAAGTTCGGAGGAAGCTCCCCGGGCTTGACATACGCCGGGTTCTTGGTCGTGCAGTCAACGCAATAACAGATCGGGCAGGCCGAGATACAGCTGTAGCACTTGATGCAGCGGGATGTCTCGGTCATAATCTTCTTGAGCCGGTCTTTTCCCTCTCCGAGTGCCTCGAAGTCGTGCTTGCGCCACTTGTCGCCAAGCTTCAGCATTGCACCCTCGACCTTTCCGCGGATCTCGAGGCCCTTGGGGTTGGCTGCCTCGGTCGCAAGGATGCCGTTCTTGACTGCACCTGAAACGAGGTTCGCACCTTTCTCGGAACAGACTTCAACAAAGGTTGCCTTGCCGGCCTTCTCGCCGATGACACCCCAGTTACCACAGGCAAGGTCTGCCTGCCGGGGGATCTTCATCTTGCAGCGGCGGCAGTTCGAACGCCGGCCATAGCCTGCCTCTTCGAGCTCGTCAACGGAGATGCCCTTGTGACCTCCCTCGTACTCGATGATGAACTGGCCCTTGTCGATCTCTTCCTTGTGGACTTTGTCCGGGTCAACGCCGTACTTCTCGGTGATCATCCTGCGGGCGAGGACCGGGCTGACCGATCCACCGCAGTTGACACCGATCATGACAACGTTGTCAAGGTTGATCTGCTTGCGCTTGGCGAGTTCGTAGAACGCCATCGCATCGCAACCCTTGACGGTGACACCGATCTTCATGTTCTCGGCGCCATCCATGTACTTCTTGACCAGTTTGGGCAGGAGGAGCGTCCCGCAGTGGAGGGACCCGGCAGTCTTTGCGAGTTCCTTGGGGTCGGTGATGAGGACCGGCTGCGCATCGTAGAGGTCAGTCCCCTTGGTAATGACAAGGACAGCGTCAACTGCCTTGGACTCCAGCGCGAATTTCCAGAGTGCCGTGACAGCACCGCCGAGTTCGGCCTTCTTCTTGATCTCTGCGTCGTTGGTCCACGCGTAGAGCATATCGCCTTTCTTTGCCATCTTCAGGCCTCCTTGATCTTCTCGATTTTACAGGCACATGCCTTGAACTCGGGAATCTTTGCCACGGGATCGAGCGCGTTGATGGTGAGGATGTTTGCCGCACACTCGATGAAGTGGAACGGGATGAACACGACGCCCTTCTTGATCGTCTTCGTTACACGGGCACCGATCTTGATATCGCCACGGCGGGAGGATACCTTGAGCATCTCCTTGTCTGCAATCCCCAGTGCCTTTGCGTCTTCAGGGTTGATCTCGACCCATCCGGTCGGCTCCTCGCGCTCCAGGCTCGGGGAGCGGCGGGTCATGCTGCCGGTATGCCAGTGCCAGATGCAGCGGCCGGTGGTGAGGAGGAACGGGTACTCCTTGTCCGGGACTTCGGCCTGGGCTTTCCACTCGATCGGGGTGAAGATTCCAAGACCGTCCGGGTGGGAGAACTTCTCCTTGTGCAGGATCGGGGTGCCCGGGTGTTCAGCAGTCGGGCAGGGCCAGTGGAGTGCCTCGGGCTTCTCGAGCCGGGCATAGGTCATTCCACCATAGGACGGGGTGACCCTGGCGATCTCGTTGAAGATCTCCTCGGCGCTCTTGTAGGGGAACTGCTTCTCGTATCCCATTGCCGCTCCGAGTTCACAGATGATCTTCCAGTCAGCACGTGCCTCGCCGGGCGGGTCCTGGGCCTTCCTCCACTTCTGGACACGGCGTTCGGTCGAGGTCTGGGTGCCGTCTTTCTCGGCAAAGCAGGTTGCCGGAAGGACAACATCGGCGAGCTGGGCGGTCTCGGTCAGGAAGATATCCTGCACGACAATGAACTCTGCGTTCTTTAAGCCCTTCTCCACGTGGTGGAGGTCAGGGTCAGACAGCATCGGGTTCTCACCCATGATGTACACGCACTTGACTTTCCCGGGCTCGTCAGCGAGAGTGTTGATCAGCGTGGTGACTGTCAGGCCAACTTTGCCCTCGGCAATCTGGCAGCCCCAGGCGTCTTCCATCTTCTTCTTCATCTCGGGAACGAGAACGGACTGGTAGCCGGAGTATACATTTGCAAGGGCTCCCATGTCGCAGGCGCCCTGGACATTGTTCTGGCCACGCAGTGCGCAGATGCCCGTGCCGGGTCTGCCGAGGTTGCCGGTCAGCATCTGGAGGTTTGCAACCGACTTGACATTGTCAACACCGGTCGTGTGCTGGGTGATACCCATCGAGTAGAGTACCGCAGACTGTCCCGACTTGCCGAACCATTCGGCAGCCTTGATAATGTCTTCCGCAGGAACGCCCGTGATCTTCGAGACGTTCTCGGGGCTGTAGGTATCCTTCATCACGACTTCCTTGACCTTCTCGAAGTCCTTGGTCCGGTTCTTGATGAAGTCCTTGTTCTCCCAGCCGTTCTTGAGGATCAGCTGCATGAAGCAGTTCAGCAGTGCAACATCGGTACCCGAGTAGAACTGCAGGTGCAGGTCAGCGATCTTCCCGGTCGGGGTGAGACGGGGGTCGGCGTAGATGATCTTTGCACCGTTCATCTTTGCCTGCATGATACGGCGCCCGATCAGCGGGTGCTGCTCGAAGGTGTTCGTACCGATAACAAGGAGACACTTCGACTCGGCAATATCCGCAATGGACTGGGTCATGGCACCGGACCCGAATGCACCGGCAAGACCAACGACCGTGGACGCATGGCAGAGCCGGGCGCAGTGGTCGATGTTGGGAGTCTTTAGAACAGCACGGGCAAACTTCTGCATCAGGTAGTTCTCTTCATTGGAGACACGGGCGGATGCAAGGCAGGCCATCTCTTCGCCCTTGTAGGACTTGAACTTCTGGGCGATGAGCTTGTAGGCCTCGTCCCAGCTGGCTTCAACAAACTTGCCATCCTTCTTGATGAGGGGCTTTGTTAACCGGTCAGGGCTGTTGATGAACTCCCAGGCATAGTTGCCCTTGGGGCAGAGCTTGCCTTCGTTCACCGGGTTGCGTTGCCACGGCTGGACGCCGACAACCTTCTTGTCCTTGACAACAAGGTTGAATCCGCAACCTGTGCCGCAATAGGGGCACGTGGTCGGAACGTACTTGAATTCCATGTATGACACACCTTTTAACAAAAAAAACTCAGATGGGAACGATATTTAAGCATATTGAAAAAACCACAAAAAATGATTAATAATGGTGGGTCAAAGAGTATTTCAGGATATGCTGGGTAAAATGCTTGTACCAATTATCGCACTAAATCAATTGACCCACATTTATCCGAAAATTGTTTTATTTGGGGGAGCGCGCACGTCATGAAACCTCCCAAAATTCTCCCGATTGTGGCTGCTATCGTCCAGAGTGCGATTTCCATAGTTGATGGTGTTACATTTACCGGACATTCCGTATGTCCCGCATGTGGTGGCCCTCTTGCTGGTTATGATACGAAAAGAAAACAGTACGCGCACTTGTTGATCAATAATGAGCAGAGAACAATGTATGTCTCTGTTAAACGGTTTTATTGCAAGAGCTGTGACAAACTCTGTTATGCAGATGAACCGTTCTATCCCAATACCCGAATGGGTTCCGCTATTATCGATCTCTGCGTTGCATTCTCAATGACGATGTCGGTCAACCGGGTTCCGGCATATCTTGCTGCCATGGGTATTATAGTGGACCGCTCCAGCTGCCGCCTCTATGTACAACACATCTGTAGTTGCCACGTGCGAATCAATTCCCGCTACCTGGACATAGACAACAAGTATGGTATTCACCTGCCCCTCTCCGTTCTCTCACTCTCTACGCTAGCATACCGTCGTGATATAGGGGAGCACATCGATGAATCAAAAGTGCTTGAAGCCTGCAGTTTTCCCTCTGCGCCACGGAAAGCGAAGAATTTTCCATTACCGCAGAAGCGCTGGATAAACCGGGAATTATTCTAATAAGACCAGCAAGCCCTTCTGCCACAATTAGTCGGCCTGTCGGAATTTCCGGAAATGTGGAATGCCAGAATAATTATCCAGCAGCATTTCTATCCCCGTCTTCCTGCAGGACATGGATCGCGGTTGCCTTGACACCGGCAATGACCATGGACCCTAGCGAGAGCCCGAGATCGGTGCACGACCTGCGGGTGATCAGTGCAACGAGAGGAAAACCGCAGTCCACAGCGATCCGGACGAACGGGCCGGACGGGAGAATCTTCTGGATCCGACCGACAATCCGGTTCCGCATACTGGTCTTTTCTGAGACCGAGTCAGACGGTGTCAGGGTAACGTCCTCCGGGCGGATGCAGAGCGAGACCCGCTTTCCCTTCGGGATATCCGTCAGCGCCTCAAAACAGGTCTCCCCGACGCGAATGAGGGCATGTCCCCCGGTGTTTTCAATCACCCGTCCTCCGGTAATCGCATCGATCCCGACAAAGCGGGCAATCTGCCTGCCTTTTGGCTGGTAGAAGATCTCCGGTGCACTCCCCACCTGTACCAGGCTGCCGTCCATGATCACACCGATACGGTCTGCAAGCCGCTGCCCCTGGAGCATGTCGTGGGTGGACATAACTATCGTGGTGCCGAAGCGTTTGTTGATCCTGACGATCAGGTCCTCGATCATCTCCGACGAAACAGGGTCGAGGTTTGCGGTCGGTTCATCGAGGAGGAGGACCTCCGGTTCGGTGACCATTGCACGGGCAAGGGCAACCCGCTGCATCTCACCCCCGGAGAGGGTGATCGCCCTTCGTGAATACAAGTCCGAGAGCCCGACAAGGTGGAGGGCAAACTTCACTTTCTTCTCTGCCTCCGTTGCAGGCACTCCACGGAACTTCAGGCCAAAGGCAACATTCTCGGCAACAGAGGTATTCAGGACGGCGGGTTTCTGGAATACCATACTCATCCTCCGCCGGATGACAAGCCGGTCCTTTTTGGGACCTGCGGTATCGGTACCATCGAAGAATATCTTCCCGGAACTCGGGGAATCGAGGAGATCGATAAGCCGGATAAGGGTGCTCTTGCCGCTGCCGCTTGGGCCTATCAGGGTGAAGATCTCGCCCCTGCGGATCTCGAGAGTCACGTCCCGCAGCGCTTCTTTTGCTCCGAACGCCCGGGTGAGCTTTTCAATCCGGATCATCCGTGCGGACCTCCTCCGGCAATCTGCTGCAAGTCAGACGACAGAGCCGATGTTATCAGGTTCAGGATGACAACAACGATCAGGGCAATCACCAGGAGGATGATCCCAAGCGCAATGGAAAAACCGAATTTTCCCATCCCCGTTTCGAGCGTGATGGCTGTTGTGAGTACCCGCGTATGGTCGCGGATGTTCCCCCCGATCATCATGGCAACCCCGACCTCGGCGATTGCCCGCCCGAACCCGAGCACGACCGCGCTCAGGATGGCAAACCGTGCCTCCTTGACAATCTCGATTATCTTCTGGAACTGGGTAGCCCCAAGGGAGATCAGCGTATCGCTGATGCCCCGGTCGATCCCGCTCAGTGCCGAGATAACAAGCCCCATCATGATCGGGATGATGAGGACCATCTGTCCGAGGATCATGCCCTGCGAGGTGAAGAGGAGGCCAAGGAAACCGAACGGTCCGCTCCGGGAGATGAGAAGATAGAGGATGAGGCCGACGACAACGGTCGGAACGGAGTAGAGGGTCTGGATGAGAATGATGACGGCACGCTTGCCGTAGAAGGTGTTGAAGTAGATGAGCGCGCCGGCAGGAATGGCAACGATCGCAGCGAGAGTCGTGGCAGTAAGAGAGATGTACAGCGAGAGGGCAGCGATCTGCATGACCTCCGGGTTGAGCGTAACGATAAGATCGATGGCCTGGATAATCCCGTTTGTAATGTCGCTCATTCCGGCACACCCGCCATGCACGCACGCTCCCTGATCCTCTTACCCGGACCGGCCCGGTCGCCATCCGATAATCTGTGTATTCTCTTCATCATGGTAAATGAAACGCTCCGGGCATGAACCGGATACATTCCCGGTAGGAGATCGAACAGGGTTGCCGGTCATTATTCCAGGGCCCCGATAAACGAGAAAAAGGGATGTGAGAGATTATGCTGTTGTTGCAGCGGCTGCCGGGGCAGCGGTTGCTGCCGGGGCAACAGCGGTTGCCGGCGTACTATAGTCACCAACCCAGCCGGCAGTTGCCGTGGGAACTTCAACGCTCATCGGGATGAAGAGGGCCTTGCCGTACTTATCAACTCCGAAACTGCCAATGGCGTCCTGGGTGTCTTTGGAGATCAGGAAGTTGATGAAGTTGTTAGCCATCTGGATCTTCTCGACCGGCTGCTTGTCGTTGTACACTGCCATGACACTGTAGATGTTCAGGAGGCTCGCACCCTTGGTGACGAGAGGAGTCATTTTCAGATCCTTCTTGTACGCAAGGTAGGTACCTTCATCGGTGAGGGCGTATGCTCCCTTCTCGCTTGCCATCTGGAGGGTCTCGCCCATACCCTTGCCGGCCTCTACATACCAGTCACCGGACTTCTGGACCTGGGTCGTGTAGTTGTACCCGGCCTTGGACCAGACGGTCTTTTCGGCAGAGTGGGTACCAGAATTGTCGCCGCGGGAGACGAAGGAGACGCCTGCGGTCTTGTTGGTGCCCTTCACGAGCAGCGTGGTGAAGGCCTTCTCGGGGGTCATGTCCTTGATGCCTGCGGGATCGGATTCAGGTCCGACGATGATGAACGAGTTCGATGCAAACGAGCGGCGGTTCAGGCCGTACCCGTCCTTCATGAAGGCGAGTTCCTGACTGGGGGAGTGGACGAGCAGCACGTCGGCGTCTCCCTTCTTGGCAAGCTCGATGGCCTTGCCGGTGCCCTGGGAGGTGATCTTCAGCTTGACGTTATACTGTTTCTCAAACATCGGCTGGAGATAATCGAGCAGCCCGGTGTCGTAGAGGCTCGTTGTTGTCGCGATGACGAGCGTCTCCTTGCCGCTCTCGGTTGTGACCGGGGCTGCCGGCGCTGCAGTGGTTGCGGCTGCCGGTGCAGCAGTCGTTGGTGCTGCTGCGGTCTTGGAAGGGGTACTGGTGCACCCTGCAATGAGGGCGGAAACAAACAGGACTGCAATGATCACTGCAATCGATCCGATATACACACTCTTTTTCATAGTATGACCGGAATCAATTTTTCAAAGAGTAATAATTGAATGTTTCTTTTCGTAAAAAGTAAAATAATCTTTCAATCAACTGGTAAACAAATGGTTTGCATCAGATTTCATTGATTTTTTTTCTGAGTAAAGTACATTTAAAAAATAGGCCGGTCACTTTGCGATCTTGTTGAAAAGGTCCGGGGGGATGATCCGGGAGATATCGCCGGAGTACTTCTCCTTCATCAGGTCCAGCATCTTCCGGCTTCCCTTGGCGGTAGTCAGGATGCCGACACGTTCTGCGCGGGTGATCAGTTCCTCTTCTTCCATCATGGCAAAGTACGGGAGGATATAGTAGTGGGGGACACCGAGGAATTCAGCGAGTCTCCTCGTGGTGGGGAACCGGATCCGGATCGCATCGCCCGTGAATGTGAGCGAGACTGACCGTTCGCTGATCTGGATACGGATGGCGGCATCAAAGAGGATATCAATCGACAGGGAGGCCATGGGAATTCCTGTACCTGATTGGGTGCAGCTGACTAAAATAGTATCATGATAAGGAAAAGGGGAAACCGCAAGGCCCAGTGTCCCCCGATTCTTTATGGGGGAGGAAGGGGTCCCTTCCTGCGGACTCTGAAACGGGCCAATGGGGGGCGGGTCATGGTGGGAGAGGGATGGGTACCCCCCCTTTATAGAAGATTTCTCATAGTTCACCAACATCAATCAGCCCACCCTGAACCCATTAATTTCAATACGCTAATAAGGGGTTAATGATAATAGGATTATGTTACCTATATCCAGAGGTTATCACGATGGACAAGTATGTGTGTATGATGTGCGGTCATATCTATGACCCGGCAGTAGGAGAGACCAAGGCGTTCAACAACACGATCCTGGTCAACACAGACAGGATGGAACTCTATGAGGGCAAGGTCATGGCAGCAACCCCGATCCCGGCCGGCACGGCCTTCGCCGACCTCCCCGCAGACTGGAAGTGCCCTTCCTGCGGCCACCCCAAGTCCTATTACCGCAGGATGGAGCCCGACACGCTCCGTGCCATGCGGACGATCAGCTACTGATGTGAACCAGACTGTTCACCAACAATCTTTTTCTTTGATCCGGTTCCCCTGCCAGCTGTTGCTATCGGTCACAGACCATGAGATAATTGGGTCATAAAAAACAGATCGGTCTCTAAGGTAATGCTACAACAGCCCTTGTCTCCCGTCATACTTTTTGTTCAGGAGGCGTTCACTGTCGGGATCTGCGCCTCAACGGTCTGCCGGTAGAGCCTCTCGGGGAAGGTTGCATGGAAGATCGCGGCATAGACCGGGTAAGGTACCGGCGCATGGTACTTCGTGACCCCGCCAGGAAATACTACGGCCATGGTGTGTGTCTTGACATCATAGCCCAGTTCGCGGATTCCGTTCGATACGTGCCTGTCCCAGACCATGTTCATGATGGTTCACCCCGGCACCACTCGGGTGCCTTACGCGGCAATGGATCGGCAACAAGGATAAGGATTGCGGGACGTTTCAGGATCTGCGAGAAAAGAAGAGGGGAACTATCCTTCGATCATCTTGACAATCGTCTTCTTGAACTCATCGAACTCGAGCTCGTCCAGCTGCTCGGGCAGGAGTGAGCCGGTCGAGGCCTGGCGATAGATCCAGTAAATAACCTTGTCAACGACCCGGATCACTTCCTCCGGTGTCTTTACATCGATGAGGTGCCGGCCGATCTTAGGGTGCCGGCCGCGGTGACCTCCCACGGTGATGCGGTACTCCGGAGGGGATCCCTGGATGATGTGGAACGGGCAGGGTTTGATGCAGAACCCGCATTCCATGCATTTGCCGGCATGGAGGACGATGACGCCGTCCTGGACCTCGATGGCCTTCTCCCGGCAGTAATGAGTGCAGGTGCCGCAGCCGGTGCAGAGGCCGGGGTCGCGGATCGGCCGCTGGATGCCGGTGATCCCGATCTCGTTGAGCCGCTCACTCTCGCAGCCGTTCGGGCAGGAGGAGATGGCGATCCTGACCTTGATCGGCAGTTCCTTTCCAAAGAATTTCTTATCAATCTCTTCAGCCAAGCCAACGGAGTCGATGATACCGAACTTGCAGTGCCGGGTCCCGAGGCATGAAGTGACGTTCACGACTTCTTCCCGTTCGGCACCGAGCGGGGTCCCGTTTGCAGCGAGATCATCGAGAAGGGGCTCAAGTTTCGAGGGGTCGACATGCGGGAGCTCGACCGTCTGGCGCGTGGTGAGATGAATATTTTCGATCCCGTACTTTTTTGCAATCTCACCCAGACCTTTCATCCGTTCGGGTGTGATCATGCCGGCCGGCATGCGGAGCCGAACGATACAGAAATCGGGGTCGATCTCGGTGATGATCCCGCCGCGGGTGAAGAGATCCTGGTTGACCGGGGGTCGCAGGCGACGTGGCATAACATAATTCAATTGGAGGCGTTAATTGAAAGATGTTATCACCGTACTAAAAATTAAACTGTTTCTTAACAAATAAGTACATATGACGAAACCATCGGAATACATGGAGGCATTTTTCGGGGTTGAACTGAACCAGAAGTTCGAGGACATGATTAACGAGCTCAAGGATGTGGAGGAGAGTCTCAAGGACCTCTCGCAGGACATAGGAAAACTCGGTGGGAACCTTTCTCCTGAAGATTTCAAGGGGCTTGTCAAGGAGTGCCGGGCGATCTCCTACGAGAATGCCCAGCAGATCAAGGATGTCCGTACATTCCTTGACTTCTACCTGAAATCAGATAAGACTTCAACGCACATCATTCTCGAAAGGGATGCCTATATGAAGATCTACCAGATCTTCAAGTGGGACGGCTCGGATGTCCGCGACCTGAAGCGCTGGATCAAGGAATTGAGGGAGCTCTGCGACAAGATCGGGCTCAATGTCCGCGACCTGATCAACTTCAAGAAACTCACGGCCAACCCGGTTCCTGAAGAACTGGTGAAGTTCCCGGTGTATGCTTTCGACAAACAGGGGTATTGTCTCACCGGCTCAACCTACGATGTTGTGATGCACATCGATGAAGTCCGTGAGAAGATGGCCGATAACAATTCGTCATAATCCCCATCATCCAAGCCTCCGCTTTTTTCATTCATTTTCCATGATGAGTCATGGTTATGCCGGGTAAGTCCACACGAGCAAGAGTTAGGTTTACCTATATCAAATCTTAACTCCATTAATTTTTTAGTATTAACATACTGAATGATTTCACTAAGTTTATTTACCATTATTCAGAATTAATTAACATGGCCGAAATCAAGGCAAAATCAGAAGAAACACCATCCTGCTTGGACACCCTTGCCAAAAGCCCGCTTTATGTCGGACTTGCCATCGGTATTCTCGCTGCGCTTGTACAGGCACTCCTGATGAGTGCCGGCGGACCGGAAGCCTACGGGTTCTGTGTCGCCTGTCACACCCGCGATGTCGTGAACGTTGCGGTGAACGATATCGCCGGGACGAAGCTTGCTGTTGCCGCGATCTCCCAGAATGCCATCCTGCCGATGCTGACCGTGATCGGTGTCCTCATCGGTGCGTTTGTCTCCGCCCGGTATTACCAGGAGTTCCGGACCAAGGCCGGCAATGCCGCATCCTATCTCTGGTACCTGCTCGGTGGGCTCTTCTTTATGGTCTTCGCCCTTTTCATGGGCGGCTGCCCGTACCGCATGGGCTTGCGGATCGGGTACGGCGACGTAGTGGCCGTCATCGGGGTCATCGCGATCATTGCCGGGGTTCTTGTCGGAATAAAGATCACCACCAGCCTTGCGGAGCGTGAGGGATAACCATGGCCGTAGCAGGCTGGTTAACAAAGGACGTTGCCATCATCGCCGTCCCCATCGTCTCGCTCCTCCTCGGTCTTCTGATCGGCTGGCTTGGCCAGCGGTCCGGGTTCTGCTCGATCGGAGGGTTCCGTGACTTCTTCATGTTCAAACACACCCGGCTCCTGTACGGGTATCTCGCCCTGATCATCGGGGCGTTCATCGGCTACCTCGTCTTCTGGTTCATCACCCCGCAAGCATTCGAGAACTTCTTCTGGTTCCTCCATAAGGGCCTCATGCCCGTTCCCGGTGCACCCGCGAACCTGACGCTTGCAGCTTACATCCTCCTCGCCGTTATTGGCGGTATCGTGGTCGGGCTCATTGGCGTCCTGCTGGGTGGCTGCCCGCTCCGGCAACTCGTGATGACTGCCGAAGGAAACCTACGGTCCCTCCTCTTTGTGATCGGCATGTGTATCGGTGCCATCCTGTTTGCCGCGTGGGTATCCGGCTGGGCGGTCGGGATCTTAAAGGGTCTTGGGATTGCATAACAGAGTTCGGTGATAACCTTGACAACCAAAAACCTCGACATAACCGGAAAAGTCTGCCCGTACTGCCTCCTTGCGGTCCAGAAGGCATCGGCCTCATTACAGAAAGGCGATGAACTGCTGGTCTCCTGCGATCATCCACCGGCGGCTACAACGACCATCCCGAAGTTCGCAGAGGACAACGGGATGAACTGCGCAATAAAGAAGTCTGCACCCGGGCTCTGGGAGATCCGGCTGACGAAGAAGTAACAAAAAACCTTAACACAACCCATAAATAATCATGTTTGTGTAACCTTAGAGGAGAAGCACGACATGAACCCCCATTTTTTTCTCCTCGGCGGACCGGTTACGGAAGAGCGCCTCTCCTGGATCGAGTCCTGCCTGAAATTTTTCTTTGTCAAGCTCAATCCCGAGAACCTCCTGCACCATACAAAAACCCATGAAGGGGTCTTCACCTTCTTTTTGACCGGAGACGCCCTGTACAGCCTCCATGAACCGGGAACCGCGAGGATCTGGGGCGTCATTCTTGCACTGCCCTCGGTGAAGATTGTCTGCGACCGACAGGAACTCATCCTCCGGGGCATCTCGATCGAAGGTCTGAAGATGAAGTTCCCCGACCAGGTGATCGACCACAACCGGCTGGGCATCAGCGGCCAGCCCTCGTTCTGGAATGACGTGGTACGGGTTGCCCGCCAGCACGAGCAGCCGGTACCAAGCACTATCGGGTACCTCCAGCTGGAGTCGCCCTACATGAACCGGTCATCACTCTCTACCGTGAAATGCCTGAACGCGGCGCTCGAAGCGCATGCATCGGTGGAACTATACGCTTATCTTGACGGCATCCACTGCGGCCACAGCAACCAGAACCCGACGGAGTTTGAAAATATCGGCACGGGTCTGGAAGAGATCTGCGACCGAGCCGCAAAACGGAACCTCGCATGCCAGATGATTGTCTGCAGCCGGTGTGCGGCTGCCCGGGGGTACAGCACCTGGGACGACGGGCAGGGTCAGGTGGTATCGGCCTGCACGATACGGCCGTTCCGGATCCGGAACCTGAACGAGATGGTCGAGCGGTTTTCAAGGAACCACACGATCCTTGCCGAGAATGGTGCATCGATCCAGATGAAACCGTCCGGCCAGCAGACATCGTTCCCGCTGGAGGAACCCGGACGGGCCCCGCCCGTCACGGTCCTGATCACGAGTACACCGTACGGCACGGAACGGGCATTCGGGGGACTCTCGTTTGCGATTGCCTGTGCCGCAGGGGGGATTCCCACGCAGGTCATCTTTATCGAGGATGGCGTATACGCCCTCTCCGGCAGCCACACGCTGGATCCGGACTCGCAGTTCTTCAATCTCCAGGACGTGATCGATGCCGTTGCCGGGAGCAGGGACCTCGAGCTCTTCGTTTTCCAGCCCTCCCTCCACCAGCGGGGACTCTCCAAGAACGCAAAGATGAATGCTGTGCTGGATATCGGATTGCAGGAGCTCGGTCAGTTGCTCTTCTTCCCGCCACGGGCCATCCAGGCAGTTCAGCGGCGGGTCATCATCTTCTGACCGTTACGGGGATACTATGAGAGGGGCTGATGAAACGATCCCGGATTTCTCCGATCTCACCTGCACGAACCTGATGATACGGCTTAAAATGCTCCTGAAAAAAGCCCCCGACGGGACCCCGGTGGTCTGCTATGTCCGTCGTGACCAGAAGGATACCGTGGAGACGCCGTTCTCCCGCTCCGGGTACGAGGTAAAGGTCCACAAGGCCGATACCAACCGGTACCGCGTGAGCCTCACAAAGTGTGAAGAGGAGCCTGATCTCTGATGACTCCAGCGCCTTTGGTTTCATCGGTTGTTATAACATTCACCCGGCACGACCGGTGGTACTGCATATTTTCTGTTGCTGACAGAGAGGAGGAGTTCCTCTATTATACGCACCATGACAAGCCCCTCCGCTCGCTCATGTTCGGCGATCATTTTGTCGATCAGTTGCCCGGGCTGATGAAGAAGGAAGACCTCTGCATTGAGTGCGGGCTGGGGCTTTCGGTGAAAGGAGGCGTAGCGCTTGACGACGGGGACCTTATCGCATGGCACTGCACGGTGGAAGAGGCAAATGCGATTCTCACCGCGTTACAGGAAACGTCAGGAAACGAAGGGAAGCGGATTTCCCTGTTCTGAACCGGTCCCGGTCTCCCTCAGGATGATCCTTGCAACCTCTTCAGCTATTTCCCCGGTAAAGGAAATGCACTGCTGCATGTGCTCGGGGGATTTGAGTTTCATGCCACGGATCAGGGTCCGGCAGCAGAGGCAGCCATGCCTTCTGGCAAAGAGCGTGTGGAGTTCCCGGCACAATCCGAGGCAGCGGTCGATCCGGGGGTCGCCGGGCTGGTCCCTGCCAAAGACCATGCCAAGGGCCATAACACCCCCGGTCACGGCTCCGCAGGAGCACCCTGATCCACCGATGCCGATGGGAAAACCGGATGCGAGCCGTATGACCGATTCCGGATAGCCGAGGGAAAAGCCGTCATTGATGGCTTTTACAATCGCTTCGGAGCAGTAGAATTGGCCCGTCCGGTAATATTCTTCTGCGATCTTTCGGATCTGCGCAGGATCGGCCGGCCGGACAGGTTCCCGCATAAAGACCTCAAAAAAGCTATTTCTGGAACCGGACTTCTGCCTTCAGGGCAATCGCGTTCCGGATGGTGAACATGCCCATGCACCGTTTCAGGGCATACTCCTTCAGGTCCTGGACCTGCGCATCGGTTGCGTCGCCTTGTACATCCATAAATACTCGGTATTCAGAGATGAGCGGATCGTTCCCGAGATCGAACTGGACCGTATAGTTGAGGTCGGCTTCCACACGGGTCTTGACCGATGTGAGTTTCAGGTTACGCATTGCTGCTTCCGTCACAAACGTGCTGGAATAGCAGGCCGCAAACCAGAAGAGGCCGAATGCCATCGGTCCCGGGCGGCAGGCCGGACCGGCGAAGTTCGGATGGCTTGCTTCCATCGTGTATGTGCCGTCTTTTACCTTAACGGTTGAGCGGAACTGCGGACCACCCTCATCAAAAAGCCAGTCGCCCTCGATCTTTGCGGTGAACTTTGCTTCGTTGGGATCCGTCTGGATCTCCTTTTTGTAATCGGTGACTTGTTTTGTGTCAATGTTGTTCAGGCCCATGGTGTTAACCTCTGAATGACATTGGTTTCCGCTGGTAAAATAATTTGTTAACCTTTCCCCATATCTCAACTTTAAAGATTTACCATCTCCGAAAGCGAAACTGAATGACCTGTAACTATTATTTTTTCTCATCGTCGGGGATTCATCCCCATGGTAAGAATATTCAATGAATGTTGATCAAGAATTCAAAAGGTTTATTAATTTCAGTAAACTAACGATCGATAATAACAAAACAAATTAACTTTACCTGTGTGATGTGCATGGCGTTTTCAGTACATGTCAATATGAACCGCTGTACCGGTTGCGGGAACTGCGTGGTCTCCTGCCCGGTGAACGCGCTCGAGCTCTACACGCTCGACCCGGTAACGAAGGAGAAGATCTACCATGTGAAGGACGGCAAGTCCATCAGCATGGATGTGAACATGGAGCTCTGTGCCGGCTGCGGTGTCTGCGTGGGCGCCTGCCCGTACGGCGTGATCACCCTTGCCGGTAAAGGCCAGGCGGGCGTGTTTGTCTGATGGATGGAGGATATCGCATGCCAAAGATCGAACTCAACATGATCACCCAGCGCTCCATTGAGGAAGGCGCTGCTATGGAGAAGGGCAAGACCAACCCCGACTACTTCGAGGCCTGCTCCATCTGCGAGATGAACCCGGAAGACATGAAGCGTGCCGGCATCTGGAAGAACACTAATGTCCGCGTTACGAGCGAGTGCGGAACCGTGATTGTCAAGGCAATAATCCCCACACAGTACGTGCCCCCGGGCCTTGCCCACATCCGGCAGGGTGTCTGGGCCAACCAAGTTGTCCCGCCCCGGACCCAGTCCACCGGTACCCCGCAGTACAGCGGCTTCCCGGTCACTATCGAACCCGCTCCCACCGAGCGGCTGAAATCTGCCCTTGAGCTTGTGCAGGGCGCTGTCGGGCTCTGGAAAGGAGGTAACTGACTATGCCAAAGACCATTAAAGGTGTAGGATGCCCGTACTGCGGATCGTCCTGCGATGATATCGAAGTCGTTGTCAGCGATGACGAGACCAAGATCCTGGAAGTGCACAATGCCTGCATCATCGGCACCAACCTCTTCCACCACGCAAACGACCCGACACGACCCCGGCTCCCGCGCAAGCGCCAGCCTGACGGTTCCATGAAGGAGATTCCCTACGAAGAGGCGATCGACTGGATGGCAAAGACCATGCTCGCAGCAAAGAAGCCCCTCATCTACGGCTTTGGCTCCACCAACTGCGAAGGCATGAGCGCCGTAGCCCGGATCGCGGAGAAATCCGGTGCCGTGCTCGACAACTGCGCAACCATCTGCCACGGCCCCTCGTTCCTTGCGATCTTCGACAACGGGTACCCAAGCTGCACGCTGGGCGAGGCCAAGAACCGTGCCGATGTCGTGGTTTTCTGGGGCTGCAACCCGATGCACGCCCACCCCCGGCACACCTCCCGGTACTCGATCTTCCCCCGCGGGTACTTCACCCAGAAGGGCCAGATGCAGAGGACCGTCCTCTCCATCGACCCGCGTGAGACCGACACCGCGAAACTTGCCGACCATCACCTGATGCTCGACCAGGGACATGACTATGAACTCTTCGATGCGTTCCGGACCGTCCTCCGGGGTTTCGATATTCCCGATGTAGTAGCAGGGATCCCTAAGGAGAAGATCAAGCAGTCGGTCGAGATCATGAAGAACGCGAAGTTCTGCATGATCTTCTTTGGCATGGGTTGCACGCACACCGATGGCCGCAACCACAACATCGATGCCGCAATCAGCCTGACCCGCGACCTCAACAACCATACGAAGTGCTCGATCATGGCAATGCGGGGCCACTACAACATTGCCGGCCCCGGCCAAGTCTGGTCCTGGCAGTTCGGCTTCCCGTACTGTATCGACCTGTCGAAAGGCTCTCACGCCCACATGAACCCGGGCGAGACGAGTTCGGTCGACCTCGCGATGCGCGACGAGGTTGACTGCTTCGTCAATGTCGGTACCGATGCCGGCGCCCACTTCCCTATCCAGGCTGTCCAGCATTTAAAGAAGCATCCGTTCATCACCATCGACCCGAACTTCTGCATGGCAAGCGAGATCGCCGACCTCCACATCCCCGTCCGGATCGCCGGTGTGGACGAGCCGGGCGTTGTCTACCGTATGGACAATGTACCGATCCAGTTCCGGGCGGTCATCAAGGGCCTGCCTGGCGTCCCGAGCGACGAGGAACTCTTCGACCGCGTGTACGAACGGATGTGCGAACTGACCAACACCCAGCCGGTATGGCTTGCGGCAAAGGAACACCGGAAATACCCGCAGAACCCGGCGGTGAGCTGAGATGTCATCAGGAGAAATTATCGTCAAGGGCGGGTTCATCGTTGACCCGACCCGGAAGATTAACGGCGATGTTGGCGACGTTGCCATCAAGGACGGAAAGATTGTTGACAGGGTCGGCTCCTCGGCAAAGGTCATCGATGCCAAAGGCAAGGTCGTCATGGCCGGCGGTGTCGATATCCACTCCCACGTGGCCGGTCCCAAGGTCAATGCAGGCCGCCTGATGCGTCCCGAGGACAAGCTCAGGTCAGGAGACCTGCGGAGCGGTGTCGCGCAGAAGAACGGCTATCGCATGGAGTCCGGGTTCTCGATCCCGAGCACATTCCGGACCGGGTACGAGTACGCCCGGATGGGATACTCGTTTGTCATGGAAGCGGCAATGCCCCCGCTCCTTGCCCCGCACACGCACGAGGAGATCCACGACACCCCCATCATCGATGAGGCCGCCCTGCCGGTCTTTGGCAACAACTGGTTCGTCATGGAGTACCTCAGGAACAACGAGATCGAGAACACCGCCGCCTACATCGCTTGGCTCCTGAAGACCACGAAGGGCTATGGTGTCAAGGTCGTCAACCCCGGCGGCACCGCTGCCTGGGCATGGGGACTGAACTGTCTTTCCATCAACGACCCGGTCCCGTACTTCGAGATCACGCCTGCCGAGATCATGACCGGCCTGATGAAGGCGAACGAATACCTCGGCCTTCCGCACTCCATGCACGTCCACCAGAATGACCTCGGCAACCCCGGTAACTTCCAGGTCACGCTGGATTCGCTCAAGCTTGCAGAAGGAATCAAGGCCAAAAACAAGTTCGGCCGCGAACAGGTTATGCACTCCACCCACCTCCAGTTCCACTCCTATGGCGGTGACGGCTGGGGGACCTTCTGCTCCAAGGCAAAAGAAGTCATGGACTATGTCAACAAGACAAAGAACATCACCATCGACCTCGGCTGCGTAACGCTGGACGAGACCACAACGATGACCGCTGACGGCCCGTTCGAGCACCACCTCCACGGCCTCAACCACCTGAAATGGACCAACGTTGACGTTGAGATGGAGACTGCCGCCGGGATCGTTCCCTATGTCTACGACCCGAACATCAAGGTCTGTGATATCCAGTGGGCAATCGGCCTGGAACTTGCGCTCTATGCAAAGGACATGGACCGCACCTTCATCACCACCGACCACCCGAATGCCGGCCCGTTCACGCGGTATCCCCGCGTTATCAAGTGGCTGATGTCAAAGAAGGCCCGCGATGCAACGCTCGACTCGTTCAAGCACAAGGACAAGGTTCTCGACGCAATCTCCCTCCACAACATCAAGCGCGAACTCTCGCTCTTCGAGATCGCCCAGATGACCCGGTCCGGCCCGGCAAAAGCGCTCGGCCTTGCACACATGTACGGCGGCCTTGCCCCCGGCATGAGTGCCGATGTTGCGGTCTATGACCTCAACGTCAAGGACATGCCCAAAGACCCCGAGGAGATCGAGGATGCATTCCTGCGTGCGGCCTGCTTCATCAAATCCGGTGAGGTTGTTGTCAAGGACGGGGAAGTTGTCAGCAACGGCCACAAGAAAACGGTCTGGGTCAATGCGAAGATGCCCGAGAACCCGCAGGTCACCCGCGATGTCACCGAGGCATTCACGAAGGGCACCTACACCATGGACATCCGCAACTACCCGGTCCGGGACTACCTTGCCCCGCACCCGTTTGTCATCGAATATGACGTGGAGGCCTGAGGTGCAACCATGGCAACCGTTACGTTAAAACCGATCAAGACCCCCGAGCTCATCTTCGAGGGCTACAGTATCACACCCGATGCATTTGCAGGAAAGACCGCACAGCAGATTGCCGGGCTTCCGGGTCACGAGGGCAAGATCGTGACGAGGCTCGGGGACTTCTTTGAGGTCTCCGGTAATGCCGGTGAGACCGCGGCGGACACCGGTATTGTCATCAACGGCGACTGCGCTCGGGTCAAATACATTGGCTCGAAAATGACGGCCGGTACCGTCACGGTCAACGGCAATGCCGACATGTACGTCGGCGGCTGGATGAAAGGAGGAAAGATCCATGTCACCGGTAACGTTGACTCGTTTTGCGGCATCCAGATGCAGGGAGGCGAGATCCTTGTCGATGGCAATGCCAAGAACCATGTCGGCTGCGCATACCGCGGCGACTGGAGAGGCATGAAGGGCGGCACGATCCGGATCAGGGGCAGTGCTGGCAATGATATCGGGACCTTCATGCTCGGCGGGACCATCATCATCGAGAAGGATGCATTCATCCACGTCTCCACCCATGCAGAAGGCGGCACCGTTATCATCAAGGGCGATGTCGAGGGCCGTGTCGGCGGCCAGATGGTCAAGGGCGACATGTACGTGCTCGGCAAGATCAAGTTTATGATGCCCGGGTACCAGAAGATTGGCACGGTCGAGAAGGAAGTCGACGGTGTTACGGAAACCTTCGACCACTATATCGGCGATCTTGGCGAGAGACACCCCAAGAGCAAGGGGCAGGTTGTCTATGCAAACCTGTACCTGAAAGCAGCGGCATGAATGTCGTATCCATCACACACAGTACGGGGTCATCCCGGCAACCACTTTTTATGAATGTTATCGTCATCCTGTTTTCTGGAGTATGCAACAATGACCACAATCGGTAAGGAATTCATGGAAAGGACCCGGTACCCGGATTACTCCACGGTAGACCTTGTCCTCCGCAAGCCGGAACCCCCGCACGAGCTCCCGGTAAAGGAAGGCCAGGAAATAACCCGGCTGCCGGATCCGAAGAGGTTCAAGGCAGGGGTGATTCCCGTAAGAAAAGCCATCGGGACTTGGGAACCTGTCGGGTTCTTCTCGCGATCCTCGGTCACGCTCTCGGAGCTCTCGTATCTGCTCTGGTGTATGCAGGGATTTCGGAAGACCGTGGCGGAGACCATCCAGCTCAGGAACATCCCTTCCAGCGGATCGCGCTATCCGCTGGAGATCTTTTTTGTGGCAAACGAGGTCGAGGGGCTTGAGACCGGCCTGTACCGGTACCTCCCGAAATCCCACAGCATTGTCGCAGAACGGATCGACTCCGACCTGACGATGGAGATGAGCACCGCGAGCCTGAACTTCAAGATCATGACAAGGGCCGCGGTGGCATTCCTCTGGGTTGCCGTACCGTACCGCTCGGTCTGGGCGCTGGGAAACCGGGGATACCGGAGCGCCCTGATCGAGGCAGGGCACAGCTGCCAGAACCTCATTCTCGCTGCGGAGGGTCTCGGCTTCAGGGTGTTCCCTTCGGACATGTTCCATGACGAGCTGATGACAAAACTTGCGGATCTCGACCCGGAGATCCAGTGGCCGGTTTACCTCGCAGCGCTGGGGAAAACCGAAGAGAATGTGACTCTGGCCTGATCACGGCTTCTTTTTTCAATCGGCAACCTTGCGAATTGTTTATTGAGGAACAATGGAATAAACTACATGATATTGATTGCATCCAGCGGTTAACAATGTACTATTGTACTGTGGTGGTGCAGTGGTCGGATATATGATAACGAAACCAGGTTCCAGGGGATCACTTTATGGTAAAACGCTATCTTGAGCTTCGGTCCCTTGCCGAGGCACTGAACCTTTTGACCACCTCCTTTCCCCCGCCCCGGAGGACCGAGAAGGTTCCCCTCCTGCAGGCAGCAGGGCGGGTGGCGGCAGAACCGATCTTTGCAAAGTATTCCGTACCGGAGGTAAACATCTCCGCAATGGACGGTATAGCGGTCAGGAGCCGGGACACGATCAGCGCCAGCGACCGGAACCCGGTCACCCTTGACCACTGCGCACGGGTGAACACCGGCAACATCATCCCGCCGGAGTTCGATGCCGTTGTCATGATCGAGGATGTCTGGGAGTCGGGCGACCGCTACCAGATACGACGGGCCGCGATCCCCTGGCAGCATGTCCGGCCGGCCGGCGAGGACATCAAGGAAAAGAAACTCGTCATCCCCCGGGGCCACCTGATCCGCCCGTTCGATATCGGGGCCCTGGCAACGTACGGATTTTCCACCATCAGGGTTCTTGCCGTCAACGTGGGGATCATCCCCACGGGGAGCGAGCTCGTGCCGCTTGGCGTCAGGCCCGGCCCCGGACAGGTTGTCGAGAGCAACACCGTCATGGCGCAGGTCTTTCTTTCGCAGACAGGGGCCCGGTGCACCCGGTATCCCATTGTCCGGGACGACCCCGATCTCATCCGCGAAGCGCTTAAAAAGGCCGCTTTGGAGAACGATCTCGTCCTCATCTCGGCCGGTTCGTCGGCCGGCACCCGTGATTTTACGGATCCGGTGATCCGCTCCATCGGAGAACTCATCTTTCACGGGGTCGCCGTCAAGCCCGGAAAACCGGTGATGCTTGGGAAGGTCATGGGAAAACCGGTACTCGGCCTCCCCGGCTATCCTCTCGCTGCCCAGACCGTGCTCCGCGAGTTTGCCGCAACCCTGCTGGAGTCCTGGGGATTTGCCCCGGCGCCGAAGTACCCGGTCCGGGTGAAGCTGGCACAAACGCTTACGTCCGACCCCGGGTTTGACGAGTTTGTGCCGCTCTTCATCGGCCGTATCGGAAACACCCTCTATGGCATGCCCCACGGGAAAGGGGCCGGTGTCCAGATGGCAACGATCAAGGCAAACGGGTACACCCACATCCCGGCACCGGTCGAAGGATACGAAGCGGGTACGGACCACGAGGTCTTCCTCACGACCGATCCCGGGTCCATCGGGCGGACACTCTTCTTTACTGGCACGCTTGACCCGGCACTCGAGGAACTGGCAAACCTTGCCCATGACAAGGGTTTGTTCATCCACGCAACCAACCCGGGCAACTTCACGGGGATCCTGGCACTGAAAAACAACACCTGCCATGCTGCCCCACTCGTCCTTCCCGCACAGAATATTCTCGGAATGTCCCAGCCGCTCATGGAGTTCTCCGAAATCAAAGATCTGGGATTCATCCACATTGCGAGGGTGGAGCTTGGCATCGCATCGTGGGAAGGGCTGGGCCTTGAAGATCTTGTGCATGCCCGGTTCATCAATACCCGGAAAGGGACCCCGTCACGGAGCGTGCTGGACACGCTGCTTGCGGCTGAAGGAATAGACCCGGGGAGAGTGAACGGGTACGGGCACGAGGTCCACGGTCCCCCGGCCGTGGCAGCCGCAATCCGGAACGGGTTTGCCGATGCCGGGATCTGCACTTCGGGCATTGCCAGTGCCAACGGGCTCTCGTTTGTATCCCTTGCGCACCAGGATTATGAACTGGCTGTCCGGAAGGAGATGCTCTCCGATCCCCGTATCCTGACACTGGAAAGCATCATCGGGTCGCCCGCGTACACGACACTCTTAAAAACCATCGGGGGCTATGACGCTGGCCTCTCCGGCACCATCCGGGAACTCGGGCAGGAGAATATCCTCGTTCCGGTCTCCCTGCCCATTCAACCGTGACACCTCTCCCGATGATGCGTGGCTGTCAGAACCACTCCCGGCTGCGATGACACCATAACAAGATATATGATAATGGCCGCGATCATCACTACCTGTAATATAAAAATTCTTTCAATTCTGAGGTGTGCACATGAAACCCGAAGATGCAAAGAAGATCCTGTCACTGGCTATTGACCGTGAAGTAGAAGCCTACACGTTCTACCGCAATGTCGCCGACAAGGTAAAAGACAAAGCCTTGAAGTCTCTCTTTGACGAACTTGCCGGAGAAGAGAAGAAACACCGCGAGTTCCTGCAGGGCTTCCTGGCAAAAGATGTCAGCAAGATGAAGTTCGCTGCAGGTCATGATTACAAGGTCGGAGACACCCTCCCGTCACCCAAGCTGACAATGGACTTGAAGCCACTCGATGGCCTTGTCCTTGCTATCAAGAAAGAACTTGAGGCAATGCAGATGTATACCCAGTTTGCCAAGGCTGCTGCAGATGTGGAAACCCAGTTACTCTTCACCCAGCTGGCAAACATGGAGCGGGGGCACAAGGCCCGGCTTGAGGATATTTACACCAACATGGCATTCCCCGAAACCTGGGGATAACGATTTTTTTAACCCCGGTGCAATCTTTTGCACCCGGGTCCTCTTTTCCCGATGTAAAATCCGGAACTGGTAGTCGGGGACTCACGTACCTGATATACGGTTTTCCCGGGAAACGGTGTCAGAAAAAAAGAGGAGATTAGTGTTTCTTGTCCATCGGGTTGAAGACGTTGAGGTAGATCATGTCGCTACCGGTGTTGTGCAACCGTGAGCGTTCCTCCCTTTCCTCAGCATATGCAAGGATCGGAAGTTCCATGTCCTGCCCGGGGGTGTGGCCGAACATCTTCTCCATCTCGACCTGCTGGGAGTGCATGATGAGTGCATTCGGGATCTCGGCTGCGCAGACTTCCTCGCACTGGCCGCAGTTGACGCAGCTCGATGCGATGTGGGCGTACCGGATCAGGTGGAACATGAAGTTGACCGGGAGCTCGCCGGGCGGGACATAGGCCGGGTTCTTGGTCGTGCAGTCGACACAGTAGCAGATCGGGCAGACGTCAATGCACTGGTAGCACTTGATGCACCGGGAGGTTTCGGACATGATCTTCTTTAACCGGTCCTTGCCCTCGCCGAGTGCCTCGAAGTCGTGCTTGCGCCACTTTTCGCCGAGCTTGAGCATTGCGCCCTCGACCTTTCCGCGGATCTCAAGACCCTTGGGGTTGGGAGCTTCGGTCTCAAGGATGCCCTTCTTCTTTGCGCCGTCGATAAGGTTTGCACCCTTCTCGGAGCAGACCTCGATAAAGGTTGCCTTTCCGGCCTTGGGCCCGATGACACCCCAGTTCCCGCAGGCAAGGTCCGCCTGGCGGGGGATCTTCATCTTGCAGCGGCGGCAGTTGGACCTGCGGCCATAGCCTGCTTCTTCGAGCTCGTCAACGGAGATGCCCTTGTGGCCTCCCTCGTACTCGATGATGAACTGGCCCTTGTCGATCTCTTCCTTGTGGACCTTCTCGGGGTCAACATCGTACTTCTCCTTGATCATCTTGCGGGCAATGACCGGGCTGACCGATCCACCGCAGTTGACACCGATCATGATGATGTTGTCAAGGTTGATCTGCTTCCTCTTGGCGAGTTCGTAGAATGCCATTGCGTCGCAGCCCTTGACGGTGACACCGATCTTCTTGTCGGTAGCCCCGTTAAGGAACTTCTTGACAAGCTTTGCCATGAGGAGCGTACCGCAGTGGAGCGACCCGGCGGTCTTGGCAAGGTCCTTGGGGTCGGTGATGAGTACCGGAACTGCATCGTAGAGATCGACACCCTTGGTGACGACGAAGACTGCGTCAACAACCTTGTTCTCGAGGGCATACTTCCAGAGTGCGGTGACCGCACCACCGAGTTCGGCCTTCTTCTGGATCTCTGCGTCACTGGTCCATGCATAGAGCATGTCGCCTTTCTTGGTCATGTTCAGGCCTCCTTGATCTTCTCAACTTTGACAGCGCAGTGCTTGAGCTCCGGCATCTTTGACATCGGGTCGAGCGCGGTGTTGGTCAGGTTGTTTGCACCGTTGGCAAAGTGCATGGGCATGTACATGACTTTGGGGGCAACATCGTCGGTCACGCGGGCAATGGCAATGGACTCGCCACGGCGGCTCGTCACTTTGATCTTCTCGTGCTGCTTGATGCCGAGTTCTTTTGCATCCAGCGTGTTGATCTGGACGTAGTTTTCGGGCACATCGTTGTGCAGGGTCGGGCTCCGGTCGGTCTGGGTCCTGGTGTGGTAGTGGAAGATGATACGGCCGGTCATGAGCGTGAACGGGTATTCTGCATCGGCGACTTCCGCGGGCGGGCGGTACTCGATACCGAACATGGTACCCTTTCCGTCTGCTGCGGAGAACTTGCCGATGTGGAGGATCGGGGTTCCCGGGTGCTCGATGGTCGGGCAGGGCCAGTGGATGGCTTCGGGCTTCTCGATCTTCTCGTAGGTCACGCCGAACTGGCCGGGGGTTACGGAGCGCATGTCGTCCCAGACGTCCTTTGCGGTCTTCCAGTCAAAGCCCTTGAGGCCCATCTTCTTGGCAACCATGCCGATGATCTCCCAGTCGTACTTCGACTCGCCGGGGCCGTCGACTGCCTTCCGAACACGGTTCACACGACGCTCGCCGCTCGTGAACGTGCCGTCCTTCTCGGCAAAGCAGGTGCCGGGCAGGACAACGTCTGCATACTCGCAGCTCTCGGTCCAGTAGATGTCCTGGATGACGAGGAAGTCGAGCTTGTCGAACATCTTCCTGACGTGGTTCGAGTCAGGGTAGGAGACAACCGGGTTCAGGCCCAGGACGTACATCGCCTTGACAACTTCGCCACAGTCATTGATCTGTTCGGTCAGGGTCGAGCCGTACCAGTCGGGCAGGGACCCGGCGGGCATGCCCCATGCCTTCTCCATCTTGGCACGGTTCTCGGCAACGGCAACGGCCTGGTAGCCGGAGAAGACGTTCGGGTATGCACCCATGTCGCAGGCGCCCTGCACATTGTTCTGGCCACGGAGCGGGTTGACACCAACGCCCGGGCGGCCTACGTTGCCGGTGAGCAGGGCGAGGTTGCCCATGGAACGGACATTGTCGGTACCGGTGGTCAGCTCGGTGATGCCGAGACAGTAGATGATGACGGCGTTCTTTGCCTTTGCATACTGGCGGGCGATGTCCTGGACGGTCTCCTGCGCGACACCGTGAATCTTCGTTGCGTCAGCGTACTTCTCGACCATCTTCTTGAGGTCGTCGAAGCCCTTTGTCCTCTCCTTGATGTACTCCTTGTCCTCGAGGCCTTCCTTGATGATGTAGTACATCATGTTGTTGGCAAGCGCAATGTGGGTCGACGGGTTGAACCGGATCCACTTGTCGGCGAGCCGTGCTGTCGGGCTGAACCGGGGGTCAACGACAATGATCGGGATGCCCTTCTTCTTGGCCTGCATGACGCGGCGGCCGGCAAGCGGGTGGGCCTCAACGGCGTTAGAACCCCACATGACGATCAGGTCGGAGTTCAGGACATCTTCGAACGGGTTGGTGGCTGCACCGGAACCGAAGGAGAGCGAGAGACCGGCAACGGAAGGTCCGTGGCAGATGCGGGCGCAGTTGTCAACATTGTTGGTCTGGAAACCGACACGGGCCAGCTTCTGCAGAGCATAGCAGTCCTCGTTGACCGTACGGCACGAGGTCTGGAATCCCAGGGCCTTGGGGCCGTGCTTCTTGGAAACCTCCGTGAAATTCTTGACAACCAGGTCAATGGCTTCATCCCAGGAGGCTTCCTCGAACTTGTCGCCCTTCTTGATCAGGGGCTTGGTCAGCCGTCCGGGCTTCTGGACGGTCTCCCAGCAGGTTGCACCCTTCGGGCAGAGCTTGCCTTCATTGATCGGGGATCGCTTGTACGGTTCGACACCAATGAGCTTGTTGCCCATGGAAACGAGGTTCAGGCCGCAGCCGACCCCGCAATAGGGACATGTTGTTGGTGTGTACTTGAGTTCAGATTTTATGTCTTCCATTACTACTCACCAGGTTTGTTGATCGGTTTTCATACCGGTTGATTTCTGGATTTGTTAAAGAGATTTAATGATTGAACATCAGATCTCTGCCCTTGCATTATATAACCGTTCTGAAATTTGGACAAAAATTGGTGAACAAAAGTGGGTTTATTATCTTATGCCGTTGAATGTATAGATAATCCAGCCCGCAATTGCCCGAATAATCCGGGCGAACCAACCGGAACACCTGGAACTGGTGCAGCTCCATGAGAAAACGCCGCATCCCTCCTATGCTCACCGACATTGTCCAGGCTGCACTGGCATCTTATGATAACGTACTGTTTGATTCCTGCGATACCTGCCCTTCCTGTGGGGGAGATCTTTCCGGGTATGATATTAAAAAGAGACAGTTTGCCGTTGTCATGGATGGGGAACAGAAGAAGGTGATCCCCGTACGGGTTAAGCGGTTCCGCTGCCGCAGCTGCAGGCAGATCCATCCTGCCGATCAACCCTTTTATCCGGATACCCGTATCGGGTCGCTTGCGGTAGATCTCTGCGTGACGCTTGGCGGGAGCATGCCGTTCTCCCGTGTCTCTTCCTGCCTGTATGAGATGGGGGTTGTTGTCGACCGCTGGAGTGTCAGGAACTATATCCGGAATAACCGGCGCACCGTTCCCGGTGTGGATATGTTCGGGTTCACGATCCCCCTCTCCATTGTCTCCCACTCTGCCTTGGCCATGGGGATACCGGCAGGGGGCAGCGTGAGTGCATCGGACCTGCTTGCCGCGTGCGGGTATCCATCGGGGAAAAATACCGGGTCTCCACCGCAGGAAGCGATGACCGGATCGCGGGAAGGATAATGGTAACCAAGAGTCAGGAAACGATCCTGCCTTTTTGGAGATGAGAGTGGGGACGGGGGATATCGATCTGATCTCCCTCATCACCACGGGTCCCCCGCTGTATCTCTGGAGATGAGTATTGATTTTCCCTCGCGGGACCGGTTTTGGAATAAAAAAATTTAGTTGGAATAAGCTGACTTTCCGAGCTTCGGCTCGAAGACCTTGTCAGCTTCCGTGCGGATCGCGTGGCTGAAGAGCGCAAGCGGGATCTCGCACGGGCAGCATTCTTCGCACTGCCCGCAGTTGATGCAGGAGTCGGAGATATGCGCAAACCGGCGCAGGTGGAACATCGGGTCGGCCGGGATGAACCCGTGGCGGACCATCATGTCAGGCTGCTTGTACTTGTCAGCACGGGTGACACAGACCGGGCAGTGCTCAATGCAGGCCAGGCACTTCATGCAGCGCCCGGTCTCCTTTGCAATGGTGTCCCAGAGAACCGGTGCGAGCGCCTCGAAGTCGTGCTTGCGCCACTTATCGCCGAGCTTGAACATAGCATTCTCGACTTTGCCACGGACCTCAATACCCTTGGGGTTTGCCGGTTCCGTGGAGAGCTTCTTGGCCTTGACGGCAGCGTCGAGAAGTTTTGCGCCCTTCTCGGAGCAGACCTCAACAAAAGTCGCGTTGCCTGCCTTGGGCCCGATGACTCCCCAGTTCCCGCAGGCAAGGTCTGCCTGACGGGGAACCTTTACTTTGCAGCGGCGGCAGTTCGACCTGCGGCCATAGCCGGCCTCTTCGAGTTCGTCCATGGAGATGCCCTTGTGGCCTCCCTCGTACTCGATGATGAACTGGCCCTTGTCGATCTCTTCCTTGGTGACGGTGTTCGGGTCAACGCCGAACATCTCCTTGATCATCTTCCGTGCAGCGACCGGGCTGACCGATCCACCGCAGTTGACACCGATCATAACGATGTTGTCGAGGTTGACAAGGTTGCGCTTCGCAAGCTCAAGGAGCCCCATCATGTCGCAGCCCTTGACAACCATCCCGATCTTCTTGCCGGACATCCTGGGTGCGTACTCCATCACCAGTTTCGACATAAGGACGGTACCGCAGTGAAGCGAACCTGCGCATTTGTCGAGTTCCTTGGGGTCGGTGACGAGAGCCGGAATTGCATCGTACAGGTCAACACCGCGTGTTACGGCAAGCACTGCATCAACGGTCTTGCTCTCAAGTGCATACTTGAGGAGCTCGGTGACCGCACCGCCACATTCCGCCTTCTTTAAGAGGCCGGCATCATTGGTCCATGCATAGAGCATATCGCCTTTCTTTGCCATTTACTTCGCCTCCGCAATCTTTTCGACCTTGACGGCACAGTGTTTCAGCTCCGGCATCTTGGAGAGCGGGTCGAGCGCGGTGTTGGTCAGGTTGTTTACCCCTTGGTTGAAGTGCATTGCCATGTACAGCACCTTCGGGGCAACGTCGTCCGATATCCGTGCCCGCGTTATGGTCTCGCCACGGCGGCTCGTTATCTTGATCTTCTCGCCTTCCTTGACACCCATCTTCTTTGCATCGATGGTGTTGATCTGGCAATAGGACTCGGGCACTTCATAGTGCAGTTGTGCGGCACGGTCGGTCTGGGTCCTGGTGTGGTAGTGGAAGATAACACGCCCGGTCATCATGGTGAACGGGTACTCTGCATCTGCGACTTCCGCGGGCTGGCGATATTCGAGGCCGAACATGGTACCCTTGCCGTCCGCAGCGGAGAATTTTCCGATGTGGAGGATCGGGGTCCCCGGGTGCTCGACGGTCGGGCAGGGCCAGTGGATAGACTCGGGTTTCTCCATCTTCTCGTAGGTTGCGCCGAACAGGTTCGGGGTGCATGCCCGCATGTCGTCCCAGACATCCTTTGCGGACTTCCAGTCAAAGCCCTTGAGCCCCATCTTCTTTGCAACCATGCCGATAATCTCCCAGTCGTACTTCGACTCGCCGGGACCATCGACGGCCTTCCGTACACGGTTGACACGGCGCTCGCCGCTCGTGAACGTGCCGTCCTTCTCGGCAAAGCAGGTGCCGGGCAGGACAACGTCTGCGTACTCGCAACTCTCGGTCCAGAAGATATCCTGGAAGACGCAGAAGTCGAGTTTCTCCAGTTGCCGCTTGACATGGTTGGAATCGGGGTAGGAGACAACAGGGTTCAGGCCAAGGAAATACATTGCCTTGATAACGCTTCCGGCATCGTTGACCTGTTCGGTCAGGGTTGAGCCGTACCAGTCGGGGAGGGAGCCTTCCTTCATGCCCCACGCCTTCTCCATCTTGGAACGGTTGTCAGCGACTGAACATGCCTGGTAGCCGGAGTAAACGTTCGGGTATGCACCCATGTCGCAGGCACCCTGCACGTTGTTCTGGCCACGGAGCGGGTTGACACCAACGCCCGGGCGTCCGACATTGCCGGTGAGCAGGGCGAGGTTGCCCATGGAACGGACATTGTCGGTACCGGTGGTCAGCTCGGTGATACCGAGACAGTAGATGATGACCGCGTTCTTTGCCCTGGCATACTGGCGGGCAAATGACTTGACCGTTTCGAGCGGGACGCCGTGGATCTCTTCGCAGTCGGCATACTTCTCAACGGTCTTCTTGAGGTCATCGAATCCTTTCGTGCGCTCATTGATGAACGCGGTGTTCTGGAGTCCCTCCTTGATGATCCAGTACATCATGGAGTTGGCAAGGGCAATGTGGGTCGACGGGTTGAACCGGATCCATTTGTCGGCAAGCCGTGCTGTTGTGCTGTACCGCGGGTCAACGACAACGATCGGGATTCCCTTCTTCTTGGCCTGCATGACGCGGCGGCCGGCGAGCGGGTGGGCCTCGACTGCGTTGGAACCCCACATGACAATGAGGTCGGAGTTCAGGACATCCTCAAACGGGTTCGTTGCTGCGCCGGAACCAAACGAGAGCGAGAGACCGGCAACGGACGGACCGTGGCAGATACGTGCACAGTTGTCGACGTTGTTGGTCTGGAAACCGACACGTGCAAATTTCTGCAGCGCATAACAGTCCTCATTGACGGTACGGCATGATGTCTGGAATCCCAGGGATTTGGGGCCGTTCTTGTCGGAAATTTCCTTGAATTTCTTAGCAATCAGGTCGATTGCCTCGGTCCAGGTAGCGTCCACGAACTTGCCGTTCTTCTTGATCTTCGGCTTTGTCAGCCGGTCAGGGCTGTGGACGTGTTCCCAGCAGGTCATTCCTTTGGGGCAAAGTTTGCCTTCATTGATCGGGCTACGTTTATACGGTTCCACCCCGACGAGCTTGCCGTCATTGACAACAAGGTTCAGACCACAGCCTACGCCGCAGTAAGGGCACGTCGTGGGTACATACTTAAGAGTACTCGTGCTATTAGCCATTATATCACCATACACACACACAGAAGCCCTGGCTAAAAGCAGCCAAAACCTCTATGCTACACACCTCTGACAGTGGTATTCGCAAAATTGGTTAAACAATTTTGCTTAATTAGGGATCTAGGTAAAAATGATATATATGCATATTGAGATATCCCTGAAAACTGGGGATTGGTTTGGGGTCAGAGGGGTATTTCTATCCAAAAAACCCAGTGTGCTGTGCATTTTTGTTGTGCAGATGGCTTGCCGCGCAAAAATGAGGGTGATTGATCATGAGACTGAGACAGGTCCCCGCAATGCTTGTCAATATCATCCACACGGCACTTGTTGCCTGCGAGGATGTCCGTTTCCATGCCGGGACAGCGTGCCCTTTTTGCGGGGGCCGCCTGTCAGGGTACGATGAACGCAGGAAACGGTTTGCCGTGCTGGTGGAGGATGAAAACCGGGTTGTGGTGAATGTCGTTGTCTGTCGTTCATACTGCCGGGTGTGCGAGCGTATCATCGATCCCCCTCAGCCATTTTATCCGGGCACGAGGATCGGGGCGCCGGTAGTCGATCTCTGCCGCACTCTGTCATCCAATATACCCTTCACCCGTGCCTCTGTATACCTAGAACGGATGGGCGTGATCGTGGACCGCTGGAGTGTCCGGCACTATTCCGGGCTGGCGCTTCCTGTTATTCCCTCGGTCGACGTTTTCGGCATGAAAATTCCTGTCTCGATTATCTCGCTTTCCACATTTGCCGGTACGTCAGCGGAGCCCGCCAGTCTCGATATGGAAGAGATCCTCATGGTCTGCAACATCGCCAGAAGTCCTCCCCCGGCGGGGTTTCCCGCCCGGGACGGGGAACGTAAGGATCCTGCCAGACGGCCCTGAACCTGCCGGTCCTCCCGCATTCGTCACAAACTACTGTATGCAGGCCCTACCGGTAAACAATCATAAAAAGTTTAACAGATGTAATTCCACAGATGTGCATGACCGGAATGCACGAAGACCCTGATTCAAGACTCAATGTCGTGATGGATATTCATCACGTCCCCCCGCGCCTGCAGGAGCAGATCCGGCAGCTCTCATCCTTCCATACGTATGCTGCCCCTGGCATCCTCATTGGTGCATTTATGGTGGACTATGCCCTGGAACTCCTTGGGATCAGTCCCGACAAAAAACTGTACGGTGTCTGCGAAACGCCAAAGTGCCTTCCCGATGCCCTTCAGGTAATGGCAAGGTGCACCACCGGCAATAACCGGCTGAAAGTGGTACCGATCGGAAAGTTTGCCATCACGCTCAACGGCCCCTCGGACAAGGAGGCGACAGATGCAGTAAGGGTGTATCTTGACCTGCAGAAGGTGAAGAAGTATCCTACCCTGGACCTATGGTATTCCAACAGCCCGGCGTTTGACAAGCACACCATGGGTGATAAGCTCCGTGACGATATCTTTCAGGCCGGCCGTAACGTCCTGTCGTTCGAGAAGGTCCGGGTTGGTGTAAAGACCAAGAAGAAGTGGAAGTCCGTGACGTGCCCGGTCTGTGGTGAGACCGTGCCCGATTACCTTGCTGTCAATGGCCGCTGTGGTACCTGCGGATCCATGAAATATTACGAGAAGATATGATGATGCGGCTTGCCCAGGTAACCCGGGCGTGGCCGCATTTTTAAAACAATGAAATCAGGCAGCGGATTTCGCTGCATCCTCTTTCCGGACCGGCTTCTTGACCCAGATCAGTTCCTTACCCTCAAAAGCAAAGGATCGCATGGTCAGGACAGGAACACCAGCCGGTACTGAAGCCATGTTCGCGTTTGCCGGGAGCAAAACGGCAAACGAGTGGCGGGCGAGTGTCCCGTCATACGACTTCACCGGAACCCGAAGCTCATCCAAGTGATCTGGGGCAAAGTCACGTGCAAAGGATACGAGGATCTTTACACACTCCCGGTGTCCGCCGTTATGCCGTTCCAGTACGGCTATTGCATCATACCCGTCTCCCGTCTCTTTCATGGTACAGTTCCAGCCATCATAGCTGGAGTAGATATTTCGGATCTCTTTTGCCACAAAGTCATGCATGATATCTGCGCTGAATCCCATAGTACTCATAGTATGTAAACGAGTCTTTCTGATAAACCCTGCTGGTTAATCAACTGAGGTTATCATATCACCTGAAGTGGGTTAAGTTAATCTTATGAAAACAGTCTATGTTCTGAAATCATGATCCTGGAGACTCTCACGGTTTGAGGTCCCACTGCACAAATGTCAAATGAAAATTATTAACAATATTGTTTTATTAATAAGAAAATTAATAAAGAGAGTGTCCGCAAAGGATAGGAACGTCAGCATCCGGATTATGCCACGATCAGGCAACTGGCGATCCGCCCGGATCCCGCATGGCGGCCACTCACGTATGACACACACTTGGCCGCCATTCCTGGGATCGTCTGGTGCTTATTCTTATTCAGCCCTTATGATCGTCCCGATATTCTTCCCGGCAATTGCCTTGCCGATATTGCCCCTCGTGTGACAGTTGATGATCCGGACTTCACGGACATGCACGGAATCCTGCAGGAGTTCGATGACCATCGGTTCGAGAACCATATCTTCGAGGTTCATACGGATCAGTTCCTTTGCCGTGATTTCTTTGATGAGTTCCGCGTCAGGATTCTTTCGTGGATCCTCAGTATATAGTCCGTCAACATTTTTTCCGATGATACAGTTCTTTGCCCCGAGTACCTCGGAAATCAAAAACGCTCCGGTATCTGTACGGTGCGGGGGGATCATGTCGGTTCGCGACGGGTGTTCATACAACCCGTACGGGGGGGTTCCGTGTGTCACCGGCAGGATTCCCAGTTTCAGGAGCATTGGGAGCTCAAGCAGGTCACCGGTGTGGATCCGGGTCCCGTTGTATTTCGAAAGGAGGATCGAGACCATGATCGCGTTCTGCTCAGAGATCTTTGCCGAGAGTTCTGCAAGAACACCGGTGGGCATGCCCAGGTCCATTCCGATATCCATGATGTGGCGCACCCTCCCGCCGCCACCGGTAACGACCAGTACCTGGTTCTTTTTTGAGAGCTTCCCGATCTCATCGCAGAGGGGGAGCATCACTTCCCGGCCGTAATCGATCGCACCATGTCCGCCGATCTTTATGACATTTATCTCCGGGGCAATGCGAATCTGTTCAGAGTCGGACCGCTTTCTCTTCATCCCTTTCCGGACCAGGGTCTCACCCTGAAGTCCGCTTGAGAGCTCAAACCGTTTTTTCATGATGACACGCTACTCTCTGTTCCGCGATAGAAAGGCATAAGTCCTTGTAAACCAGTTGATATATCAGAGCCAACATTCGTGCATTCCTCGCACCAGCGAGGTGCTGCCTGATGGTTGGCAGGAGAGTATGTATGAAGATTTATGTCCGTGAGCGCCAGAAAGTCGGCGAAGGCGTCGAATCACCCAAGTACCGGATCATCGCCGTAACCGGCGGAGAAGTCCAGATTGCGGCAACCCACTTTCGGAAATTCGAGATCGAACAGATCGCAAAGGACGTCAAGGCTGAAGTCGTGTACATGAAACCTGTTGACGATGAACACAAGAAGAAGAAATAATCCTGTTTTTCCCGGTCCTCTAGGCCTGTTTTTCTGACAGGATTAACAATCCAGGCATAACCGTCCCTTCCATTCTTTTCCCTTACTGATAGAACCGGTCTTCACGAAAGAGCAAAGACAATGAACCACCCACACTACAGCAATGGGAAACAACCCGGGCATTTCCCCGCTCATCTACCTCAACAATGCGGCAACGACATGGCCGAAACCACCAGAAGTACTGGACGAGGTTGCCCAATGCCTGAAAATCCCGTTCTTCGAGCACGGCAGATCAACGGCCGGGTCAGCAACCGATTACCCGTCGGAAACACGCTTGGTGCTGGCCGGGCTCTTCCATGCGGAAAACCCGGACCATTTCATCTTCACGCAGAATGCCACTGACTCCCTCAACCTGCTCATCCACGGGTTTGTGAAAAAACAGAAAGCGTCGTTCCACGCCATCACGACAGACCTTGAGCATAACTCCGTCCTCCGTCCGCTGAATACTCTTGCAGGTGATGGAAAACTCACGATTAGTACAGTTCCCTCAGAGGACGGATATATCCCCCTCCGGGAGATGAAAAAAGCCGTCCGTCCGGAGACCCGGCTCATCGTCATGAGCCATGGAAGCAATGTGCTCGGAACCCTGCAGGATGTCCAGCCAGTGGCCGATCTCTGTGCGGATAACGATATCTTCCTGGTTGTCGACGGAGCCCAGACTGCCGGCCAGGTCCCAATCAACCTCTCGGCAATCTCCGGCGGAGCGTTTGTCTTCACGGGCCATAAGGCCCTCTTCGGGATCCCCGGCATTGGCGGATTTTACCTTAATGATCCCGAAACGACTGCCCCGGTTCGGCAAGGGGGGACCGGTACGGACTCGCGCTCGCTCGCCCAGCCGGTAGAAATGCCGCAGAAGTTCGAGGCCGGCACGCATAACTATACCGGGATCGCCTCGCTCCTTGCCGGCATCCGGTTCATCGAACGCGAGGGTCAGGACAAAATCACGACCAAGGGCAGGAATCTCGCGACCCTTTTCCTCCAGGAGATCAAAAACGATCCCAACATCATTCTCTACACCCCGGCTCCCGACCTCCCGGTCGTCTCCTTCAACATCCGGAACCTGGACAACGACGAGGCTGGTTACATCCTTGCAAAGGCCTACAACATCATCACCCGGACCGGACTCCACTGTGCCCCGCTCGTGCACGACCGGATCGACGGGGGGAAAGGGTGCATCCGCGTCAGCTTCTCGTACCTCAACACACCGGAAGAGTGCAGGGCTGCCGGTGAGGCCGTGCGGGAGGTGGCCGAGGGTGCGAATCGTTAAATCCCTCCAGAACAAGGTCTGCACGGACGGTTCGCAGATGCGGGAATTCCTCCTCGAGTTCCCGCTTACACCGGAATTCCTCACATTCCTGAAATCGTTCGGCACGGTGAAGGAGTACCCCCACATGAAACGGCCGTACTTTTCCTTCGAGCAGGAGCATTTCATCTCCCTCAAGGGATTTGTCGGGGATTCGAGCGTGGAGGTCCGGTACCGGAAAGAGTTCTTCGACCTGACCTCGGATTACTTCCACCTGCTCCTCTTCTACGCAAAACAGGGGGAGAGCGGTGCACGGAAGATGCTGGAGATCACCGATTCGATCCGGGAGAAGATGAAGGTGCGGCTGCCCCGGTGAGGTGCTCTTTTTATGAAAACGGGAGATTCCGTGTTTGATCGGTATGCCCCGGAATATGACGCATGGTTCGATACTCACAAGGCGACCAATACTGCCCAGCTTTCACTCCTCCGCCGGGCCATCCCGGCAGGAGGCAGGGGCCTTGAAGTAGGGGTTGGCTCCGGGAGGTTTGCCGGGCCCCTTGGCATCCCTCACGGCCTCGACCCCTCCCCGGCCCTCCTTGTTATGGCCCGGCAGCGGGGTGTGGAAACCGTGCTGGGTCTCGGGGAATTCCTGCCCTATCGTGACGGTACCTGGGATACCGTGCTGATGATGACGGTCATCTGTTACTTCGAGGACTATGCCCGTTCGTTCCGGGAGGTTTTCCGGGTCCTGAAACCGGGCGGGACACTGGTCGTGGGGTTCCTGGAAAAAGACGGGGAGATTGCTACACGGGAGCTGGCAAAGGAGCCAAAAGGACGGTTCCTCCGGCATGCGAAATTCCGGTCCCTGCCGGAAGTTACCGGGGCACTGGGTGATGCCGGCTTTTCGCATACGGTGACGTGCAATCGCGGGTTTTACGTGGTGATAACAAAGAAAGAGCGATAACCTTGGCAGATCCTGAATGTTTATGCTTCCAACCCGAGTATGGGATAGTGGGAGAATATGGACCCGGAACACCAAAGCGGCTGCCTCGTCTGCGGGAAGAACCTGAAGTACCTGCCGGAGCCGGTGGCCGCCCCCTGTTTCTATTGCGGGGAGATGCATCAGACAGACGCAGTCTGCCAGGTCGGTCATTTCGTCTGCGACCGGTGCCACCGGGCCCCGGCCGATGAGATCATCGAGACATTCTGCAGAACGACACAGGAGAGTGACCCGCTCGTGATCGCGGAAACTCTCATGGATACACCCCAAGTTAAGATGCACGGGCCGGAGCACCACTTTCTCGTGCCTGCCGCCCTCCTTGCCGCGTATTACAATGTGAAGGGAGAGCCGGCCAAACGCCATAAGGTCGCGCAGGCCCGGCAGCGTGCGGCGCTTGTCATGGGCGGGTTCTGCGGCACCCATGGCGACTGCGGTGTTGCAGTCGGGACCGGGATCTTCATCTCGCTCGTAACCGGTGCAACCCCCCTCTCGCGCGAGGAGTGGAAACTGTCGAACCTGATAACGGCAGAGAGCCTCAGGGAGATTGCCCTCCATGGCGGGCCCCGGTGCTGCAAACGCAATGCGTTCCTCGCAATCATCACAGCCGTGCACTTTTGCCGGGAACACCTTGGCATAACATTTCCGCTCCACGAACCGGTGACCTGCCACTATTTTGCCAATAACCGGGAATGCCGGGTGAAGGACTGCCCGTTTTTTCCCGGGTAACTGGTTCTCATCTTCAGATGGTTGAGGAGGAGAACTGCAGGGTTTATGAAACCGGACTGGTTCATCAGAACCAAGAGGACAAGAAGAAATCCGAAGGATTTGTTCGAACCTGTCGGAAAAAATGTCAGTGAGGAAATATCTCCCCTCACGTGCGTGTGTGATTCGCTTTCGCGTTAGTTCTTCATGTAGAGGTGGCCGTAGACGGTTTCGCCCTTCCTCTTGGGGTGGCGCTCACCGAGGTCGCCGATATAATCGGTGAACTTTGCCTTGGTTCCATCAACTTCGAGCTCGACCTCACCGACTGGCTTGTAGCCGGGCATCATGACGTTGATCTTACCAAAGACATAGATGATCCCCTTGACCAGCTGGCCGCCAACACGGCGGTTCGCATTGCCCTTGAGGATGATCGTGCCACCCTCCATGTGGGTGCCGAGGTGGATATCGACATCGCCCTCAACGATCAGCGTGCCGCCGGTCATGAAGCTGGCAACGTCCGATCCGGCATTGCCCTTCACGCGGAGGACGCCACCCGACATACCTCTCCAGTCGCCACGGTAGGCAGCGCCGAGGTAGTTACCGGCATTGCCGTTGATGGTGAACTCGCCACCCGCCATTGCAAGGCCACAGAAGGAGTGGACATCGCCGTTGACGGTGAGTTTCCCGCCCTTCATCCAAGAGCCCGTGTACATGTCGCAGGCAGAGTTGACGACCATCTCGCCGGCGGTCATCTTGGCGCCGAGGTACTTCATCTTGGTGCAGTCGCCGTTAACAACGATCTTCGTGTCAGCTGCAGTTGCTCCTGCATCGCCGCTGATGGTGAAGAAATCGCCGAGGGTGAGGATCTCCTTGCCCTCAAATGCACCGAGCTTTGCAATATCAGCTGCCTTCTTGCCGGCAAATGCGTCGGGATTGACATTCTCGCATTCAAGGTAGAGTTCCGGCTGCTTTTTTACTGTGAGTGTAACCGTGTTCATCTTTTTCACCTCACGCCTTGGTAGCATCCACCGTGATGATGTGCTGGTGCGGTGCATAGCTCTCGGGGACCGGGTAGTTGGCCTCGTTCACGCTGTAGTAGCGGAGGAACTTCTCGCGGATGTCGTGCATGACGAGCTTGTTCTCGGGCACCTTTGCGTCGACCCAGAAGGTCTTCTTCTGGCCGAAGTCGACGACCTTGCCGCCATCGACACAGATCCTGCCATCCTTGAAGAGGTAGGCTGCATTGCCGAACGCCTTCTCAATCTCCGGTCCGTTCGAGGGGAACTTGTCCGGGTTGATGTTGTAGATGGCGATGTCGGCGTTCATACCGACCTTCAGGCCGCCGTAGTCCTTTGAGAGGCCGAGTGCCTTTGCCGGACCGGCGCGGGTCATCTGGGCGAATTCGTAGAGCGAGATCTCCTTGTCGAGCCCGGCAAGGTGGGTTGCACCGATGACCTTGTCGGCATTCTTGAAGGTGTTCAGGCGCTCGTCTCGGTACTTCTTGCTCATGAGCCAGGCATAGACACGCGGGTAGCGGGTGAACGGGCCGGCGTTCGGGTGGTCGGTGGTGATGAAGCAGCGCATCGGGTCCTTTGCCATGAGGGCAAGTTCAAGGCCGATACACCACTGCTTGGCGCAGACTGAGATGTTCGGGTCGTAGATGTATGGCACGACACCGGCTGCGGTCTCGAGCTCGACGTCCACATTGAACCACTTGAGGTGGTTGAGGCCGTGGAGGTGGTGCTCGAACGGGCCGTCAGCAGTCATCGTCGTGGTCTCGTCAAGGGTGACGTTCCCCGTGTCGATGGTGATGTTCTTTTGCTTGTTGACGTAGTCCATGACTTCCTTGGAGCCGGACTCAAAGTCGCCCCAGTTGGTCCCCTTGTAAGAGTGGAACTGGAGGTGGGTGGAGTGCATAACCTGCTCGCGGCCGAAGTTGTTTTTCGGCTTGACACCCTCAGCGAGTTTCAGCGTATCGATGGTGGTCTTGTAGTTGCCAGGATTCCCAAGATCGTTCTGGTGCACGTGCATGGAGTGCGGGAGACCGAGATACTCGTTTGCCTTCATCAGGCCTGTCATGATCTCTGCCGGGGTGATCTCGAAGTACGGAACCTGATCGTGGATGGTGAGACAGTTCAGTCCCCATGCCCAAGCTTCGGTGCCGCCGGGGTTGACGACCTTGATACCGTAGCCCTTGGTCTGGCGCATAACCCAGGCAATGTAGGCTGCGGTGTTCTCTACCTCGTTGTTCTTGAGGTACTCCATGACAAACCAGTTGTTGCCAAAGACCGGGAGAGCGCCCTCGTCAATGATCGGGGTGTCGTGGATCTCCTCGTGGACATGCCGGGCATAGAGTGGGGGCATGGCGGCTTCCATGGCAAACGTGAATCCCATGCGGGCGTACTCGTAGCCGGTCTTGAAGACGGTCGGGATCGACTTGCCGCCCTCTATGCGGGTGATGCCGGCCTTCTTGTGGGAGTCGAAGTGCTTATCCTCGGGGCGGTACCAGCGGCCTGCATTGACCTTGGGGCCTGCTACGTGGGCGTGGATATCCATGGCACCTGCCATGACGGTCTTGTCCTTTGCATCGATAACCTTTGCCGAGGATCCGACCTTGTCGACAATCTTGCCGTCTTTTACGGCAATGTCCTTCTTGTCGCCCTTGATGCCTTGGACCGGGTCAAAGACGTGTCCGTTCTTGATGATGTACTCAGACATTTACGCGCCTCCCTTGGCAAGGAGTTCATCAACACGCTTGTTGATCTTGGTTAAGAGTTCCTCGTCCGTGAGCATGCCCTCGGGGGGTTCGACGACCTTTCTGGTCTCAATCGGGACATTGTCCATACGATAGGCGCAGCCGCCGGTTTCGACACCAACCATCGCGACCGGAATGTGGATGTCGGAGATCTCGGTCGTGCAGTTGATGTGCGGGTCGATGGTGACGGTGGGCTTCCGTGAAGAGCTGATCATTGCATCAACCGGGAAGTGTGCACCGGGGTCGGTTGCAATGTAGAAACAGGCCTCCACCTCGTTCCTGTTAAGGAGGTCGACAGAGGTCGTCTCACCGGTCTGGTGGCGTGCCTGGTCTCTCCGCGAGACATCGACGGCATATGGGAACCCGTACTGCCAGCCGAGGACCTGACCGGACCCGGTGACGTTCCAGTGGCCCCGCATGGCCATGATCGCGAATTTCGTGTACTCGTTCATGTCGCGGGTGAGGTTGATGGCGATATCGATGTTGTGGTTCCTGCCCATGGTGTGGGTAAGTCCCATGCCAAAGAAGATGATTCCGAAGCGTGCGGTCTTGAATGATTCTGCAATCTCGTAGATCTTCTCCTTCGGGACACCGCCAACGGTGTCCGGGAGCGCTTCGCCGCGGACTGCGGTCCTGAATGCATTCAGGAGCTCGTAGTCGAATCCCTGCTGGACCTGAATGAACTTGTCGGCGCACTTTGCCGTATCCGTGTACCGGCAGTCAACGCAGTAAATCTTCCGGCCCTTGTGGCCCTTGACGGTGAAGAAACCACGGGGGAAGATCGAGTACCGGGACATGTGGCGGGGGTGGGCGTGAGCCGGGTTGCATCCCCAGAAGATAACACAGTCGGCACGGTTCTTGATCTCACCGAGTGTACAGCTCGGGACACCGACATCTTCGATGGCAATGAGGGACGACCCATGGCAGACAGTTGCGCAGTTGTCGACAATCCCCCCGCATTTCTCCGCAATCTCGTGGCCGATGCTCATGGCCTGGCAGCTCGTGGATGCCCAGCCGTACATCAGGGTCTTTCTCGACTTGACGAGCATCTTTGCGGTCCAGTCAATCGCTTCGTCGTAGGTGACTTCTTTATAGGTCCCGTCAGCCTGCCTCATGCGGGGGCGCTTGACGCGGCCCGGGAGCCTCTGGTGGTTGAACTTCTCGGCGCCGATGGCGCAGGCGTTCTTAACACCAAGGATGGTCTTGTTGTCATCGGACACGGTGATGATCAGGTCATCACACAGGGTACCGCAGAACGGGCAGATTACATCAGTTACTTCTTTTGGCATTGTCCGTCACTTCCTGATGAGGCCGCAGGCGTCCTGCAGGACCTCGATAGCACCCATGATGCGTTCGTTTGCTGCGATCTCGACATCCACCGGGAATCCCTTGAAGCACGGTTCGCCGGTTGAGAAGGTATAGGCCGGGACGATCCGGTTCGCCCAGGGTCCCATCGGGATGTGGGCAAGGCCCGGGACAAGATCTTCGCGGGTCTCAACAGCTTTTACAATAACGCTGCCAACGGAACTCGTGACTTTGACATTCGTGTTCTTCCAAAGCCCAAGCCGCTTCATGTCGTCAGGGTGCATATGCATGACCGTGCAGGCATCGAAATATTTCTGCGAGGTCTTGCCTGCTTCCATGCCAACGCCCTGCTGGATCGTCCGGCACGTGATCATGTTGAGAGTAATTTTCTTTTCTGCCATTGGGATCTCCTCTCTTCAGGCTTTGGCCGGGACTTCGGTTGATCCTTTCCCGGATAGGCTGATGACTCCCATCGGGCATGCTTCAACGCATACGCCGCATCCTGCGCAGAGTTCGGCCTTGAAATCAAGGCTCTTCGCCACACCGTCCTGTACCTGGTAGATCTTCTCCTTGGTGACAGGGTCGAGCGTAAAAAGCTCGAGTGCATTGACCGGGCACGCAACAACGCAGTTGTTGCACCCGGAGCACCGTTCCATATTTACATGAACTGCAAAAGCCATGCACATCACACACAAATTTTCACACAAATTTTATCGGGTAAAATTTGCTAATTCAGAGGTAGGAAGAAAATAGTAATTAAAGATTGTTAATTTCACAGACGGTAAAACGGAGTGAGTTAATCAACTGGAAAAAAATTTGTAAGTGGTTGACATATCCCGTCAAATTTTTCATCTTGTTGACATCCGGCGGACATTAAAATGCATATTGTTCCCGTTTGAATATCTCAGCCAATATTTTGCCGGAAGGTTTTCTTCTGCTGGACAACCGCGACCGGCACCTATGAAGGAAAATCCATCAAACGCGCAATTATCCCTCAGGAGAACCCGGGCCCGGACGCCCCGGCGCGGCAACGGGCTTACGGTGTTTCGCTCCACTCCCACGTCCCGTCGGGATAATACGCAATCCGCACACCCCGGTCAGCAAAAAACCGGCCCCCGGGATGGCGGCTCCACCAGTCAAGGTTGAGCCAGTAGTGACGGGTCCCGTCGGCACTTTCCGTGATGTGGCAGCCGACATCCGTGACATGGTAGCGCTGCCGGATATAGGCTGCGGCAGTGTCAAACCGGGCACTGCTGTCCCCGATATAGAGCTCCGGGTAGGCATGACCCCCGGTGCCGTTCTGTGCTGTCACGATCCGGGAGCTTCCCCCGACCGATTCGATCATGGCTGCGACAACGATCGCAAAGTCATCGCAGTCACCTTTCATGCCGAGCGCAATCGTACGGCTCGCGGGTGAGAAATATTCACTTCCCCGCGGATCGTCTACGTAGGTCCAGTTGCGGTAAACGTCTTCCCAGAGATCGCAGGCTTGGGCAAGGTTGAAGCTCCCCCCGTGTGAGCGGGGGATAATCGAGACGGCATAATCGCGTGTTACTGAGTTATTGACATTGATCGCGTCTCGGATTATTGCTGCACGCCACCTGATACCGGAATCACCGGGAGGATCCTTTGCGGGATCGGGTAAACCAGAGGTGTTCACAACATTCTGGTAGAGATACAGGTCCTGCACACCGGTCCGGGTCGAGGCGAAACCCGGGCCGCCCGGATCCTGCGGGCCGGAAGAGAGGCAGCCGGAACAGGCAACCAAGATAGCGAGGAAGAGGACTGCTGTGAAAGATGCCACAGGCCCCTGCCCCCGTACGGCTCCCGGTATCCCTCCTCTTTTCTCCGGCCACATGCCGGATTATCTCACGTCTTTGTGCCTATTATCCTTTGGGTTCCTCCCTTGAGATTAGCGTCAACAGCCCTGTCAGAGATACCGGCGCACGAGACCGGATACTTCCTCCCGCTTTCCCGCGATCTCACGGATATCCTTCACCGCATCCACGCTGTCGATGAGGATCTCACCGGCCGGTTCGATCCCGCAGTTTTTGAAGAATGCAGTCACCACCTTCGTGATGCAGGTGAAGTTGCCCCCTCCCTTCCGGCCGGCAACCGAGAAGAGGAGGCCGTGCTGTCCGTCCTTTCCTCCAAAAAGTGTCCGTTCCGCGTGATAGGCCTGCATCCGGTCGATGACCAGTTTGAGCCCGGCCGTCACGGTGTTGGTGTACACCGGTGAGCAGACGATGATGAGCCGGGCGCCCCGCACCGCATCGATGATCCCGTTCATATCGTCGTCGAACACGCAGGTGCCGGTGTTGTAACACTGGTAACAGCCGATGCAGCAGTGGATGTCGAGGTCATGAGGGTAGATGACCTCTGCGGTACGGCCCCTGTCCCTCGCTGCATCCGTCGCCCATCCGGCAAGGATCGCACAGTTGCCGTCCGGCCGGGGGCTGCCCTGCAGGAGGACGAGGTCGGCGGACGGTTGTTTCGCCGGCTTTGGCTCCCGCTCCCTGAATTCACGGAGAATACGGGAGGGGTCCGCTGCAAGCTCCTTCTCCCACTCACCGGCCTTCTCAAGCGCCACGGATTCAGCCGCAAGAGGCGAGAGCGGGGAGTACTCGAAGGTGTTGGTCCGGAATGATGCAAGCCGCCTCTCTCCGTCAGAGACTGCGAGAACGTAGCGGACCATGCGGGGGTAGAGGGCTGAGTAGTCCTCGCGATCGAGCGTGAGGAGGTAATCTGCTGCCCCGCTTTTGACCGGTGTTTCCCGCAGCCGTTCCCGGACCGGTTCCATGGGGGATCATATTGCGGGCTGGTTGAAATGGTTAACGATAGTGGTCACTTCAGCGGCTTCCGGAACACGATCCAGTAACCCGAATCGTCTTTATTGAGATCATAATCCCGGATACCTGCAAAGACAAGTGCTGCCCGCACCTTTGGGGGTGTGCAGTTCTGTGACCACCGGTTCCGTTTCTCCTTCCATTCCGGATCCCGGACCCGCATCTTTTCAGCGATCTCGTCCTTGAGGCGTGCATTTCCAAAACCGCCTCCAATGTACGCAATTCCCCCGGGCCTGATGACCCGCAGGCATTCGGAAAAACCCCGGGAGAGGTTTGGCCAGAAGAAAAACGACCCCCGGCTGACAACAAGGTCCATCGACCCGGTATTGAACGGGATTTCCATGACATCGCCAAAGACGGCCCGTACGCGGCGTTCAAGCCGGTATTTCCGGATATTCTCTTCCGCTATCCTGAGCATGGGCCGGGAATTATCCATTGCACAGACTTTCAGGTCCGATAAGGTTGCAAGCGCGATGGCGAGATGCCCGGGGCCGCACCCTAAGTCGAGGCACTGACCCTGCTCGATACCGGTCCTTTCAAGGATCTGGTTGGCGATGACCGGGTAAATGGGGAAGAAGATGGTCTGGGCAATCTCATTGAAATCGGCAGCGGACTCATCCGTATGCTCCTCCCGGTTCACGGTCCTGGACGCCATTCCTTCCCCATACCTGGATTAGCGGATCGACGGATCCAACAAACTGTTCACTTCGCTGTCCGAGAGATCGTAGTGATAGAACTTGCTGTAGAACTCCCTTGTCAGGGCCGGCATGTCGATATCCGTGAACTTTTCGGGATACAGAACCTTTGCCGTCCACGGGATACCGATGATCCGGTTGACACCGGGCGGCCGGTCGAACCAGGTGAACGGCGACTGCGGGACAAGGTAGATCCGGTGGTTCTTCACGGCCGGGATCACCTGCCAGAGCGTGTCGTTGGAGATGGTCTTGTAGAATCCGGGGTCACCGACAATAATGAGATCGGGGCTCCACTTCGTGACCTGTTCCATCGAGACGGTTGTCCGCCCGTTGCCCGGCGTAATGGCACAATCAGCGACATTGATCCCACCGGCGAGATCGATCAGTTCTGCATGAGGGGAGCCGATCGGATCGGTCTGGAGTCCCTTGGGGCCTTCTGCATAGTAAACCCGGACCTTCTGGTCATCAGGGATCGTCTTTACCGTGGACGTGACCTTTGAGAGGACACGGTTGTAGAATTCCGAGAGTGACGCCGCCTGCTGGTCCGCGCCAAGGAGTGACCCGAGGAATGCTATCGAGGGATCGTACTGGGTCACGTTTGCTGCATCCGTGATGCCGACCACGGATATGGTACCGAACTTCTGCTGGCGCTCATTGACGGTGCTCGTGGCATTGGGATCCCCGAGTGTCGACATGTCAATGATGATGTCGGGGTTCATGGCGATGAAAGACTCATAATTCCCGGTCTGGGTGCCGAACCATCCGCCCACAACGGTCAGGTTCCGGTACTTTGCCGGCATATACACCGAGCCGTCGGGAGCGGGGTTCGGGTTGAAGTTGACGCCGATCAGCTTGTCCGGTGCAAGGACGTAGACTTCAAGTGTTGTCGGAGGGCCGGTGGCCAGTACTCTGCTGACTGGCTGGGGCACGAAGATATTCCGCCCCATCATGTCGGTGATCATCTTCGTATTTTGTGCTACAGGAGCCGTTGCCGGTGCATGGCCGACTGAGGCCCCGCTGAGTGTTATCACGGCAATACCCGCAATAATGAGAAATGCGACGGTGATCAGGATGTACTGGTTCTTCTTATCCATGGGTATCACCACAACAATCACGCCTTAGCTTTTCCGGACAGGATCTCCTTCACCTGGTCTGAGGTGAGGGGATAGCCGAAGAATTTCTTGTAGAATACGATGGTCTCTGCTTCCAAGTCGAGATCCGCGAATGTATCCGGGTAGAATGTTTTGGCTGCCCACAGCACGGTCAGCGGTGTTTCGATCCCGCGATGACTCCAGATGTGCGCTCCCATCGGTGTGATATATACCCTCTTGTTCTTGATGGCAGGGACAGAAGACAACCTAGTGTCATTGTACACTGCCCCAATCTCTGCTGGTGATGCAACAATGATGATATCCGGGTTCCATTTCACGATCTGTTCTGGTTCGATCTTCAGGCTCTCGGTCTGGCGAGGTTCATCAGTCACGCTCTTCCCTCCTGCTTTCGTGATCCACCAGTCCCCGATCTTGTGCGGAACGCTCATGCTGGTATACTGGAAATACAGAACCTTCGGACGCTGGTCCGCTGGGATTGTGGACACCTTTGCATCGATCCGCTGGATAGTCATATCAAAGAACTGCACGTATTCCTGAGCTTTCTCCTGCTCATCATATATCTCACCCATGAGCGTCATCAGCTTCTTCACATCCTCGGCATCCACCCATGAGAGATAGACCACCCTGATATCGCTTTTATCGAGGCTCTTGACCGTAGCCATGTCCATAGTGAAGACTAGGTCCGGCCCTGCCTTCAGGATCTCCTCGGCATTCGGCTCATAGGAGGCCGACTGCATCCCCGGCTGGCCGATAAGGTTAGGGGCAAAGACTTGCTGGTACTTCCAGCGTCCCTGTTTGATGAAGGATTCCGGCAGCCCGTTAGCTATCGTCCCGTTCTTCCCGAGCGCAAAGATGAATGTGTTCTGGACCGGGACCGACCCGATCGTCACTACTTTCTGGACCGGAACGGGGATTGTCACGTTTCTCCCCATCATGTCCGTTATCATTTTCGTGGTGTGTGACGGTACCGTGTGGCCTTCCGAGGCATAGACCGCATACCCTGCTGCACAGAGAACCACGATCACTGCCACACCGATAATGATGAAAATGCTTTTCTTATCCATACCATACTCCCTAAATTTTTTTTGTCCTGGTCGTGCCATTTACCGGGAAATGATCGTTCCGGATACTGATCCGATCCGCGGATTTGCCAAAGAAATGATAACCGGAGCCGCCTTCACTCAGGATATCCAGGAGATCGTCAGGATGGAGCACGAGGTCACCGCCCAGCACAGATATCCCGCGCCGGAAGAAGGCCCCCGGCAGCATGCTTGCCGTCGGCCCGACAATGATGATGTGTGCCCCCTTCTTCGCACTGGCGAGGATGGGCTCAAGCGAGTGGAAGAGGAGAGACGTGCCGGTGATGACCAGCAGGTCTGCTTGCGGAACTACTTCGGATGTCCGTTCTACCGGCACCCAGAAGGGCATCTCGTCGGGCTTGAGGGTCCGGGGGTCCATCTCGATGATCGAGTACGGCTTTCCCCGTTTTTTCAGCCGCATCAGGATTGGTACAAGTGCCCCGATGACAACGACATGTGCGTCATCCGGGATCTCTACCGTTTCCAGAGGGTCCGTTCCACGTTCGATGTGATAATCCTCCGGAGGTTCCTGCTCCCAGCTGGATGCCGATAGGGCATTTACTACTGCGATCCCGAAGGCCCGTTTAACCGGGCCCGGATCGAAGAGGGCATCAAGGAAGGTCGTGACCGGCCGGCCCCGGAACTTACCGGACCATGGAAGCGCCCGGAGCGAGCTCGGGCAGCAGACTGCCTGAGGGATCTCCTTGATGGGCGTGAAACAGAGTCCACCCGACCCGTTGCTGAGTTTCACCCCGGTGAAGAAGATCCCGATGACAGCCCGTTCGACCGTGATGCCACCGAACTTATGACCGAACCGGGACTGGAGTTCGTCGACGGTCTCCCGAAGGATTGCCCCGGGTTCAGCGGAGATGGCAGTGTCGGGTCGGCTTTTCTGTTCCGGGCGCCGGCGGTTTACTGGCATGAACTGCACCCGCATGAACGTTCCTGGCGGGGCAGCGGGCTCTGCCCTTCCGGCACCTTCTCGGCAACGTGTACCTGCGAGTCCCCGAAGTTCGTGGCGATGGTGGCCCGTTTCGTAACAACCAGACCGTTCATGAACATCGCGGAGGCAAAGTCCTCCGGGTGGCAGAGCGGATGCCCGTAACTGTGGATGGACCGGTCGAGTTCCCTGACGCCGGAAGATCCGGCTCCGCAGACCGGGCCGCAGAACCAGTGATTGGAGACAAAGAGCCCCCGGGGTTTCAGGCTGTTGCAGACTTTTTTGAAGATAGCGGGAAGATCGGCCCGGAACTTGTAGAGCAGGTGAGAGATGAGCACGATATCGTAGCCGGAACCGGGATCATCGGTTACGATATCACCTGCCATAACGGTGATGCGGTCTTCCATACCATACTGCCGGATAAATTCCTGGGTCAGGTCAACGACATGGGGTTTGTCAAAAACAACCGCATGGAGACGGGGGTTCTGCTGACAGGCGGCAATCGCGTAGAGGCCATGTCCACCCCCGATATCGAGAAGTGTTTCAGCGTTACCAAAACCGTCCCATGTACTAAGGATCTTCGTGATGCCCTGGACTTCCCCACGCAGGGCCCGCTCGCCCGCTGCCCGGAGAAACTGCGGGCCCGGTCCCTCGGAAAAGCCGGTGTTTTTCGGAGCGGTGAGGGCAAGCGTCTCAGCAAGATTGTCCCACTGGCCGTTGCCATCTGCGGCATTCAGGATCCAGTCGCCCTGGTATGCCGGGCTGCCCCGGACCAAAAGCCGTGTTGCGAGGTCCGTATTCCCGAAGCGATCATCCTTTCCGGAAAGGAATCCAAGATCGATAAGCGTCTGGAAGAAACTCCGGGTGAACATACCGTTGATGGACAATGCCTTTCCGATATCTTCCCGTAATGCGGGGCCGTGCTCGTCCAGCCAGTCAAAGAGGCCGAGTGTCAGGGCCGCACGGAGTACCTGGTAGCTTTTATACCCCTCAATTATGTTATCGATCGAGGAGATCTCCTCCCCGATCCTGATATTGATGAGATCTGGTTTTTTGCCGTTCATACATCTTCACGTGTTCCGTTATTTTGTGGCAGGCTGCGGGTTGAGGAATTTCTCATACTCAGCGTCGCTGAGTGTGTACCCGTAATACGTCCGGTAAAAGTCCTGCGTCTCAGCTTTGAGATCAATGTCGGAGAATTTCTCCGGGTACAGTGTCTTTGCAAGCCAGATGATTCCTAACGGCGCTTCGGGCGACGGCCGATCCCACCAGAACGATCCGATGGGGCATTCGTAGAGCTGGTTGTTCTTAACAGCACTGATACTGCCCAGCTGGGCGTTGTTCTTCACATCCGCTATGGGAATAAAGGTGCCTTCGTTGCTGCTGATGATGATGACTTCCGGGTTCCATTTCACCAGCTGTTCAAGCGAGGTGTCCCGGTTTGTCCCGAGTTCCTCGGCAACATTGATGCCGCCGGCCGCAGTGACGTACTCCTGTCCCCACCAACTTCCCCCGTTGGTGTGGGTGGTCTTCCCCAGCATGTAGTAGACCCGTTTTTTCTCGTTTGCCGGGATCGCTGCAATACGTTCCTTCACAAGAGCGAGCTTCGTCTCCCAGTAGTTGTTTAATGAGGACGCCTGATTCCCGGATCCCAGGAGCTGGCCCATCATGGCGAACTCAGACCGCATCTGGCTCATGTTGCCGCGGCCGGTCATGACAGTCACAACAGGGATGCCCGCCTCGCGGAGTTTCGTGTTCCCCTTTTCCGAGGTGACACTGGCAATGACGACATCGGGATGGAGCGCGATGATCTGCTCAACATTGATGTCGTCAAAGGATCCGGCATCCGTCACGGACGAGAAACCCGGTTTCATGACCTTGAGCTCGGGCATGATGCACTTGGCGGGCTGGGCAACGATCCTATCTGCCGCTCCCATGACCATCACCTCATGGGTGGCTCCCCCACAACAGGTGACAACAATGCGGTTGACTTCCTGCGGAACAACCACGGTATTGCCCATCATATCGGTGATGGTCCGGGTCTGGTGAGCAACCGGTCCCGCAGCAGCTTTGGGCAATGCAATCACTGCAGCAACTGCAAGGACAGCTCCGATGATAATGATCCCGGCAAGGATCTTGATCAACCGGCTGTTCTTTTGCTTCTTTTCGGGTTCTGTCATAATGATATACCTCTGAATTCCCCGTTCCCTCCCGAATATAGGATGGGATCTGCCTGCTCAGTGTTTCCCGGTCGGAGCGGAACTCTGGTTTTCGGGAAAACGTCTTACCTCATCGCAGGGACCATTGCGGCCATTTTCGGAGAATATTCCGGCTGCTTTGGATCCCGGCACCGGCACTGCCCGGACCGGTGCGGCACGCAGACATGCCGTTCCACGTCATGGCTGTACGTGATTGAGACGTCAACCCCGTATGTCGCCTTCAGGTTCGTCTCCGTGACAACCTCTTCTGCAAGCCCATAGGCCATGAACGAGCCGTGCTGCATGATGGCAACATTGTTGGAGGTGAGGAACGCGTGGTCCGGGAAGTGGGAGCTCATGATCACGGACAAACCGTCACGGGCAAGCCGGTCGATGATCTCCAGGACCCGGATCTGGTTCCCGAAGTCCAGGTGCGAGGTAGGCTCGTCCAGCAGGAGCACCTCCGGTTCCTGCGCAAGTGCCCGTGCAATCATGGCGAGCTGGTACTCCCCGCCGCTGATCTCGTTGACCGGCTTGTCTGTGATCTTTTGTATGCCGACAAGCCCGATGGCCTCGTCCGCTTTTGTACGATCCTCCTTTCCCGGCGAGGCAAAGAGCCCGAGGTGCGGGGCCCTCCCCATGAGGACGAACTCCCGGACACTGAACGGGAAGGTGATCTCATGGGCCTGCGGAACGTACCCGATGACCCGGGCCACGTCGCGATAGTTCAGGGACCGTATGTCCCGGTCGTGCAGGCGGATTGAGCCCGCACAGAGCGGGTAGAGGTTTGCAAGGCACCGGATGAGCGTTGACTTGCCGATCCCGTTCGGACCAAGGATGCAGAGCACCTCCTGCTCCCCAAGCGAGAACGAGATGCCCGAGAAGATCATCCGTACCGAATCGTACCGGAACCCGGCCTGGTTCACGTCAAGGATCATATCCACCCCACCGATTTCCTGCTGAGCAGGTACGCAAAGAACGGGGCGCCAACGATGGCCGTCAGGATCCCGAGCGGGATCTCGGCATTCGTGAGCATCCGCGCAAGGTCATCGATAATGAGCATGTAGCAGGCCCCAAGAAGCAGGCACGCGGGCAGGAGCCGGGTATAATCCGGACCGACCAGCATACGGCCGAGATGCGGGACAACGAGGCCGACCCAGCCGATGATGCCGGCAATGCATACTGCTGATGCCGTGATGAGCGTGGAGCAGAGGATGATCACCTGCCCCATCCGTTTCGTGTCGATGCCGAGCGCCCGGGCCTCGTCGTCGCCCACGGCAAGCAGGTTGATGCGCCAGCGGATGAGGAGGAGGATTCCCGTTGCGATAAGAAAGAACGGGATGACCATCAGGAGGTCGGAATAGCGGACCGAGGCGAGGCTGCCCATCAGCCAGAAGGTGATGGCCGGCAGCTTCTCGTACGGGTCTGCCACGTACTTGGTGAGCGAGATAAGGGCGGTGAAGAACGCGGCAACGATAATACCCGACAGGACGAGGATCAGCGTGGGTGTTGTCCGGTAAAACCTGCTGAGGAGGTACGTGATGGTGACCGCGAGGATCCCGAAGCAGAAGGCCGATACCTGGATCATAGCCATGTTCCACGAGAGGAGGATGGCAAGTGCCGCGCCGAAGCCGGCACCGGATGCCACGCCGAGGATATCCGGTGAGACAAGCGGGTTCTTGAAGAGCCCCTGGTAAGCGGCACCGGCGATGGAGAGTCCGGCCCCGACAAGTACTGCTGCGACAAGCCGGGGGAGCCGGATCTGGTAAATGACATTCTCCTCAGCGGCCGTCCAGGTATGTTCGATTTGGATGAGGTTTCCCGGCACAAGGTCTGTGACCGGTGCTGCAAGTATCTGGAGAACATGCTGCGGGGAGACCTCGTACCTCCCGAAGAAGAGGGAGCAGATGAAGATGAGGGGCAGGAGGCTGTAGATGAAGACCATACCTGTCGCGCCTGCTGATATCCGGCTTGTGAGCTGACCGACTGCTGCCGTTACTCCGGAGAGGGTCGTGGATATCCTTGCAATAGATATCATAATACTCCCTTCACGTGACTGTTACCTCCTGGCTGTCAGCGATCCGGTTATCCGGAAGCTCAATCCGGACATCCGACTGCCAGATCATGGATCCGACGCAAAGGCAGATGGAAAAGAGACCAAAAGCGATCATCTCATAGAACGAGACATGGACCGCCGACTGGATGAGCAGGAAAAAGAAGAGGACCGTGGCGTGGTACACGTAGAACCCGGTGATCCGGCGGTCGATGACATCGCAGGGCCGGATTGAGCCGTAAATCCTGGTATCATTGAAGGGATGGAAGAGCGCGATTCCTTTGCGGCAGCAGCAGTCTTCTGCAAGGTGGAGGACCATGCCAAACAACAGCCCTGCGAGGAACCCCATGACGAGAAGCACGGGAATCTCATCCCCGAATACGAATACCGGGACAAACGCGATTGCTGAAAGAATACCGAAGTTCAGGATTAACCCGGGAAGGGAGTGGGTCAGCCATTTGTCGCCAGGGTTACAATCGATCCTGAAGATCCTGCGATAGAATATGCACATGACCGGTGTGCAGATCCGCCGGCCCACCTGGGCAACCACCCACGCACTCGTCCGGAGCGGATTATTGTTCGGCCGTTTCATCTGGATATCCGGAATGATGGCACCAGTACCCGCACCGATGGCAACTAGGAATGCCAGGGCCGGATTATAATCCACGATGGCACTGCTGAGGATAACGCTGCACAACAGTACGAGCAGGAGATGCTGACGCGTGATCATTGCCGGTTTCCGGAATTATGATGTCGGGGTGGCGGGAGTGGTAACCGGTTCAGGTGCCGGTGCTGCAGGCGCACAGGCATACTGCCGGGCATTCTTCTTCTTCGTGAGCCAGACCAGATCGCCATCGGCAAAGGCGAATGCCTTCATCAGGAGGACCTGCACGTGGGGAGGGACAAATGACGTGTCGGTTGCCTGTGGCGTGAGCAGGAATTTCTTCACCCGCGATCCCCGGCTTGAGGGAAGTGCGTCGAGAGCGGTTATGCACTCGTTTTCCGGAATTGGATCAAATGAGACCGCAATGAAGGCCACTTCTTCGTGGTACAGCCGGTTCCGGGATGCCCGGTACAAGCCAACCGGTGATTGCACTCCGGTGATCGGGGCAATATTCCATCCGTCGAATTCAGAAAAATACTGGCGGATGTCCCGCTCGGCAAAGGTTGTCATGACATCTTTTGAGCCCATAGTGATCCTGATCCGGTTGTCTGTTGGACCATTTAAGTTTTGGGAAATTGGTTAATTTTTTGAGAAGTAAACTAATATCATTTTACAAGAGAGTTTTCATCTCCTGCACCATGTTCGCTTAATGTCATTAATAAATGAAAAAATCAATTAGTATAAGTGAACAACAAACGGGGAGAGAATCAATGAACGAGTATACCAGCCCCCCATATACCGGGAGTATCCCTTTACCAACTTGGAGTGAACGGTGGCGCCGGGTCAAGCTGGCGCACTGCGCCGTGCCGAACTATGGCAACAACAAGCAGTTCTGGAACAACAGGAAGAATGTCAAAACCGTGTACATGAAGGGCCGGGAGAAGAACCAGCACCAGACCGGGGAACGGCTGGAGGCCATGGCGATACCCGATGGCTCGCGCGTGCTGGACATCGGCGCCGGACCCGGCACGTTTGCCATACCGCTGGCGGCCCGCGGGTGTACGGTGACGGTTGTCGAACCTTCGGATGTGATGCGGGAGGCACTGGCTGAACGAATTGTCCAAGAGAACATCTCCGGCATATCGGTTATCCCGAAACGGTGGGAGGATGTGGGCATGGAAGAACTCGGCGAGCCCTACGATATCGTGATCGCGTCCTACTCCCTCACGATGATGGACATTGCAGAGGCAATCGCAAAGATGCAGCGCTGCTGCCACGGGACCGTACACCTCTTCTGGTTCCTTACCCCGCCAGCCTGGGCGAACGTGAACCGGGACCTCTGGCCGCTGATCCATGGCGGGGAGTTCCCGGGCGAGCCCACGGCTGACTGGCTCTTTATGGTCCTTTTCGAGATGGGGATCTACGCGAACCTTACTGTCGAGACCAAGTCACCGGCATCCTCCTTTGCCACGTTCGAGGAGGCTACGGGAGAATACATCCGGCGCCTGAACTGCGCGGCTCCGGAGCATGAGGAAATTGTGAGGAATTATCTCCACGCCATGCTGCGGAAGACGGACCAGGGATTCGTGCTGGGGGAAAAGACCCTTGGCGCCCATCTCTGGTGGAATGTCGCTGACGCACGGAATACCGGCGGGAACAACAAAGATAACAAGACCTCAGGAAAGAGGAGGAGATCATGAGCGATTATGATAGTTTGTTTGCAAAAGCGAGAGAATTCCACGGTCATGTCTGCGCCGGGATCGTGCTGGGCACCCGGCTGACAATCGCCGGGCTCCGCGAACTCGGGCTGAACCCTCTCGAACACCACCGCGATCTGATCGTATACATGGAGATCGACCGGTGCGGCGCTGATGCCGTGCAGGCCATCACCGGTTGTTCGCTGGGCCACCGCAGCCTCAAGTTCCGCGACTACGGCAGGTTTGCCGCAACGTTTGTCGACCTGAAGTCCGGCCGGGCCGTGCGGGTTGCCGTGGACGAGAAGAACCGGGCAAAGCACGACCAGATGGACCCAAAGGAGATGCTGCAGGCCCTTGCGACCGCCCCTGATGAAGAGATCCTAAAGATTCAGCGGGTCTCCGTTGAAATTCCCGAGAACGATATTCCAGGGATGCCGAAACACAAGACGCTCTGCACGCAATGCGGCGAGCGGATCATGGACGGCCGCGAGATTATGCGGGATGGCAAGGCCATATGCAAAGCCTGTGCGGACGGGGCATATTACCTGGTGCTGTGATCCCGGCCCCGGATCCGACCCCCCACCGGGTCTTCCGGCCCCACACTTCCCTGAATTCCTCCCCCGCGATCGATCAGAAGGGCAACAATTAATCCGATTTTGGCGCCCGTATTATTCCCAGATCCTCGAAATTTCCCCTATACATCAATATTTTTGAAATCGATCGCTGTAATTCGCCAAAAACCGCGACTATCCGGAAACCCGTTTCCTAAAATGGGCTCTGATCCGAAAAATAAGCCCAAATCAAAGAGATAATTTTATGGTGTAATTACTCCTCAACGGAGAGTAAGAGCATGAGAAGAACGCAGTTCTTCGAAGGAGAGAGACATTCAAACGTTCCCTGAAAGCCAGAAGTATCATGGATCATTCCTCCAGCCCTCCCCTCCGGTGAGGTCCCCCCGAACTTCATGTTCCACCTCATCTGCTTCGCCCACATTGCATCGAGCTGCGTGAACTGCGGCCAGTGCCAGGAACTCTGCCCGTCGGAGATCCCGAACGCCCTCTTCATGCACTCCCAGCAGGTCGAGCTCGAAAAGATGTTCGGCCACGTCCCCGGCCGGGACATGGAACTCCCGATCCTTGCCTATGCTGAGGAGAGAGAGGAGCGCGCCCGCCTGCACAACACCGGCAGCGACATGATCTACGAGAATGTGTTCAACCCGATGCCGGGCAAACATTAATCTTTTTTTCCTTCTTTCCCACGCAGCGAACACACCTGGCAGTTCCTGCTGTACGCTGCAATGGTTCAACCGGAATATCCGGCTTTTCTGGTTAACAAATAAAAAAAGTAAATCAATAATTATTTATTAGTGTCCGGTCGATCCCTGATCCTCGGAATGATTTCCATGACCCAGAAACTGAACTCAACACTCATCATCAGTATCGCCCTCGTCATCCTGTTCATCGCAGCGGCATGTGCCGGCTGCACCTCCTCGTCACAGGGTGCAAAGAGCACCGCAGCGGCAACAACCGCAGTTCCCACGGAGAGCATCCTCGTCTTCTCCGGCGCTGGGCTCAAGGCCCCGATGGAAGATGCTGGTAAGGCATTCACGCAAAAGTACGGCATCGGCGTCCAGTACAGTTATGGCGGAAGCGGAGTCCTCATCACGCAGATGAACCTGACCCACAAGGGTGATGTCTTCATCCCCGGCTCGACGAACGAGTGGAAGACCGCAAAAGCGCAGGGCCTCGTCGATTCCTACCAGCTTGTTGCCTACCACGTGCCGGTGATTGTGGTGCAGAAGGGCAATCCGAAGAACATCGCCACGCTGAAGGATTTTGCACAGCCTGGCATGAAGATCGCACTCGGTGATGTCGATGCCACGGCCATCGGCAAGGCTGGGGCGAAGATGTTCAAGAAGCTGAACATTACCGCTGACGTTGAGAAGAACGTGGTGACCCGCACACCGACCATCAACGAACTGGTCACGATCATGAATGCCGGGCAGGCCGACGCCGCCCTCCTGACGCTTGACAATGTCAAAACCGACAAGATGGACATGATCGAGATCCCGCTTACGGTAAACGAGGTCCTGATCACTCCCATCGGTATGACCACGTTCACGCAGAATTCCGATGCCGCAGCAAAGTTCGTGGCGTTCGTGGCATCGGACGAGGGCAAGGCGATCTTTGCAAAGCACGGGTTCCCGATCTACCCGGACCCGGTCTATGCGAACGTCCAGCCGTAAGGGAGACCGTAAAGAGACCATGATGGACTTCCGCCCGATAGGGATTGCGCATTCAGAGCTCACGACACGCGGTGCACCCCCGTTCCAGAGCTCGTTCTCGCAGGCCACAGGGACAATCGAGGTCTTTTTCGAATACCGTGAGGGGCTCCGCGACATCGAAGGATTCTCGCACCTCATCATCCTCTCCCATTTCAACCAAGCAGAGAAGCGGGCACTTGCGGAGAAGCCGCTCCTGGACGGGGAGGCAAACCACGGCATCTTCGCCACCCGCCACTTCAACCGGCCCAACCCGATCGGGATCTCGTACGTTGCCCTGACAGGGATTACTGATGGGGTTCTCTCGGTGAAAGGGATCGACCTTCTTGACGGGACACCGGTCCTCGATATCAAGCCCTATATCCCGGCGTTCGATTCCATCCCTGATGCCGCCCCCGGGTGGGTCACCACGACACATGTCGGGAGGCTCCGGGAAGCGGGATCGGGTATCCGGCAGCAGTAACCGGGCGGGCAGGAGTCGCGGATGCGGAAAGTATCGCTGGCCTTAACCCTCATCCTCTTTCTTGTTATCAGCGGGATGCTCCTTGGCCTCCTCTTCTACTCTCCGCTCTCCACGCTTCTTTCGAGCCTTGCAAGCCCCGAGATCCGGTTTGCGATCCTGCTCAGTCTTGTAACGAGCGTGGCATCGACCATCATCTGCATAGCTATAGCCGTCCCGGTTGCCTATGCGCTTGCCCGGTATACGTTCCCGGGAAAGCGGATCGCAAGCCTTGTCCTGACACTTCCCCTGACACTCCCCCCGCTGGTTGCCGGCATCGCGCTCCTCCTCTTTTTCGGCACAACCCCGTGGGGAAAGGCACTCGACAGTGCCGGCTTTGCTGTTATCTTCACCCCGCTGGGGATCATCGTTGCGGAAGTCTTCGTCAACCTCCCCTACATGGTCCGCATCATGCGCTCGACGTTTGCATCCATCAACCCGCGGTTCGAGCACGTGGCAAAGACGCTCGGGTGCACGGAGACCGGTGCATTCTTCCGGGTCTCCCTTCCCATGGCACGGCACGGCCTCATTGCCGGCACCGTGATCACGTGGTCCAAGGCAATGGGGGAGTTCGGCGCAGTCCTGATGCTTGCCGGCGCAACAACCATGCGGACCGAGACACTGCCTATCGCCCTCTACCTCAATATCTCGACAGGAGACGTGGACCTTGCCATCGCGGCCGCGACCATCCTGATCCTGATCTCGCTTGTCGCGCTCTGCACGGTCGAATACCTTGACAAGAACGTGAACGTCTTTTAGGGAGGTCCAACCATGCTGCGCATTGAATCCCTCTCCATAACGCTGGGAGAATTTTCCGTTCATGATGTTTCGCTTGAGATCCGTTCCGATGAGTACTTCATCATCCTCGGGCCGACCGGCGCGGGAAAGACGGTTCTCCTGGAGACCATTGCCGGGATTCATATTCCCAAGGATGGAAGGATCCTTCTCGATACGGTTGACATTACGGAACGCGAACCCCGCGAACGGAACATCGGCATGGTATACCAGGACTACATGCTCTTCCCCCATCTCACGGTTGAAGAGAACATCGCGTTCGGGCTGAACCAGAAAAAAGTCCCCGCACATGAACAGCGGGATCGCGTGCTGGAAATGTACGACCTGATGGAGATCGGGCATCTGAAAAAACGCTACCCCGGCACGCTCTCCGGTGGGGAACAGCAGAGAGTGGCCCTGGCCCGGGCCCTCGTGCTCCGGCCGGAAGTCCTGCTTCTCGATGAGCCGATGAGCGCACTCGACAGCCGGAGCCGGGAGCGGATGCGCCGCGAACTCTCCCGGATCCGGAGCGTGACCGGGACAACCATCGTCCAGATCACCCACCATTTCGACGATGTCTTTGCCCTTGCCGACCGGATCGCCATCATGCGGGAGGGTCGGATTGTGCAGGTGGGAGAGACATCGGAAGTTTTTCTCCACCCGGAAGACACTTTCGTTGCCGAGTTCCTGGGGATCAGCAACATCATACGGGGGAGATCGGTACGTGAGAGGAATATTGTCCGCATCACACCCACACGCGGCCCGGCCTTTACTGCGGCCTCACCCGTCACGGGAGACGTGGTCACCACCCTGCATGCCGAGGACGTGATCCTCTCAAAAGCGCCGTTCGAGTCCAGTGCCCGAAACTGCCTGCGGGGGATCGTTACCGGGATCGTTTCTTCGGGAAGCACAGTGCGGGTGAGCCTGGATGCGGGATTCCCGCTCACGGCACTCCTCACCCGCGAGAGCTGTCGTGACCTTGACCTGAAAGAGGGGAGCGGGGTATTTGCAACGTTCAAGGCAACGGCCGTCCACGTGATTTCCATGAATGGGGATGAACGCTCGGAGTGAGAAAACGCTGGGCAATACTTTCACCCTTCCCTGCCGCGCTTTTATCTTGTTCCTTGTGGAACGATACCGACAACCATGATACCTGATTGCAGGCTTACGGCGTTTGTCCTCTTTGTCAGCAACATTGAACGATCGAAACGGTTTTACCAAAATCTCCTTGGCCTTGAGATCGAGATGGACCTCGGGGTTAACGTGGGGTTCAGGAACGGCCTTGCACTCTGGCAGAAGGATTTTGCCCTGAACGTGATCCATGGAAAACAGACCCCGCCGGTCAAGGGAAACGATATCGAGATCTATTTCGAGACCGGGTCCATCGAAGATGCCTGGGAAACCGTTTGTTCGCAGGGGGTCGAAGTCGTCCACGAACTCCGCGAGCAACCATGGGGCCAGAGAGTGTTCCGGGTCTATGATCCAGACCGGTTCATTGTCGAATTCGGGGAACCGATGCCGGCTGTCATCCTTCGGATGCATCGCGAGGGGATGACAGAAGAAGAGATCGCAAAGAAGACAACAATGCCAGCGGAGATCATGCACCAGATTCTGGTGGCGTGAGAGCCCGGGCATACAAAGCGCCGCGTTCCCGTATCACAGCAAGGATCTCGTCACGGATCCAAGTGCTGTGATCCCGGCCACAAATCCGACCCCTCCCGGTTCCTCCGGCTCCACTCTTCCATGAAAAGATTCCTCCAAGGCGCCGAAGAGTATCTTCCGGTGCTCCCTCGAAAAACTTCTTTTTTCTCGTGTCTCAAATCTGATGAGTTTCAACATTCTCTAGCTCCTACTGCCGTTCCGACAGTAGTCGCTCATCCAAAAGGCACCAATTAGGCAACTTTTGGAGCCTGAAACGGCCCCCATATACACAAAATAGCCTTAAAAAAGCCCCCGTTCCAAAACATCACCCTTTAATTCGCCAAAAAATGCGAGTATCCAAAAACCCGTTTTTCAAAATGGGCTCCGATCCGAAAAATGTGCCCGCAAAACGGAGATAATTTTACCAAGGGGGACACTCGGATATACCTGGAAAAATGGGGGCATCCTGAATGCGGGGATCCCGCTCACAGCACTACTCACCCATGAGAGCTGCCGCGAACTGGACCTGGAACAAGGGGGGCTGGCGTATGCAACCTTCAAGGCAACGGCTGTACACGTGATTCCATTGAACAGCACGGAATGAAAAAAACGTACCGGGTATCAGAACAGCAGCACCCGCTGGTGCTCGGCATGCACATTTCCCGGCGGATAGAAGAGGATCTTGCCAAGCCCCGGGAAACCGATATCAAGGACGGCGTTTAAGTCCTTGTTCTTCACAAGCCCGCGCTTCTGCAATGACTGCACGAGGACAAAGAAATGAAGGTTCTCGCTCCCCGCCACGGCGTTGATAATGTCCTGGATCGTGAACAGAGGGGTTTCCGCGGGTGTCCGGTGCGTCCCGGCAACCGAGTACACACCGTCTTCAAGGAAGACAACGCGGGTCAGCACGCCCTGGTGGGCACAGGCAACAGCTAAGGAGACTGCCCCAAACGCCATCCCGGTGCTGTACGGAGACGTCGTGATGAGGATTGTCACCGGGGGGGCGGTACTGCTCTTCTCGGCACGGTCAAAGGAGACCGCCATCCCTTTTTTCGGGAAATTGACCGAGCCGGCATTTGCGGAGAGGATGATGTGCGGACGCTCGAACCGGTCAATGATCGCATTGAGGTCGCGGATATGGAACGGCTTGATGGCGCAGGTCGAGACAACCGATCCCTTGCCGTCGTCCCAGGTACTGTACCCCCGGGCCGTTGCATACCGGTTGCAGGCAAGGAAGAGGCTTGATAAATTCTGTTTTGCCGCACGCTCATGGATCTCTTCGAGACCGCGCCCGACATTCTCTGAATCGGCCGGGCTCTGGGCTGTGTGGCCCATGTGGACGCCATCGAGGTACGCGTAGAGTTCCGGGGAGAGACGGGCCTCGATGCCGGCATTCAGGCACCTCAGGCCATACACGGCGGAGAGGTGCATGTAGGGCGACTCGCTCTGGAACCAGCCGATGCCATCGGGAAGCGGCGGCCGGTTCTGCCGCACGAGCCCGAGTACGTCCTTCCAGAAGGAGGGGTGGTTGTCCACGGCAAGGCTGTTGGTGTCGATCACCTGGTCGGGATATTTCATCTTCAGGCGGCCGACCGGGATCCCGCGGAGGTCCAGCTCCTGCCGGTCGCAGATGATCCTGACCGCGGTCAGCGAGAGGATAACCGACCAGATCTGCACGGTCTCGGCATCCTCAAGGCTGTATAATGCGTCCCCGGTCAGGAGGAAGGTGACAACCGGGCTCTCGGCCGGGGCCCGGTGCATCAGCGACTCCGGGTAGAGCTGGACAAAGAAGAACTTGAGACACTCCTCGATCCACGAGAGCCGTTCAACGGACAGGCTGCCGGAAAGGAGGAAAAAATGCGTTGTCATGGTCCGGAACTCATTCGTTTACCGCTCTCATTTTCTCGCCAGCCGGATCTCCCAGTGCCCGTCCGGCAATCGTGTGGTCTCTATCAAGAGGCCTTCCTCCCGTGCAATTCGCGGAATGGAGATCGTAACAGCGGGGAAATTATCGCAGGTAATGAATAATTCCCCGGAGGTGGATAAAGCCTTTGCGTTCTTCTCTACGACAGACAGGCAATACGGGCTTATTGTCCCGGAAATGTCGAGTTTCTTCTGGTTTGTCACAAATAATCCCCGGTTCGGGCAGAGTACGGTATCTCTCATTGTTTTGTCCCGGGTTAAAATCCCTGCGTCGGCATGCATGATCACAAGAAGTAAACCCAATAAGCAAGTACACCAAACATGAGCAACTATGAGTGACGATACGATCAAAAAAGCACTGGAAGAAGCCGGAATAACAGAGAAGATCACCTGCCCGCAGGCATTTGCGATCGCCGAGAAGGCAAAAGTCTCGCGGAAAGCCGTGGGCGAGTACTGCACAAAGAACCGGATCAAGATCCGGGAGTGCCAGCTGGGCTGCTTCAAATGAGCAGGTTCTTCTCGGTCATTTCCGTAGAGGACGCGGTCAGGACTGCCGAAAGGATCGCCCCACCATCACAGCCGGAGAAGATCCCGATCGATACATCTGCCGGGCGCGTTCTGGCAGCAGATGTCCATTCGGACACGGACATTCCCGGGTTCGACCGTTCGGTTGTTGACGGGTACGCGGTCCGGTCCGCAGATACGACCGGTGCGGGAGACTCGATCCCCGCGCTCCTCCGCTGCGTGGGGCGGGTCGCGATGGGAAAATCCGACCCGTTGCTTGTGATTGGTAACGCTGAGTGCGCCTACATCCCGACGGGGGGCGTTCTCCCGCAGGGAGCCGATGCAGCGGTGATGGTCGAGTACACTGAAACGGCCGGGGACACGGTTCTTGTAAAAAAGGCGGCCTCCCATGGAGAGAACATCATCAGGAAGGACGAGGACTTCCGGTATGGTGAAACAGTCTTTACCGCAGGCCACAGGCTCACGCCTCAGGATACCGGCGTCCTCTCGGCCTGTGGTTGTGTGGATGTCACCGTAGCAAAAAAACCCGTTGTCGGGATCATCTCGACCGGTAACGAACTCGTGCCGGCCGACGTTGTACCCGGGCCCGGTCAGGTGCGGGACGCAAATGCCCCGATGCTTGCCGCATGGCTCCTTGAATACGGCTGCCTGCCGCGGCGGTACGGGATCGCAAAGGACGAGCGTGAAGCATTCGAGGCCGTGATCGCAAGGGCAGTTGCGGAATGCGATGTTGTCCTCCTCTCCGGGGGAAGCTCCAAGGATGACCGGGACATGACGGCAAGCGTCATTGCATCGAAGGGGGAGGTGCTGGTCCACGGGATCGCGCTCGCGCCGGGCAAGCCGACCATTATCGGGACGATCGGCAGTACACCGGTCTTCGGGCTGCCCGGACACCCGGCCTCGGCCTTTGTCGTCCTGATCGCGATCGTCCGCCCGCTGCTCGACCGGATGCTCGGGCAGAGTGAGCCCCTCATCCGGACCGTGCGGGCAACGCTTTCTGAGAACATCCCCTCGCAGCGCGGGAGGGAGGAGTACGTCCGCGTGAAGGTCAGAGACGGAATCGCGACCCCGTTCTTTGGCAAGTCCGGGCTCCTCAACACGCTTGTCCGGAGCCACGGGTTGATCCGGATTCCGGCAGGGTTCGAGGGGCTTGAGAAGGGCAGCACCGTTGATGTAATTTTGTGGTGACCCGGACCTTCGAGCCGGCACCCCGCTCCTGGCGGGGCCGCATCTTTTTTACAAAGCCGCTTACGCTGGATCCTTCTTCTGGACAGCGACACCGAACAGTGCCCGGACAACCGGAATTCTTCTGATGATCTCGTAGCAGGCAAACGTCACAAAGAGACTGAGGATGACGATTAGCGTGTATTGTACTACCGGCGGGACAGGTATGGCGATAAGGTAGTACGCAACAGCCACCAGGACGGCATGGTGGATGATGTAGACCGGGTATGATGCCGCGGACAGGTATGTCGTGACGGCGTTGGAAAAATCCAGCAGGTGCCTCCCGGCTCCCAGGAGGGCGAGCGCCCCGGTCCAGCCAGTCAGGACAAAGAGCGGAGATGATCCCCAGAAAAGTTCCCATTGACCGAGCACAATCCCGCCAACCCACATGACGCCTATGGTGAGCGCGATCCATACCGCAACGAGAAGTACCCGGTTCTCGTCCAGTGAAACCTGAACCTTATCCGACGCAATCAGGGTATACCCGATGAGGAAGAACAATAAGTACGACAGTAACGAATACCCAGCCACGTTCGGGCCGGCTGCATTCAGGAGCCAGGCCGGGACAAAGAGGAGGAAGAGAAACGGAAGGGGCATGACGATGGAGGTGAACCGGGATCCGATAAGCCGCCGCGAGAGCTGGATCAGGCAGAGTGCTGCAAGGGAGACGATAAAGAGGAACAGGAGGAACCAGAGGTGGTCCACGCTGAAGCCCCCGGTCTGCCCATTGGTATACGGGATGGTGAATGCCGAACTGAAAAAATGCATGACTGCCCCGGCAAAACTCCCGTCATAGCCGGTGTGGAATTTCAGGGCAAAGTAGGCAATGACAGGGCAGACAAGGATTACCCCGGCAAAGAAGGGAACGAGAAGTCGCTCTGCACGTTCTTTCAGGTACGCGAGGGGCGTGCGTTTCTGTAAAGCAAACCTGGTGCTGATCCCGGCAATGGAGAAGAGGAGCGGCATGATCCAAGGCTCGATGGCAACCGTGAGACAGTGCGCTGCCACGGAGGAGTACGGGGACATGACATAGTAGCTGTACCATCCGGCACAGAAGACGAAAGCGGCGTGGAGCGGGAAGAGCAGGAGGATAGCGATCCACCGCAGGTTGTCGATGAAATGCAGCCGGGCCATGAACGATCTGATATGCGATCCGAAGAAAGAAGACGGTTACGCTCCGGGCCGGGCCGGCCGGCGTTTCAGCTTGCCGGTGCAGCCCTCTTCGCGTGCCATGCCAGCAGGTATGCGAGGATCATTCCCGCGATGAAGGCAAGCGTCATCGAACTGACCAGCGCAAGGATGCCGATGACCACGGTCACAGCCAGAGAATCCGATTTCAGGCTGTGGCGCCCCATCTCGATCCCGACAAAGACAAGCAACGCGCCGAGCACACCGACTGCGATAAGGGAGAGGACCTGCGGCGAAGTAAAGAACAGAGCTAGCACGATGAAGATGATACCCGCGTAGATATTCGCTCCGCCGGTCCGGGCGCCGTACCGGTATTGTCCCGCAAGCCCGCCGGCACCATGGCACATCGGGAATCCGCCAAACGGGACAGTGGTCAGGTTCATCAGGCCAATAGTGGTGGAGAATTTCTTCGGCGGCACATCCCTCCCGAACAGGTCCTTTGTCAGGAGCGAGGTGGCAAGGATGGCGTTTGCGATGGTAAGGACCAGCTGGGGAAGAACGAGCTCCGAGACGGCCGGGATGATATCCGTGGTGAGGGGGATCACGAGCCGTGGTGCAGGGATCAGGCTGACCGGGGGCAGGCCAAAGAGCATGATGCCGCCGACAAGGCCTACGGCGATGACACAGATCGAGGAGAGGTCGGGGATCCCCCGGAACCGGACCAGAAGGAGGAAGCCGACAATGACCGCGATCCCGATCCCGAAAAAGAGGGGGTCTTTGATAATGAAGCCGGCAGATGATCGGAAGAGGAGGAGGGCAAGGCCGAGCTGGATGCCTCGCACAACGCTCTGGGGCACATACTGTTCGATGATCTCGAAGAAACGACCGTAACCAAGGACGAGGAAGATGATGCCGAGGACCAGGCCGGCAACCGCGATCTCCCCGGCCGAGATCCCGCCGGTCGCACCTGCGGCAATGACCACGACGGCGATCGCCTTCATCGGTTCCAGCGGGATGGGCAGCCGGTAATACAGGCCGGTGAGGATGAACCAGATCCCAAAAAAGAGGAGGGTGTAGCGGGGGTCAACATCAGAGACGAGCGCAACGGCAAGGATGAGCGGGATGATGGTCCCAAAGTCCCCGAACGATCCTGCAAGCTCCGTGAGGGAGAACGAGAGCGGGAGCGGGGGGATTTTTTCTGTCGCCTGGGTCACAGGATAGTATCCTTTGCGTTTACTACAATAAAGGAGATGAACGGGATTAACCTTTCCAGCCGCCCTGCCATCCGCCGTCGGGCACGTATTCAATAAATTTATCTGTTTGTTCACTGTACCAGTCAGTAAGGTATGCTATGGCGGATATGTTCACGGACCTTTTGATCTATATCGGTATCGGGGTCATCACGTTTGCCATCGGAATGGTACTCGGGTACCAGCTGCTGGTCATGTACTACACGAAACGGTTCCTCGTTATTGCAAAGGAGTGTTCGGATGCGGACTCGGTCGTCCCGCTCGTGGACGAGCTTGCGAGGGAGTCGTGAGAGGGGAACCATGGTAGACATACTGAGTTATTCCCTGGTCATGGTCACCTGCTTCTGTTTCGGGTTGATCGTCAGCTTCCAGATTGCCCATATCCACTATGCACGAAAGCTCACAACACTGGTGCGCCGCTCCATATCCACAAAAACCATTGCGCCGGTGCTTGCCGAATACGAGACCCTCAAACCCCGGAAATAATCTTTTTTCCCGCTTCTCCCGTCCGCATTCCCTTCGCGGGCACTTCTGCCACGAACGGTTCCGGACTGTCGCAAATCAAATCTCTAATACGAAGAAGGCCAATACTAGGGTAATGCGTTGTACTGTGCTTGCCAGCGGGAGCAAAGGCAACTGTGCCATCATCGAAGGCTCATCCGCCACCCTTTTGATCGACGCGGGTCTCAGCGCGAAGGAACTCTTCCGTCGCATGGCCATGGCCGGTCTCGACCCGGAAGGGATCAGCGCCATCCTCGTCACCCACGAGCACGGCGACCATATCCGCGGGCTTGACGTGACCGCACGGAAACTCGATGTTCCGGTCTACGCAACCGAAGGGACGCTCCGGGATTTCCTGGGATTCCGGAAGGTGTCGAAAAAGCCGCTCGTCCACCATACCTGCCGGTACCACGAGCGATTTACCATCGGGGACATCTCCGTGGAGCCATTCGCCACCTCCCATGACGCGGCAGAGCCCTGCGGGTTCATCCTGACCGAGGGGGACTGCCGGATCGGGTACTGCACCGACACCGGGGTCATGACACCGCAGATGCACGCCCTGCTCCGGCCCTGCGACGGGATCGTGCTTGAGAGCAACCACTGCCCGGAGATGCTGGCAAACGGGCCGTATCCCGAATCACTCAAGCGGCGGATCCGGTCAAAACACGGCCATCTCTCCAACCAGGCGGCAGCGGAATGCCTCCACGGTTTTGGGAAGGACGTGCCCCACATCATCCTCGCGCACTTGAGCGAGATCAACAATACTCCGGAGAAGGCACGGGGCACCGCCCGCGACGGTCTCGGCCTCTTTTTCGAGGAGGAACACGTTGTCGTGGCAACGCAATGCGGGAGCTGCCCTGAAACCCCGCAGGAGATCCGGCTCTGAACGGATCCCCGGGTCCTCAATGGTAAGAAATGATTATGTTCATCCCCCCACCCATGTAAGATCAGCAGGGAACACCGCCATGCGCTTCCAGGATTTTGCACAGACCTGCGGGCAGCTGGAGAAGACCTCCGGCCGGCTCGACATGATCGCGATCATCAGCCAGGTGCTCCCCGGACTGACCGATGAGGAGCTGCCGGTCTTTGTCCGGTTCGTGATGGGGCGGATCTTCGCGGACTGGAGCAGCAGGAAGCTTGGCATCGGCCCGAATCTTCTGTACGAAGCAGTCGGGTATGTTGCCGGGGTGAAAAAGGAGCAGGTGATCGACAAGATCAATGCAACCGGCGATGTCGGTACGGCAGTCGAGGAACTCCTTGAACTCAAGTCCCAGACCACCTTCTTCCACGAGGATCTCGAACTCGTGCAGGTGTACAACGAACTGATAGCCATCGCCGACACGGAAGGAAAGAAATCACAGCGGGAGAAAGGACTTTTGGTGCGGCGCCTGCTCGCAAATGCCCTCCCGATCGAAGGACGGTACCTTGCCCGGATCATGCTCGAAGAGCTGCGGATCGGCGTAGGGGAGGGAAGCGTGCGGGAGGCCGTGGCAAAAGCCTTCGGGGTCGACTCCTCTCTTGTGGAGCATGCCCAGCAGGCGCTCAATGACATGGGCGAGGTGGCCAGGCTTGCAAAGACCGGGGCCGCTGCGCTGGAGGACGTGAAGATCACGCTCTTCCATCCGGTACGGATGATGCTTGCTCAAGCCGGATCCATTGCCGGCATGATCGAAGAGCATGGCGAGATCGCGGCGGAGTTCAAGTACGATGGCTCCCGCTTCCAGTTCCATAAGAAAGGCAACTGGGCCCGGCTCTACTCACGGAGGCTTGAGGACGTGACTGCGGCGCTCCCGGACGTCATCGGACAACTGATGGGCGCAACCGACCACGACGTGATCCTGGACGGCGAGGTTATTGCGATCAAGGACGGAAGGCCGATGCCGTTCCAGTCCGTGCTCCGCAGGTTCCGGCGCAGGCACGATGTCGCAGAGGCACAGGAGAAGATCGAGATGGTGCCAAACGTCTTCGATATCCTGTACCTTGACGGAGAGACCCTCATTGACCTCCCGTTCTCCGAGCGCCGGAAGAAGCTGGAGAGTGTTATGAAGATGTCTATCGCCCCGCAGACCGTCAGCAGCAGTCAGGAAATCATCGAGAAGACGTACAACGATGCCCTTGCCGCAGGCCACGAGGGGATCATGATCAAGGTGCCGTCATCGCCCTATACGCCAGGCCAGCGGGGAAAGAACTGGATCAAGATCAAGCCCGAAGTGGACACGCTCGACCTTGCGGTGATCGGCGCCGAGTGGGGCGAGGGGAAGCGCGCCCATGTCTTCGGCTCGTTCCTTGTTGCCTGCCAGAACCAGGGAAAACTTCTCCCTTTAAGCAGGGTTGCCACGGGATTCTCGGATGAGCAGCTCGCAGAGGTGTACGACCTCCTCAAGGACACTGTTGAACGGAAGGCAGGAAAAGAGGTCACGTTCGAGCCCACGCTCGTCTTCGAAGTCGGATACGCGGAACTGCAGGCGAGCGTGAATTACGAGGCAGGGTTTGCCCTCCGCTTCCCCCGGTTTATCCGGATCCGGGACGACAAGGATATCGCTGACATCGAGACTATCGAGAGCATCCGGGCCCGGTACCAGCGGCAGGTGAACACGGCGCAGGCTTACGAAAAGAATTGAAGAATTTCTTTCGGAATCCTTACTCTTCTCGTGGTTCCTCGAATCGTTTGCAACTCGAAGAAACCTTTGGTTTCTTCTCGTGCCTCACTCCTAACGGGGTTCGGCATTACGAAAAAAACTGCCCCAGCGTCCGCTGTGTCCGCAGTTCGGGGATCAGCGTGCTGTGGCGCACCCAGCTGTCGGAGCCGATCACGGAGACCGTGTGAGCTACCGCGGCATCGAGCGTCGGGAATGCCAGCGGCGGGGCAGCCATCGCCTTCCGTGTTGCCTCCCGGATGACCCAAGTCCCAAGCGGCGCCCAGTACTCGTTCGAGACGCTCCGGACAACAATGACGCGGGCACACCGCCGGATGCGGTCCAGGTACTCGCAGACTGCGAGCCGGGCCGAGTAATACGCGCCTGTGATGGGGGAGTAGCCCTGTTTTTTCATCCCTTCGCGGTCCTGCACGATCATCTCCTCTTCCCCGCCCCAGAGCGTGTGCGCCCCCCAGACCTCGACCATCTCGTACCGCCAGTCGCCCGGCACGAGGATGCAGGCGATGCGGTTGCCGAAGACCTCTGCGGAGAAGAGGAGGATCTCCTCAATCGGGGCGTTACGGGCGATCTCCTTTTTCAGGTTAGTCGAGACCGTGTCGTCGACCGCCGTGATGGCCCAGCGCGTGGGAACGAACCGCCGCCGCTTCCCAAGGAGCCCCGCGGTCATCAGCTTCGAGACCTGGTACACGTCAACGGATTCATTTGTTAGCGCAACGCAGGCTTCGGTTGCGGGAAGATCCGTATCAGAGGTGATCCGGTCAACCACCCGTTCTACCCTTGCGCTGCCGATCACGTCCATGGTTTTCACGGAGCCGATCATCCCGACCGGCGCCATGGTCCCGTCGAAGGTGAGCGAGAACGAGACCGGGCGTTCGAAGGATACGTCCACATCCAGCGGCACGGAGGAGAGCGCGATCTCCTGCAGGTCCCCGGCAACAGAAGTGAGGGCCGAGCTCCCGCGGAGCGTGCGTGCCCGGATTCCCACGATCTCGTCCATGCCGAGGCTTCTCTTCAGCCAGTCGGGAGGGTTGTCCGAGTCATCGACCATCAGCGGCCCGCCCCGCACATCGGGATACCCGAAGCTCCCGATGAAGACCGACGGGGAGCTGCCCTGGTAGCTTGCCGAGGGCTTTGCAAGCGCAGCTGCCTGCGCATGGAAACGGCTCACGATGGGGCAGCGGGGGAGCCCGCAGAGGCCTTTTCCCTTGCACTCGGCACACCGGATCATCGCTGTACTCACACCTCTTGATGAAAGACTGGACCAGAAGGAGAATTATTCCGGGTTTTTCGGGTCATGGGACGGGAGAGCGGGGGGACTCGTGATTATCGTAACCTGCGGGGAAGAGGCCGGGGCCTGCACGGGTTTGACCGGTGCCCTTACAAACTTGCTCTCCATCTCAGAAAACGAGACCCGCCAGCCGACATCGAAACGGGCGCCACACTCCGGGCAGATGAGGATGACGCGGTACACCTCGCGGGTGGACTTGACGGGGTTGTCCTTGTCGGCGTTCGTGCCAAGGAACGAGGTATGGAATCCCAGCTCGTACCCGCAGGACGGGCAGACGCGGAACTCGCCTGCGGCTTTTACCGTGGTGATGGGCCCGGGTACTGTCATAGGACTAAAGAATGGATTAGGATCTATTGCAGAATTAACATTGCCTGCGCCCGGCAACAGCAAGGATGATCTCCATAGCCTTCTCCCGGCCGTTCGCAGGGCCCTTGGTTGCCCGGAAGGGCTGCGGCGGAATCTTCATGGTCTCGGCAAGTTTCTCTTCCAGAGTTTCCGGCGTGAGGCTCCTTCCATCAATGGAGACCCCCGCCCCCATCTCCACGATTTTCTGTGCATTGTTCTGCTGCTCGGGATGCTTTGGGTCCAGGATGATCAGGACCGGTTTTCCAAAACTCAGGGTCTCGTGGAGCGTTGTCAGGCCGCCGTGGACGATCGCGACTTTTGCTGCGGCCATGTGCTCGTACAGGTTTTTGACATAACCGTGGGTGAAGAAGTTGCCGGACGATTCAGGGAGCCCCGGGGTTGTGGAGAAAACATCGAAGGTCTCGTCCCGGTGCCGGCCGGCAACTTCGCGAAGCATCAGGTACATCGGGAGCTTGTAGGGTTCCCCGCCGAAACTGGCAAAGATGGTCTTCTGTTCGTGGACGTACTGGCCCGGGTCCAGCATGTAGAACGGGCCGGTATACCGGTACCGCTTCGTTTCTGCGCCGGGGATCCGGATATTGTACTGGCTGATCGTGTTCGGCGGGGGAAAGTCAGGGATGATGACTTTTTTAGCAAGACGCAGGTACCCGCGGACGAGGCGGGAGAGGAGCCGCCAGAGCGGGTTCGTCTTCCCGTTCAGCCCGCAGAAGTGGTTCTGGTTGGTGATGAAGACCACCGGCACGCCCTGCAACCGTGCCGCGAGCACCCCGCCGTACATCGTGTCGAAGACAACGCAGTCGTACTGGTACTCGCGGATGAGGAGGAAGACGCGGCCCGCCGACCGGAGAAGGTCGAGGAGGAGGAACTTCGAGTGCCAGAGAGTGCGTTTCATGCTGAAGAACCCTCCCTTGCCCTGGAGGCAGACCTCGCGGCTGACGCGGTGGAGCACCGAGCACCCGTGCTGGTTCATGAAGGTGTAGGACTTGCCGTACCCCGCATAGTGGACTGCATGTCCCTGCTCTTCCATAAAATGCCCGAGGTGGAGGCACCGGGACGCATGCCCCAGCCCCTCCCCGCAGACCACAAAGAGGATCTTCATTCCGGCGCTTCAGGACAGGTTTGTCCTGATGAATGATGAATTATGGGGTCTCGCCGCCAGGCTCTTCGGGAATAAGGACCCATGCAGCGAGGTAAACGATGATGCCGGTGCCCAGGGAGAGGAGCGTGAGCGCGGCCCAGATGAGGCGGATGACCGTGGGATCGGTGTCGAGATGGTTCCCGATCCCGGCGCAGACCCCGGCAATCATGCGACCATTCTGCGGGCAGTAACAACCGAGAGGTTTATCTGATGGACGCCAAGAAAGAGAATAGACCGGTATGGCTGGGACAGAAAGTACCCGTAAGCTTGCTACCTTTGGGGCCGGCTGTTTCTGGGGCGTGGAGGAGGCGTTCCGTACAATCAACGGTGTGATCACTACCGCTGTCGGGTACATGGGCGGATTTGTTGAAAGCCCGACATATGAGCAGGTCTGCACCGGTGAGACCGGCCATGCCGAGGTTGTGCAGCTGACGTACGACCCCGCCCGCGTCAGCTACGAGAAGCTGCTGGATGTTTTCTGGTCTGTCCACGACCCGACCCAGTTCAACCGTCAGGGACCGGACATCGGGCCGAACTACCGCTCGGTGATCTTCTTCCACGATGCTGAGCAGGGAACCATTGCACGGCGGTCAAAACTCGACATCGAGCTCTCCGGGAGGTATGGATCGCGCAGCATCATGACCGCTATCCAGCCGGCCGGGCCGTTTTACCGCGCCGAGGAGTACCACCAGCAGTTCTTCAAAAAGAGGGGCGGCGGGCGCTGCCACCTCTGATCCTCCCCGTTTCCCCGGTTTTTTTCGCATGGTTTATCAGCAGGGCTGAAAATACCAACGTACCATGGACATCTCCGGAACCATCCAGCTTGTCGCAACGCTTGCAGAAGTGGCTGTTGCCCTGATTGCATTCCTGATCGCCATACAGAAGAAGAAACTCTACGGCTGGTTTATCGGCATTACGTTTGCCCTCTTCGTTGTCTTCGACCTTGCCCGTATCTTTGCGCTGGATATGTCAGCCGAGCTGCACGCGCTGGTGCTCCTCATTGCCTGCATCTCGATGGTCGGCGCCGTGTGGCTCCTATGGAAGTCACAGTAGACGGGACAGCCTTTCAAATTTATCAGCGACACCGCACCACCTGCATACCATGGACATCTCAGGGGTAATCCAGCTCATCGCATCCTCTGCCGAGGCATTCGTTGCACTGACAGCGGTCCGGATTGCCGTACAGAAGAAGAAGGCTTACGGCTGGTTCATCGCCCTCACATTCACCCTTTTTGTCCTCTTCAACTGCACCCGTATCTTCTCGCTGGCAGTGCCGGAAGAACTGGACGCGCTGGTATTCCTCGCTGCCGGCGCTTCGATGCTCTGGGCAATGCTCCTGATCCGGAAAGACCCCTGAACCAGTTTTTCCCTCCCGCCCGGATACGGAACGCAGGCTTATAAACCAGAGCGGATACCATTAGCTGATCATATTCTCCGGCCCGGCCCGGGCAGGTGGTGGTGTTGCGATGATCCAGATCTACCGTTCCCGGAAAGATATCGAACCGGCCATTACGGATCTCATCGACACTCCCTGCGAGGGTGCATGGGTCCGCATGACCGCCCCCACAGATGCGGAGCTGACGGAAATCGCCTCCTCCTGCAGCCTCCCGCCGGAGTTCCTCCGCGCTGCGCTCGATGAGGAAGAACGGCCGCGCATCGATGCCGAGGACGGCGTGGTCCTCGTTGTGCTCGACGTGCCCATGGTGACGGAGGTAGCAGGGATCCAGACCCTGACCACCCTTCCGCTCGGTATTGTCATCTCCGAGAAGCTGATCGTCACGGTGTGCAGCCGCCAGACTCCGGTACTCGACGACTTCATCGCGGGCAAGGTCCGCCACTTCCACACGGTCAAGAAGACCCGGTTCCTCTTCCAGATCTTCTACCGGAACGCCTCCGCCTACCTGCACCACCTGCGCCAGATCGAGCGTACCATCTCCCGGATCGAAGTTGAGCTCCACCGCTCGATGAAGAACGAGGAGCTCTTCCAGATGATGGAACTGGAAAAGAGCCTCATCTACTTCTCGACATCGCTCAAGTCCAACGAGGCCGTGCTCGAACGGATCCTGCGCACCAAGCCCCTGAAGATGTACGAGGATGACGCCGAGTTCCTTGAAGACGTCATCATCGAGAACAAGCAGGCCATGGAGATGTCGCAGATCTACCTGCACATCTTAAATGGCATGACGCAGGCCTTTGCCACCATCATCTCGAACAACCTCGGGATCGTGATGAAGTTCCTTGCTTCCATCACGATCATCATCGCCATCCCGACGATGATTGCCAGTTTCTACGGCATGAATGTGGCCGATCTCCCGCTCTCCGGAGTCCCGCTTGCGTTTGAGATCATCTTCATGTTCTCTGTCATGATCTCGGTGCTGCTCGGCCTGTTCATGTGGAGGAAGAAGTTCTTCTAACGTTCAGGCAGCCAGAGACAACCCGGCTACTAAACAAAACCCCACGTATTCTTCGACCTCCGACAGGTCATCAGACCTGGAGGAGGAGAAGAATTGCGTAGCAATTCTTCGACCAGATGGTACATTTTTTCAGATCGTCATCGCCCCCCAACCGCCATCCTTTTCAACACCTACCCGGTATAACCAGTTATCAGGACTGAATACCAGATGCACATCCGCGATATTCCTCTCGATACCTCAGGAATACTGAAGGATGAGACCACCGAACTCTCGTTCATGCTCTGCCCCTCGCCCCATGATGGCGTGGGGGTCTTCTGCACGCACGGGATCCGGAAAGGTACCTTTTTGCGGCTCTTTCCCGGCCCGGACCCCCGGCTTGTGACAACAACGAACATGACGGGCAATCAGGTGCTGGCGGTGTTCAGCCGCCATTATGGATTAGAAACAAAGGAGGGGTGTTATGTGCCCCATGATTTCGGGTACATGGAGATCGGATGGTACCTGAACCATTCCGCAGAACCCAACACGTTTCGGGACAAGGACTCGCGCTACTTTGCAAGCCAGGACATTGCTGCGGGCGAGGAGATCACCATCGATTATGAGACAATACAATAGGACGGGCGAGATAATTTTTCAGAGCGCTTCGGCCGGACAAACGTCACCGTCAGAAAAAACGTTTTGAGAAAACAAAGAAGATGGGCCCGCTGAGATTCGAACTCAGGACCTCCGCCATGTCAAGGCGACGTCATAGCCAACTAGACCACGAGCCCTCGATTGGTCTGATGCTCTATAACATCTGCTCTGGTATTATTAAAAATTAGTGTAACCGATCGCAAGCATGCGGCATCCTGATCGGGATCTGTTCCGTGTGCTTTATCTTCCGCACGTTCCCACAAAAAAATGGTCTACCATGACTGGACAAACACAACTCTTTACCTTCGAGCACGACGCGGGCCGGCTCGAGCTGCTCATCCGTATCGTATATTGGATCCTAATAGCCATTGTCCTATGGATCTACGGCATTATTACTGCCATCTGCCTCATCATCCAGTGGATCCATATCCTGATCCTCGGGCGGAGGAACGAGAGCCTCTCGAACTTCGTGAAGGGATACCTGGAATACTACGTGCACGTGATGGGCTACGTGTACTTCATGACCGACAAGCGGCCGGATATTTTACCGGTGCCGGTGAAAATCTACGAGGAACTCTGAAGAGTTCCTCTCGCGGTTCGGGTCAGAAGACCCTCACCGATTCGAAGAAGCCTGATGGCTTCTTCTCGTCCTCCCAGTCTGATGACTGGTCGGATTTCGAAGAACCCTGAAGAACTTCTCACCCTTTTTTAGATCACGGAAATCCATGAATCACGGCGGCTCCTCCGGCATCTTCTTTGTGATGTACCATGCATGCACGCCCAGGATAATGTAGAGCGGGAAGAGGATGCCGTAGGTATTCGCCTCGCCATAGTACTTGAAGATCCAGACCGTGGTGGTGATGTCGATCTGGAAGATCATGATCCCCCACCATTTGCCGAGATACCCGTAGCCCAGTCCGGGTAACAGGAAATTAAGGATCCCGGCAACGAGAGGGTTTTTCCTGAGCCGCGGGCGCCGGCAGAGTCCCCGCGGGAGGAGCATTGAGGGGACTTCACACATCTGCGAGGCGAGCATTGCCTCCCATCTCACCTGCCGGTCCTCATCCCCCAGCGCATGGAGGAGGGCGGGCCCCGCATCGCTGCTCCCGATTGCGCCAAGCGCCCGGGCTGCTTTGCGACGCAGGTCTGCATCCGGGTCGGAGAGGAGGCTCGTAAGCACGGGAACCGCGGCGTTTCGGAGTGCGGTAAGCCGTTCCCAGTCCTGCATCCCGGCAGAGAACCACGCCCGGTCATCGTCCGTTTCCGGGACATACCCTGCCTTGTTCAGGGAGACTGCCGACGCGTACCGTACATACTTGTCCCGGTCGCGGAGCGAGAAGAGGAGGACCGGGACTGCCCCGCCACCCTCGATCTGCCCGAGCGCGATACAGGCCTGCCACCGTATCTCGCTGCTCTGGTCCTTCGTCAGGCCGTCCAGCGCATCCAGTGCCTGCACATCCCCGATCTGTCCCAGTGCGGCGATGATCCCCAGGCGCCGGGCCCGTTTCCGGGTCCTAAGGGCTGCGATGAGAGGGCCGGTTGCAGGCGATCCCATCCGGGCCAGCGCTTCCGCTGCCGCCACCTGGATGTCCGGTTCGCGTGACGCAAGGTGACTGATGAGTGCAGGAATGTCGCACTCCTCCTCCAGCATTGTGATATCCGGCGTGCGTCCCAAAAACAGGTCCTGTGGCACCATCAGCGTCACCCCTGATCAGAGATCCTCCGTGCAAGATAGTACGTATGCAGGCCGAGGAACGCCGTGACGGGATAGGCAACGAGATAGGGAAGGAACGGGCTGGTTGCCAGCTGCGCAAGGACAATCACCGACATGTAGGCCATGAAGACCGGAAATCCCCACCACTTCCCGATGTAATTATACCCCAGGCCAAGGAAGAGGAAGTTCAAGATACCGGCGGCGACAGGGTTGGGGCCGGTGCGTTCGCGGGACGCGAGAAAGAGGGGCATGCGGGCGGGAGTGATCCCGCAGTTCATCGCAGCAAGGACCGACGCCCAACGGACACCCGGGTCTCGGTCCCGGATGCCGGCCTCGCAAGCCCGGCACCCTTCGCCCGCACCTATCTCCCCGAGTAGCGAGATAACCCGGGACCGGATAGCAGGATCGGGATCCTGGGAAATATCACAGAGCCACGGGACTGCGGCGGGCCCGGCCTTCCTGACCGCGTCCCAGTCACACCGGGCGATACGGTACCGGAGGCGATCGCGTTCATTCTCCGGTTCCCACCCGAGCCGTTCAAGCGAGACCGCGGCTGCAAGCCGGAGGTACTTTGCATTGTCAGAGAGCAGATGGACCTGGCAGGGGATGGCCTCAGGCGATCCGGTCTCCCCGAGGGCGAAGATTACAGCGCACAAAAGCTCGCTGTGCTTCTCTTTCTGGAGGTGGGTGATAAGGGGACCGGCCGATGCCGGGTCCCTGATACCGGCGAGTGCTTCAATGGCGCCAAGGCGAACATATGACCGGGGCGATCGCAGAGCTGATATGAGTGCAGGGACTGCCGGAGCACCGATGTCCGTCAGAGTGTCAACAGCAATGGTGCGGTTTTTCGGATCGGGATGGCCCATAAAGCGGATAAGTGTCGGAACATCCCGTACAGCATACAGGTTCCGGATATCAGCAGGGTACCGGGTGAGCAGATCAGAAAGCGGCATGAAGACGCCTCATCCTGACTGATGGAGTATACTGCCGTTACGATAATCAAGGTTATCCCCTCCACCACAACATCTCTGTAATCCCGGCCCGGGCAAGTAGTACACCGCCCGACCCCCGCGTAATACAATAGCAGCAAGGATTCTTGCAAGTTTTTTAGTCGGGACTATAATCACAAGGAAAAAATTTGACCTGTGAATCGTTGAAATGCCGGAAAAAAGGATTTTAGATTATCTTCAGATCTTCTCATCAGATATCTTGGCAAACGTCATGGAGGAGATTCCGGGCAGGCCGCGGAGTTCTTCGATCACGGGCTGCGGCACGGGGCTGTCAACATTCAGGACCATCAGTGCCGGCTCCTTCGGGTTGAACCGGCCGACCTGCATGCCCGCGATGTTGATGTTGTTCTTGCCGAGCACGGTTGCTGCCCGCCCGATGACGCCGGGCTGGTCCACATGCTTGGAAACCAGCAGGTGACCCTCGGGGATCAGGTCCATCGTGTAGCTGCCGACTGCAACAATCCGGCTCCGGCCCTTCTGGAAGACCGTGCCGCTGACCGTCTCCTCTCCCTTGTCGGTCCGGATCTTTATGGTGATGAGGTTTTTGAAACCCTTGGCTTCTTCCGTCACGGTCTCGCTGACCTGAATGCCGCGCTCCTTTGCAACGAACTCCGCGTTCACGATGTTGACCGGCTGCTGGAGGATCGGGTCGAGGAGTCCCTTTAAGGCAAGCCGGGTGACGAATTTCATGCTTCCTGCATAGGCAGAGAGCTCGCCGCCATAGATGCACTCGACCGAGGAGAGCCTGCCACCTGCGACCTGCACCGCAAACCGGCCCATCTTCTCGGCGAGCTGGGCAAAGGGCTGGAGGGCTTCCGTGTGCTCGGAAGGGATCATGGGAGCGTTCACCACGTACTTCGCCGATCCGCCCTTCAGGACATCAATGCACTGCTTTGCCACCGATACTGCAACGTTCAGCTGGGCCTCGACCGTGCTTGCCCCAAGGTGCGGTGTCACGATGACATTGTCGAGGGTGAGGAGCGGGGACTCGGTCGGGGGCTCCTGCTCGAAGACATCGAGGGCTGCTCCCGCAACCTTCCCGGCCTTGATTGCATCGTAGAGAGCCTTCTCATCGATGATACCGCCACGGGCGCAGTTGATGATCCGTACGCCGTCCTTCATCGTGGCAATGCTCTTCTCGTTGATCACATGCGTTGTCTCGGGGATGAGCGGGGTGTGGACGGTGATGACGTCGGCGACCTTGAAGAGATCCGCCATCGACATCATCTCCACGCCGAGCTGGGCCGCCCGTTCCTGCGTGATGAACGGGTCGTAGGCCACGCACTTCATGTCCATGGCCTTTGCCCGCTTTGCCACCTCGCGGCCGATCCTGCCGAACCCGACAATACCAAGCGTCTTCTCGTTCAGTTCCACGCCCATGAACTTCGAGCGCTTCCACTCTTTCTTCTTCAAGCTCGCGTTTGCCTGCGGGATGTTCCGGGCAAGCGACTGCATCATCGCCATCGTGTGCTCGGTTGCCGCAAGGGTATTTCCCTCGGGAGCATTCGCAACAATGATCCCCATCCGGGTTGCCGCGTCAACGTCGATATTGTCGACTCCCACGCCGGCACGCCCGATGAACTTCATCTTCTTTGCAGCCCCGATAACCTTTGCATTGACATCGGTGCCGCTCCGTACCAGCAGGGCATCGTAATCCCCGATGATTTTACAGAGCTCGTCCTCTTTCAGGTCCGTTTTGACGTCTACGTCAACGGCAGCCCGGAGGATGGCGAGCCCCTCTTCCGCCAGCGGATCGCTGACGAGCACTCTCGCGTTTGCCATAAAAACCCATACAATATCGGCACCGTACTTAAAGAGGATTATTCTTTTTCCGGCTGGCACTTTTTTATAGAAACCCGGTCTGTGGCATGGGATACCAGGGAGGACCCACGCACCGGAAGCGCCGGACATCATAACCCTTAAACAGGGCGCCGGCAAGATCATAAGTGGTGCGAGCAATGAAAGATGTGCCCAATATACTCTGGCTCGAGGAGATCCGGAAGGAGGATATCATATCCGTCGGGGGCAAGGGTGCCTCCCTGGGGGAGATGGCCTCCATCGGCCTTCCGGTCCCCAGGGCCTTCGTGGTCACTGCCCAGGCTTTCCGCAGGTTTTTAGTCGAGACCGGTCTTGAGAAGAAGATTTTTTCATCCTTAGAGAACCTCGACGTGGAAGACAATGTGGCGCTGGAGAAGGCTGCCGACAATGCAAAGAACCTGGTCTTAAAAGCGAAGATGCCGGCAGCGATCCGCGACGATATCAAAAAGTCCTACAAGAAGATGGGCGACGAGCTGATCGTTGCTGTCCGTTCGAGCGCAACGGCCGAGGACCTGCCGGACGCAAGTTTTGCCGGCCAGCAGGAGACCTTCCTCAATATCAAAGGTGAAGCGGCACTCATCTCGTCGGTCCAGAAATGCTGGGCCTCGCTCTACGGTGCCCGGGCCATCTATTACCGGGCAAAGCAGGGATTCGATGACCATACCGTGAACATTGCGGTCGTTGTCCAGCAGTTGGTCCACTCGGAGAAGGCCGGCGTCATGTTCACGTCCCACCCCATCACGGGAGAGCCCGAGACGATCATCGAGGGATCGTGGGGCCTGGGCGAGGCCGTTGTCTCTGGCTCGGTCTCACCGGACAAGTATGTCTTCGACCAGCGGAAGGAGTTGGTCACCGACACCTATATCGCAAACAAGAAAGTGGAGATCATTGCCGACGGCGACCATGGCACAAAACTCGCCGAGGTCTCAAAAGACCGCCAGGACACACAGGTCCTCTCCGACGCGGAAGTCGCCAAGCTCGCCATGTACGGGAAGATCGCGGAGAACCACTACGGGGTGCCGCAGGATGTTGAATGGGGCGTTGTGGCAGGGACGATCTACATCCTCCAGTCACGGCCGATCACAACGATAGGAAAGAAGGAAGGAAGGGACATGTCAGGGAAGAAATCGGATGCAAAAATCATCTTAAAGGGACAGGGTGCGGCCCCGGGGATCGCCTCCGGCAGGGTCATCATCATCAGGGACGTAAAGGACACCGGAGCAGTAAAGGAGGGCGATATCCTCGTCACCCGGATGACGAACCCGGACATGGTCCCGGCTATGCGCAAGGTTGCTGCAATAATCACGGACGAGGGCGGTATGACCTGCCACGCGGCCATCGTGAGCCGCGAGCTTGGAACCCCGGCCATTGTCGGGACACGGAACGCGACCAACCAGCTGAAGAACGGGCAGGTCATCACGGTCGATGGCGAGATGGGGCTCGTGTACGAGGGCGAGATCGCACCCAAACCCTCCGCACAGGCGCCCGCGGCAGGGCAGGTTGTGGCCGTCAGCGCCCCGATCATCACCGCAACGAGCGTGAAAGTCAATGTCTCCATCCCGGAGGCAGCGGCACGGGCAGCAGCAACGGGAGCAGACGGCGTGGGCCTGCTCCGGATCGAGCACCTGATCCTCGGCCTCAACAAGACTCCCGGCTGGTACATCACCAACAACCGCGAGGAGGAGTTCGTAAAAGAGCTCCATGACGGCATCAAGATCGTGCTCGATGCATTCCCCGGGAAGCCCGTCTGGGTTCGGACACTCGATGCCCCGACCGACGAGTTCCGGAACATGGCCGGCGGCGAGAACGAGCCGCACGAGCACAACCCGATGCTTGGCTGGAGAGGCATCCGCCGCGACCTCCAGAGCCCGGACCAGTTCCGGCTCCAGATCGAGGCCTTCAAGCGCCTCTGGAAGGAGGGCTACGAGAACCTCGGCGTCATGTTCCCGATGGTCTCCCATCCCGACCAGTTCATTGTCGGCAAGGAGATGATGCGGGCCTGCGGCGTTGACGTGGAGAACGTGACGCTCGGTATCATGATCGAGATCCCCGCAAGCGCCCTCATGATCGAGGACTTCATCCGGGCCGGGATCAAGTTCGCCTCATTTGGGACCAACGACCTCATCCAGTACACGCTTGCCATCGACCGCAACAACGAGAACGTGGCGGACATGTACAACCCGAAACACCCGGCGGTCCTCACCCTCATCCACAGCGCCATCCAGGTCTGCCGGGCCTACAATGTCGAATGCTCGATCTGTGGGCAGGCCGGTTCCGACCCGAAGATGGCCACCTGGCTCGTGGAGCACGGCATCACGAGCATATCGGCAAACATCGATGCGATCCCGAAGATCCGTGAAGCCGTGGCAAAGACGGAAAAGCGCATCATCTTAGAAGCCGCGAGAACCAAAGATGCTGAATAAGGGTCAGTCCGAAGAAGAACTCTTCGCCTTCCTTGCACAGAAGCGGCAGGAAGACCTTGACCATGATTTTATTTTAAGTTCCATGTGCACAATCCCGCACTCTGTCGCGGTCCGGGCACACTGCCTTTTCATGGAGACGAACCTCGGCGACCCAGGGCTCTTCCCCGGCTCATTCTCCTTAGAAAAACTCCTCGTACAACGGTTTGGCACGCTCTTCCATTGCAAGAACGCCGGGGGATATGCAACGAGCGGGGGGACCGAGTCCAATATCCAGGCGCTCCGGCTGGCAAAGGCACAATGCAGCGGGATTGTGGCGCCTAACGTGGTTGTCCCGGAGTCCGCCCACTTCTCGTTCAAGAAGGCCTGTGACATGCTGGGCCTCGAGGCACGGCCGGTCCCCCTTGGCAGCGACTTCCGGATGGACGCCGACGCTGCTGCCGGCCTTATCGACAAAAACACCATCTGCCTGGTCGGGATTGCCGGGACCACGGAGTACGGGATGGTCGATCCCATCCCCGCACTGGGGAAGATCGCTGTGCAGCACGACCTCTTCTTCCACGTGGACGCTGCCTTTGGCGGCATGGTCATCCCGTTCCTGGACCGGCCATCGCCGTTTGACTTCGCTGTCGGAGGAGTTACGACCATCGCGGTTGACCCGCACAAGATGGGCATGAGCACCATCCCCTGCGGTTGCATCCTGACGAGGGACCCCGACCTGTTGAACTCGCTGAATATCGACACACCCTATCTCACCGTGAAGCAGGAATACACCCTTGCCGGCACACGGCCCGGGGCGCCGGTGGCCGGGGCGCTCGCCGTCCTCGATTATCTTGGAATGGAAGGTATGAGAGCGGTTGTCGCCGGGTGCATGAAGAACACGGAGCGGCTCATTGCGGGAATGGAGACCCTCGGGTACCAGCGGGCAGCAACCCCTGACCTCAATGTCGCGACATTTACCTGTGCAAAGGAGGCAATCCCGGCCCCGTGGCGTGTCTCGTGGACCCGGAAGAACCACCTCCGGATCGTCTGCATGCCGCACGTACACGCCGGCAGGGTCGAGGCGTTCCTCCGTGCCATGCAGGAACAGAAAAAACGGTGAAGACTATGCTTGACAGACTCGTTGAATCCCTTGAGACCTGCCCCATGGTGAAACGCGGGGAGTACAACTACTTCATCCACCCGATCACCGATGGCGTACCGATTGTCGATCCCGCCCTGCTCCGCGACGTGGCTGCGGCCATGGTCAAGGTGATGGACTTAAACAACGTGGACAAGATCGTTGTCGTCGAGGCTATGGGCATCCACATCGGGTCCGTCCTCTCCACCATGACTGACATCCCGATGACAGTGATGCGGAAGCGGGTGTACAACCTCCCGCACGAGGTCCCGGTCCACCAGACTACCGGCTATTCAAAGGGCGAACTGTACCTGAATGGCGTGTACAAGGGAGACCGCGTTGTCATCATTGACGATGTCGTGAGCACGGGCGGCACGATGAAAGCTCTCTTAAAGGCCCTGGAGATTGCGGGCGCCGAAGTCGTGGATGTCTGCATCGCGATCCAGCGGGGCGATCCCAATATCGGCCGGCCCTACAAGTCCCTCGTGAAGATTGAGGTGGACGAGCGGGTCCATGTTGTCCAGCGGTATATCTGAACTCATTCAGGAACTGAAGACGAGGGGGGCCCGCCGGGTTGCCCTCCAGTTCCCGGAAGGGCTGAAACGGAAGGCTGCGAGGTACGCAGCAGGGCTCAGGGAGGCCGGGTTCGATGTCATGGTCAGCGGCGACCCGTGTTACGGTGCCTGCGACCTTGCACTCGATACCCTTGCGGATGCTGACGTGCTCGTCCATGTCGGGCACACCCCGGTCGATAACCGGGACCGGGTCATCTTCATCCCGTATTCTGTTGACTTTGATGTCACGATCCTCGAAAAAGCCCTCCCGCTCCTGAAGGAAAAGACCGTCAGCCTTGTCACCACCGTCCAGCACGTCCACCTTGTCCCGGCCATGGAGGAGTTTCTCCGTTCGCGGGGTATCGATACCCGGGTTGCGGAGGGAAAGGGAAGGACCCCCTGCCGGGGCCAGGTGCTCGGCTGTTCGTTCTCCGCTGCAAAAGACGCGGGGGCGGATGAGATCCTCTACGTGGGCACCGGCCTCTTCCACCCCATCGGGATTGCACTCTCGACAAAGAAACGGGTCGTAGCTCTCGACCCGCTCTCGGGGATCTGTTCGGAAGTGAGCGGCGAGACCCTGCTCCGCCGGCGGTTTGCCATCATCGAGAAAGCAAAGGCGGCAAAAAACACCGCAATCATCCTCAGCACCAAGTCCGGGCAGGCAAGGAAAGAGCTTGCAGAGGGGCTTGCTGCCCTCTCGCCCGGTGCCGTCATCGTCACGATGCAGGAGGTGAGCCCGGACGAGCTCACGAACCTCGGCTTTGGCTGTTACGTGAACACGGCCTGTCCCCGGCTTGCCTACGACGACCAGGTACGGTTCCCGGTCCCCGTCCTCTCCCCGCAGGAGTTTGAAATCGTCTGTGGGAAACGGAGATGGGACGACTACACCGTCGACGAGATCCCATGAAGCTCAAACAGCTCGAAATGGCACTCCAGCGCCTTTCCGGCTTCCCCCGCCCGAAGGCTGCGTTCGAACAGTACCAGACACCGGCACCCCTTGCTGCCCGGCTCCTCTACCACGCCCTGATGAAGGGGGATATTGAGGGGAAACAGGTCGTTGACCTTGGGTGCGGTACCGGGATGCTCGCCATCGGGGCCGCCCTGCTCGGGGCCGAATCTGTTACGGGAGTGGATATTGACGAGCGAGCCCTTGTCGTTGCACAAGAGAACGCCCGGCTCCTCGATGCTGAAGTCACGTTCCTCCCAGCTGACCTGCGGGAGGGGGGTTGCGAGGGACGGATCGGCACCTGCGATACGGTTGTCATGAACCCGCCGTTCGGTGCCCAGAAGGCCCACGCGGACCGGCCGTTCATCGACTGCGCTTTATCGGTTGCAGATGTTACCTACAGCATCTTTAATGCAGGGTCAATCCCATTTGTTGAAGCATATACTGCACAACGGGCAGAGGTCACCGAGATGATCGGCGGAGCGTTTCCCATCAAACGCACCTTTGCCTTCCACACAAAAGACGTGCAGGAGATCGAGGTCGAGATCTTACGGCTGAAACGGACTGTGTAACCCAACCCCACAGCGTGAAGAACACCATCACAGGACTTGCCGCTGCCCACATGATCACCGACATCTACATGCCGGTGCTCCCCGCGATCCTGCCGCTCCTGATCGCCCAGAACGGTTACTCCTACCTCACTGCCGGGCTGCTCGTGACGGCCTACAACGTCACGTCATCGTTCACCCAGCCGGTCGTTGGCTGGCTCTCCGACAAGCGCGGCCTGACCATCAGCGTGAGTATCAGCCTCTTCATCAGCGCTATTTTTGTTGCCCTCATGGGAGTCGTGCACGACTATTACCTGGTGATGGCCTTTGCGGTCCTCGCTGCCCTGGGCCATGCGTGCTTCCACCCAACCGCATTAAGTCTCGTCAGCCGACTGTGTTCTGCAGAAAACCGGGGCAGGATCACCTCCTACTTCGTGGTCGGGGGAAATCTCGGCTATGCCATCGGTCCAGTACTGGCCGGTATCTTGGTCTGGTGGCTGGGGCTGCCCGGGCTGGTGCTCCTCATCATCCCCGCCCTTGTCATGCTCATTGTCCTCCGGCGCCTCCTGCCGGGGGGATGGCCGCGGTACGCGAAGCCCATGCCACCCCCCTTCATGAGGTTGTCGACGTGCCATCGAAATGGCCGTTTGTCATCCTGATGATCGCGTCTATCCTCCGGGCATGGGCGGTTTTTGCGGCTATCACCTACCTGCCGATGTATCTCGTTTCTCAGGGATACAGCCTTGTGATGGCAAGCACAGCCCTGACCCTGATGCTCCTGACCGGTGTTGCCGGGCAGGTTGCCGGGGGACACATCTCTGACCGGGTCGGGAGAAAGGAGTTCATGGTCTTTGCCCTTGCAGGAGCGGTGCCGCTCTTCTACCTCTTCTTTGCCACATCAGGCATCCTGCAGCTTGTCATCCTCCTCTGCTTCGGGTTCTGCCTGTGGTCGACTTTTGCGGTGGCCGTAGCCATGTCCCATGAGCTCCTGCCCGGCAACGTCGGCCTTGCTTCCGGCGTAATGCTCGGTCTTGCCATCGGCTTTGGAGGCCTTGGCGTTGCCGTCAACGGTATGATCGCTGACACCTATTCGCTTGCAGCAGCGATCGGGACCATCCCGCTGCCGATCATCGGGGCAGTGATCCTGATGGCACTCCTGCCCTACCCGTGGAAGACGCTGGGTAAAAGTTGGGGACACCAGGCAAGGAACTGATACAACAGGCTTATATCATCACGGAAAAAACGTGATGTGAGGAATAATCATGGACAAAGTTGGAGTCATTGCACTGATCATCGGGATCATCCTGTGTGCTATTGGCGTGTATGGAATCTGGGTATTCCTGCCTGAAGTTATCTACGTGATCAAGGGGCTGGCCGGCATCGTCGTGCTGCTCTTCGGCCTGATGCTCGCCATCTTCGGCATCCTGATCGTCAAAGACTGATGTAAGAATCCAGCAACTATTCCCTTTTTTCTGATGATTTTAAATAACCATATGTCATTCCCGTGACTGACCCACAGGATTATATGCCGGGTAAAATAACAACCCCTCCATGAATGCGGGAGCCGGATGGAGGGGAGATCTACGAACACCGGATTACATGCCGGGAAAACACGATGAAGATCGTATCATGAGTCATGGTATGGCACAATCCCTGATCCATGCAATGATCACCGACAAAACCTGTAGGATCACCTGGCGGATCTTCCTGACCCTAGCGATCCTTCTGGGTCTCGTCGCAGTCCCGGTCATTGCCACTTCTCCGGATTCCTCATCAAGACAACCGTCACCGGATGATAGGCATACGTACGGTATTCCGGTCACCTGCAGGGACAGCAATACAGGGACGGGCATTGCGGGTATCCGGGTGTACCTTGACGGGGAATTCCGAGGAGTTACTGCCGGGAAAGAAGGGAGAATTGTGGTTTTATCGCTGCCCCCGGGAGAACATACCGTGCGGGCGGTAGGGAGGGGATATAGGGAAAACACGAGTATCATCAGGATACCGCAGGATGAGGGCGCTTATATCCTGATGTACCCCTCGAAGATCATCCCTGTCGGGGAGACGGGGGCGGTAGAGGACCGGATGGATGTTGTTTTTGTGCCATCCAAAACACAGTACGACTGCACGAAGAAACAGAAGATTTCTACGGATTATTATACCGCAAATGAGGACAATTTCCGAAACGATGTAAATGGCCTTATTGAAAAACTGCGGGCCTTAAATTCACTGACACGGAATCAGTCGTGCCTCCCTGGGGACACCCCGGACCGGTTCAATTTTTATTATTACTCGGATCCTGGCGATTATGCCGATGCTTTCAGCGGATGTGCCGGAAAACTTCCCGAAGATTTCTGGAAAGATGCACCCTTTACCGATGTCGCCGTTATCATCTATCCGCAATACACCGGTAAGTATACCGGGCCACCCTGCGAACCCAACGGCTGTTCCAGTACTATGGGACCGGGGACACAATCATGGTTCAAGAGCCCGGCAAATAACGCGCCGGTTTTTATGCACGAAGCCGGCCATACGGTGTTTGGCCTGATGGACACCTATTGCGGGGAGACGTATTATGCTCAGAACGACCCCCGACCCAATGTCTGGAGTACCCAGTCGGCCTGCATCCTCTCAGCAGAGAGCAACAACTGGGATCCCACATACTGCCGGCAGATCCTCCTGAAAGCCAGCAACGGAACCATCATCTGTCAGAAAGAGTTCTGGCGCTATGATCCGGATCCCGATATGATGAGTTACTCTCTTTTCACAGGAAAATTCGGGAACGCGACAACGCTGCATATCCATCACATGCTGGATAATATCAACAGGTGGAATCTATGAGACGGATTATCGTGCTGGGAGTAATTCTTCTCATTCTTTGCCTTGCTGCGGGTTCGGTTACGAATTCGGGCAATAGCGATGACCAAAAAAAGGTCTTCCTGATTGTCCTTGGCATCCATAAGAACAGCATCGATCTCGAGGAGATGGAGATACGATACGGCCATTCCCCGAACCTTGGGTATCAGACCGGGAATTTTACTGTTGATATCCTGGCAAAGAACGGAACGCGGCTGTTCTCTTTCGATATATGGGATCCGCGGTGCCATCTCGAGGAATACGGTCTCCATAATGAACTGGTGCAGCATGAACTGATGGAGGATCCCGAACTGGAACAAAAATACCTGGCTCAGGGAGAGACGAATGATATCGACCTCCCCCTCATTATCCCCTATCATAACGATATCCAGTCCATTGAGATCCGGGAGAACGAGACTGGTGCCCTGTTGATTTCCGTCAATGTTTCGCCGGCTGTTGATGCATTCCGGGCACGGTTCCCCAGGGATCCGGATATGATGGGGAACAATTGTGGGCAGCCTGACTCTCTATTCCATCATACCATGATAGCCTGGCCGTTCTGAGTTCTCATGGGCCGGGTCAGACCTGATAAAACAAGGTTGCAGGAAAAACGGTATCCGGGCCGGAAAAGCGGACATCGTGATGGTCAGACCTTTACAACAAGGCACTGCGAACCGGCGGTTTCCAGAACCGGCTCGGTTTTGCCTTCGAAGAAGTCATCGAACGCCTTCTTCACACCGGGCGCCGTGATGTAGTCGTGGGAGATGATGATGCCGCCCCGGCTCATGCGGGGATAGAAGAACTCGAGGCTCTGTTTCGTGCTCTCGTAGCAGTCCACGTCGAGGTTCACGAGCGAGAACATCGTATCCTTCACGGGTCCCGCAGTCTCCGGGAAGATCCCCTTGTAAAAGTGGACGTTCTTGTTCTCCTTGAGATAGTCCCGGACGCTCTCGAAGGAGGCGGCAAACTTGCCCTCGTAGAACGGCCAGACCATGTCAATCTCGTCCACCTGAGGCAGGCCTTCAAACGTGTCAAAGAGATGGAGGGCCTTGTCACCCTTTGCCGAGCAGATGATCTTGGCAGAACCCCCGCGGTAGACCCCGACCTCGGCAATGTCGCCGGGGACCTTCTGGGTGGTCTTCACTGCCATGTAGATGTGGTAGGCCTCGATGTCCTCTAAGAGGAGCTCGGTCTCCTTTCGTATCTTCCGGAGGTTCTTCGCAAACTCCTTTCTCCGGTCGCAGCCATAGTGGGAGAGCCGGCCGCGGTTGGCGATATCGTTTCCCATGAAGGGCTCGAAAAAGACGGCTTTCCGGAATTTCAGAAGATACCTGCTGGGGATGACAGAATCAACAACCGAGTAGATCTGTTTCTTCTGGGGCAGGCGCATATCCCATTAAATTCGCGCTCCTGCGATTTATATATCGTGGATCGGGGAAACTAAAAAAAAGGTGACGATATCAGGACTTCCGGGGGAGTTTCTGCACGCCGGGTGCCGGAGGTTCGGCTTCGAGGTCCAGTTCATCGAGGAACGGCATCAGGCAGGTGGCATACATCTCTGGTCCGATTGCAGTATCTCCCGGTCGTACTCCCGTGGCAACCACCTCGACCATGAGCGGGAACTCCTCCATTGTCTGTTCAAATGAGGGGTCGTTCTCCCGGGTGAACCGAAGGAAACTTTCGACCCGGATTACCGGCCGTTCGAATTCGGGAACACCGGCAAACTCGGTAAGAACCTCGGTGAGGGGCTTTTTCCGGGCAAGGTCCTCTTCAAAGAAGAGCCAGATCTCGGTACCATAGTTGTCAGCAATTATTGCACATTTTCGGATATCGACTTTTGTTCCGGGAATGAGGCCCAGGCTCCCAAACTTCTCCACGGGTGTTTTGCCCGGAACCGCGGCCCATGCGGAATGTTTCAGCATTCCGGTACATAGGGCGGCAGGAGGTGTAAAGATAACGATAACAACAGCGGGATGTGATCGGGGACCGGTCGGGGGATAAAAGAGGAGATAAAAATGAAACGAGGGTTATTCCCTCCCGAACTTGTCCAGAAGTGAGACCCCGATTCGAAGCGTGCTTTCGCACTCCTCTCATTGTCTTCTCACTGATGGCGGGACTATTCTCGTCCAAACTTTTTCAGGAGTGAGAAGCCAACTCCAAAGAACAGGACGGCGGCCACCGGCCAGGTGATCCTGCCGTTCATCATGAAGTCTATACCGAGGAAGAAAACAGCAAGCATCAGCATCACGGCAATGCCGTACCACCACTTCTTCCGGCCTTTTCCCGTATACCCTTCATCCATTGCACTTATAGTATCAGGGAATAGTAGGGAGAGTGGATTAAAAAAAGGTTGCGGAAAGGAATTCTCCTTTTTCTCATATGTTGCCAGGCCCTGCCTGCTTTGGCATGAAGGCATTCTGGATTGTGTCCCGGTTGAATGCGGCAGGGACGGTGCCGGTCTTTGCATACGTGTAGAGCGCAGTGACGAAGATGCCCTGCATTGCGTAGTAGACAACAGCGAGGACCACGATCATGAGGAGGAAGAGGGCAAGGGCTGCGTAAAAGAGGAGATCGATGCCAAGGAAAAGCGTTCCAAGGACGCAGAGTCCCCCGAGGACACCGATGACGACAAACACGACCGCCATCCCGCCGGCGCCGACGATACTCTCGCCCCACGTTTTCCGGATCAGGGAAAATGACTCCTTTATGGACTCAAACACGCCCTTGTCCTCGATGACAAGCACGGGGACTACGAAGAAAGTGACCAGCGCCCATGCGCCGCCGACAATGGAGAGGACAATCTGGCCGATGAGACCGGAGCGCTCTTCGAGAAGGTGGAGAATAAGGCCGACCGTTGCGGAGATAACGGCCCAGCCAATGATAGCGGGCAGGTGCTTTGCTGCAGCGGAAAGCCCTTCTCCCACCGTAAGGTCCCTGCCGTTCAGTTTCGCGTTCACGCACGAGATGAGAGCGGTATTGAAAAAGATCACAACAAAGTAACTCACGATATAGAAGAGGAAGAGAAGTCCGTAATACAGGACCGGACCTGCGTGTGCCTTTCCCATGAGCGCTCCGGAGAACAAGAGCGGGAGGATGAAGGTAAGCACGACAAGGATTGTGACGATTCCCGAGAGGATGGGGAATACAAGCAGTTTCTTGTCGTCCATCAGAATATTCCAGCTTGTCTTCACAAGCTCGATGCTTCTGCCGATGCTTTCAAACATAGGATCAGCGTGGTCGCGGGAACGAGATGAAGATTGCGAGGAGATCCTGTGAAAAAGAGAATTTTTCGGGAAGCCCTCAGGGTTAATGCCGGCGGCGCATCCAGACGACACCTGCCATACCGGACGCAAGGATGCCAACCACTGCGGAGAACGCCGGCGACCTGGTGGCAGCAGGGGAGGCCGTGGTAAGTGGGGGAGTCCGGGTGGGAACCGTAATGACGGCGGGTGCTGTGGGTGACCCGGCAGCCGGCTGGCTGACAACGATCTCGCTCCCCGACATGATGTTTCCGGTGTTGTCGATCTCGATCAAGTCAATGACGGTAACAGAACCAGTTGCTGCCGGAGGGACCGTACCGGTTACAGTGACGGTAAACCGGACATCGTGGTTCACGGAATAGGAGAGTACCATGCCGTTGATGAACGCGGCGGTGCCCGATGCTGTCTGTTGCGCAGAGTTGTGACCATCGACCACGACCTGGATGTTCCATTTCGCGTTCTCAAGCTGCGTTGTCATCTGGATCTCGTGGTCCCGGGGGAATGTCGTCCCACTCGGGATGGCAAATGTTGCGACAACTTCCTGCCCGTCACCAGGGATGAGGGGAGGGTTGGGAGTGAACGACTCGGAGGTCAGGACGGGACTGGCTGCAACGGGAATCACGAAGATGAGGAACAGCAGGCACCCGCAGATCAGGGAACGAAAAACAGGGTTCATGATATACCGGAAAAGAGGGTGTACCCGGCCCATGATAGCCATGTCGGTCTGGTTTGCGGGCGTACAACAGAGAGAATCAGCGGCCCTGGATGCCACGGATGAACAATCCGGCATGGTCGATTGCTTCCTGGCCCTCCGGAAGCTGGCCGGCAAATACCTGCCAGCAGTGATACATGCCCTCCCAGATCTCCACCTGGACCGGTGCACCGGCCCACCGTGCTTTCTCAACGAACGTCCCGATATCAGAGAGGAGGAGTTCATACGTGCCCACCTGGATATAGAGGCGGGGGAGGTTTTTGAGCGCGCCACGGACTGGGGAGGCAAGGGCATCCGATGCATTGCGACCAGAGAGATAGGCGGTCCGGATTGCGTGGAGGCGGTCGGCCGTTATCGCGTCCCGCTGCCCGTTTTTCGTCACCGATTCCCCGGCAAACTGCATATCGGTGATGGGAGACATGCAGACCGCGGCCGGGGGGAGTGTATATCCCCGCTCCCTCATTGAGAGGAGCGAGACAAGGACGATATTTCCCCCTGCGGATATCCCCAGCGGGACGATGCGGTGGGGCGGGTAACCCTTTGCCAGGAGGAAGCGGTATGCGGCTACAGCATCCTCAACCGGCGCAGGAAAGGAGTGCTCGGGGGCGAGCCGGTAATCAACGGAGAAGACCCGGGCCCGGGCAGCGCGGGAGAGTCGGATGCAGAGGCCCAGGTGGTCGGCCGTTGATCCCATCGTGAACATCCCGGCATGGAAAAAGAGGATTGCATAGTCCGGCTCGGCTTCGGGAACAGAGATCCAGTACCCGGAGAGGTTATCGCGGATTGCCGCCTGCTCAACAGTATGGGCCCCCTCGCTGACAATCTCGTCCTGCATCTCGCGGTAAAATTCAGAATATTCCTTCCGGGCGGCAACAAGGGGCTTGTCCGGGCCGGGCGCATGAGACCGGATGATCGAGAGAAGTTCTTCCGGGGACTCGCGGATCATTGTGTTCTGTGTTAGAGAGGCCGGGTAATAAAGGATGAGGGTACGACCGGCAGTTCCGGGCGCAGTACGGCGCGGGGATGCAAAACCGAACGCATATCAGGCACCGTGCAGACCGGTATCCATGCGGGACGAGTGGAGCCTTGAGGAGAGGACGGTCCGGAAGGTGACCCGCCGGCTGCTCCCGTTCCTCTTCATCCTCTATGTCATCGCGTTCCTCGACCGGGTCAACTTCGGGTATGCAGCACTCGGGATGAACAGCGCCCTCGGGATCTCCGCGGAGGTCTTCGGGTTCCTCTCGGGCATCTTCTTCATCGGCTACCTGCTCTTCGAGGTGCCAAGCAACATGATCCTCCAGAAGATCGGGGCCCGGATCTGGATCAGCCGGATCATCATCAGTTGGGGCATTGTCGTCATTGTCACCGCGGCTGCTTCTGATGCCCTCCAGCTCGCCGCCCTGCGCTTCATCCTCGGGGTCGCTGAGGCGGGATTCTTCCCCGGAATTATCCTCTATATCACCTGCTGGTTCAGGAGAAAGGACCTGGCGAGTGCCGTTGCCCTTTTCATGACCGCGCTTGCCGTCTCGAATATCATCGGTGCCCCGGTCTCGACGTGGATCCTCGACAATGTCAGTTGGTTCGGTATCGCGGGCTGGCGCTGGCTCTTCATTCTCGAAGGACTGCCGGCAATCGTGCTTGGGATCGTGACCTACTTCTACCTGACCGATCGGCCAAAGGACGCCACATGGCTGGAGCCGGAAGAACGGGAGTGGCTTTCTACAGTGATTGCACGGGACAATGCAGAGGCGGCGGATTCACGGCACGACTTCTGGTCCGTGATCCGCGACACGAGAATCTGGCACCTTGCCAGTATCTACTGCACGGTCGTCATCGGGTTGTACGGCCTCGGCTTCTGGATGCCGCAGATCATCCATGCCATGAACCCTGCGTTCACCAACTTCGAGATCGGCCTTGTGATGGTCATCCCCTACGTCATTGCCCTCTGTGCAATGGTCGCCTGGGGCAGGCACTCGGACCGGACCGGAGAACGGATAGGGCACACGGCACTTCCCCCCATTATAGGAGGGATTGCACTGGCGGCAGCCGGTCTTTTCCCCATACCCCTCCTCGCGTTCATCCTGATCTGCATCGCCACGGTTGGCATCTATTGCGAGTTCGGCCCGTTCTGGACCCTTCCTGCGCTCTTCCTTGCAGAGGCGGCCGCTGCTGTGGGGATAGCAGTGATCAACTCGGTCGGGAATCTCGGGGGGTTCATTGGCCCGTCCCTTGTTGGTTTCCTCATGAAAGCAACCGGGTCAACGGATGCCGGCCTTGTCGCGATCGGCGCATGTCTCATCCTCTGCGGGCTGCTCACGCTTGCGGTCCGCAACACCCGCAGGATAGAATCATAGGAACGAAAATTTTTCATGAAAACATTATTCCGGGCGTTCATTCATTAGATTTAAAAAAGAGTAAGCTAATATACCGCAATAATCATTTCACGAAATGCCCGGCTGCCATTCCACAGGGCACCGGTTGTGATCTGAGCAGTACGGTGGTATCATCATGACGTTTTCCAAAATCGGCATCATCGCCATTTTTCTGGTTGTGATCGCAGTCGCCGCTGCCGGGTGCAGCGGGAGCATCCAGCCTTCACAGCCCGGCACCGGAGCAGATTCAGCGGGCGGAAGCTCTCCTGCAGCGGGTAGCACCAGTGCAGGAACCTCAAGCGGAACGGATCTGCTTGGCGGGGTGAACTATGAATGGGCGGAATACAAGATCACCAGCAATGCCGGGGGAGAGAAGGTCTCCATGTTCTTCAAATACAACCAGAAGACCGGAAAATGCACAATGCGGATAGAAGGAATGGAGGACCAGACGGGCATGCTCTCCAACCTTGACTGCAGTTCATCAGGCAGCACCGGTTCTGCATCCGATCCCAATGATATCGGGTCCGATGTCAAACTGGCGAAGGTTTCTACCGAAACAGTTACCGTCCCCGCAGGAACCTTCGTTGCCGACAAGTACATGGCAAGTTCCAATGGCGTTACGGCGTACTACTGGATCGCATCCGGCAAACCTCTCGTAAAGATGGAAGGGGGCAGTGCTGAAGGGACCGTGACAACCGAACTGGCCGGCTGGGGATAATCTCCCATCAGTCCTTTTTTCATTCTTTTTCATGGTAAACCTAAACCCGGTGGACATGTTGCATTCCTTGCTGCACAATGCGCTGCGTGCACGATGCGGGCTTTCCGCGGGAGCGCGAGCGGCCTGATCCCGGTTTAAAACCGGGGTAAAAAAAGAGATTGTTCCCTTCAGAAGTAATACATCAGGACGGTCTGCTGGTACCCGTTCTCCCAGGTCCCGATAATGTTGGCTGTTACCGGAGTAGCAAGCCCCTGGTAGGTAAACACGATTGATTCGCCGGGTGAGGGTGTCAGGACCGTGCGCTCGAAATCATCAAGGTCCTGATTGTCAATCCGGACTTTCAGGGCAACAAGGCCCCCTGCATCAGGGCCGCCGGTATAGGTGATGTTCACGATCTTTTGTGTCTTGAACACGTCAAACGTCAGGCTTTTTTCCGCTATGGTTGTCGTTGCGACCGGAAGAGGGGTGACCGGGGCCGGTAACGCAGTTGTCTGGGGAGGTACCGGTGCCACCGGCTGGGTACAGCCGCTTGCAAATACGAGGAGCAGGACAAGGAGAAGACAGGTACAGAATGCACGTCTCATGAATGGATTGTGGGGTATGATGGGAAATAAAGGTTGGGAGGTGATTACTGGACCGGGACCGGTTCAGCGCCGTCCACAGCATACTGCGACCATACGATCCCGTCCTTTAACACCTCTGTGCTTTTATGGACAAGGTGGATCTGGAGACCCGTGATGCCCGCCTGTCCCGGGTCGCAGAGTGTCGGTACAGCCTTTCCTCCGGCAATGACCGGGTGAATGAGGACACTCACCTCGTCCACGAGCCCGGCATGCAGGAGGACGCTGTTGAGTGTCCCTCCACTATCAATCCGCAGGGTCTTCACGCCATGTTCACGGTTCAGTGCCTCCAGCGCTTCCCGCATATCGACACGTTCGCCTCCGGTAATGATCGTCCCGATATGGCGTTCTTTCAGGTAATTCTGGTATTCTTTAGGTGTTGCGCGGGAACAGATCGCAAGTACGTCCCGCATGTAGGGCCATTTCCGGATCGCGTCCCAGCAGCGCACCTGCCCGCGGCTGTCGGCAATGACGAGCAGCGGGCGCGGATCCGGCTGCCCTGCCGGCGGCGTGAACATCTCCTCGTGCTCCGGCGGGACTGCGAGCGCGGGATTGTCCCGGACTGCCGCAAGAACCGTCCCGCTGCCGAACAGGATTGCGTCGGGATTCCATTGCGCGGCAAGGGAATAATACAGCTCAAGGTCTGCGGGGAAGTTCGTGATGCGGCCGTCAAGGCTCATCGCAGTATGAATAATGACTCGGGGTTTCATGGATGATTCCTGATTACGCGTTGGACTGGCAGGAGATAAGGTGGTGCTGCAGGGAGTGAAACTAAAAATGCCTCTGCCCGTTCCATGGCCATCCCGCAACATATATAATGTCAACATTCTAATGTTGACATATGTTCCTTGCAACGGACGACCGTCAGTTCGGGTTCTGGGCACTGCGCCGGAGCGGGAAGTCCAATATCGGGATTGCCCACCGGTTTGGCATCTCCCGCCAGGCCGTGTCGCGGGCCCTCCACCTCATGGACGAGAAGATCGAGAGCACCCTCCGCGGGATGGCGGAAGCAAACCAGATCTCCATTGAGAAGATCAATGCCGAACGGGGAATCCTCCTCGGAAAATCGATCCCGTTCCAGACCGCTGCGATCATTTTTGTGTCGGAAAAACACGGGGTGCAGGTCTGGTACGAACATGACGGGGACTGCGGGGCGTGCCAGCGGTACACCGAGTGTATCGAGCTCCTCTGGGACTATTCCACCGAACTGGGCGTCCGGATCGAAAAGACCGCCGACCCGACAAAGATGGCGGATGAACTGTTCACGAGGGTAAAGGCGCTGATGAAATGACGCGGGTTTCCGAAGTTATCCGGGGCTGGCTGGGCTGGTGTCCGAACGCACAACAGCGCACTTTCCGCAGGGATAGTGCGACGGATACAACACATATATTACCCGCTGGCAGCGGTGGGGACGTGCGCACACTTTCCTTTGGCTGGAAGAACCGGTACCGAACCCGCGCGCTTGCATTCGCGCTCTGCATGACCGTTGTCGGGATCTCCCTCTTTGCCATATCGGAAGGCGATAAACTCGGATTGCTCATAAAAGGCCTGATCGGCGCAAGTTTTCTCTTTGCCCTTGACGGAATCCGGTACTGGACCCTGTTTGAGGATGTACGCACTACTGGCAGAGTAGAGGTGATTCACTGGAGCAGGAGGAGGCCGATCCAGTACCTCGTTCTCATTTCATCTCTCTTGATCATCGGGTTCGCAATCCTGGTCTTCTTCGGATTTGTCCCGGGTTTAGGGCTGCGAACTCTCGATGCATTCCTGGCCGGGTTTACGGTAATCGGGTGGCTCCACCTCATCATGATCATCGCATGGGAGCGGCAGTCGGGCCTCCAGCTGTACACGGACGGCAAACAGATCTACCGGAGGGCCTGATGCCGCAGCCTGACGGAGAAACCTGCACTCAGAATACTGCGGGGGCGCCGGAATGGATGGCTGCCCTTGCGATTGTCATCCTCTTTGCCACACCGGGCTTCGGGGGATTTTTCTTGTGGCCGTTCTTTGTCGGAGCGGTCCTGATCGTCTGTCTGGTGTATTGGTACTGCCGCCATAGCCGGGAGGTGCAGTGAGATGGTGCAGGTTTTCTTCCGGATCTGGGACGCAATGGGCTGGTGCCCGATGCATCCAACGCCACGGGATCTGCCACCTGCCCCGGAGGGGAGCGGGCTGAAGACGCGCGTGGCCGGTGACAGCGGGGCGGTTGCCCGTCGGTCTGCCCGGTTCATGCGTCTTGCCTGGGGCGTAGTTATCCTCGCGTGGGTTCTTGCATTCCTGGCCCTGCCCCACCTGCCGGAAGTCATTCCGGTCCACTGGGGCCTGCACGGGGAGCCTGATGGGTTTGCCGACCGGCTGCCCGGTGCGCTGGGCCTGCCGTTCCTGACCACCTTCATCATGGCCCTCCTCCTCGTCATCCCCCGGTTCGACTCCGTCCAGATCTCCCTCATCCCGTTCCGTGACAGTTATTCCCTTGTAATCCTTGCAACCGTCTCGATGTTGCTGTGCGTCGAAGTCATGGCGCTCCTTATCGGTCTCGGGGTCAATGTGCCGCTGGTCACGCTCGTCCCGGTGCTGATCGGCCTGCTCTTTATCGTCATGGGAAGCCTGATGCCCCATATCGGGAGGAACACGACCATAGGTATCCGCCTGCCATGGACTCTCGCAAGCGAAGAGGTCTGGAAGAAGACGCATGAGTATGGCGGAAGGCTCTTTGTGGCAGCGGGAGTGGTTGTTGTTATCGGCAGCCTCGTCACCGGCATCTGGGCAACCGCGCTCATGCTCATCGTCATCCTCGGGACAACGCTGTACATCTGCATATGGTCGTACCGGCTGGCAAAGACCGTACCGGCACGGGACTGATGGTTCAGGAACTATCAGGAATCTGCCAGGGTTTGGTGGGATAACACCCGTAAAGGAGTGATCCGGTCGATTGCGGGGAAAAAACTAAACGATAATTTTATATTGTAAATGTCAATACATTTACACATGTCAAAACCAGCCAGCAACAACCCGTACGGGTTCTGGAAGATGGCCCTGCTGCTCATCTTAGCAGGTGCAGTCGTATTGTCATTGTCTCCCGTATCTGCGGAGAAGCCGCTCGTCACTATCGTGGCAAAAGGCGATCAGTCCTATTATATGGGGGAAAAAGTGGTCTTTAGCGGGATGAACACCGATTCGGATTCCACATACCTCTTCATAACCGGACCCAACCTCCCAGATAACGGGGGAAACCTTGCTTCCCCAAATCAAGATACGGTCAGCGGGAATCCCGATTCATTCACCCGGGTAAAAACCAAGCCGGATAAGACATGGGAATATACCTGGTATACGTCTGATCTCAGACTGGATGCCGGGTCGTATACAGTATATGCAGTGACAAAGCCGGAAACAAAAGACCAGTTCAATGACCTGACAACGTATGGTACGGTCAGTATCATCTACAAAAAACCCTTCCTTATGACCGCTATCTCCCCGAAGCATTTCCTGAAAGGACAGCCATTCACGGTCAACGGCTATGCAGAAGGTGACCCGTCCGCAGTCCAGCTCTGGATCCTCGGCAATAACTTCTTCTCCCTCATAACCGTCCCGGTCGACAAAGAGGCACTCTACACGTTCACTGCCGATGCAGAGTTCTCCAAAAAACTCGCCCCGGGTGACTACTACCTCATAGCGGAGCATTCGATGGCGGACAACCGGTTTGACTTCACCTTTAACGGAGAATATGTCACCGGAATGGAGGACAATACGACGATAAACATCTTTAAGGTCAGGGGGCCGGGCAGCCTGCAGGGGAAGGATGCAGCAGAGGCGCTGGTCTTCGCACTAAGTGAGAATGAACACCGGAATGAGACCTTAGCACGGGACACCCATGCAATCGTAGCGTTCAGCGTGGGTGAAACTGACACTACCCTGCGGGCACAACCGATTGTAACCACCCCGGCATAACAGCAGGCCCCGCCAGCCCGTCACGGTTCGCCGCATCCGGCATCCGGGCTTGAATCCACAGGTCGCAACCACCGGTGGCGGGCAGTCCATTCCTTCTTTTTTCCTCCTGCCGGAAAACCCCGGCCACAAATTCCCAATGTTTTTATATTGTAAATGTCAATACATTTACATATGTTCCTGCCCACGAATGAGAAACAGTTCGGGTTCTGGAAGATGCGTCGCAATGGGATGCAGAATGTCACGATTGCAAACCTGCTGGGGATCACCCGGCAGGGGGTATCCCAGGCACTCCGCGTGATGGACGAGAAGATCGATGCCTCGCTACGGGAGATGGCCCACGCAAACCGGATCCAGATCGAGAAGATCGATGTTCAGCGCGGGGTCCTTTTTGGCAAATCCATCCCGTTCCAGACCAATGCTTACATCTTCGTCTCGGAGAAGCACGGCATGCAGGTCTGGTACGAACATGACGGCGACTGCGGGGCTTGTGATGAGTACACCCAGTGCATCGAGTTCATCTGGGACTTTGCCTCCGAATTGGGGATAAAAATCGAGAAGACTGCCGATCCGACAAAGATGGCCGAGGAACTGCTCTCAAAAATCCGGGGATTGAGCGGATGAATCTCATTTCCTCTATCGCAGACTGGTGGCTGGGCCTGTGCCCGAAAACACCGGCCTTCCATACAGCACCGGCAGTTCTCATGGCCTCTTCAGAAACCATTCATCCCGCACAGCCGGATGGCAATGGACCCGCCGATCGTTCTGGCAGGATCCGACAGGGAATCAGAATCGCTGCAGGAAGCCTGAAGACGATGGTGAGGGAGCGACAAATGCTCTGGTTCTCACTCATCTCCGGGCTCCTGATGTCCTTCCTTTTCACCCTGATGTACTGGACCAGAGGCAACGTGTATTACGACCCCTTCCTTATCAGTATCCCCCTTGGAGATTTCATCCTGTGGTTTGACCCAAGACTCATCCCGATCCTGGCATTCTGCCTCTTCTGTTTCACATTCCTGATGGCAGGTCTCATCAGGTACCGGAACCTGATTCGTACTGAGCACCCGGTCACCATCCGTGAGGGATTATCTGGGGCCCGCGCCCATGCAGGCCCGCTTGCAGCCCTGTCCATTGCAATGGCTCTTGCCGGCACAATCCTGATTGTGGTTGTTACGAGCGATAATCTGGCCGATATTTCCATCCAGGTGATGGATATCTTCATGCCCTATACCTGGTTCCTCCCTGATTCGCTCGGGTTATCGATTACCTTTTGGTTCATGAGTGTTATCCTGTGCATTACCATCATCCTGTTCCTGGCGGTACCCTATGTAGTGCCAGTCATCGTACTGGAGAATAAGGGGCTGGTTTCCGCCCTTGGAGGATCGATAACCCTCATACGGAAGACCCGGCGTGAAATACTTGGCTGCATCCTTGTTTATGGGGCACTTGTCCTCCTGGCCGGGGCCATATCGCTGGTAATGAACCAGTTACTTTTACACTACAACTACGATCCTGTATTCTGGTACTCCCAAGGCCTGATTCCCATCGTGGCACTTGGTTATGAAATCGTCCTGTTCTGCTTCGCGGTCCTGATAGCGGTATGCTCTATGGCTGTGGGTGTTGCAATAGTGGATCTCTACCGGGTCGGAAAGAGCGGGAAGGAGTCCGGGATACCGGAAGGGAACAGGAAACAACCGGAGCCTGCCTCATGACCCGGTTAGCGGAAATTGCCGAGAGCTGGTTCGGCCTGTGCCGGAAACCACCGGTGGTCCGGACATTGCAGGCAGATTTTGTCCACCTGCCCGAAAACGCCCATGAGGGACTCCCGGATGGAGGAAGCGGGGGATCGGGCGCAATTCGCCGGGGGATCGGGGCAGCATTCTCCGGTATGAGGACGCTGAACCGGAACCGGCAGCTCCTCTGGTTCGGGCTTTTTACCGGGCTGGTGCTGGCCGGAAATGCTGTTGCTGAAGGGGCGCTCTGGTATATCAACAAGACCCTGCAACCGGATATCATCGGATTATATGCCCAGGACTTTTTCCTCGGCTTTGCAACACTGTTCTGCCTGGTGCTTCTGCTGGCGGGTCTTTTCTTAAGCCTCTCTTCAATGAAAGAAGGGGCTGCACCGTTTTTTGAGGGGCTCGCTGGAGCAAAAAAATACTGGAAACCACTCTTCCTGTGGTCGATAATTCTGGCACTTGCAGGCATCCTGCTCTTCCGTATCTGGTTTGGTCTTTTTACCGGGCTGCCTCCGGAGTTCCGGTTCCTCAATATCTTTGGGCCCGTTACTTTCGTTACCAGTACGATCACCCAGTTCCCCTTCAACTGGACACTTGACTGGGCCATGTTGACCGAGATCCCGGGCTATGGGGGACGATCGCTGTTACTATTGATCTATCCTTTCGGGTTCATGAGAACCGCAAACTTCATTGTTGTCAGCCTGTTCCTGTTCATACTGACGCCGTTTGTCGTGCCTCTCATCGTACTTGAACAGAAAACTCTCAGGGAAGCTGTCGCGGGATCGTTTGCCCTGATGAAAAAGATCGGGGCAGAGGCCGTCACCTGTGCTGTATTCCTTGGGATTGTCCTCTTCGGTGTGTTCCTGACGCACCTGATCGTCCAGGCTGCGTCCGGGATTGTAAATCCCTATGTGACCGTGATGTTCCATCCCACCGTTGGCTGGATCACGGTTGCCGTGCTCTACAATCTTGCACTCGTGGCGTTTGCATTGGTTGTTGTAACCATCGGCGGGATCGCTGCGCTGGAGATGTATCGAGATACGAAGGCGCGGGAGAGCGCGCAATAATGACCCTCGTTTCCACCCTTGCCGACTGCTGGCTTGGCCTCTGCCGGAGGGCCCCGCGAGTCCGTGCATCGCAAACAGTCATCCGCGATCAGCCCGAGCCCGTTCATGAGGGCCAGCCGGGTGGCGGGGGCGGAGGAGGGACAGGCGCGGTACGGATGGGGATTGGGGCCGCACTGTCAGGCACGAAGACGCTGATCCGGAACCCGCAGCTCCTTTGGTTCTCGCTCCTTGTCGCGCTTGTGTTGGCCGGGCAGTCTCTCCTCCACGGAGTGATCCGCGAATTGTCGTCATCGCCTGAATTGAACTTCGTCATCAATTCTTCCATTACCGAATGGCGGTTCGTTGTCGATCCCTGGATTACCCTGGTCTGTCCGACGTTTTATCAGAATTATGCCAGCACACTCACATCGCTTGTTTTTGCATTTGTTGTCGAGCTTCCCATGATCTTCTGCCTGGTAGTGTTACTCGCAGGCCTTGTCCTGAGCCTCACATCAAAGAAAGGCGGCCCGGTCTCATTCTTTCATGGACTTGGGATGGCCAGAAAATACCTGCGACCTCTCGCGGGGTGGTCCGTTGTTATGGCGCTCGCAGGCATCATCGTGCTCTTCGTTGGTTACTATAATTCCTATTTGCTGAGCGTAAGCATCGTGCAAATTCTTGACCACGCACTCCACCAGAACCCCTTCAACTACGTCATCAACCCGAATCTCGGGAATACTATCTTCTTCGGGGGTAAGTTCGATATCAACTGGCTCCTCTACTCCGGGCTCTGGGACACCCTCATCCTTTCAGCAATCAACGTACTCCTGTTCGTCCTGACCCTGTTTGTCGTTCCCCTTATCGTACTTGAGGAGACAAGCCTGAAGGGAGCGATAATGGGATCGTTCACCCTGATGAGGAGGGGCTGGGGTGAAGTAGCCGCCTGCCTTCTCGGCCTCGGGATTGTCGTATCCGCTGCCATGTTCCTGTCACTCATCTTTCCGGTAGTAGCCGGGGGGAATATCGCGGTTGATTATTGGCCCCCGCCTGCTGAGTGGCTGGCTGCCGGCCTCCTGTACGTCCTTGCCCTCACCAGCCTCGTGGTAATCGCGGCAACGGTCGGCGGGATCGCTGCGCTGGAGATGTACCGGAATGCAAAGATGCGGGAGAGCGGTCAATGACCCTCACTTCCACCCTTGCAGACTGCTGGCTGGGACTCTGCCGGAAAACCCCTGCGCTGCATACCGCTTCAGCAGTGCTGCTGGGGGATCCGGGAGAGATCCGGTCAGTCCAGTCGGATGCCGGAGGATCTGCCGGGCGCCAGGGCCGGATCCGGAACGGGATCGGCATCGCAATGGCAAGCATCAGGGCCCTCTTCAGCGAGAAGCGGCTGCTTGGGTTCTCGTTTCTTTCAGGTCTCGTGATCCTCTTCCTGGTACTGGCAGAACAGTGGAACCTGTCTCACATCGATACCTCCTACGCCGTGTCGAACCTTATCACCATCCAGCTCGGCGATTCCTACCTGATCGTCTTTGACCTGCGGCTTTTCGTGATTGAAGCAGTCTGCCTTTCAGGCTTCACCCTCCTGCTGGCAGCCCTTGTCCGCTACCGGAACGCCCGGAATGCTGCCATCCCGATCACTGTTCGCCGTGCATTCGGTGAGTCCGGAAGACACGCCGGTTCGCTTGCGGCTCTTTCTCTTACCATGGCATTCGTGACAACGGTCCTCCTGGAGATCGCGTCCCAGAACCAGTTCACCGGAACGATCGTGTCTGCCATATCGCACGCGATGTTCTGGCTGCCCTATGCGTACTACTTTGCCCCGAACGGGATCTTCACCTCGCTCTTCTTCTCGTTCCGGATCCTGGTCGCAAACACCGTCCTCTTCCTGCTGGCCCTGTACGTTGTCCCGGTCATCGTGCTGGAGAAGAAGGGGCTCCTTTCAGCCTTTGCCGGCTCGGTCCGGCTCATGAAGAAGACCTGGCGCGAGCTGCTGGGCTGTGCCCTCGTTTTCGGGGCAATCATCCTCGCTGTCGCTGCCATCGGACTCCTGATCGGCCAGTCACCGGCCCTGCTCAACAACGACTACGACTTCTTCCTCCAGGAATCCCGGGGACTGGTACTGATGACGGGGGCCTGCTACGGGTTCCTCCTTGCCTGCGGGATGCTGATGGCGGCAGGCTCGACCGTGCTGGGGATTGCCGTTACGGACTTGTACGCGTGGGGGAGAACGGGTTCCCACCAAGCCAAACAGGAGACCACACCATCCCCCCTTGCGGAGCCTGCGCGATGACGAGGGTAACAGAGGTGATCCGGGGCTGGCTCGGGTTATGCCCGCATGGACCGACTCATAAGACCAGGACCTTTCCCAATCCGGGCGACACGTGCCAGGTGCCGGATAAGCCATCTCCTCACCCGGCTGCGCCACCTGTTACAGCCACGGCCGACTCACGCCCGGCGTACCAGGAGAACTTCCTCCTTATCCTCCTGCTCCTGGCCGGTCTCTTCTGCCTTGTCGACCTGAAGATGCTCGCCATTGCCGGAGTCTTCTCCGCCCTGCTCGTCTATTACGATGCCCAGACGTTGCATGCAGGGGAGAAGTTCGAAAAGGAATCCATTCTTGGCGATGTTGTCACGTGGCGTCCGCTGACTTGGGCGCTCGCGGTGCTCATCATCCCGCTCATCTTCCTTGCCATCTACGTCTTCTCGCGAAAGGAGATCTTCGACGCGAATTCCGGATAACGGGGATCGATATCAGGGGCCGGGATTACAGGCCCCGCCCCTGCTACCCGAAACCGATCCTCACAACCTGAAATCTGCCCACACGGCCCCGTGGTCCGACGCTGCATCCGACCATTTCGTGACCGAGGGGTATTCTGTCTCAACAGGAACTTTTCCTCCGGAACCTTTTGTCATCTTCTCGAGGTTGTACATCCCGTTCCGGACAACCCCTGCCTTCACGAACCGGTCTTTTAGGGGTTTTGAGACCAGGACGTAATCGATCTGTTCGAACGCCTTGTAGTGGTAGGTCCACCGTTTTGCCATATCGTTGCCGAACTGAAGTGAGAGGACATCGTAAAGATCCGGTACAGACAGCAGGGGTTCCAGCTGCGGGCTGTCCGGGGTGTCGTTGAAATCACCGGCAACCACGACCCAGTCATGCTGCAGGTCGTACTTTGCCAGGATCCCGGCAACAGCGACTGCCTGTTCTTTCCTCCGCTTGTCGGCGGTATTGTTGCTGTCATACCCTTTGCTTTTCAGGTGGTTGCAGACCATGACAAGCGACTGCTTATCGGAGATACGGACCTCATACTCGGGGGCATCGCGGCTGAAGATCTCACTCCGTCCCTTTTTATCGAAGATATGGGTATGGATCGCTCCGAGGGGGAATTTGCTGTACAGCCCGACATCGATCCCCCGGTCATCGTTCCCGTCCATCAGCATGTCGCAGGCATAATGCGATTTCAGCATCTGCGCATCGAACGCTTTGAGGGTCGGGCGGTCCTCTGCCTCGACAATACACAGGACGTCCGCCTTCAGATCGCGGATCACCTTTGCGGTGTTTTCCCGGGTAAGTTTGTCGAACGGGTCCGGCTTGAAATTTATCTCGCCGTCCCAGTCATCCCCTCTTCCGTTTGCCTGGACCCCGGTGATCTTCTGGCCCTTCCGTGAGAAGAGTTTTCCCCGGTTCTCCCGCACTTCTATGAATTTCCAAAGCTCGCCGGTGTACATCTCGAATATTTTCTGTTTGTCGTTGTCCGTGTACACGTTCTTTTCAATAGTGTCCTTGAATTCCTGGATCTTCTGGAGTACCTTGTCTACATTGTCATGGTTCTGGTAGTTGAGGGCTTTTGCACGCTGGAAAAGATTCTGGACATTGAATGACCCAATTCTCAATGAATCTGCCATATCATTCATCCCAGAGCGATGCCTCCGGCGGACCATCCTCCTCCGGGCATCCTGCTCCGGAGAGCTATTGATCGCTCAATATAATAAATAATTATTGTAAAAACCGCATATTGCCGCAGTTCCGGTCGAACACGCTTTTCCGGGAGGTTTATGAACAGCTTCCGCTCATCTTAATGAAACGAATGCAAAACAACCATAATCCCCTCCATCCCCCAACGCATAAGCGGAAACCGGACACCAACTGCGATACCCGGTTCGAAGACCTTGCTGAGCTCCTCCCCCAGATCGTCTTCGAGCTTGATGAAGATCTCAGGTTCACGTTCTTCAACTGGAGCGCTATCGATATCATCGGGCATGCCTACGACGAGCAGGCAGAGGACCGGGCCGGCATCTTCGATATCGTCTGCGAGCCCGACCGGGAGAAAGTCAGGTCCTTTTTCACCCGCATCCAGCAGGATGTGACCAGCGGCCATATCGAGTGCTGCATCACTGCTCACGACGGCCGGAAGATCCCGGCCATCATCTACGCCTCGCCGATCATCGGGGAGAAGCGGATCGCAGGGGTCCACGGCGTTATCGTCGATATCTCGGAGCAGGCCCGGCTCGAGAAGGCCCTTGCGCTCACCAACCAGAAACTGAACATGATGAACAGCGTGACCCGGCACGATGTGTTGAACAGCATCACCGGCGTCCTCGGGCTCTGCGATATGCTCGCTGCAACGACAACGGACCGCGATGCAAAAGAACTCGCTGCCGGTATCCGTGACCAGGTCGTCAGGATAAAAGACCAGATCCTCTTCACGAAAGATTACCAGAGTGTCGGTGTGAAAGCACCACAATGGCAGGGGCTCTGCCAGTGCGTCAGGGACGCGGCAGCGGCAGTCGGGAGGGAGTCGATCCATATTCACCTGCCCGCAAACGATGCCCGGATCTATGCGGACCCGCTCTTTGGCAGGGTGTTCTACAACCTGATCGACAACAGCATCCGGCACGGGGGACCGGTCCGGAACATCGCGGTGGAGACGGAGACCGTCCCGGACGGGAGCCTCATCATCCGCTACCGGGATGACGGGTGCGGCATTCCGCCTCATGAGAAACAGAAGATCTTCGAGCAGGGATACGGCAAGAATACCGGTTTCGGACTGTTCTTTATCCGTGAGGTGCTGGCTATCACCGGTCTTGCCATTCGGGAGACCGGTGAGGTCGGAAAGGGCGTTGTGTTCGAGATCACGGTGCCGAAAGAGACGTGGCGCGTTCCCGGATAATAGAAAGATCTGCGGGTGAATGTCCGTTTGTCGGAATATCCCCCACTCAGGAGATCACATCCCTTCGTTTGGAGGCCGGGGAGCTTCCTGTTTATTGCCATAGAGATAACTGGCAATACAGACGACGACGAGGATCACGACGGCGATGCTGATCCGCATAAATTCCTGCGATTTTCTTGCGGCGGCCTGCGCCATCATCTCGGGCGGAGCATACATGGCAGTGGACAGCAGGAAGGCATAAAAACCAAAGAGCAGAATGCCCAGAAAGCTGAGGATACAAACCGATTTCGCTATCCGGGCTCTGTTAACCATACATTAATATGAAAATATTTAGTATAAAACTATAATGAGCAGTTCTTTTCTCCGGAGATTACAGGTCAAGGCCCTTACTGCAGGGTTCAGCACCATGCAACGATGGGGGAAGACACCGCCACCAAAGACCGTGATATGGGAGTGTACCCGGGATTGCACGATGGCATGCATCCACGGCGGGGCATCGTCGGGGTGTGATACTGCTGGGGATGAACTGTCAACGGCGGCGATATCGGGAATTGTCCGGGACCCTGCAGGTCTTGGCGTGAGAAGGTTTCTCGTTACCGGAGGCGAACCGCTCTTACGTGCAGATCTCCTCGATGTCCTGGAACTGGCAAAAAAAGGGGGCATGGAGACGGGATTTTCCACAAACGGGCTGGCAGTATCGGAGGCAAACATCGGGAGAATTGTCCGGGTTGCCGCCTCGGTGCAGGTCAGCGTGGATGGAACCGAAAAGACCCACGATGCCCTGCGAAAGACCCCCCGGGTGCATTCTCTGGTGCAATACAAGCCCTGAAGCTGCTGAAATCCCACGGCTGCCGCCAGTCCTGCATGACCTCCATTATATCGCCCCTGAATCTCCCCGAGATTGGGGATCTTTACGACATCGCAAGGGAGAATGCCGATCTCTGGAGGGTCGGGACGGTGATGCCGGTTGGGAGGGCTGCAGGAAATGCTTCACTCTTCTTATCGGACGGTCAGTTGCGATCACTCCTCGATTTCATCACCGGGAAGATTGAGGACCGCGTCCCGATTCTCATAGGGGATAATCTTGGCTGGTTGGGAAAAGACTATGATAGGAAATCCACCGGCTGGACTTCTTCTTCTGTGGAGCCGTAATCATCGCCGGAGACCTGCGAAAGGAGACGTTCGAGAAGATCTGGGAGCAGGGATCTTTCCCCTGCCGTAACGAGGGACTTCCTCACATCTCCAGGGAATGCCGGGAGTGTACGGTACTGGATCTCTGCAGGGGAGGGTGCCAGGTGATGTGGTTGGGAGAGATACACTGCACAAAGGAACGGGTGAGTCATCCTGCATGGTGAAATTTCTCTCCATGTTGCCGAATTTAAATTATCTAAATACCACATAGAAATTATATAATGCCAACATATCTACAGTAAACATTAAGATTACTATTAATAATTATCATATATGTCCGATCTCCTGGCTGTCACAACATCATCGGAAAAACGGAAGAGACTTCTCCTCTTTCTGGCTGCTGGCCCCCGAACCTGGGACGAGATCAAGGACACACTGCATGTAACTGCAACGGGAATCCTCCCCCAGATCAAGATTCTCGAGGACCAGAAACTGCTCTGCAGGGAAGGGCGACAGTTCTATCTCACCGAGACCGGGCAGCTGATCGTCCGGTTCCTCGGACCATTTGACGGCGCACTTGCCGTTCTGGGACAGCAGAGGAAATTCTGGGAGGATCATAATATCCATGCACTCCCGGAAGAGTTCCTCCTGCGTATAGGGGAGCTGGAAAAGATCCAGATTATTGAGTGCTGTGTTGAGGATAGCTTCGAACCCCACACAGAGTTCATTGCATCCCTGCAGCAGGCATCCCGGATCAAAGGAATTTCCCCTATCGTGCATCCCCGCTACCCAAATCTGTTCCTGAACCTGGCAAAAGAGAATAAATCAATCTCCCTTATCCTGACAAAAAGTGCATTTGAAAAGATCAAACGAGAGTATTACAATATGTTGATGGAGGGCCTCGGTTATGCGAATGCCAGCCTGTTTATCTACCCGGACGACATTCATTTCGCCTATATCGTAACGGATTACTGTTTTTCCATCTCATTCTTCCTGAACAACGGATTGTTTGATTCAAAACAGGACCTCATCTCGACAAGTAAATCAGCACTAAGGTTCGGGGAGGACCTCTTCACATTCTATCAGAACCGGTCTGAACGGCTCAATGCGTAATGGCAAACCGGATAAGAACGGTTACCGGGGCTTCGCAATCGATTAATGAGATCCGGAGATTCCTCATAAGCCAGGAGACAGAGGTTTCCAGTGCGCTAGAATAGAAAACGAGGATTAGACATGTGGTCAGGGAACTGACTGTTAAGATAACAATTTCTTGAGATAATAATCCAAAGGTCATAGACAGAGCAACGAGAAGATGGATGAAAATGAAAATACCGGCAAGCACGAGACGGGTGTTATTCTCTCCAAGGACCACGGGCAGAGTCCGGATTCCCGCACTCATATCACCTAATGTATCTTTCATGTCGTAAATCACGGAATTGATGAACAATTTCCCAAAAAAGAAAAGGAAAACCACCAACACTGACAGGATACTGACATCAGAGCCTGCAATAACCATGGCGATTGTTCCCCCCCATGTCAACCCTATCACCAGGTTTTTCCCGCCGAGACTGCCCTTGAGCCTCAACCGGAGGTTACCAATTCTGATCCCTTTCGAGTACAAGTATCCAATGAAAAATGGAATAAATGGGGCTACCCAGATATTCCGCGAACAGAATAATGCAGTGCCGGTAATGAATGCCACAAACGTTACAGCAACTCCGATATCCCTTCTGGCATGTGCGTAATCCGTACGGTTTATCTTATCTTCGCTGGAAGCGAACACACGGTCCAGTGTGTATGTAGAATAAATTACCAACCCGGCGGCAAAACAGGCCAGACAATCTGGCGGCAACCCTGCAAGGAGAAACGCCAGATAAAGGCGGGCACTGCCAGAAAGAGCCGTCAGGCAGGATGCATTAAGGAGAGCAGCAGTCGCCGATAATCTGTAGTCCACATAGTAAACACATACGATGAGGAAAATATTACAACTGGAGAATAATTTTTTTATCGGATGATAAGATTAACACAACAAGGAAGTCCTTTTAACAAGACGAAAGCCCCTTTACAGGTTATAATATATTTTTAATTTCCCTATGGTCATTCCTCCATGGACATCTGTCCTTTTGGAGGTGTTGTCATGAAAAAAAATGAAGTGGAGAGTCTGATTCTGGAACAAATGCTGGGAAACAAAAGGGGGGTTAATGTCCACCTGAATCCCACAAAGCTTGCGCAAAATACTGTAATTAAGAACTGGACAGATGAGATCAAACCCCCGACCAATGATCCCATCAGTGACTTCTGGTTTGCATTCATCGACCATAGCCCGAATGCCAATTTCGAGCATCCCGTTGACTATGTCTTCATCAATGATAAGACAGGTGAAAAGCATGTGGTCCACGGAACAAGCCCTCCGGACAATCTGAAAAATCTGGAGAAGATCATGTGAGGGATGGCTATGGAGAAATACGCATTACTTGTATCCGGGGGTGTAAACGCTTCATCCAACTATGGGAGGTATCTCAATGACCTTATGGAGATCTACAAAACCCTCGTAACAAAGTGTGGTTACCCGAAAGCAAATATCACTGTTCTCTATGCCGATGGAAGCCCGCATGATCTCGATGGAGATGGTGCAAGCGAGATCAGTGCCTCGGCCACAAAGGCAAATCTCCTGAACGCATTCACTACCATGAAAACAAAAGTCACGGCCAACGACCTCTTCTTCTTCTACTCAACGAATCATGGCGGGCAGGTTACGACCGGCACGAACAAAGCCAAACTCTGGCTCTGGAATGCTGAATTCATACAGGATACTGAATTTGCTGTTTGTCTTGACGCGATGTCCTACAAGCTCGCTATCCTGACCATGGAGCAGTGTTACAGCGGCGGATTCCTTGATAATCTCCAGGGGGCCAACCGGGTTATTGCAACGGCCTGCCGTTGGGATCAGGTATCATGGGCATGCGACTCGCACGGTAACTATGATGAATTCGTCTATCACTGGACAGCTGCTGTCAGAGGCCAGCAACCCGACGGTACAGTTGTCGATGCGAGCGGAGGCGACGGCAAGGTAACGTTAAAGGAGGCGTTTGACTATGCCAAAGCCAACGACAGTACTGCGGAGGAGCCACAGTACTACGAGAATCCGGCAGGTATCGGCAGCCAATACACGCTATGCGGGCCGTTAACTATTATCGATACCTGTGGCAGTTATGCACGCCATCTTTGTCTTGTACGGGATGGTAGTATCTGCACACCAATAAGCCGGATCATCCGCTGCATTCCACTCTCCCGCATCATACCGGACTGTATACCTCTAATCCGTCACACATGCACTCCGCTCTCTCGGTTCCTATGCACACCGATCAGCCGGTTAATTGGCCCTGGTTGTCCTTCGCGGATAATCGCACCAATCTGTCAGCCGCTTAGTAAAATTATTCCAGAATTCACGGAGACGGCAACCTGCACAGCCAAACAATTCGTTCAGCCACCCTGTGGCCGGCATGTACGTCTACCTGACGATATGACAGTAAGAATCCGTCCCGAAGAACTTGTCATGACACAATATAACGAGGTGAAATCATCCTACATCCAGACTATCCAGGACATGATGAGCTCGGGATATTCCAATGATGAGGTAGCAGACACTCTGGAGAACCTTGCGGTTCAGCTCCAGGAGGATTTGGCGGATATACTCAATTCTGCCCAGCAGTTGAGAGCATCCAACAGGCATTTCAGCCGCCTTACACGCTGATTTCAGTGTTCCCGGTGCAGCCGGCCAACGGCTGCACCGCATCTTGGAGGTGTTATGACTACCAAAAATGGTACTGATACGGCCCGATATCTCCATATTTTTATGATTGAAGGACAACGGTATGCCGTTGATGGAAACAGCGGTGTTTTTTTCAAACTAGACGAGATTGCTGCTGAAGCCTTGAGTCTGGCAGTCACCGGGATTCCACACGAAGATATTAAAAAACAACTCAGCCAGACGCACGATCCCGAGAAGATCGTAGATACTCTTGTCGAACTCGACCAGATCATAGCAGATGGCATAGTATTTGGACCGGATCCGTTTTCTGGAGATTCCCTGATTGCAGATACCGGTATCAGTACCATATGTCTTATTGTATCGCAAGACTGCAACCTCCGGTGCCCCTATTGTTATGCTAAAGAGGGAACGTTTGGTCGGAGCCGGGGATACATGTCACCGGAGATCGCTGAACATGCTGTGGATTTCCTTATTCAACAATCCGGAGCAATCCGGGAACTCGGCATCACGTTCTTTGGGGGGGAGCCGCTCCTGAATCTCGATACGATCAAACACACTGTTGAGTACGCTAGGAGAAAAGCTACCGCAAACCATAAACAGGTCGGATTTTCCATGACAACAAACGCAACACTCCTTACACCCACGGTCCAGAAATATATCTTGGATAACGATATCGGTCTGATGGTGAGTCTTGACGGGCCACGGGAGATCCATGACTCGATGCGTCATTTCTCTGACGGGCGAGGTTCACACAATATCGTGCAAAATAATCTCATGAATATCCTTAAGGATCAAAATCGCATTCCGGTAGCGGTCCGAGCAACCATGACGCGGGATTGCATGGAGCTTGTCCAGATTGCCGAACATCTTTGGGAGACCGGGAGTACGGATGTGGCGGTGGAGCCCTGCTTGGATCCATCAGGAACGTTGGGAATCAGAACTGAAGATCTGGATATAATAAAGAGTAAATATCTGGAACTGGCCCGGATATATCTGAATTCTGCATGTAGTGGCCGATATGTCCCATTCTACCAGTTTGAGGAGTTCGCATCACGTGCCGGAAGGATCAGCCTCCGGCCCATTTCCTGCGGGGCGGCATTAAACTATCTGGCGGTCTCTGCTGACGGATCCCTGTACCCTTGCCACAAAATGATTGAGATAGATGATTACCGGCTTGGGGATGTTTATACGGGGATAACGAAACCCGAAATCGTCGAGAAAATACGGAACCTCCGGCCCAAGTCTCTGGAAAAATGTTCCGGGTGCTGGGCAAGGTATATCTGCGGGGGGGGTTGTCGTGCTCATTCTCTTATATTCAACCAGGATATTACCAAACCCTGCCTGTTTGACTGTGAGATGAGCCGGTATTTCACTGAACTTGGCGCCTTCATCTTCTCGGAACTGAACAGTTACGGAGATATCACTGCCGGGGGTGGGGAAAGAGGACATTGATGCAAGGTGATCTTCAGGATCGAGAGTTGTAATGTAGTGTGGAGCACCCTGTATCAATTGCGAGAGTGATTTTCAGGGAATCTCCGCATTGTCATCTTCTTGATCCGGAAATTCAGATCAAAGGCCCGACTGTTAATGCAGATGGGCATGACGAGATTATGAATATGAATACAACCGGGGGGAAAACATGAAAGAGGCGAAATACTCGATTAAGGGAAAGATCCCTTCTGAAGCGTTCAGGGCGCTTCCTACCGGCATCACGATGAAAGTATATGCTGTGAGAGACCGGAAAGTTATAGGATCCTCTGCAGTTGAAAAGGATGGATCATTTATCATTATCTACTCGTATGATGTCTTCGAAAACAAAAAGAAGACACTTGCAATCGCTCCTGCTTTGATTTTTGGTCCGGATCTGCCTGGAGATCAGATTCTCCGGTATAAATTTCCAAGAACATCACTTCTGCCGAAGGATTTCTCAGCAAAGGATGAGACATTTACCATATCTGTTTCCACAGCCATAATTGGAAAGATAGTAAAAAGCACATACGTTAAGGAGTATATCGTACCATGGTTGAAACACTTTTTCATTGAATGGCGCCCTTGTGTCCATGTACTCGGATGCTCAAGAATTAATGGATCTCTCTGTTATGACGAAGAGCCTGTTTCCAAAGCTCATGTACGGATTTATGAAATCCGTATACCTTATGTCAAGCCATTAGGTACTAATAAGATCAAAGAGACCGTGCTGGTTGCTGAAGGAGATACCGATATCTACGGTTACTTCAGAACAACCATGAGGTATTCCCTCTGTATATTTCCGATTCACCTACGTCTCGGGTACGTGGTTGAGGTTGGGTGGATTGTTGATGGTGTTTTCCAATCTGTATACAAAGATCCGGACACCAAATTACGAAAACTCGAATCTGATCTCTGTGAAGATATCCATATCGACAAATGGAAGGTGATCTCACCGGATATTCCGGAGATCCTGACAGGTAACGTATTCAAATTCGACCACATTGGAAACATTCCAGTAAAATATCTTTATACAGATCCGACTAAGCCGTTCCACGGGTATGCCAATACAACAGGTGCAACGGACAGTGCAACCCTCAAAGTTGTCGATTCAGCGTTCTTTGGAATTATAAAATTTTATGCCAATATCGGGGATGGGATCAAGGATATTGTCAAATTCTATCGGATCAAGTGTTCCTATGAACTGGATGGTTCGGTAGTCGAATCTTTCATCCGCGTGCCTTTTTATTGTGTCCGTGAATCCACTATCGCAGAGATCCCCGCTTCAGGATTTTATAAAACCGAATACATGGGCCCTGATGGAGATCTCTACACATATCCCAATCCGTACGATACTGCCCCAGATAAGGACTGGGTATACAAAGGTCTGGTTTTGGTACTTGATACAAGAACGTTGCCCCGGACCTACGGAAAATTTACATTCACGCTGGAGCCCCTGAAAGCGGATAAGATAACACCAATAATCGTAGACAACCCGGCCGATTTGAGTTGTACATTACTTGTTGATAATACTGCACCCGATGGATCTATCGGCGAGATCACAGGACCCGTAGGATCAGCAACTTCATGTGGATTCGTAAAACTGCCATTTCAGAGAACTGAATCCCGGATATGTGATTATGAACCATCACCCTATTCAAGAAAGATTGTAAGAGGAACGATTACAGTATCCTTCACTGCAACGGACTTCCATAAAAATCTCTATGCGCTAGAGATTAAAGCAAAGTTTGGGAACTCGCAGTGTGATTCTCCTGTTATTATTGTCGGTCCAGGAATGAGACCACTGAAAAACGGATGCTCAGGAACTGCTGAATACCAGCATTATAATGATGTTCCTCCAGCAGATCATCCTTCGTGGGAAGGTCGTACGGATTATTGCGGAAAGAGCCCGGAACGAGACTGGGATGTATGCGCATATGAATTCAGTCTTATCATCTATAAGAGACTGACAAACGGGGAGGTTGCATATCCGTGGTGGCAGTATTCAAAATTCATCACCATCATCGAGAGTTAACTAAAAGCAACAGAGGGTCATCAGATATAAATCCAGCAAATTACCGGTGGAATATTTCAGTTTATTTTTCTTTATTATGAAATGCGTTCACTTAAAATAATGAATATGCGTTACGCAGGCCGCGGACCTGCCGGTATCCGTGTAAACGATACAATAACAATTTTTGAACGAAAGCATTCGCTCGTTAGAGTAACTTTTCGAGAACAGTCGTGTAAGAAGGAAAGGTGATTGCAGCTTGGTATGGTTCCCGGGGACTCGCGTACCTCAGTACAGCATACTACGTGTGTCAGCTTAACTGCTGGGTTCGGAATGAGACCAGGTGTTTCCCGACAGCTATGGCCGCAATCACCACATGTTGTTTGCTTTAGATGCTTTGTAACGGAGGGCGGACACATTTGGTCGACTTGGTCGAAGAACTGCAAGCAGTTCTTCTCCTCGTCGATGTGCTGACGCACATCTCCGAAAGCCAAGGTCCGGATTTGAACCGGAGTGTAGTTGATCTGCAGTCAACCGCGTGGCCGCTCCGCCACCTTGGCAGCCGTGTAGGATGATACCCTATCCTGTATGTCAGGATAGAATATAAGGTTTGCACTCAGAATTTCGTCTGGGTTTAACGTGGTGAGCACTAGTGTTTGGACGTTAGTACTTGCGGACTGAACACGTCGTTGCCTTCGTGCGTACATCCCAAGCCTATCAAACGAGTCTTTTACTCGTGTCCTATAGCGGAGTCTCTTTTTAGGCCGGGTTTCAAGCTTAGATGCTTTCAGCTTTTATCCCTTGGCGCGTAGCTGCTCGGCACTGCCCTGTCGGACAACCGATCGACCAGTGGCGCCGAATGAAAGTTCCTCTCGTACTATTTCATTCTTACCCTCAGACTCCTAACACTCCTGATAGATAGTAACCGACCTGTCTCACGACGGTCTAAACCCAGCTCACGATCCCCTTTAATAGGCGAACAACCTCACCCTTGGCTGCTGCTGCACAGCCAGGATGGAAAGAACCGACATCGAGGTAGCAAGCCGCCGGGTCGATATGTGCTCTTGCCGGCGACGACTCTGTTATCCCCGTGGTAGCTTTTCTGTAGTCAATAGCCCTCACCAAAAGGGCATATTGGTTCGTTAGACCCGAGTTTCCTCTCGCGATCACTTGCTATGCGTGATCGCGTCAGGCCAACTTATGCTCTTGACACTCTTCTGTGAGTTTCTGACTCACATGAGTTGACCTTGGGGCACCCTTGATATTTTTTCGAGGGTGTGGCGCCCCACCCAAACTGCCTACCTACCGGTGTCCTCGTTAGAGTGAGAACTACAACAAAACTAGGATGGTGTCTCATCGTTGACTCCCCGTCACCCGAAAGTGACGGATATAACGTCTCCCATCTACACTGCGCAAGAATTATCGTAATTCAGCGACAGGCTGCAGTAAAGCTCAACGGGGTCTTCACTTCCCATCAGGAGTCCCTAGTCTCTGCACTAGGACAAAAAGTTCAACGGATATGTGTTAGGGACAGTATCGCTCTCATTAATCCATTCATGCAAGTCGCCAATTAAGCGACAAGGTACTACGCTACCTTAAGAGGGTCATAGTTACCCCCGCCGTTTACGAGTCCTTCGTCCGGTTGAACCCGGTATTCAGATACTCGCACTGGGCAGGAATCAGTGACTATACTAGTCCTTTCGGAGTTGCAGTCACCTATGTTGTTATTAGACAGTTAGAGCGACCCGGTCACTGCGACCTGCCTGATCTCCAGGCAGGCACCCCTTATCCCAAAGTTACGGGGCCAATTTGCCGAGTTCCCTTAACTACATTTAAATCCGACACGCCTTCACCTCTTCAGCGAGGGGCACCTGTGTCGGTTCTCGGTACGGACATGTGATTCCCTTTTCATGGGTTCCGGAAATTTGCCGAGTTACCCCATCACGCTTTCTCCCCGTTCTCACCATTACGGTACTCCAGGGGATTATACGCTTGGACGGGATGACGGTCCCGCTTGGCATATCCCGAAACGTCAGGGTCTTGCGACTAAAAACCACATGGTACAGGAATATTAACCTGTTTCCCTGTCGGTACGTTCGAGTTACGACGTACCTTAGGACCGACTAACCCTCGGCTGACGAACATTGCCGAGGAAACCTAGCCCCTGCGGCGGATGGGATTCTCACCCATCTATGCTTCTACTAGTGCCAGAATTCTCATCACTACGCGGTCCACTGGAACTTACGCCCCAGCTTCTACCCACGCAGAGCGCCTCCCTACCAGATCACCTTTCGGTGCTCCGTGGTCTCTGTAGTAGGCTTTAGCCCCGTCCATTTTCACCGCCCTAAATCTTGACTGGTAAGCTGTTACGCACTTTTTAAAGGATAGCTGCTTCTGAGCTCACCTTCCAGTTGTCTTTGACCTAGGACCAATTTCAGTGTTTACACTTAGCCTACATTGAGGGACATTAACCACGGTCTGGGTTGTTTCCCTTACGCATTACAAGCTTACCCCGTAATGCGGACTTCCGACCATCTAGGGTGTTGGGGAGTTTGGAGTTTGGCAGGGGGGTGAGCAGTTTCCCGCCCAGCTCCCCCAATCAGTGCTCTACCTCACCAACGACCTCCGGTCAGGTCATGCTGCGACATGTTTAGGGAGGAACCAGCTGATGCCGGGCTCGATTAATCTTTCACTCCTATACGCAGGTCACACCAATGATTTGCATATCAATACGGCTTGCGGTCCTCCACGCAACTTTCGTCACGCTTCAACCTGCCCACGCATAGATCGCTCGGCTTCGGGTCTTATCCTGCTGACTCCACGCACTTTTAATACGCCGTCCCACGCATTGCTGCTACGGACTTGTTGGTTTCCCTTTGGCTTCCCTTGTGGGTTAACCTTCGCCAACAGAATAAACTCTCTGGCCCGTTCTTCAAAACGTACGTTACGACCCTGGCAACCATACCCGTACTACCGCCTCGCGACGGGTTCCTTCGCATGGAAGATCCTTTCGGGCCGCAACTCGCGATCTCCTGCCAATTTCAGGCGCTTTTAACCACCTTTTCAGGGTTACTTTTCAGCTTTCGCTCACGCTACTAATTCGCTATCGGTTTCAAGGTGTATTTAGCTTTGGAGGTTGATGACCCCCTAATTCACGCGAGAATTCCAACCCGCGTTACTCGAGACACCACCTGGGCCTGTCTGCTTATGCGTACGGGACTATCACCCTCTGTAGTGTGCCGTTCCAGGCAACTTCCGCTTCACATCCAGGCCCGTACGGTGGGCTATGACACCACATTTCCCTTGCGGGATTCGGTTTGAGCTCTGTCGTGTTCGCTCGCCGTTACTAACGACATCTCGGTTGATTTCTCTTCCTCCCCCTACTGAGATGTTTCAATTCGGGGGGTTCCCTATCCTTACGGATAAACACCGAAGTGTTGGGATGTCCCATTAGGGTATCTCCGGATCACAGATTCCTTGCGTCTACCCGGAGCTTATCGCAGCTTGGCACGCCCTTCATCGGCACTTGAACCGAGCCATCCAATGGCAGGATTATACTAATGCTCCGCTAAACCCATTTAACGTCCTGAGTGCAACCTTTACACGGCCTCGAAGAGTCATTGGTTTGACTCTCAGCCCTTCCCTCGTGATTCACATCTCGAGGTGCATCTAAACCGGCTCACCGGGATTCGAACCCGGTCATTCGCCCCAATTTACGGCGACTGAACCTTTCTTGTCGACATCGGCAACTTTACAGTTTGTCTAGCAACCGCGTTTCCCTGAAATTTCGTTAGGAGGTGATCCAGCCGCAGATTCCCCTACGGCTACCTTGTTACGACTTAACCCCCCTTGCAAAACCTAGATTCGACCGCCGCAGATACGACGGCCTCATCAAGACCTCACTCGGGTGGTTTGACGGGCGGTGTGTGCAAGGAGCAGGGACATATTCACCGTGCCATTTTGAGACACGATTACTACAGATTCCAGCTTCATGTGGGTGAGTTGCAACCCACAATCCGAACTAAGGGTGGGTTTAGGAGATTGCCTTCACCTTTCGGTGTCGATACCCATTGTCCCACCCATTGTAGCCCGCGTGTAGCCCAGTTAATTCGGGGCATGCTGACCTACCGTTGCCCATTCCTTCCTCCTCTTTAGCAGAGGCGGTCCCAACAGTGTCCCCACCATCCCGGAGGACGAGCTGGCAACTGTTGGCGTGGGTCTCGCTCGTTGCCTGACTTAACAGGATGCTTCACAGTACGAACTGACGACGGCCATGCACCTCCTCTCAGCTAGTCAAGTAGAGTCTTCAGCCCGACTATCATTCAGCTGTCTTAACTGGTGAGTTTCCCGGCGTTGAGTCCGATTAAACCGCAGGCTCCACCTGTTGTGGTGCTCCCCCGCCAATTCCTTTAAGTTTCAGCCTTGCGACCGTACTTCCCAGGCGGCACGTTTCACGATTTCTCTTCGGCACCTCGGTAACTCGTGGTCACCGATACACCTAACGCGCATCGTTTACAGCTGGGACTACCCGGGTATCTAATCCGGTTTGCTCCCCCAGCTTTCGTCCCTCACTGTCGGAGCCGTTCTGGTGAGGCGCCTTCGCCACAGGTGGTCCCCCAAGGATTACAGGATTTCACTCCTACCCCTGGAGTACCCCTCACCTCTCCCGGTCCCTAGTCTGCCAGTATCCCTGAGACGCCTTCCGGTTGAGCCGGAAGATTTCCCCAGAGACTTAACAAACCAGCTACGAACGCTTTAAGCCCAGTAATAGTGGCCACCACTCGAGCCGCCGGTATTACCGCGGCGGCTGGCACCGGTCTTGCCCGGCCCTTTCTTCACCAGTTATTTAAACTGGTGGACAGCCCGATTTAACGGGCACTCGGAGTTCCCCTGTCACGGTTTCCCGCATTGCAAAGTTTTCGCGCCTGCTGCGCCCCGTAGGGCCTGGATTCGTGTCTCAGAATCCATCTCCGGGCTCTTGCTCCCACAACCCGTACCGATTACAGGCTTGTTGGGCCGTTACCCCAACAACAACCTAATCGGCCGCAGACCCATCCTATGGCGGCGGACCTTTCGACTACAGAGCATTCCAGCATCCATAGTCTATAGGGTATTATCCCCAGTTTCCCGGGGTTATCCCCTTCCATAGGGTAGATTGTCCACGTGTTACTGAGCAGTATGCCGAGGTCTTGCACCTCTCGACTCGCATGGCTTAATCGAACTCCGATAGCAGTGGCCTCTGGCAGGATCAACCAGAATTCACAAATATACGCACACTATCTGAACTTTCTAAGGAATTGAGCGGTTACTAAACAAATTTCCGCATTGCCAATGCCAACGTCAGAACCAACTCCGGTCATGCCGGGTATTGTTGGATCTCCATCAAAGAGAATTTACGCTTTTATCGTCGTGTTTGTTGTATCAAACACAGGCCTATAGTGTAGGTTGCGGTATTATTTATACCTTGTTGCCTGCACATTTTTTACGTCGGAAAACGACATTCATCGATCGCTTTCCTCCGCGTCTCTTCAGAACCGACACCGCCCGCAGGCCGTTTTCGTCGGTTCGTCACCAGAATTTGTGGATCACATTATTGCACACCCGGACATTTAAGGATTACCCCTAGGACAAGGCAGGATTTTCCGCGCATATTATTGACGGAAAATTATGTCCCGCACATATACCGCCATTTTGGCTTGTGAAATACAGTTCTCACCCATTTTGGCTGTTTCGCTATCGTCCAAGCATAGTTGGTGAACAGCAGGGGGCGCATGCATGCAAACGGCTTTTCGTGCCATTTCCGGAAAGAGCGCGGGGAACCCCGTACTGCATTCCCGACGGTACGGCGCGCTCCAGGGATTTGGAGGCCCCGTTCGGGCCGCACATTACGCCCACCCTGCTTCCAGCATCACCCGGTAAAACCGCTGAGGCTGTGTGGCCATCGGCACATGGGATGTCAGGAGTTCGAGATACCTCCACCCTCCCTCCGCTGCGGTCTTCTGCTTTGCCACCCTTGTGACCGGTGCAAACTCGCTTTTTGAACAGCGCACGTAGGTCTTTTGGATCCCTCGCAAGGCATGGGGATCAAACGTGATCTTCTCTACGTAAGCCGCGGCAGCTTCCAGCCCGGTAAACGAGAGCGGATTGACCCCTCCTTTGTCGAACTGGTCAAAGAGCGACTCTCCCGGGTCCGGCAGGGCTGCATCGACATAAACCAGCCGGCGGATTCGTCCAGACATCCGCGCTGCAATACCGGTTATTACCATCCCGCCATAGCTGTGCCAAGCGAGAATCTCGTTGCTCACGTCCTCATCTTCTAGGAGCGTGCAGACCTGCGGTAATGGATTTTATAGATTCTCGGGATCATTCGCCCCAGTCCCGGGAAATTAAAACCGGATCGCCCCTGCCCGACCACCAAGCACATCCCCGACCCTGACAATCTCCCAGATATATGCCCGATTTTAGGCGCCGCCCGAATACGATCACAACCACCTACCGGCTCAGGACGCCACTGCCCAATATCAGCGCGTTTGGTGCCATCGCCCGCAGGCTTGCATACGACAACCCGCTCGGCTGTACCCGCTAGCCGTCCGGAGACAGGGCCATCCCCCGGTCAGAAAGGTCCGGGAGATGTACACGGAAAAGTTCGAGTACCGGAACGAACGCGGGAAACGGATCGGCACGACCATCGAGATGTACGATTCCGAGGAAAGCTACGAGACCGACACCGCGGCGGTCATCTCGAACATGGCCAACATCGCCTCCCACCGGGGGAAGCCGAAGCACCTACCAGAAAAAGACCTCTTTTCCGTGACGCTCCAGTGCCACGACCCATCGGGCGAACTATATTACCTGAACATCGCCCGGGACCGCTTCTCCCTCTCGTCCTACCACGACGTAAGGATCCGGGAGAGGGTGGAGGCATGGGCGGCAGGGGTGCCGGAACTGGCCGGACCGGACCGCCGGCCCGGGCCGAAAGAATAAGAGGGGGGGGACGCTTACGCGTGCCCGGTTGCGCCCGGGCATTCGCCCAGCGGGACCGTGGCAGGAACCTGGACGGCCCGCATAATATATCCCGCCACCGGTGTCGGTATCTCGTACACGGAGGTCCGCCCCTCATGGCGGGCATGGACAATCCGGTCTTTTTGCAGGCGCTTCATGTGCCACGAGACCGACGGGCCGGAGATCCCCGCCGCATCGGCCAGGTCCTGCCGGGTGGCCAGCGGCCGCTCGACCAGCACGCGGAGGAGGATCTTCGTGGTCTCGTTCCGGAGGTGCTTGAGGATCAGCTGCTCGTCAGCGCTGTACGTCCCGCTGTTCTCGTAGTACCGGACCGAGGCCGCATCGCCACTCACGGCGATCTTGTGGGTGTTCTGCAGCATGCCCAGGTGGTACCGGAGGGTGCCCATCTTCAGGTCCATCTCGGCCGCAAGGCCCCGTAGGTGAATCCCCGGGTTGTGGCAGATGTGCTCGAAGATCCGGGCGCGGAGGCCCTGGTCGAGGACGTTTCCCCCGAAGACCCGCCGGATCCCCAGCGCGGCCCAGAGTTTGATCGCCAGGAAAACTTCCGGGGGGAAGAGGAAGAAATGGGCGATCAGCACCCAGAGCGGCAGGGCAAAGAACCCGACCGGCGCCGGCACCCGCGCCGCAGCGTCCACCGGAACCGGGCTGTCGTATCCCGACGTCACGGTATACTCCTGGGCCGACACCAGGGGAGCGGCGAGAACCGCGAGGAGGAGGGCCGAAAGGAGGAAGCGGACGGCGACAGGTCTCATGGGTACCTCATGCGGAATAGGTGTTCAGGGTATACGGGGTGTAGTCCTCGCGGCTGTTCTGGACCCGGAAGAACCAGGTGCCGGCGGTCACGTTCAGCCGGCTGGCGATGTCGAGGAAGATCCGCCCGTCTTTCCGGCCGTCCGAGGTGTCGGTGTAGGGCCCGAGGGTCGCGTCCGGGGCGAAGACCGTGAGCCCGAGATCCTTGTTCTTATCCCTCCAGTCAAGGTCGATCCACTCGTGCTGCTTGCCCTCCGGCACGGTATCCGCATAATAATTAGCCGTTGCGGGAACTACGGCAAACGACTGGTGGTTGGTGAGGAGGGGGGCACTCTCCTGCGCGACCGCAATGCTGTTGATCGCGTACGATTCATTTCCTTCAGGTTCCCTGTTGGTAAGGGTGTACATGTACGGAGAGCTCGCGTTCACCGTAACGGTTACGACACCGCTCAGGGGATCTTCTGTAACGAATGCCCGGTTGATCTCGGAGACATTCCCTATCGCGTACGCGACCTCCACCGGCCCTTCCTGTCCGGGACCGGAGATGTTGGTGAGGGTGACCCAAACTGTTCCGCTCTTCTGATTTGACATGACAGGAATGGAGACCTCTCCTGACAACGCGGATGCCGGAAGGGCGGCAGCTGCCAGAATGAGGAGGCAGATCCCTGCCATGAACCGGAAATTCATAATAAAATATCCGGTTTTGGGGATAAATAAGGTATCTGGCACAACTGTCTACACGTTTTTTCGTGCGGGCGTGGGTGAAAAACCGGAAAACCGCAGGGCCCGGGCCAGCGCGGGCCGGACCCGGTATTTGAGCGTTCCGGCACACCCCTCTTCCTGTGGCCCGACCGGTAGAGGCTTGTGCGAGAACTCCTTTTTATACAGGGGTCGAGCCTTGGGGCATCCGTTCGGCCGGGACATGCCCCGGTCGGGGTGCATACCATGATTCAACTCGAACACCTGACAAAAGTATATGACAAAATCCGTGCGGTCGACGACCTGACTGCGGATATCCCCGACGGGGAGATCTTCGGCCTTTTGGGCCCCAATGGCGCCGGGAAGAGCACGACCATCCTGATGCTGGTCGGCCTCATCGAACCGACCGGGGGTCGGTGCCTGATCAACGGCCTCGACACGGTCCGAGATCCCATTGCCGTGAAGCAGCAGGTCGGGTACATGCCCGAGGACGTGGGGTTCTATGCAACGCTCAGTGCCGAAGAGAACCTCGCCTACTTCGGGGCCCTGTACGGCATGGACCACCGGACCTGCCGAGAGCGTATCGAAGAACTCCTGGATCTCGTCGGCCTTGCCGGCGTCGCCAAGACGGTCGGCGGCTACTCCAAGGGGATGCGCCAGCGCCTCGGCCTCGCAAAGGCCCTCCTCAACGACCCGAAGATGATCATCCTCGATGAGCCGACCGCAAACCTCGACCCCCGGGGCGTTGCCGATTACCGGAAGATCGTCACCGGCATTGCCCGGGCCGGGACCACCGTTGTCGTCTCCTCCCATATCCTCGAAGAGGTGAGCCGGGTCAGCACCATGGTCGGGATCCTCTCGGCCGGCCGGCTCGTGGCGCAGGGCTCCTGGAAGGACCTGGCAGCCGACCTTGCCGGAAAAGCCGGGGAACCGGTGACCCTCCATATCGAGACCCGCGACCCGATGCCGGAGTTCTCGCACCCGGACATCGTCGATGTAGGGTACGAGGCCGACCGGTGCGGGGCCGTGATCCGTGCCCGCTCCGACATCCGCGATGCGGTGGCCGAGATGCTTGCGCTCCACAATGTCCGGATCCGGGGCCTCTCCTGCGAAGGCATGACCCTTGAAGAGACCTTCCTCTCCTACTACCGGGTGGCGGGGTGAGGGCGATGGCGCAGGGCAGGCTTGCTACGGTTGCAAAAAAGGAGCTCTTCGACCACCTGAAGAGCCGCAAGTTCCTCCTCATCTTCGGGATCCTCCTCGTCATCGCCATCGTCGGTATGATCGGCGGGATCACCGAGTACAACAAGGCGCTGGACAGTTACAACAAGCACCAGTCCACCATCGACTCCCCGCTCTCCAGCTACATAGCCCAGAAGCCGTCCATCCTCTCGGTCTTCGCATCGGTGGCCACGTACCTCGTCTTCGTCGGGGCCATCCTCGGGATCGCGATGGGTTTCGACCTCGTATCGAAGGAGAAGGAGAGCAAATCCCTAAAGATCCTCCTCTCGCACCCGGTGTACCGCGACGAGGTGATCAACGGCAAGGCGCTGGGCGGCATCGCAGCCCTTGCCGGGGCGCTCTTCGTGGTGCTCTTCATTGCGCTTGCCACCCTCCTCATCTACGGGATCGTGCCGGACGGGAGCGAACTGGTCCTCATCGGCATCTTTGCGGCAGTCTCGTTCCTGTTGATCTTCTCGTACTTCGCCATCGCCCTCTTCATGTCGACCGCGATGGACGAGAGCGGGCCGGCCCTCATCTACACCATCATCGTCTTCATCCTCCTCTCGGTCCTCGTCCCGACGCTCGCCAACGACACCGTGATGGAGAACGTGGTCGGCAGCCAGCCCGAGCTCCCGCAGGAGCTCCTCGACCAGATGCAGCGGCCGGCCGCCACCAACGTGACCGACGGATCGTTTGGCGTTGTCTTGGACTCCATCCCCAACGCGGGCAGCAACCGGGCCTGGGACGAGTACAACGAGCGCGTCCAGGCCTACTGGGAGAAGCGGCAGATGGTGAGAGACACCTGCGCCCTCTTCTCCCCCACGATGGACTACCAGGCGGTCACCTCCGCGCTCACGTCCACCACCACCATGACCCCGGATATCCTGCTCTCCACCAGGAGCGGCGTGGCCACCTCGTTCACCGTAGCGTCCGTAGGCAACGGGCCGGCGGTTGAGGATATCTTCGGGAAGATCCTCGCCAATATCGTGGCCCTCCTGCTCTTCCCGGCAGTATTCTTCGGCCTGGCGTACCTGCGGTTCATGCGGCTGGATGTCCGATGACAACGAGAGCCGTGATGAAGGGGGCCGGGGGGCCCCTCCTTCTCGCCGGTCTTATCGGCGCTGCGATCCTCTGTATCGTCCTCCCCCAGCCAGCGGCCGCCGACTTTACCTCGTCGAAGGACACCTACGTCACAGTCTCCTGCGATCTCCCGGGCCAGATCGTCGAGGCCGGGGAGACGGCCACCTTCAGCCTGAAAGTGACGAACACCGGCATGGACAACAACAAGAAGCTCTGGTACGAGTCCTTCGATACGGTGAAGTACGACTGGGAGATCCGGTTCATGGACGGGGATACCGAGATCAACAAGCTCTCCCTCCCGTCCGGGGGGTCGAAGACCATCACCCTCTCCGTGGAGACCAACTCCGACACGCCGAAAGGCGAGTACTCCGTCCGCCTCCATATCGGGGACGGGTGGTACTGGGTATACGTGACTGTCTCCGAGACGCACGCGGGGGAGAAGGGAACCCTCAAGCTCAGCGTCGTGGACAAGGACGGGGAGAAGATCAAGGGGGCGAGGGTGACGCTCGTGCGCGATGCGGACCACGCCATCGCCGACCAGGTGATGAGCACGGCCGACGGGAAGGTGGCCGCCGACGTCGAACCCGGGCGGTATACCCTGAAGATCGGGCGCGACGGGTACAAGGAGGTCGAGAAGAAGGACGTCCGGATCAAGGGCGGGATCACCACCGATGCCGGGACCGTGATGCTGGAGAAGGCCCCCTTTGCTGCCGAGGTCACGGTGAACTCCCCGGTCCTTTCGACCACGGCCGACAAGAAGCCCCGCTTCGAACTGACCATCCGGAACATCGGGAAGAGCGACGATACCTTCCGCCTCGGGACCGGGACCGTCCCGCCGGGCTGGTACGTGCGGTACGAGGCAAAGGCCGCACCCGGCACGGATATCTCCGAGATCTTCATCAAGAGCGGGGAGGAGAAGGCGCTCGTGGCCGAGGCGATCCCGCCGTACGACGTGCCCGTGGGCGACTACCCTGTCCCGCTCGTCATCGACTCGTCCCAGGACACCTACCAGGAGAACCTGACCGCGAAGATCAAGGGCAACTACGAGATCAAAGTCTATACCGAGAAGTACCAGTATCCCGTGAACAAGGGGGAGTCCCTCTCCTTTAAGATCCGGCTGACCAATGCCGGTAATGCCGGCACGCTTACGAACGTGAAGACCACCGTCTCGGCCCCGGAGGGGTGGAACGCCCAGGTCACCCCGGAGACTATCGCCGGGATCGCCCCGGGGGAGTCGGCGGACGTGAACCTGAAGATCGTCCCGCCGGGCAACATCGTGGCCAGCGAGTACAAGATCTCGGTGAAGGTGGCGTCCGACCAGACGGAAGCAAAGGACGACTTCCGCATCCAGGTGAAGGAGCAGTCGCTCGTGGCGGTGCTGGGGGTTGTCCTGCTGGTGTTCATCGGGGGCATCGTGTACTACATGTTCCGGAAGTACAGCCGGCGGTAAGGGTGCACCCTGCCCCTTTTTTCATCCCATGTCATCCGTCCGTTATTCGGGATTTCCGTCACAACAATCCTGCAGGAGTTGCTGTTTCTTCATTTCGCAAACGCGCCTGCAAATCACCGGTAAGGCGGTCGTACGACCGCTGGACATGATAGCAGGAAAAGAAGATGGCGGGGATTACCAGAAGTACGATTATTGCATCCCCAAGGTTGCCTGAAATACTACTGGCAGACAGCAGGGAACCGGCAATGGTGAAGACCGGCATATGGAACAGGAAGACGCAATACGAAGAGTAAGCAACTGCTCCGCCGGCCCGGGCCAGCCTGCTCCCTGGCACGATCTGGCTGTATCTCGCGCCACACGTGAACCGGTTGCCGCATTCTGCGGCGATCATCCCACCGATAAAAAAGAAGTAATACAGGAAGAAGCGGAAGTCAATGATACCCAGCGTGTAATGGAACAGGACCGCACCAAGGATGATTCCGGCAGCAGCCGCAACCTTCTGCCACACCCCCGCAATACCGGAGAGCAGAGGATAGATGGCGTACATTGCCATGATAAACCCGATGAACCAAAGGGTGAACACCGGCTCGGCGAATGCGGGGGAGAGGATCACCTGAAGACACAGGACGTTAACGATCCAGTCCGCGGGGGTGAGATGCAGCGGGGGAAAGAATCCCGCGACCTGGAAACCGAGGAAGAAGAGTACGAGTGCAACGAGGTACAGCGGGTATACCCTCACGTTACGTTTCTTATAAAAGTGCACTGCTTCCGGAATACTTCGGATTTTCCGGTTTGCTGCATGGATAACATACCCAGATACCGCTGTGAAACATGCGATGGCAATGAATTTGAGAACCTCGAAGGCGAAAGGATCCGCTCTTAGCGGTACAGACAGGAAATTCTGCATATGGACACTGATGACAAGAAGGATCGCAAACGCCCTGACCAGATCGGCAACAGAAGACCGGCCGGTGCTCATTGCCATGGTTACACCGTGGATACGGAACTTCGATAACCTTTCTGGTCGGGTCCTTGGGGGGGATCCGGGAGGAACCGGCCGTGCCGGACCCCTGCCGATCCAGTTTATCGATACTGTTATACATCCTTATGGCAGGATTTGATAAACCGACCCGGTTGCGGGGACTGCCTGCAGGATTCAGGTGCGGAGCAGGCCTGCTATAAATGGATTGCGCCGGAATACCTGATCAGGAGACAGGGATCCTGCATGAGACTGATGCTTCCGGCCTTCGTTATCGCGGCAATGCTCCTCCTCGCCGCAGGATGCACCCAGGCCAACGCCCCGGAGGTCAAAACGCCGGTACCTGTATCCCCGCAGACCGGCAGCGTAATGGCTGCCTACGGGTACCCCTTCCCGGACCCGAACGACGACACCTATTCCCTTGTCATGCCGGCGAAGGACCGGATCCCGTGGACGAAGATCACTCGGCTCTCCATCGGGTTTGCCACCGTGAAGGACAGGATACTCACCGATCTCCCGACGGGGGCCCGCCGCCCAGATTCTCGTAGTCCCGGGTAAAGGCGATCTGGTTCTCGATCGCCTTTGCAACCATCTGCATCCGCGACACATAGCGTGTCATATCAACGGGATTATCCACGGAATCCCTGCTCAGCTCCAGGTAGCCGGAGAGACCCGTGAGCTGGTTGCGGATGTCATGCCGCGTAATGCTGGTCAGGAGACGGATCTTCCGGTTTGCGTCCGCAAGCGCCAGTTCGGCTTCTTTCCGCTCCGTGATATCCCGCAGGACAAAGAGACTGCCATCGGATGCAGATCCTTCCTCGGCAAGAGGTAATGCCATGATATCAAAATACCGGATCGGACCCTTGCCCGCAATCTGGTATTCCGCCCGTACCCCTTCTTCGGGCAGCACCGGGCCGGCAAGCGGTTCCGGGAGATTCGGGAGAAGCACCCCCATATCCTTACCAATCGCTTCCCTGAGGGGAATCCCAAGGACATTCTCTGCAGCCGGGTTGAGATCGATGACACGGGAGGGTCCCGAGGTGATGATGATAGCATCCCGCATTGTCGTCATGATCCGTGCATAGGCAACGGGCACCCGGGTGAAGAGGTACCGGAAGAGCCCGGCTATGAGGAGGAGGGTCGTAACCATGAATGCAAGCAGTGTCAGGTCGAGTTACGGGCTGGGCGGGACCTTGAGCACGTACATCAGGTTTGCGATAAACGGCGCAAGCGATGCAAACAACAGGCAGATGAGCGGCCGGTGGTGGCAGCGCCCGGTCTCGGACATGTGCGACAGGATCAGGAGGACAGCAAGAAATGACAGCCCGTAGCTGTACACAACGGCAATCCAGAAGAGTGGCCCGTGGTGGTAGACCCAGAGGTTCAGCCCCTCGTATGATACCAAGGAAAATCCCGTGTAGTACAGGGGGTGCAGGGGATTGGTGATCACGGAAAGGCAGAGCAGGACCGGGACGATGAAAAAGAGCGGGAAGTGGCGGATCCTTTGCATACCGGACAGGGGGGCCAGGACGGTTCGAGATGCCATAGCGGTGTCAGCCCGGCATTTTTATTCTTGTTTTATGATATTCCTTCCTGTTTATATCCGGCTTTATGGGATTTTTTCATGAAGTTAAGCATGGTGGCGGTCCCTTGATCAATGATATCTTACGTCCACAGAACGCTCATGATCATCGCACAAAAAAAACAACATTCATCCCCTGCCCGACCCCCCTTTATTTCCAGTGGAGGGAAAATCCCCCCTATTTTCGTCATAATCTCCACAGGAAATAAAGGCGTTTTCAGCTTCCTCTGAAAAGGGGGTCGGGCTGGGGCAGATTTTTCATTTGCAGAACAGCGTCACTCATCGCATGCAACAAATACATTCGCAAACACGATCCGGACAGGCTGGTGGAGGTATCACTCCAGGGCCCAGTATGGCTTTTTTTGCAAAATATCGGAAAAATTTCCGAAATTAAGCCGGGAGCGTGTACGATACCGTAATCTGAAATTGTGAGCCGGCTGGTTTTTATTCCTTCACTCGCGATCGCAAAATGAATGAATTGCCCCCGCCCGACCCCCCCTCCCACCACCAAGGCTTTATCGGACCCTGCCATTCTCCTTTAGCATATGCCGGATTTCCGACCGCGACCCAATACGAAAAAATCCTCCCGCAGGCTGAAGACACCCATCGCGGGTATCGCCGCTTTTTCGGCCATCATCCGCTCCCTTGTGTACACGAACCCGCTCGGATGCACGTCCTATAATTCCCACCTTAGGGCATATCCCCCCGTCCAGAAAGTCCGTGAAATGTATACGGCAAAGTTCGAGTACCGGAACGGGAAGGGCAAACGAATCGGGACGACAATTGAGATGTACGATTCCGTGGAAGGGTATGAAACCGGTATCTCTGCTGTCATTGCGAACATGGCAAATCGCGAGGCACACCGGGGAAAGGTGAAACACCTCCCGGCCGCTGACCTCTTCAGTGTTATGATGAAATGCCATGACCCCAACAACGAACTCTATTACCTCAATATCGCCCGGGACCGGATGACCCTGACATCCTATAGTGATGATGCGATCCGGAAGAAGGTTGAGAAGTGGGTGGACAGCGTGCCGGAACTGGCGTGATTCGGCAGGCCACCATCAGGTTCCGGAGAAATCCCTGCACCAGAGAAGCCGGGATGGGAAGGAAACCAAAAAATCCTTAAATGACCCCTTTTTCTGTTTCAAGTGCATATAATCAATTAAAATGGTAACCGGCAATATCCAAACATATATCTGAAAACAGGAGCAGATCCAGAATCCATCAACAAGAAAAAGAGGAGAGCGTGCCCCCGCCCTATTCCATCCTGTATGTCGATGACGACACCGATCTCCTTGAACTCGGCAAATCATTCCTCGAAAGTACGCAGGAGTTCATTGTCGGGACAAGCGATTCTGCCCTCACAGCGCAGACTCTCATCAGGGAGCAGCGTCCCGATGCAATCGTCTCCGATTACGAGATGTCGGACATGGACGGCATCGTATTTCTCAAGCAGGTCCGCGCACAATACGGCGATCTCCCCTTCATCGTCTTCACCGGTCGGGGGAGAGAGGAGGTTGTCATCGAAGCCCTGAACAACGGGGCTGACTTCTACCTCCAGAAGGGAAGCGACGCAGAGGCCGTCTATGCCGAGCTCCGGCATGTCGTTAAGCGTGCTATCGAGATGCGGCAGGCGAGGCTGACCCTTGCCGAGCAGGAGCAGCGGTTCCACGACCTCCAGAATGCAAGCGACATGATCCAGAGCGTGGATCCGCAGGGCCGTTTCCTCTTCACCAACAAAAAATGGCAGGACACGCTCGGGTACGGGGAGGCAGAACTGCCCGAGCTCTCGCTGTTCGATATCATCCACGAGGAGAGCAGGGAGCACTGCATGGCAACCTTCCCGCGGGTAATTGCCGGCGAGGATGTGGGTATCATCGACGTCACCTTCCGGGCAAAGGACGGCAGGAAGATCTATGCCGAGGGATTTGCCAGCTGTAAAATCGCCGACGGGAAACCCCAGTACACCCGCGGGATCTTCAAGGATGTAACCGACCGCAGGGAGACTGAGCAGGCCCTAAAAGAGAGCGAGGAGAAGTTCCGGACCCTTGTTGAGCACGCGCTGGACGGGATCCTGATCCTCGACCCGGGCGGATTAATCCTCTTTGCCAACCAGGCTGCCGGTAAACTCGTCGAAGAAGAGGACTACCAGAAGGTGATGGGCCGGCAGAATGTCATGGCATTTATCGCACCGGAATCGAAGGAGACGGTGATCCGGGATTTCAGGAAGGTGGCGCAGGGGATTGACGGGTTCCTTGCACAATACAAGATCATCACCGTGCTGCACCGGGTGCGGTGGGTCGAGAGCATCGGGAAAGCCATCACGTTCGAGGGGAAGCAGGCCATCCTCATCTCGCTCCGGGATATTACCGACCGGATGCGATCCGAGTCCACCATAAAGGAAAACGAGGAGAAGTTCCGGACCATCTTTGAGTCAAGCCCCTACCCGATAGCGATCAACAGCATGCCGGACCAGAAGTTCATCGCGGTCAATCCCTCCTTTGTGAAGGCAAGCGGGTACGCAGAAGAGGAGATCCTCGGGAAGAACCCGGTCGAGCTGGGCCTCCTCTCCATTACCGGTGCAGCCAAGCTGGTCTCACGTGCGGTCCTTGCCGGGAAGATTGAGAACGTACCGCTTGCGCTGAACGTAAAAGACGGGCACAAGGTCCATGTCCTCTTCTCAACCATCCCGATCACCATCGGAGGGAAGTCGGCTGCCCTGACCGTGACAGTCGAGGTGACTCAGCTCAAACGGGTAGAAGAAGAGCTCATGCGCAAGAACGAGGACCTCCGCGCGGCCTATGAAGAATTGGCAGCAACCGAGGAAGAACTCCGGGCCAACTACGAGGAACTTTACAAACGGGAGCAGGGACTGCGCGAGAGCGAAGAGAAATACCGGCTCATGACCGAGACCACGACCGACGTAATCTACATGATGGACAAAAACGGCATCATCACCCATGTCGGCCCGCAGATCGCCCGGTACGGCTACACGCTGGAAGAGGTCCTCTCCCATTCTTTCACCGAATTTTTGGAGAGTGATGATGCCTCGCGGGCACTGGCCGACATGGAAACAACGATTACCACCGGGCAGTCCACGGTCACCCAGTTGAAGATGCGGGACAGGGCCGGAAATATCCGCTGGCTCGAGGACAACGGAGCAGCAGTCCACGACGCATCAGGCCGGGTCATTGGCCTCTCCGGCATCCTGCGGGATATCACCGAACGAAAGGAGATGGAGCTGGCACTTAAGGAGAGCGAGGAGAAGTTCCGGGCGCTGGTCGATAACTCGCTGGAAGGGATCTTCATTGTCAACTTCACGGGGAAACTGCTCTTTGCCAACCCGGCGGCAGCACGGATTGTTGATATCGACGATACCAGGTCCGTTGTCGGATCCCTCAATGTCATGGACCTTGTTGCCCTGGTGTCGAAGCCTGCCGTGGTAAAAGACCTTGCACAGGTCGCCCGGGGGATCGATGCCTACCTGGTCCATTACAACCTCATCACCGCAAAGAAGAGGGAGATCTGGGTCGAGTGCATCGGCAAGAAGATCTCCTTTGAAGGAAACACTGCCATGCTCGTCTCCATGCGTGACGTGACTGGGCGCCGGAAGGCAGAAGAAGTCCTGCGGGAGTCCGAGAGCCGTCTCGCCACCCTCTTCCGCAGCAGCCCGGTGGCGCTGACACTCGTCGCGGCAAAGGACGGAACATTCGTGGATGTGAGCGACGCGTTTGTTGAGAACACCGGGTTTACCCGCGAGGAGGTCATCGGGAAGACTGCAACCGAGATCCATCTCTTTGCCGACAGCGGGGAATATGAGCAGTTTTCCTCTGCTCTCCGGAGCCGGGGCGGTGTCAGAGGTATGGAGATCCGGTGCCTGTCAAAAGACAGGAAGGTCCAGACCTGCCGCTTCACCTCATCGGTCATCCTCATGAACGCGATCCCCCACATCCTCTCCAACGTGGAGAACATCAACGAGCAGAAGGAGGCAGAAAAGGCACTCAACACGCTTGTGAAAAGCATGGTCGGGACAACCGGGGTGGATTCCCTCCACACGATCACCGAGAACGTTGCCACATGGCTGGGTGCCGATTGTGTAATGGTCAGCGAAGTGTCACCGGACAGGAAATCGCTCGTAGCCCGCTCCATGATCCTTGACGGGAACCGTGTCGCTGCATTCTCCTGCTCCCTGCCGGGGACGCCCTGTAATGCAGTGACGGAGCAGGGATTCCTGTTCTACGGGGACAACCTCGGACAGCTCTTCCCCACGGCAGAGGCTGTTGCAGAATTCGGGTTTTCCGCATATATCGGTACCCCTCTCCATGATTCTGCCGGCGGAGTGGTAGGGGTCCTCAGCGCATTTTTCCGGACCGCGCAAAAATCCATAGCGGGATACCGGGAGATCCTTGACATCATGGCGGTGAAAGCTGCTGCCGAGATCGAACGCAGCCGTATAGAGCAGACCCTCCGCGAGAGCGAGGAAAAGTTCCGGACCCTTGTGGAGCATTCCCTTGACGGGATTCTTATCGTCGATATGACAGGAAGGATCCTCTTCGCAAACCAGGCAATGGCAGCAATGGTTGCTTCTGACAGCGACCTCGGATATGACAGCCATGAAGGCGGAAGGAACGTGCTGGATTTCATTGCCCCGGAGGCACGGGATGCCGTAGTGCAGGATTTCCGGAACGTGAAAGAGGGGCTTGACCGGTACCCGGTACAATACCCGGCATTCACAACAACCGGAAAACGGATCTGGATCGAGGGCATCGGCAGGAAGATCCTGTACCGCACTGTCCCCGCAGTTCTTGTCTCCATCCGGGACATCACTGCCCGGAAACAGATGGAGGAGACGCTCCTTCGGACCAACAAGCAGCTCAGTCTCCTCTCGGGCATCACGAGGCACGATGTCCTCAACAAGATCGCGATCATCCAGGGCCACCTTGCACTTGCCCAGCGGCAGGGTGCCACCCCGGATTACCCTGCGCTCATCGAGAAGATAGCTCCCCTCATCACCATCATCAGGCAGCAGGTGGAGTTCACCCGCGTATACCAGAACCTCGGGACAAAAGAGCCTGAATGGCAAAGTGAGAAAAAGTTCCTCGCATCGGCATCGGTCCCGAAGTCAGTCCGGTTGAAAAGTGACCTTGGGGATCTGGAGATCTATTCCGACATGATGCTTGAGAAGGTATTCCATAACCTTGTCGACAACTCGCTCCGTCATGGCGAAAGGGTCACGGAGATACGACTGGCTTCCCACCCGGATGACAGCGGGCTGACGATTACCTACGAGGACAATGGGATCGGCATCCCGGCAAACAAGAAGGAAAAGATCTTCGAGAGGGGATACGGGAAGAACACCGGCCTCGGCCTCTTCCTTGCACGGGAAATTCTTTCCATCACGGGCATGACAATCCGTGAAACGGGGGAAGGGGAGAAGGGCGCACGGTTCGAGATCCATGTACCGGAGAACGCGTACCGGAACGCCTCGAAATGACCTTATTATTCCGATGAGGATTCTGCAGGAGGGGCGGCGGCGTCAACCCGGCAGATCTGCACCCAGATATCCCCGAAGAACTCCTCCTGCCGGAGCGAGCAGCGGCCATCGAGGGCAAGGAAGAGCAGGGGGATGTAAACCTCGGGTATGCCCCATTCCATCCGTTTGCAGAGTTCAGCGAGTGTCATCTCTTCATCGATCTCCAGCCCTTCGAGGTACTCGGCAAGCCGGGTCATGGACGACTCCTGGAATCCCTCTTCGTGGGCGATGCTGACCACGTCATCGGCATCGATCAGGGAGTCCGTATAGTCATCGCGGCCCCCTTCCGCCATCCTCCGGCGCCGGCGTTCTTCTTTCTCGATGTTCTTCAGCTCGGTAATGAGCTCGAAGAGGGTGGTCGGGCTCTTCCTCATGCTCTTGCGGTCAAGACGGCGCTGGATCTCGTGCTCCAGCCGCTCGATGGGGCCGAGCCGGCCGGTGTAGTCGATGTCCTCGCCGTCCCCCGCACCGAACTCCCCGAACAGGTCGTCCCCTTCCCCGTCACCGGAATCTTCGGGTTCATCGATTTTCACCAGCTGCTCGGACTTCATCCGGACAAGGGTCGAAGCAAAGAAGAGCGTCCGCCCGGAGATCTGGAGGTTGAGTTCCCGCCGTCGTTCCAGTTCGGACAGGAAACGGTCGGTCACCTCGATGATGTCGATGTTCCACGGGTCGATCTCCCCTCGTTCGGCAAGGCCCACAAGGATCTCGACCGGGTCTTCCATAGCGGCCGGAACCGGAGACTGCAAGGGCGGGTCCTCCACGGGCTCCTCCGGCTGTTTGTCCGGCTGCTGCCCGGGAGGCCCGGACAGTCCTTCTTCCTCAGGAGAGGGGGTCGGTGCCTCGCTCCTCCTGCCCCGCTCTTCTTCAGCCATTGGCCTTTACCCCGGTGACGAGCGTGCTCTTGTCGGGCCGGAGGGTTACTCCCATGATCCGCTCGGCGGCCTCGATCATCGGTTTACGGAGCGAGATGATGATAAACTGGGTGCTCGGGGCAAGCTCCTCCACCATGGAGGCGATCCGCTCGACATTTGCACCATCCAGTGACATGTCCACTTCGTCAAAGGCATAGAACGGTGCGGGGATGAAACGCTGGATCGAGAAGATAAAGGCAAGGGTGGTAAGCGACTTCTCCCCGCCGGAGAGGGAGTTTAAGAGGTGGACCTTCTTGTCCCGGGGCTTGACGGCAAAGGTCATGCCGCCGGCAAACGGATCCTCCTCGTTCTCCAGCACAAGGTTACCGCTGCCGCTCGTGAGCCGGGCAAAGATCTCCCGGAAGTTCGCATCGATGGCCTTAAACGCGGTGGTGAAGGCTTCGTACTTCATCTTCTCGAACCGCTCGATCCGCTGGATCAGGGTCTCCCGCTCGGTCGAGAGGATCTCTTTCTTCTCTGTCCGCTCGGTTACCTGCCGCTGGACCTTGTCGTACTCCTCGATGGCGAGCATGTTGACCGCCCCGATCTTCCGGAGGGCCCCGTCGGCCTCGGCGATCTTTCCTTCAATCTCCGAGAGCGTCAGTTCCGTGTCCATCTCACCGACCTGCTGCTTCAGCATGTCGATCTCGATGCCGAGGGTCTTTGCCCGCTCCTCGATGGCCACCTGCTGGGCCGTGATCCGGTCCTTCTCGGCATCGAGCTTCAGGAGTTTCAGCTCCGATTCCTGGATGTGCTTTGAGACCTCGCTGCGCTTTGTCCGCAGTTCGTCCAGTTCTCCCGAGAACTCCTTCTGCTTCTCCTCAAGAGTGGCAATCTGCGCTTTGTGGGCGGCGATCTGCCCGTTCGCACCCGCAATATCAGAATCGATCCGCTGGTTGGCATCATCCAGGCGTTTCCGCTCTTCTGCAAGTTCGCCAAGCCGGGCCGAGAAGTGCTGGCGTTCCCGCTGCGCATCATTGATATCGCCGTCCTTGTTCCGGAGCCGGCGCTCGAACTCCTCGATCTCCCGGCGTTTCTTCTCCATCTGCTCGGTGAGAGCGGGAATGTTGGTGTCGTCAAGCCGTTTCTTGATGGCATCGATCTCAGCATTCAGGCCATTGATCTCCTCCGTGGCCTTGTCCAGCTCCGCCTCGAGTGCGGCAAGTTCGGAGGCGCTGCTCTTTGTCTCCTCCTGCTGCCGGGCAACCGCTGCCTCGATGGTCTGTTTCTCGACCGTGATCGCATCGAACCGTCGCGAGAACTCCTCGGTGAACATCCCGAAGCGGGCCACCTTCTGGTCGATCTCGTTCCGTGCCCCGCGTTTTGCATCTACTTCTTCCGTAAGGCGCTTCACGCCGGTTTCCAGGGTTGCAGCCTCTCCCTGCAGTTCTCCAAGGTGCGAGCGGATGCGCAGGATCTCGTCGTCCACGGCAGCGCCGAACCCTTTCGGGCCAGACTGCTTCTTCATCGAGCCGCCGGTCATTGCCCCGCTCCTCTCGATAAGTTCGCCTTCGAGCGTGACCATGCGGTATTTCCCGATCAGTTTCCGGGCACGCTCAAGGGTATCGACAACAACCGTCCCTCCAAGAACCACAGAGAACGCCCGGTCATATTTCGGATCGTAATCCAGCAGGTTTACCGCATAGTCGATGACACCGGGCTCTTTGAGCGGGGGAAGCTGCGGGGGCTTGAGCTTGTTGAGCGGGAGGAACGTGACCCTCCCCAGCCGCTCGTCCTTCAGGTACCGGATTGCGTCCGCTGCGATCTGATCGGTGTCGCAGACAACGAACTGGAGCTTGTTGCCTGCCGCGACATTCAGGGCGGTCGTGTATTCCGCGGGGGCTTTCCCCAGGTCGGAGATGGTGCCATGCACGCCCTCCATGGCCCGGACGGCCTCGATCGCCCGTCCGCCAGACTCGCCCCTTGCATCCCGGGCCGCCTCCAGCCGGATCGCGTCCTGCTCGGTGTCGCGGATCTCGGAGCGGAGTCGTTCAAGGGACGACCGCTGGGCAAAGAGCGTGCTCTCCAGTTCCGAGAGGTTCCGGTCCAGCGCCGTCTTCTCGGCCTGGAGGTCGGCGATGCTCTTCTCGCTGTCCGTGAGCTGGGTCTGCTTTGCGGTATACTCCTCGTCCAGCTGCCGCAACAGACCGGTAAGACGTTCGAGTTCGGAGGTCCGCATCCGGCTCTTCTCGATAAAGAGGTCCTGCTGGTGGAGGATGCCCGACCGCTGGCCTTTCTTCTCCTCGACCTCTTTTAAGAGGCTGAAGAGCTTCTCGCGGGCGCCCTCGGTGTCCTCACTGTGCTGCTTGATCTCGGTCTCGAACTTCTCCAGCTGGGCCTTTGCGGTGGCAACCTCCATCGCAATGTTGGTGCGGTCAATGGTCAGGGTCCGGATCTGGTCCGTGCACTCGGCTACCCGGGTCTCGGCACGCTTCGAGTCCGTGAACACGCGGTTGATTGCTTCGAGGTTCGTCTCCTTCTCTTTTTTGAGGCGGACGATGGTCTGCTCGGCAAGCTTGATCCCGCCCTTTGCCTCTTCGAGCTCCGCGATCAGCTTCAGGTAGTCGGCCCCGCTCTTCTTGTTGATCAGTTCGTCGATATCGGTCAGATCGGCTTTGAGATAGGAGAGCTCGTTCTCCTCGATCCCCCGGTCGGATGCGATCCGTCCCAGCTGGATCGTATGGTCCTCGGCCGACTGTAAAAGGGACCTGAGCTCCTTCTCCCGCTCATGGAGCTGGGCTGCGGAGCGGCAGTTCTGGTAGAATGTCAGCTCGTTCTGCCATTTCTGGTACTCAAGGGCGTGGGTCCGTTCCCGTTTCAGTTCGTTCGCACGCTTTGAAAGCTCGATCAAGAGGAGCTCCTCGCGCTCGATCCGCTCACGGACAATGTCGAGTTCAGCGAGCGACTGCTGCTTCTTGGTGTCGAACTCTGCAACGCCCGCAATCTCATCGATGATCTTCCGGCGTTCGAAGTCACTCATCTCCATGATGCGGGTGACATCGCCCTGCATGACAACGTTGTAGCCGTGGGGCTTGATCCCGTGCTTTGCCAGGTGGTCGACGATATCGCTCTGCTTGCAGAGGCGTTCGTTGAGGTAGTTGTAGCTGTAATAACCGTTGCCGGTCCGCTTGATCCGCCGGCGGATCTTCGTCCCGTCAGAGAATTCGAGCGCAACCTCGGCCGTGTTCCGGCCGGAGTTCAGGTTGATGAGGTCGGTCAGTTTCTCTGCCCGCAGGTTGCGCGAACTCGAGAGCGCAAGGACAAAAAGGATAGAATCGATGATATTGCTCTTGCCGGAGCCGTTGGGCCCGGATATTACGGTGAACCCCTCTAAAAAGGGAATTTTTGTCTTTTTTGAAAAAGACTTGAAATTGTCGATCTCCAGACCTGTGATATGCAAAGATCCGGCTCCTTACTTCTTTGCAGGATCCTTCTTTTGCTCATCCTCGGTTGCGTAGATGAGTTCGCCCTGTTTGGGCCGTGAGCCCTTCTTTCCCTGCCCATAGCCGGCGCGGGCAACGATGTAGTCCTTGTCGCCGCGGCGGGGCTCGAGCTTCATGGTGCCGTCGGGCTGCATGATCATGTCCATGACCGGCTCGGCGGGTGCTGCGGGTGCCTCGGGGGCACGGCTCTTGGGGCGGATGACCGTGCTGCCGGACGGGGACTGGGCGGGTGCTGCCGGGGCTGCGCCCTGCGATCCCTGGACGATCGGGCCGCGCTTCAATTCCTGCATGCGGCGTTCCTCGGTCTGCTTGGACATCTTCATCGCAACGGACTTGAGATCGAGGAGCTCCTGGGTCAGCCCCTTGACAAGCGCCTCCATCTCTTTTACTTTCTTCTCGAGGGCGGCAATGCGGTCCTCGCTTGCTGAACCTTCCATCATCTGAATCAGTTTCTCCTGTTGATCGAGTTCGTGCTCAAGGTACTTGATCTTTGCATCTTCGTGCGCCATACTTGTATAGTACTCGTGCGGCGCATTCCTCTTATAATAATAGTAATGATCGTCTGGTTAGGTAAAAAGCATTGTGGCTGGACCCGGCATTTAAAATGAAATTTGCCGTTCTTATCTGATATCAGGAAAAATGAGCGGCCGGCTTTACAAAAAACGGTCAATGCTTCCGCTGAGGGGGGAGGCAGCGGCGGGAACGATGGCGGGAATTCTGAAAACGGGGAACCTGCGGCAAGGGCAGGATTGAATACATGCCATGATCTAGTCGAAGAACGCTTCCGCGTTCTTCTCATCCTCACTGTTAGATGCATCTTTCGGATTTCGAAGAACCCTCCGAGCTTTCCTCGTCCTCACTGTTAGATGCACCTTTCGGATTTCGAAGAACCCTCCGGGCTTTCCTCGTCCTCACTGTTAGATGCACCTTTCGGATTTCGAAGAACCCTCCGGGTTCTTCTCATCCTCAGGGTCCTGATGGACCCCTCGGATCGGGAAAAGGTATTACCTGATCCGAGCGAACTTTTCTGCATATGTCCTATCTGGCAAAAACAGATCCGGCAATTGCCGATATCATCGAAAAGGAGAGGCTCCGCCAGGTGAACGGCCTGGAGCTGATTGCGTCCGAGAACGTTGTCTCGCGTGCGGTGCTCGAGGCGATGGGGTCCATCATGACCAACAAGTATGCCGAGGGCTACCCCGGCAAGCGGTACTATGGCGGATGCGAGTTCCACGATATGGCCGAGAACCTTGCCCGCGACCGGCTCAAGAAGCTTTTCGGCGCCGAGCACGCGAATGTGCAGGCCCACTCGGGAACCCAGGCGAACATGGCGGTTTATTTTGCAGCCATCAAGCTGGGAGAAAAGATCCTCTCCATGAAGCTGAACCAGGGAGGCCACCTTTCCCACGGTTCCCCGGTCAGCTTCACCGGAAAGTTCTACCAGGTAGCTCAATACGGTGTGGACCCGAAGACCGAAGTCCTCGATTACGGCGTGGTAGCGGAGATGGCAAAGAAGGAGAGGCCCCAGATCATCGTCTGCGGCGCCTCGGCCTACCCGCGGACCATCGACTTCAAGGCCTTCCAGGAGATTGCCGATGACGTCGGTGCGGTCTGCCTTGCCGACATCGCCCACATCGCCGGCCTCGTTGCCACCGGACTCCACCCGACATCGGTCGGTGTGGTCAACTATACCACCACAACCACCCACAAGACCCTCCGCGGGCCCCGCGGCGGCGCCATTATGTGCAACGCTGACCTCGGCGTTGGCATCGACAAGGCGGTCTTTCCCGGCATGCAGGGCGGTCCCCTGATGCACACCATCGCGGCAAAGGCGGTCTGTTTCGAGGAAGCCCTCAAGCCCTCGTTCAGGGAATACAACAAGCAGATCATCAGGAACGCCAAAGTCCTTGCCGAGACTCTCATGGCCAACGGCCTCCGGCTCGTCTCGGGCGGCACCGACAACCACCTCATGCTCCTCGACCTGACCGAGCAGGGCATCACCGGCCTCGAGGCCGAGACTGCGCTCGGTAAAGCCGGCATCACGGTCAACAAGAACACCATCCCGAACGAGACCAAGAGCCCGTTTGTCACGAGCGGTCTCCGCATCGGCACCCCCGCTGTCACCTCAAGGGGCATGAAGGAAGCCGAGATGCGCCTCATCGGCGGCTGGATTGCCAGCGTCATTAAGGATATCAAGAACGAGAAGAACACGAGCGACGTGCGCGGCAAGGTCGAAGCCTTGGCCTCGAAGTTCACCCTCTATCCCGAATAACTGCGGAGATCTGCCCATGGCCACGATCCTTGACGGAAAACAGACGTCGGAGAAGCGCCTTGAGACCCTCAGGGAAGCGATTGCAGGCTCCGGGCTCCACCCGAAGCTCGCCACGGTCATCGTGGGCAACGATCCCGCCTCGCAGATGTACGTGCGGATGAAGCACAAGGCCTGCGAGAAGGTCGGGATCGCGTCTGTCGGGGTTGAACTCCCTGCAGACGCAACAACCCGGACAGTTGTGGACAAGGTCAGGGCGCTGAACCGCGATGGGTCCGTCGATGGGATCCTTGTCCAGCTCCCCCTTCCCTCACAGGTCGACACCGGGCGGGTAATCAATGCCATCAGCCCGGAGAAAGACGTGGACGGCTATCACCCGGAGAACATGGGGCACCTCTTTTTGGGGAAACCCCGGTTCTCGTCCTGCACGCCAACAGGGATCATGACCCTCCTTGCCGAGTACCAGATCCCTGTTGCAGGCGCCCGTGCAGTCGTTGCCGGCCGGAGCATCGATGTCGGTCGCCCCATGGCAGCACTCCTCCTTAATGCGGATGCAACGGTCACCATCTGCCACAGCAAAACAAAGGACCTGGCCGAAGAGCTGAAGCGGGCGGACATCCTTGTTTCTGCCGTGGGAAAGCCGCATTTCATCACGAAAGAGATGGTGAAAGAGGGCGCCGTGGTCATCGATGTCGGCATCAACCAGCTCGAAGGAAAACTGGTCGGTGACGTGGACTTCGAGGCAGTAAAGGAGGTCGCATCAGCGATCACCCCGGTCCCGGGCGGCGTAGGACCGATGACAATTGCAACCCTGATGGAGAATACATTCCGGTCAGCACAGGAGCGGGCATGCGACCGTGTATTGTAAACAAACTCACAATTGGCGGTGATGCGCCTCCCCGGGTCATGGGTGTCTTAAATGTCAGCCCCGAATCCTTTTACCACGACTCGTTTATCCCGACCGACCAGATCCACAAGAAAGCGGTGGAGATGATCGAGCAGGGTGCGGACATGCTCGACGTGGGGGCCCGGAGCACTGCACCCAATGCACAGGCGATCAGCGGGAGAGAAGAGGGTGGCCGGATCGATGCTGCCTTAAAGGAACTGGACGGCACCGGCTTCACCATCTCGGTCGACACCATGAACCCGGGGGTGCTGGACATCTGCTTAAAACACGAGGTCCATGCGGTAAACGACATTGCCGGTTTTGCCTCTGATGCCTATGCCCGGCGCGTGGCGCAGGCGGGTCTGCCCGCGTTCCTGATGGCAACAGATTACACGCCGGGCGATGCTGTCGGTCTTGAGGAGACAAAGGTCGCACTAGCGACAGTTGTTAAGCGCTGTCAGGCCACAGGAGTCGATAATTATGTCCTCGACCCGGGTGTCGGGATCTGGACGCCGCAGCGTTCCTATGATGACAACTGGGAACTCTGCCGGCATTTCGATGAGTTCCTCGCATTTGACCGCCCGCTCCTTGGGGCCATCTCCCGCAAGAGTTTCATCGGCGACCTTGTGAAACGGGAGCCGGAGGAACGCCTCGCGGGGAGCCTCGCAGTCACCCTGTTCCTCCTCCAGAAAGGGGCCTCGATCATCCGGACCCATGATGTGAAAGAGACCGTTGATACCATCAAGGTGTACCAGCGGATGGGGAAATAATTATGAACTCATCGTACGAGGTCCTCGGCCTTGCAACCGGCATCATCACAAGCGGGGAGTCCATCGCAGAGCGGGTCATCGAAACTGCGGAGAAGACCTGCGGGGGATTCGAGGAGGGAGACGTGCTTGTCCTTGCAGAGACCGCTGTTGCAACATCTGAAGGCAATATCGTCCGGCTCGACAAGATCGCGCCAACCCCCAAAGCCCAGGAACTCGGGGACAAGTACAGGATCGATCCCCGCATGGCCGAGGTAGTGATTCAGGAGAGCGATTCCATTGTCGGGGGCATCCCGGGATTTCTGCTCTGCATGAAAGGGGGCACGCTCCTCCCGAATGCCGGGGTGGATGCATCAAACGCTCCCCCGGGCTGCGTCACGCCCCTGCCCGCTGACCCGGACCAGAGTGCCACCTCCATCCGGAAGACCATCGAAGAAAAGACCGGTGTCAGGATCGGGGTCATCATCGCTGACAGCCGCACGCATGCCATGCGCCTCGGGTGCAGCGGCGTTGCGATCGGTTCTTCGGGAATCCCCTCGGTGATCAATGACCAGGGAAGGTCCGACCTTTTCGGGCGCAAGCTGGAGGTGACAAAACGGGCGGTTGCAGATAACATTGCTTCCGCTGCTGAACTCGTCATGGGTGAAGCCGATGAGTGCACGCCAGCCGCGATCATCCGCGGGATCGGCCTCCCGCTGGGCGATCATCTCGGTGTCGAAACGATCGATGCCACCGAGTGCCTCTTCATGGGGGCATTTGCCAAAAACCGGACACAGTGGTGACGTTACCGTCTCCGTCGTTTGGCAAAGGTAATCTTTGCCTCAAGCGCCTTTTTCTTTTCCTGAATAACACCCGGGGGAGCATTATCAACCATAAGAGATGCTATCTCGGCAAAGTCACGTATCATGTCGAGCTGCTCCTCCGGGGTAAAATCCTCTTCATCGATCAGTTCCCGGAACTCTGCCTCGCCTTCCACCGCCGATACAGGAGGGGGGAATGTGACACGGCACTTTGTATGGCAGTAGCGGCACCTGCTCACGTACTCTCCGGCCATACGGTCCTTCACGGAAAGGATCCGGAAGTTCCTCCCGTCGCATTTCGGGCAGGACCATTCCAGCGTCAGCGCTTTTAAGATGCCTTCTGCATGCCGGGAGAAGAGTGATTCAAACATCAGGTCTGCCTGCCACCAAGTCGTAAAAGAGCGTTTTTCCGCGATCCATATTAACCCAGCGGGCCTGGAGGATGCTCCCGTTCACCCTCACGGAACGTAAAAGGGTTCCGGCCAGGATAATTCCAGAAGGAGGCCAGGGCCATTCTTCTGCTCCCAGCCATCCGGCATCTTCGGAATGTCCCCACTATCGTGAAATTGATGAAGATCTGCTCCTTACAGGGCACCCCCTTATCAGGAAAAAGGTGAATACTTGGAAAGGAATGGTGGTTATGAGCGGACGGGGGCAGAGAGAGGCTGCATGAACCGGTGCGCGACCGGGGAGTCATGGAAAAGACACGTTCACCTGTTCCGGATACTACCTGCGGGCGATGATCTGCAGCACGGGGGCTTTATCGGATTCCCCCCCTGACATTTCATGGAGGTGGTGCTGATAAATGGTATTCCGGTGCCAGCAGTGCGGTGAATGCTGCAGTTCCATGGGCCATGTCATTTGCATAAAGGAGCAGACAGGTCCCTTCGAGTACCGTCTCGGGTTTTCCATTACCGGGGAGGAACGGCAGGTGCGGATCGATCCGGACAAGCGGGATCTCTTCTCGTCACAGGATATCCTGGAGAACCGGCCGATGGCCTGCCCTTTCCTGCGGGAGCGGACGCCGGGAACGGTCATCTGTACGGTTCACCAGACACGCCCCGATCTCTGCCGCCAGTATGGCTGCTTCCGGATCCTTGTTTGTGGCAGGAGGGGAGAGCGGGTTGGTCGCGTGATGGATAACACGCGGTATTTCACGACCATGGACCATGAACTCCGCGCCCTCTGGGACAAGGAGATCGCACCGATCAGTATCGCTGATGAAATGTGCTGGGAAGAAGAGGTGGCCCGGATCCTTTCGGCAGCAGGATACCGGGTGTTGCGCTGAGACGGTTCAGGAAATGTCAGGATGTGCCGGGATCACCTGGCTGCGTCCCCACCGGATCCGGGAGGGAGAGGCCAAGCTTCCTGCATGCGGCCCGGGCCGCTTCCCGCTCTGCTTTCTGGATGCTCTCGCCACTCCCGGTACCGAGCACCTGGTTGTTGAAGAGCACTTCAAAGGTGAAGATGGGCCGGTGGTCCGGTCCCTCCCGTTTTGTTTCCCGGTAGATGGGAACGGCCCGGAACCGTTTCTGGAAATATTCCTGCAGCATCCCTATGGTGTTCTCTTCGGGACTGGCCTGGTCGATGGGTTCCCGCAACAGGGCATTGATGAAGAATGCCACCTCGTCAAGCCCTATCTCGCAGTACAGGGCGCCGATGAATGCCTCGAACGCCCCCCCGGTTATTCGTTCGCCATACGTGTTCTGCCCTGCAATCGCCGGGGGAATGAGACGGGAGAAGACTTCGAAATCCACCAGGTGCCGGACAATGGCATCGAGCGCATGGTTCGAGACGATCCCGCTGATTGCACGGGTCATCTCTCCCTCAGTGAGCGCGGAATGTTTCCTGGTGAAAAGGGCCTGGGCAACAATGAGGTTCAAAACGCGGTCTCCCAAAAACTCGTAGCGCTCCCACTCGGCAATAGAGATGTCCCAGTGGTCCTTTGCGGGATCGCCGTAGGTTGTGTTGAAGCAGGAGACAAACGTCGTGATAGTCCGCCCCAAGTCCGGCCTGGGCGCACGGAGAAGTTCGATAAGGGGCAGGCACGAGTGTCCGGTCATTTCATGCTATTCGGATATTGGATGAGATATTGTTATCGTTTCCGGACACAGCGGACCCGGCCGGTCTCGGTTGCAAGGGAGAACCCGAGGCTCTCGAGGTATGCCCTGCTCTTCCCGGTGCCGTGGATCAGGAGTTCGACCAGGTCATCCTCTTCGTCAATATCCGTATGGAGCCGGAACGAGTCCACCACCTCGACCGAGAGCCCGGCGTCTGCGGCGATCTTCATGTGCTTTACAAAACTCGTGCCATAGTAATCGACATGGAATTTTTTCGGCTCCTTCATGAAGATGACATTCGTACCTCCGCCACGGCCGGGAACGATCGCCATGTCCTTTTCTGTGGACGTGACCCGGCGGATCGATGCTTCGTCGGCAAGCGGGAGGTCCGCCATCAGGATCAGGAGGCCGGTCTCTACCGTGGGGAGGATCTCGTTCAAGGTCTGGTTCAGGTCCGCATCCTTTACCGTCACCTGCACAAGTTCCGAATCAAAGAGTTCCGTTCCCACGACCACCGGGCTGCACATGGCGTCCTTTGCTGCGCTGACCACATCCTCGAGCATCGCAAACGCGAATGCCTCGCGCTCTTCCTGCGAGAGGAGGGAGGAGAGCCTTGTCTTCGGGTTCTTCGGCTTGTACGGGATCAACGCATGCGGGCACATACCAGAGATCGTGTGCAGGGTGACCAAAAATAGGTGCTGATATGCGTCCGTGAACGAAATGAATGGTTTAACAGTTTTGCCGTCCCAGATTCCGGTAATGGACGGACAACACTATACCCTGCGGAGACTGCCCGCCCGCACCGTGGTCGGTATTGCCCGGCGCACATCGAACGCAGATGCGGCAGGCACCATCCCGGGCTGCTGGCAGGCATTCCTCATGAACAACGGGCCGGCACGGATTTCCCACCGGGTGAATCCCCCGGTCATGTATGCGGTCTACTCGGAATACGAGAAGGACTGGACCGGGACGTACTCGTACCTGCTCGGGTGCGGCGTGACCCGTGCTGATAAGGTGCCGGAAGGCATGGAAGTCCGCCATATCCCTGCCCAGACCTATGCGGTCTTCACGGCGAAAGGCAAAATGCCGGACGAGATCGTGGGCGTCTGGGCGAATGTCTGGTCGTCGGATCTCCCGCGGACCTACACGTTCGACTTCGAGGTGTATGACAAGCGGTTCACGCGCCCGGTGGCAAAGGAGGCAGACGTGTACGTGGCCGTGAACCCGGATCGGCTGAAAGAGACTTCCTGACCTCAACCTTTTTTTCACACCGCAACGACAAGGAACGCCGGCATGAATGCCAGCAGGACCGAGACTGCCACAGGGATGACGAGATTGTCATCGACCGGTGAGATGAGTTCGATGATTCCTGCCAGTATCGCAACAGCGGCAGCCCCGGCTGGGGTCAGGAGCGGGAGCAGGACGATAGCTGTGACAGCAATGCCGGAAAGGGTGCCCTCCCATGACTTGCCATTGTAGATACGGTGTTTCCCGAACCTCAGCCCCGCAATCGTTGTCACGCTGTCAAGCACCGCGACGGTCACGATTGCCGGTACCGAAATAGCGACGGGAAAGAGAACAACTACCGCGAGCGCGCTGACGGCAAAGGTGAGCGCCCCCCTGCCGGGAAGGCGGTCGTTGCGGTCAAGGTGCCCGACCAGAAACGAGAAGAGCGGGATGCGGTACCCGCGAAGGAGAAGGTCCACCAGCACGATGCCAACAAGGAGTCCTGTTGCGAGGATTGCGGTCGCAGCTGCCTGCCCGGCGACATAGACCATTGCTGCAACGAGGAGACCGGCGATGAGGTGGATGAGTTTGCGGACGAACTCCTGCATCGTTGCATCTTGGCTGCCAGGGACAAAAAAGCCTCTGATTGTGGATAGCAGGGGGAAGCAGTGTTCACAAACCTACCGGACCGTAAGCGGGGGTGCCTCTCCCCCTTCGCGGTACGTGCCTTTGGGGAGCGTGATGACAAACCGGGCGCCTTTCCCCGGCTCCCCGCTCTCTGTTACCGATATGCTGGTCATTGCAAGGATTTCCCGGGCTAAAAAGAGGCCCCATCCGGTCCCTTTGCCATAGCCCCGTTCAAAGATCCGGTCCTTGTCCGCAGCAGGGATGCCACACCCGTTGTCTTCGATGGTCACCTCTGCGTGGGTGCCACGGTCCTGAAACGTAATCCGTACCTCTGTCACGGGTCCCCCGTACCGGGCAGCATTGTCAAGGAACTGGAAGATCGCCTTATCCAGGAAACTGTCGGCAAACACCGCAATCCGGCCAATAGAAACGGTGACCTGAATTGCAGGATTGTCAAAAATTTCCATGGCACGGTGGATCACATTGTCAAGCCCCTGCCAGCGGGGGGGTTCCACCGCAAGGTTCTGGTAATCCTTGGCAAACTGGAAGAGACGCCGGATCTTGTCAACCGCGAACTTCTCGCGCTCGATGTAGGACTTCTGTTTCTCATCGGTGACAATCATCTCGAGCAGTTCATTGTACCCGACAATCGCGGTCATCTGGTTGAGGACATCATGCCGGGTGACACTGCCGACAAGATGGAGCTTCTTTTTCAAAAACTCGTTCTCGGCCCTGAGGGCAGCACACTCATCAGGGAGTGACGCGGTACGGTCACCGTCGCCCCTCGCATCTCCCTCCTTGACATGGACTTCGAATGGTGACATCTGCAGGTCCCGGTCCGCCATGATCATTCACGGCAGAATATAACAGGTTAGAGATGGTTAACCCCGAAACCTCATTAGAGTTGCCCTTCCTGCATGAACTGACCCATAAGCCGGGCTCGACACCAGCTTTCATGAGATCCAAGCGATAATTTCATGTACATGGATCGCCGCACGATCACCTTCTCAAGAAATGCTTTCCTTCCGCTCACGACCGTGTGCCGGAACCGGTGCGGGTACTGCTGTTTCCGCACACCTGTACAGGAAGGCTGCATCATGGCACAGGCAGAGGTGGAAAAGACCCTGCAGAACGGTGCTGCTCTCGGGTGCACCGAGGCACTCTTCACGTTTGGCGAACGGCCGGAGGAGGAGCCGGGCTTTTCCGCGATGCTCGCCACGCATGGTTATAAGACGATTCTTGATTACTGCGAGGCCATGTGCCGGAAAGCGATTGCATGCGGGATCCTCCCCCACACGAATGCCGGGATCCTGACGTATGGAGAGATGGAACGACTCCGGCCGGTCACCGCGAGCATGGGACTGATGCTCGAGACCACCGCGGAGATCCCCGCCCATGCAACCTCGAAGGGAAAGTCGCCTGATGTCCGGCTCGCCATGATAGAGGACGCGGGCAGACTGAAGATCCCTTTCACGACCGGGCTCCTTCTCGGGATCGGTGAGACCATGGCCGACCGCGAGGACTCGCTCTTTGCCATCCGCGATCTCCACAAGCGCTACGGCCATATCCAGGAGATCATCATCCAGAACTTCTGCCCGAAACCCGGGACGCCGCTTGACAAAAGCCCCATCCCCACCACGGACGAAGTCTGTGCAACCATCCGAATGGCAAAAGACATCCTCCAGCCCGATATCGCGGTCCAGATCCCGCCGAACCTGATCGACGCCAGCCTCCTGATAGAATGCGGGGTCGACGACCTCGGGGGAGTCTCCCCTCTGACCATCGATTACGTGAACCCCGAGCACCCATGGCCGGCACTCGATGAGCTCAGGGTTATTGCAGGAAATGCCCGGCTTGTCGAGCGGCTCTGCATCTATCAGCGGTTCATTGACAAGGGCTGGTTCGACCCCGGCATGCAACCCCTGATAAACCGGCTCGCACATACAATACAGGCAAGGAGCAGTGGATTGTGAAACAGAAGGGCCTCCTCTATACCGGAAAGGCAAAATCCGTATACCGGACAGACACGAAAGGACAGCTGATCGTGGAGTTCCGCGACGACATCACCGCGTTCGATGGCGGGAAGAAGGACAAACTGAAGAACAAGGGCAGCTACAATGCAGAGGCGTCAGCTTTTATCTTCCAGTACCTGGAAAAGAACGGCGTGAAAACCCACTTCCTGGAAATGATCGACCCGCGCCGGATGCTGGTGCGGGAACTATCCATGATCCCTCTTGAAGTGATCGTAAGGAACGTTGCTGCAGGCTCCATTGTGCGCAATTACCCGTTCAAGGAGGGGGCAAGACTCAATCCCCCCGTGATCGTCATCGATTTCAAGGACGACTCACGGCATGACCCGATGCTCAACGACGACCTGATCATTGCCCTGAAGCTGGCAACACAAAAGGAGCTGGCAGCCATCAAGAAAGCAGCCCTGAAGATCAATGCCCTTCTCGTAAAACTGATGGCAGCGCAGGAGATCACGCTCGTGGACTTCAAGATCGAATTCGGCCGTGCAGGAAAGACGATCTATCTTGGCGACGAGATCAGCATGGACTCGATGCGCCTGTGGGACAAGAAGACGAAAGAATCGCTCGACAAGGACGTGTACCGGTTCGACAAGGGGGACGTGATGGCTACCTACAACCGCGTTGTGAAACGGATCACGAAGACTGCAGCTCCGAAGAAAGCAGCTGCAGGAAAACTGAAGACCGCGGTGAAGAAGCCGGTTAAGAAAAGCCCAATAAAAAAGAAGTGAGCCTCCGATCGCAAAGACTAATGTGCCTGATGCCTACACTATGGTGACAAAACTGCCTGAATGGATACCATGACAGATATTTCACCGGAAGAAGCGGATATGCTCAAGTGGGCTCAGGGGTATGCCCAGAAGCACGGATGGAGCCTCAACAAGGACGAGAAACAACTCGGTACGGTAATACGCGGGCTCGTTCGGAACAAGACAAAGTTCGGGCACCCCTACTGCCCCTGCCGGCTCCGGAGCGGCGACGAGGAGAAAGACCGGGCAATCGAATGCCCGTGCGTCCATCACAAGGAAGAAGTGGCAAGCCTGGGCCACTGCCACTGCAACCTTTATTTCAAAGAGCCCCAATAGAGGCCGACTTATTTTTCTATGCCCTGTTCCGGCCTCCTTCCCGTCTCATCCCCCAACCCCCGCGTCCTTATTCTCGGGAGCTTTCCCAGCGTCCTCTCACTTGAGCGTCAGGAATACTACGGCAACCCAAAGAACCAGTTCTGGGCGGTCATGGAACTGCTCTTTTCCGTCCCATCATCGCTTCCCTATCCGGAGCGGATAGCACTTCTGACCACGTGCGGTATTGCGCTCTGGGACGTTGTCGCATCCTGCGAGCGGCCTGGCAGTGCCGATAGCCGGATCAGAAAGCTGGTTCCCAACAACATTGCTGGGTTTGTCCAAAAACACCCGTCAATTCTGATGGTTGCGCTGAACGGGAGTACTGCCGGCCGGCTCTACCACCGGTGGTGTGAAGTACCGAACCTGCCCTGCGTGGCGCTGCCTTCAACGAGCCCCGCTTATGCTGCAATGCCATTCCCTGAAAAAGTCCTTGCCTGGGAAGTCCTGAAAAAAGATATCTGAACCGGGGTCCTTTCTACCGTTCCATCCGGAACTTCAGGAAGATGACGTGGTAGATCGCATAAAACCCGCAGAGCACTGCTGCCGTATACCCGCCAATGGCAATCCATGAGATTTGAGTGGGTAGCGTGACAGACGAGACCTGAAGTACGAGCGAGGAGCCGACGACAAGCGATGCCACGACCATCCCCATCAGGAGCTTGTCGCTGAACCGGTCGAGGGCCATCTGGAGTTTCTGGATATCGTTCTCCACGATCTCGAGCTTGAACGAACCGGTCGAGAGCCTCCTGAGCATCAGGTTGATGTTCCGGGGCATGTCGAGCAGTGCATCGGCACCCTCGAGGAGCGCCATGGACGCACGCTTCATATATCCTTCCGAGAATGTGTTTGCATCGGCAAGCTTGGAGAGGTAGGGGGTTACTTCTTTACCGAAGTTGAACTTCGGGTCGAGCCGCACGCCAATGTCGAGGACCATGACAAAGACCTTCAAAAGAAGCATCAGGTTCATCGGTACCTTCAGCCGGTACCTTCGCATCGCTTCGGTCAGCTCGGTGACAACAAGCCCGAAGTTCAGCTGCGAGACGCCGTCCCCTTCGCCTCCCGAGAAGTCATGCATCATGATATAGAGATCATCGCGGAGTGCTTCGCGATCCTCCTCGGCGATCACGATCCCGAAGCCTTCAAGCGATCGGATCATCAGCTCGATGTTGTCCGTTGTCAGGGCAAAGAGGAGGTTGATGAAGTTCTGGCGTTTCTCCGGCCGGAGGATACCCACGATCCCAAAGTCCAGGAAGACAATGTCCCCCTCTTTTGTCACGAGCAGGTTGCCCGGGTGCGGGTCGCCATGGAAGTACCCGTCCTCAAAGATCATTTTGAGGTATGCATGGAATCCGCGGACACCGATCGCATGAGGGTCCTGGCCCATCTCTCTGATGGCCTCGCGGTCGTCGATCCGGACTCCCTCGACAAATTCCATGACCAGAAAATGGGGCTTTGAATACTCCCAGTAGATCTTCGGGAACCGGACCCCCGGGAAGTTCTGGAAGTTCCGGGACATCCGGTTAGCGTTCCGTGCGTCACGCGTGAAGTCCAGTTCTTTTACGATCTGGTGAGCGAAGTCATCCACCATTCCCTTGGGATTGTAGACCCGGGTCTCAGGGAGGACCGTCTCGATCCGCTCGGCCATGGACTGGAGGATCCCGATATCCAGCTCGATTATTTCCGGGATGCCCGGGCGCTGGATCTTCAGGGCGACTTTGGTCCCGTCACGGAGGTACGCCCGGTGGACCTGCCCGATGGAGGCAGATGCCACGGGGGTCTCCTCGATATCACCGAAGTAGTCCTCCCACTCGGGGCAGTTCTCCTCGATGATAGCCATGACCTCGGAGAAGGGCACTGGTTTCGCATGATCCTGCAGCCGCTTGAGCTGCTCGATCATCTCCGGCGGCAGCAGTTCGGTCCTTGTGCTCATGATCTGCCCGAACTTCACAAACGTCGGGCCGAGTTCCTCAAGGGCAAGCCGTATCCGTTCGTAGATGGTCGTGCCTTCGGCCGCTTTGTCTTCTCCGGGCAGTTTGAACCGTGCCCGCCCGGGAAAGAGCTTCTCAAGGCCGATGCCAAAACCATACTTGCTCAGGATATCAACGATCTGAGCGTACCGGACGATACGGGTGACCATGCGTACCACTTGGATGTGGTGATACTTAATGCGTGCTTTCTGCCAGCAGCAAGGGTGAGGTTATAAAAAAGAGGCCGTGATGTCTGGTCTGAATAAACACGATTTGCCCCCAGTTTCACGGGCGGATGCTGCCAAGATCATCATCAATGTTCACCGTCAGGGTGAACGGGGCAGCAGAGAGGGTTTTGTTGCTCCCGTTGGTGGCGTCCACGGGTTTTACAGAACAGCAGCTGAAGGTATTGGTTGCAACCAGCCAGGCGCCGGGGCACGTCTGGCCGGGGAGGACCAGGGATCCCCCCTGCCCCGTGCAGGTATCAGCCGCATAGCGTGAGACGGTGGGTGCTGTTGTTACGGGAGGGTGGGGAAGCGTGGTTGTCCTCTCAGCCGCGGGCGCTGTCACAATTGCCCTCTGCACCACGGTTGTTACCGGAACCGTGGTCTCAGGAGAACGGGTCACCGCGGCAGTTACCGTCGGGGTCTTTTTCTGGCTCTCGGGACCCGGGACGGATAGGCATCCCGCAGCCAGAGGGAAAATAACCAGCAGCAGGATTGCAGAGAGGGCGAAGACCCTCCGGGACGCCGTCATAGTGCATCCCTCATCTGGTCTGCGGTATTGTCAAGCCTGAGGGCAATGGTGTTCAGCTCAGAATTCAGTTCTGTTCCCAGGTCCATGGTGGAAGCAATGTCACGGTACACCTGGGCAAGGTCGGACAGGTCTTTCTGGACAAGCCTCAGCGGGGTCTTTGTATTTTCAAGGCTTCCCGTATTGAGCATCCGCTGGGCGTTGGTAAGATCGCTCTTGGTCTTTTTCACAAGAGCCACTGTATTGTCGATATCAAGCAGGATCGGGAGGAGTTCGGCATTTGCCTTGTCGCACAACGCTGTTGCCCGGTATGCCTGGTCAATTAAGAACTGGAACCGGATAGTGTCCGGCACCTGTTCCTGGACTTCTGCGAGTTCCTGGATGAAATCCTGCGAGAGCGGCTGGATAAGCTGGTTTGCGGACCTGATCGATGTCTCGGATTTGGCTGCGAACGCTGCACTCACGGTTGGTTTTTTCGAGGCGAAGACGTCGAGAGAGCGCTGGGTCGTTGTCGTGTCGTACCCCTGCGCCTTCAGGATATCGAGCCGCTCCTGCCCTTCGCGAACCCAGGTATCGAAGGCAGCAAGCTGGGCCTTTGTCCTGGTCGTCCAGTACTGGTCCTTTTTCTGGAGGAGGTAGGGATTGTTGTTTTTTGCGTCCAGGATCTGGCTCTCCAGCACGTCCCACTTTCCCTGCCCTTTTGTCATCACGGAGAAGGTCTCTTCCCGGAACCGGCCGGTGGTGTTCCGCATATCCTCGATGAGCGCATCGACCTCCGTGCTGGTTGCTGTGTCCTTAATGCGGGTTTCCTGCTTTCTGAACTCTGCCAAGAGCCGGCTCATCTCTGTTGTATCCGAACCATAGAGGGTATTGCAGTACATGACGGCAGTGGAAAAATCGTACTCCTTGTCAAGGGCAGTCCAGGCAAGATGGGCCTGCCGGATCGCCACGGTATCGGAGCTACTCCCGTCATCGGCGGCAGTGACAGGGAGGAAAAGAAGAGACAGGAAGATTATCGCTATAACCGGCCGGAGTGTCCTCCGCCATGTTTTGCACCCTCTCCCGATTACGTGCTGCTGTCCCGGCATTATCAACAAAGAAATTATTGTTGTTCAAATATCAAGATTTGCCGGATCCTGCCTTTTTTTCCGCATCCGGTGCTCATTGTGCGGTATCAGGATTTCCGGAATACAACAATGCGGTTGGTGTTCGTGCCACAGGCATTATTCTCAACACCCCAGATATTGGAGGTCTTCGTAAAGACCTGCTGGTTGATCAGGATGCAATCACAGGTGAACCCGGCGTGAATCCCGAGGGGGACAACCTGCTCTTCGAGCCGGACAGTCCGCTTGCGCACCTCCCCGACTTCGAAAGCAACGTACCCGCCCGGTGTTGTGATACGGTATAATTCACCGAAGACCTGCCCCATGATGGACGACCAGCCGTCAAGAGTCCGTGCCATGGTGATCCGTTTCCCGATGGCCTGCTCGTCAAGACCGTTGAACCAGCAGCGGAGCCAGTTGTCTTCCCGGTACTGGACAATATCAAGGAACGGGGGCGACGTTACTGTCAGGTCCACAGACTCATCAGGGATCTCTTTTGTGCAGCGGGCATCTTCCGAGAGCAGCCGGGCACTCTTTCCCGCCCGTGCAAGGTTCCTTCTCTCCTCTCCGGTAAGCGTCCTGAGCAGGCTTTTTGTCTTGGTGAGAATAAGCTGCCGGGTATCGCGGTATTCCGGTGCCTGGCGGCGCTTTTTGTTGATCTTCTCCTGGCTCGCCGGAGAGACTGCCTGGTTTGGCGGGAGCGTATAGACCGAGAAGAACCCTTTCGAGTGGCCCGTGAGACGGTTGGTCGCAACCATTGCAATCCAGCGGTCAAGCATGTCGTCACGGTGGGCTTCCTTTCTCGCCAGAAGGTATTCCCTGAGGGCAGCGATCTCCTGTTCTGTTGCGGGATGATAGAACATCGAGAGATCGATATCCGCGCTGCACCCCTCCTTTTGGATCAGCGTGAGCCGCTTCTCCACCTGTTCGAGTTCCGGAGGGAAGAAACGGGGCTCGGTCATTACCCGGGAGAGCGGATTGATATCGTTTGCCACCACGCTCCTTCCCATGAGCGCAGCTTCGATGACGGTCGTCCCCCTGCCGCTGAAGGGATCGTAGACAACATCTCCTTTCTTTGTCAAAAGCGAGATGAAGAACCGTGGCAGTTGCGGCTTGAAGCATGCACGGTATGATATTTCGTGGAGAGATCCTCCCTGCCGCTGCCGGGAGGTCCAGAACTCCCCGGTAAATTTTTTCACCACCGTTCCGGCAAAGGATACAGGCTCCTCCTGCATGGACGGGCCTGCGTGCAGTACTACGTCGTGCAGATAATCCGCCAGATCCATGCCGGCGGGAAGGGGTACCCCGGGCGTCATGTCGTAAGGAGGGGTTGGCGAGGAAAGGGTATATGCTGTGCGGTCCGGAGTTGCCGCCACCGATACGTTCACGTGCCGACGGATAGGGTCATTTGAAAGGCGATAGAGTGGTGACCGGAAAGGGACCGCCCCGGAATACAGTCTACGAGGTATGGGCCCCGACCGCGTCGAACGCAGCCGGGTACCGGACCATTCCCCCGATTCCATCGAGTGCTCCGGGCTTTAAGGGGAGTGCCATGAATGCATCATCCGGGCAGGGGAACGGTGCAGTGATCCCGGCGTCACTTGCAGCCGTGAACCCGAACCGGGGATAATACAAAGGATGGCCGACCACGATCACGATATGATGGCCAAGACGCCGGCACTCCGCCAATCCATCCTCGATGAGGGCTGCCCCTATCCCCCGGCACTGGTAGTCCTGGTGGACACCGAGCGGGGCAAGGGCAAGGGCCGGTGATGCGACCGTTCCGGATACAATCTGGACCGGGGTGAAGAGGATATGCCCGATGATCCGTTCTCCATGCACGGCAACGAAGGAGAGATCCGGGTTGACAACACCATCGTTGCGAAGGGCATCGACGAGTCGCGATTCCCTGTCCTGGCCGAAGGCCTGGAGGTGGACTTCTGATATACCCAGGGCATCGTCCGGGAGTTCCTGCCGGATAAAAAAGGAATTCATCTCTACATGTTGGGCGGGCGGGATGAAAAGGGAACGGCTTATGGATGAGGGATCTCAAATCCTGAGCAGCCGCTCGTTCTCCCGCAACCACTCCCGCCGCCGCTGATAATCAGGCATGAGCGCTTCGACCTTTGCCCAGAACTTTTTTGAATGGTCGTGCTGACGGAGGTGGACGAGCTCGTGGACGATGACATAGTCCACGATCGAAAGCGGGGCCTGGACAAGGCGCCAGCTGAAGTTGAGCCCGCCCTTGTACGTGCAGGAACCCCACCGCCCTTTTGCATTGGTGATGCGGAGCGAGGTGGGAGAGTAGCCGGTCATCATCGAGAAGTACATGCAGCGGGCAGCAATCTCCTTTTTGGCCTCCTCCACGTACCAGCGCTGCAGGGCATTCCGGATATCGGGACGGAGGGTTCGGGAGACCTCAAGCCTGTCGGTGCGCACGATCGCACCGACGGGATCGTCCGTATAGTGCAGCGGATACGCACGGCCGAGGAACCAGAAGACCTCCCCCTCTTCATACAGCCGCACCGGAGCCTGCGGCCGTGCCCGCATCTCGGCCATCTTCTTTTTGATCCATGTGCTCTTCTCAAGGATCATGCGATCGATGTATGCCTGCGGCACCCGGTGCGGTGCACGCACGACGAGGGTTGCCTGAGGGGTCACCTCCAGCGCAATCGTCTTCCGGCGCGAACGGACGATCTTCTCAACGGGAATTTCGGGAGTTTGCATCACTGCCGGAATAGTCGGCATCAGCAGGAAAAAAAGGTGAGGGATCCGCCAAAGGGGATCTAGTGTGCTGACGGATTGGTCCCGTCGCTCACGACCTTCCCGTCCTTGAGCCGGACGATCCGGTGGAAGTACTCCTTGTGCCAGTCCTCGTGGGAGACCATCACGATGGTCTGCTTCATCTCTTCGTTGATGTCATGGAAGAGGTCGAGCACCATCCGCGAGTTCTCGGTGTCGAGGTTCGCGCACGGTTCGTCGGCAAACAGGATGTCGGGTTTGTTCACGATAGCACGGGCAATCGAGACCCGCTGCTGCTGGCCTCCCGAGAGTTCGCGGGGGAGGTGGTCACACCGGTCGAGAAGCCCGATCCTCTCCAGAACGAAGTCGCTGTCCTTCCTGATCTGCTCCTCGCTCCGGTCCTTCCGGAGCATTGCCGGCAGGGAGACGTTCTCCATCACGGTCAGGTCAGGGACCAGGGCATAGTCCTGGAAGACGTACCCGAGCTTGTACAGCCGGAACATCGTCTTCTCGTAGTCCGAGAGCGCAAGCACGTCGGTACCCTCGATATTGATCTTCCCTTTGGTGGGATCGTCCAGGAGGCCGAGCATGTGCAGGAGGGTGGTCTTGCCGCTCCCGCTCGCTCCCATGATGCCGACAAACTCCCCCTTTGCGATGTCGAGCGTGACACCATCGAGCGCCCGTACTTCGACAGTCCCCATCCGGTAAATTTTCGTCAGGTCGGATATCTGGATCATGTCAGGCCCTCATGGCGGACTGGATGTCTTCGCGCGATACCTGGTACGCAGGCACATATCCCGCAACGAGCGATGCGGCAAAGAGGATCAGGGAGTTCTGGACCAGGTCCCAGGGTGTCAGGTACAGGGTCGCCGACCACTCGGGCGTGACAATGGGATGTGCCGCGAGGTACGCTGCCATCAGGAGCGTGAGCACGAGACCGAACAGGATCCCGAGCACCGACATGATGACCACCTGGAACCCGTAGTTGTGCATGATGACCTCCTTGTCCACCCCGATTGCTTTGAGGATCCCGATCTGCCGACGGCTGTTGATGGTCTTGATTGTGATCACGATGAAGAGCACCACCGTGGTGATAATGATGCCCACGATGAGCGAGACCATGTTGATGATGGCGAAGCTCTGGAGCGCCCGCCCCATGCTCTTTTCGAGCAGGTCGGCGGTTGTCTGGACTTTTTCAGAGACACCGTACTGCTGGAGCTCGTCTTTTACGAACTTCTCGGAATACCCGGGCTTGATCTTGACCGTGATATACTCCGCATTGTCAGCAGCCCGCGGGTCCGCAAGCGCCATATCCGTATAACTCACGTAAACAGCGGTGTCCGACTGGTACCAGCCGGTGTAGAAGATCCCCTTCACCCGGTAGTCCTTCACGTACCCGTTACCGTAATCCATCGTGATCGAGTCACCGACCCGGACCCCGCCAAGCGAGGCCTGGAACTCGTCCTCCTCCTTCACCGACGCATCACCGGCAAGCGGTTTGCCGATGATCACCTCACCGGTATCCGCATCGCCGAGGTAACTGCCGGCAACCATTTTGGTGTACAGGGGTGAGATGAGCTTCTCGTCATTGGGCCGGATCGCCCGCACCGTGGCGCCGAGCACCCGTTTGCGGTACGTCAGGGTAGCCCCCTTGCTGAAATGCGGTGTGGCCCGCTCCACGCCAGGCATGCCGTTGATGAGGTCGAGGGTTGCGTCCATGTCGGAGATGTACCGTTCGCCGGACTTGGGGCTGACGAGCACGTTTCCAATCTCGTAGTCCACGACCTGCTTCGTGATGCTCTGCCCGATCCCGTTGAAGAGGCCGGGCAGGAAGATCATGTTGGTGAAGCACATCCCGATGATCAGGATGGTAAGCAGCACGCTCGACCTGCTGCCCCGCTGGAGTGACCGCAGGGCGAGCAGGAAGGCGACCCTCAACTCTTTCTTTCCCATGGGAATGTACCGTCACCGTTCTTCCTGGGCAGGTACCAGTACCGCCAGGCCAGGAACCCGATCACTGCAAGCACAAGGAGTACGAGGATGATGCTGCCGGAGTTGTCTGTGGGTGTCACCCGCAGGTTCATCTGCCGGGTATAGGTATGGACCCCCATATCATCCGTGTACGTGATCGTCAGGTTATAGGGATAATTGCCGCCTTTCAGGCCCTCGAGCAGGAAGATGGCAGGGGCATCGTTGCCCGGCTTGATCTTGCCGATGAATGCCTCCTTTGTCCCGTCAGCAGGAAGGTCTACCTTCGCCGATACCTGCTTCGCCTCACCGGTCCCGGTGTTCTCTATCCGGATCGTGAGATCGAACGGTGTACTTTCCGTGAGCCGCGCCGGGCTTGTGTCAACCGAGACGAAACCCAGTTCAGCCTTACCCTTCAGAACAACGTCGATACCAGTGGATTCGGAGACAGGCTTTCCGTCGATGGTATTGTAGCTGATCGTCACCGGCACGCGGACGAGGCCGTAGCCGGCCTGCTTGTCAGAGAGGAGGACAAGCGACACGGTCTTCTGTTCGCCGGGACCGATTGTACCAAGGTGGTACAGGTCAGCGCTTTTTGGCGCCAGTTTCCCGCTGACATTTGTGACGGTCAGGGTAACGTCATCGGCAAGCAGCTCGCCGGAATTCGTAACGATCAGGGTCACGGGGATCTCATCACCCGGGTTGACACTGCCATCAAGCGAACTCTCCGTGATCAGGATCGCTTTCTTCTGGATCCCAAGAGCGGTGTTGACATTGACCGGGATGGGGTATTTCGTGCTGCTTCCGCCCTTGACCGCTACCCAGACCTCCGGGTAGTAGAGCCCGCTTTGTGCGGGTGCCTGGAACGAGAAGGTAAGCGGGATGGACTGGCCCGGGCCAAGGCTTCCTGCCTTGTCATAGCTCTTGGTCAGGACACGGAGACCGTTTCCCTCGAGACGGACATCTTCGATATTGACGGTTATGTCCGCAGTCGTGATTACTGAATAGTCGTCCGCTGCGAGTTTTCCGGTCTTCTCGGTCGTGGATGCGCTGGATGCCGTATTCGTGAGGGTGACCGTGATGGTCCCCAGACTGTCCGGCATCAGCACCGAGGGAGAGACCTCGTAATTTGTGATCGTTACGGTCGGGGCATCGGCAGCATGCACTGCCGGTATAACGGCGACGACCAGTGCAAACAGGACACCCAGCGCGATAATTGTCCTCAGTATTCCCATAATCCCCATCCTGGTATTGTGATATTTGATCATAGTGCTTCAAGGCTGATTGAACCAACCCCCTGGTTCAGGGTAATCTCATTGACCGCGATTGCCGGGTTGAACCCCGCTGTTACAAAGATATCGCCGTCCTGTACTAATCCGTTGTTGCTGATCTCGCCGAGGCCGGTCACTGCCCGGATCCGCGTGTTGCTCTCCCGCGGCACCCGGAGGGTAAGGTCGCCGATCCCATTCCGGATCACGGCATCGAACGGTTGGTTCTGGCTCCTGCCAAGGGTGATGGTCGTATCCCCGGCGCCGTTGTGGACGTCCAGGGATCCCAGCGTCATTCCATCGAGGTCGATCCGGCAGTCGCCGGCCCCGACATTCACTTCAAGGTTTACAGGAACCCCGTTGTTTAATGCGATTGTCCAGCTGTTTGGGGAATCCACGGAAAACCATTCCTTTGTCTTATGTCCTTTGTCAGTCAGGGCAACGGTTTTTCGCGACCCGTTGACACTCTGGACCAGTTCAGGCTCCCATTCCGGCGCTTTAGAGAAGATCGATGCATCCATCAGCATATCATCCGGTGCACCTCCCTGGACCCGGAGTTCGCCGGCCCCGAGGGTCAGGGCTACATCACCATAGCCGGCACCGTCAAGCGGAACCGTTGTTTTACCGGGCGAGAGGAAAGCGGTATGGCGGAAGGGTGAGAAATCCTGGTCTTTTGACTGCGGGAGCTCGCCCGAGAGGGCAAGGATGCCAAACCCGATAAGAAACGATACGATGGTGATCGCACCAAGCCACAGAACTATGCGGGTTACCCTGGTGCTGCCGATATTCAGGGTATCATGGCTGGAAACCTGCAGTCCCGGTTTTTCTCTGCTGTCAGTCATGCGAGACGCTCCGTTCCGGTGATCACACCGATATTCCACTTGAGATACCGTATCCCGATGTGGTAGAAGAACCGTGCAAGGAAATAATTCCCTATCACGAGCAGCAGGCCGAACGTTGTGATACCGGTCGAGAAGAAAATTCCTGCTGCGGGAGAGAGCCATATCGCAAATACCGGAATACCGGCCAGCTGGAGCAGGGCAAAGATTCCCGCAACCGGCCCGCAGACCATGAATGCAATCCCGACAACGAAGATCACAAACAGCAGCAGTACGAGGAGGATGAACGGGATGAGGACAAACACCAGGTTGAAAAGCCCGAGCCCGAGGGTTGCGAGGACTGCATGGAGGATATTCCGGCAACTCCTGACATCCTCGGCTTTCTTCACCAGGTGGGTGGCACGGATCTCCCGCGCAATATCCTCCGGCGATCCCAGCGAACGGAAGAGATCCTCTTCCGAACGGCCTTCGGTTTTCCCGATCCGGAAATGTTCGGTATAATCAGAGATAATATCGTTCAGTTCCTCGGGGGAAAGAGTGCCCTCTAGCCGGTTCTGTAAGATCCGGACAAATTCCTGTTCATTCTGCAGCATTGTTCTTCCCTTCCAGGAGCGCGTTCACCGATGCACAAAACCGCATCCATTCTTCCTTCTGTTCATGTTCTTCTTTCCTTCCGCTTTCGGTAAGGCGGTAATACTTCCGTGGCGCTCCCCCGGCAGATTCCTGCAGGTACGTGGTGACATGGCCCTCATCCTTCAGGCGATGCAGGAGCGGGTAGATGGTCCCTTCCGAGATGTCGATCCGTTTCGATATCTCGTTGACGAGTTCATACCCGTAACAGTCCTTGCGGGCCAGAACAGAGAGAACGCATATCTCAAGTACGCCTTTTTTGAACTGGATATTCATGGGATCTCCCTGGTCAGAGTGCATGCCCGCCCCCGGTGCCGGAGCCCCGGGGACAGATACAGAGGGTAGTGGTGCCGGGCCTGCACATGTTTTGTGTTTGGCACAGTATCTTGCGTTGCAAGGTACTTACCACTATTGAGAATGTCACATATATAATTAAATCGCTTTTAATCTCTTTGAACAGCGGAACAGGTCACCTCCCTTTGACGGCACAGTCATATGGATCCAGACCATACCTGTATGATCTGCCGCACCCTGATTAGGCGCAGAATCACCTGTACAAAAGTGCATTACCCACAAGTATTAACCTTACCATAGGTAAGTTATTCATACCCATAGTAATGAGAACCGGGCGGTATTGTTTTCCCTGCCCGCGCAGGAACATATTGGTACGTTATGCCACGCATTATTGGTGAATACCGTGATGACGTCAAAAAGAAGATCATCCGGACCGCGTTCACCCATTTTCTCGAAAAAGGATACCATGGCACAACCATGGGCTCGATCGCGGAGAGCCTCGGCGTTACGAAACCCGCACTGTACCAGTATTTCCCCGGAAAGGAAGACCTGTTTGCCGCAGTTGCCGAACTGGCGCGCGACGAATTCAAGGGAACGCTCGAACGGTCATATGCCGGCCGTGACCTGAAGGAAGGCAGTGCCGCACTGTTCGATGCTCTCTTGCACTATGTCCCGCAGTTCAACAGCATGTATGCCGAGATGCTCCTCCTTGCAACCCGGAACGAGCGCATCCGGGCCGTGCTCGTCCAGGACCGGAGAGAGGATATCTGGGTGATCGAGCGGTTCATCCGCCGCCAGCAGGAGACCGGCCTTGTCTCGCGCGACCTCGATCCGCGGGTCCTTGCCCTTGCCTGCGATGCACTGGCAAACGGCCTTCTCATGGATGTCCTGATGGGCATGGACAAGGTCGAGGCAAAGGCGGTCTGGATTGCTGCCATAACGCAGCTCACCCGCACTGCATAAGGGCCCGTCACCTTCACAGACATACCGTATCCGGTTCCACAGTCCCCACTACGTGCCGCAGGATTACCGCCGTTTTGGTATCACAAAGACCTCGCTCCCCGGAATCTCTGCCTCAAGAGATTGCTTTAAGGAGTCGATGAAATCCTGCACATCCCCCATTTTCTGGTCTGGATCGAATCCAAGGAAGATCTCGATGTAGATCCTGCTGCCTGAGCGGCGGGACCGTACGCCATGGAACTCATGGTACCTGTCATACGATGTCGCGAGGTGCCGGAGGATGACAATCTGGAGCTCTTCGCACAGGGTCTTGTCGAAGATATCCGGAAGGGATGAGGATATCTCCCGGTACCCGGCAAGGATCAGGAACCCGATGATGATGAACGAGGCTGCCGGGTCGATGTAGACCGAGAGGGCGTGGTGGCCAAGCAGGAACGAAAGCACCAGGGCCAGAAGGACCGAGACATCGGCAAAAGCCTTGGCCCTCCGGAGCCGCCACTGGGACTCCATGATCGGCGACGGATCGTGCAGGGAGACGCGGTAGTTCTTCTGCCAGAGGTAGGTATCGATGATTGCGGTGACCAGCATGAGAGGGATACCGATCATGGCTCCCTCAATGCCGACCGGTTCCGGATTATAGATCCTGGTCAGTGCTGAATAGGTGATGATGAGGATCGAGACCATCATGACCGCACCCGTGATGAACCGGGTGGACGTCTCGAACTTGCCCATACCGTAATCGTAGCAGAACCGGTCACCCCTCCGCATCCGGATGAGAATGAGAAGCGCAAAGAACGTAGCAAGGATCTCGTTGCCGCATTTCATCACATCGGCAAAGAGGGTAATGGACCCGGAGAGGACAAACGCGATGATCTCCGGGACCCAGAGCAGGATGTCAAACCCAAGGCTGGCCGCGACCGTCTTCTGCTTCGTCGCCGCCGCTTCCCCGCCATCGGCATCTCCCCCGCAATACGCGAGACCACTGCCATCCATATTCTTTCAATATTAATCCGGAAACCTATATAGGATCATACTCTGCGTTGCAGAAACGGGAAAGGCAGCGGACCGGACAGAGAGGGGGCCCGTTATTCGCGGCTCAGAACAACCGAGACCACACTTCCCGCAATCTCGTTCTCCAGAGAGCGCTTGAGCGTGGTGGCAAACTGCTGGACATCCCCCATCTTCTGCTCCGGATCGAATCCGAGGAAGATCTCGATGTATATCCGGCTTCCGGACCGACGAGACCGGACCCCATGGAACTCATCGTACTTATCAAACGAGCCAGAGAGTTCCCGCAGGATGACCAGCTGGAGCTCCTCGTCCAAGGTCTTGTCGAAAAGGTCGGGGAGCGAGGAGGAGAACTCCCGGTACCCGGCAAAGAGGAGGAATCCGATGATGACGAACGAAACGATCGGGTCGATGTAATGCGCCCATTCATACTGGATGCAGATGACCGAGAACGTGAGCGCGAAGAGCAGCAGGAGGTTGGAGAACGTCTTGGCCCGCCGCAGGCGCCACTGTGCCTCCATGATCGGGGACGGATCTTCCTTTGAACGGCGGTGATAGGCATGCCAGTGATGGTAGTCGGCAATACTGGCAAAGATCATGAGCGGGATGCCGATGTAAGCGGCAATCATCTCGAACTTCTCGGGATGCATGAGACGCTGGATAGTGAAGAGGACAAGGATGATGATCGAAACCACCATCACGCTGCCGGTGATGATCCGGGTCAGGGTCTCGAACTTCCCCATGCCGTAATCGTAGGTGAACTTCCCGCCTGCTTTCATTCTCCGGATGATCAGGAGGGCAAAGAGCGTGGCAAGGATCTCGTTTGCGCACTTGAACACATCGGACAGGAGAGCGGCAGACCCGGAGAGGATGAGGGCCGCAGTCTCGGGAACGAGAATGAGGAGATCCATGCAGAAGCCGGTGAAGACAAGCTTCTCGCGGGACTCTTTGGGTTCCCTGTTCCCGCTGGCATTTCCGTCAGGCTGCATGTACGTCTTGATTAATGGGACGTGAACGGGGAAAAAGGTACGGGGCCGCCGTCCGGCTGCCCTATCATTACCCGGATAAAAAGAGGGCTGGTTATTTGTGCGTGAAGTATGCCCGGACACCGGACGCATCCACGGCATCGATCTTCACGAACCCGACCCGCTCGAACTGGACGACCTTTCCGGCCTCTCCCTTCACCGCGGGCTCGCAGGCCCCCTTGACCTCGCCTTCCTGCGTAATGAGCGTGCAGGGCACGATAGCCTGCGCCGGGAGCCATTGGATGATCCGGGCCTTTGCGGCACGGGCATCGGCCAGCGAATCGCCGCCATAGGAGAACGTGGGTGTTTCGCCGTTCCACGCGATCTTCACGTTGAAGAGGTCCTTTAACCTGAGCATGGCAGTGCCGGACACCAGCTCTGCCTTCGGGATGAGCGCTGTGCCGGTGAACTCCAGTGTTCGCGTGCCCCGGGCTTCATCGGACGGGTGGAGGAGGGCGTGGGCGGTGTGGGCCGGTGCCCCCTCGATCTTCGCCTCGACCGGGTCGGGTACGAAGAAGTAACGGTTGGCTGTCGGGTCGACCAGTTTCTTGTTCTCTGCGTAGAGGTTGTCCCACGAGAACGAGATGTCAACGTCGCCGATACCGATCGCAATCATCGCGTTCTTCACGGCTTCTGGCAGGATCCCGCGCCGGGCAAGGGCCCGCAGGGTACCAAGCCGGATATCGTCCCAGCCGGAATAGAGCCCTTCCTTAATCCCGGCCCGCATCTGCGAGGTGGATAGGACAACTCCCTCGATCCCCATCCGGCCATAGTGCCGGTACACCGGCTGCTGCCAGCCAAAGTGGTCGTAGATGAACTTCTGCCGGCGGGTATTGGCGATGTGGTCCTTGCCCCGGATCACGTGCGTGACGCCGAGCAGGTGGTCGTCAGCCACCACCGAGAAGTTCATCAGCGGGTACACGTGCGCCTTCACCTTTGGGTGCGAGGGTGCATCGAGGATCCGGAACGCCGGGAAGTCCCGCATGGCCGGGTCGGGGTGGGAAAGATCGGTCTTGATCCGGACCGACGCCTCGCCCTCTCTGAAGGTATGGTCGAGCATCTTCTGCCAGAGCTCAAGGTTCTTCAGAGCAGAGTTCCCGCGGCAGGGACAGGCTGTCTTGTTCTGCTTGAGTTCTTTGAACTGCTCATTGTCGCAGGTACAGACATACGCCCCGCCTTTCTCGATCAGCTGTTTGCAGAGATCGTAGTAGATCGACAGCCGGTCGCTCTGGGTGACGACTTCGGTGATGCCAAGGCCCAGCCATCTGATATCTTCCTGCACGGTCTGGTATGCTTCCGGGTCCACGCGTTTCGGGTCGGTGTCCTCGATCCGCAGGATGTAGCGGCCGCCATACTGCTTCACGTAGGCATCGTTGAGCGCCGCAGCCCGGGCATGACCGATATGGAGCGGGCCGGAGGGGTTCGGGGCAAACCGCATCACAACGCCCTTCTCCGCACCTTCGAGTTCCGGGAGCACCTTCTTCTTCTCGTGCTTCTCGGACATGGCGGCGATCATCTCCGGTGCACGGGTCTGGAGCGTGGCAAGCCTCTCCTCCGGTGAGAGTTTTGCCACCTCGGCAATCGCCTCTTTTGCCAGTGCCGAGACTTCTTTTGCCCGTGAGCGGAGCTCCGGGTGGGCGCCCATCACCATGCCGATGACCGCACCGGCCTGTGGCACGCCGCCGTGCTTCACCGCGTTCTGCAGTGCACACAAAAAGAGGGCTTCTTTGGGATCGTCCCCTGCCATCCTAATAACTCCGGGTGATGAAGAACTCGCCAATGTCCATCAAGAGCTGGCGCTCCTTTGACTCGGGAAGAAGTCCGAGGTGCCGATTGCTGTCCTTCACGAGATCGGCGGCCATCTGTTTCACCTCGGGGATTACCCCCGATTCGGTCAGTTCCCGGATGGCCTCGTCGATATCAGATTTCAAGAGCTCGCGCCGGTACTTCTGCAGGTCAAGGCCCTTCTCGCGTGCCTTGATCATGATAAGCGTCTGCTTGCCCTCGCGGAGGTCGGACGCCTGGTCCTTCCCACTCTTCTCGGAGGGGGTTAACAGGTCAATGAGATCGTCCTGGATCTGGAAGGCGATACCGGTGTTGAGCCCGAAGTTGTACAAGGCTTTCACCTGCACGCCGTTTCCGCCGGCAAGGACGGCACCGATACCGGCCGCCGCTGCATACAGGACGCCGGTCTTCTTTTTGACCATCTCCAGGTACTCGCCTTCCATGACATCGTCCCGGTGCCCAAAGGACATATCCATGTGCTGCCCCTCGCAGATATCGGCACAGGCCCGGGCGAGCATGTTGATAGCCTTCACCTTGGCATCGTCCTTTGCGGTGACAAGCGAGATGTGCTCAAATGCCCGGGAATAGAGGACATCGCCGGCAAGGATCCCCGTCGGCATATCCCACTTCGTGTGCACGGTCTGGACACCGCGCCTCAGGCTGTCATCGTCCATGATGTCGTCATGGATAAGCGTGAAGGTATGGGTCACCTCGAGGGCCAGCGCTGCCTGCATAATGTCGTCCGAGCTGCCAGGCTTCACCGCGTCAGCCGCAAGCATGACAACAGCAGGGCGGAGACGCTTGCCCCCGGCTGCAAGGAGGTGGGCAGATGCCTTGTTCAGTTCGCCGGCCTTGTCGACATAGTAACGGTCGATCATGTGATCGATCTGCTTTGCGACCGATTTCAGATACAGTGAAAGTTCTGACATTGTTATTCACCGTTAATTGATCTTGACCCTCTGGCCGTTTCTCAGGAGATGGACGGTCGAATGGGCCGTGTACCCGAGCTCACCGGCAAACTGGGTATAGTCTGCCGTCATCGTCAGGCTCCCGTGCGCCGGGATAACATGCTGCGGCTGCAGGAGCTGGAGAAACTCGAAGTGGTCCTCCCGGTACCCGTGACCGCTGACATGGAGATCCTCGAAGATCCGCACGCCGAGCATCTTCAGCCGGGCCTCGACCATATACCGCTGGCCATGGTTCATCGGGTTCGGGATAACATTTGCCGAGAAGATAACCTTGTCCCCTTTCCCGAGCTGGTAAGGAGTGTCACCGGTAGCCATACGGGTGAGGATGGAACCCGGTTCGCCCTGGTGGCCGGTGACGATGGGCAGGAACTTGTCCTTCCCGGCCTTCATCATCCGGCGCAGGGTGCGGTCAACGGTCCGCCGGTTACCAAAGACGCTCGTGGTCTCCGGGAACGAGACGAGCTTCATCTGCTCGGCCGTGACGGCATACTTCTCCATCGAACGGCCGAGGAGGACCGGTTTCCTGCCAATCTCGTGGGCGCACTCCGCGATCGTCTTGACACGCGAGATGTGCGATGAGAAGGTAGAGACAACGAGTGCGTTCTTGTCGTCCTCGTAACTGGTGATGGTGTCCCGGACCAGGTCGCGGGCGATTCGCTCGCTCGGGCAGCGTCCTTTCCGACCAATGTTCGTACACTCAACGATCAGGGCAAGCACCCCTTCCTTCCCGATCTGGCGGAAGCGGGCGAAATCCGGCGGTTCTCCGATGACCGGGGTCCGGTCCAGCTTGAAGTCCAGCGCGTATACGATTGCGCCGTGCGGGGTGTGGAGCACCGGTGTCACCGTGTCGATGATGGAGTGCTGGTTCCGGACAAACTCGAGCACCAGGTTCTGGGAGAGCGTGTACCGCTGCCCCGACTTGAGCGCAAAGAGCTTATTGTTCACGCCGAACTTCTGCTCTCCCGATATCTGCTGCCGGATCAGTTCCGTTGTGTACGGCGTTGCGATGATCGGGGCATTATACCGGTGGGCAAGCTTCGGGATTGCCCCGATGTGGTCGAGGTGGCCGTGTGAGCAGACAATCGCCTTCACGGTTCCCTCGATCGAGTTCATCATGGTGTCATCGGGAATCGCCTTGATCTTGATGAGATCCAGCGAGTGCATGTTTTCGAGTTCCGCATCCTCGTGGATCATCACCTGGTCGAGGCGGAGCCCCATATCAAAGATGACAATTTCCTTTCCGCAGCGGACAGCGGTCATGTTCCGCCCGACCTCGTCGTATCCGCCCACTGCGATGATTTCTATATCCATTCTTGTATCTCCTGGTGTTTCGCCTGCGGGTCTTCTTTCCTTAAAAATCCCCGTTGCCGGCGTTCTGGTTTCTTCTTCTATTGGTCTTGCGTTACCGCTTGATCCGTGCCGGGTTGTCCTTGTCGATCATCTGGCGCGTGCGGCCCGTGAGATGGACCGGTGCTTTCCGGAGATCCGTGACCCGTGCCGAGCCTGTCAGGAACATCGCAACGGTCAGTTCCCGGTGGACAGCTTCAATGGCATGCGCCAGCGCTGCATCGCTCTCCATGGCCGGTTTCAGCAGGGGGAGCGCCATGCCGCAGAGGTCTGCACCGAATGCAAGACCCTTTGCAACATCGAGCCCGCTCCGCACGCCGCCGGATGCGATGACCGGCCCCCCGGTAGCCAGCACTTCGGCAAGGCTTACCACGGTCGGGATCCCCCAGCCGGCAAAGCCCTGCCCGAGGGTGAGGAGCGCCTTGTCCCGTGCGCTCCTGCCTTTGCCGGCCCGGACTGCTTCGACAGCGGCCCAGGACGTCCCGCCCCAGCCGCCGATATCGATGGCCTTTACACCGACGCCCCAGCACTTCCGTGCGGTGGCTGCCGAGATCCCGCACCCGGTCTCCTTGATGATGACCGGGGTCTTGAAGTCACGGCAGAGTTCCCCGATGGCCGCAAAACAGCCCACGGCGTTGTGGTCGCCTTCCGGCTGGATTGCTTCCTGCAGGAAGTTAAGGTGGATGGCAAGCGCATCCGCGTCGATCATCTCAACGGCCTTCTCCGCCCACGCGATCCCGTGGTCGCGAAGCTGGACTGCCCCGAGGTTCGCGACAAGGAACGCATGCGGCGCTTCGTCGCGGACAAGGGAAAACGTGTCTTTAAGATCCGGCTTTTCCAGGGCTGCACGCTGGGAGCCTACGCCCATGCCAAGCCCGAACTTCTCTGCCGCCCGGGCGAGCCGGGCATTCACGTCCTTTGTACCGGGATGACCGCCGGTCATCGCCGATATGAAGAGAGGGGAGGAAAAGGTGTGGCCGAGAAACCGGGCAGACAGGTCGATTGCTTCCATGTCGCACTCCGGCAGGGCATTGTGCACGAACCGGATATCGTTAAACCCGGCATCCCCGCATTCGACATCCTCTTCTGCGCAGATCCGCAGGTGGTCGAGTTTCCGCGAGGACGTCAGCTTCACCGCATCTTTCATTCCTTACTCTCCTCTTACGCTCGTCCCGCCATGGTCGGACCCTGCAAGGAAGTCCGCCACCCGCGAGACATGGAATATGTCCGAGCACGTCCCCGCGTCCGCGAGGCCGAGCAGCTCTTCTATTTTCCCTCTCATTCCACCGGTGACATCGGTATGCATCGAGTCGCCGATATGGAGATTTACAACGGTGCGCCGGGTGATCTCCGGCACAACGCGCCCTCCATCCAGCACTCCCGGTACATCGGTGGCGAGCCCGACGCGGCTGATCGAAAGAGCAGCCGCAAGGTACCGCACGAGCTGGTCGCCCGATACGATACAGGCACCCCGGGAGAGGTCCATCACCACATCGCCGTGGATCACGGGGACCATCCCCAGCGCCAGCATTGTTTCGAGATGACGGCATTCGAACGCAACGAGCCTTCCCTTGTCTGCCACACCCACGTGGAGCGGGTGGACGCCGATCGCCGCAACGCCCTTCTCGCGGAGGGCAGATACGACTTCAGCATTCAGCCCGCTGACCGCACGGTGCGTGACATAGATACCTTCGGTCTCCCCGGGCGCGGCCCCCTTATCGAGGTGGTACCGCTTGGCTTCCGGGTGTCCGCAGGAACCGGCACCATGGATGATGACAGTCCCTTCCGTCCTTACCGCCGCAACTGCCGCGGCAATGGTGGCAAGGCTCTCACGGTTGATTGCGCAGTCGGCGCTCTTATCAGTAAGTATGCTCCCGCCGAGTTTTAAAAGTACCCTTTCAGACATTTTTCTCCTTTCGCACGCCTTCCGTATCGATAGCAGTCACGATAGCCCGGCCATCGCAGGACTCGATTGCCTTTGCCACGCGGTGCTTGAGCTGCTTGGGGCAGAGGGCCACCATGCTCCCGCCCCCGCCGGCCCCCGTGATCTTCGCACCGAACGCCCCGGCCTGGCGGGAGGCAAGGATCATCTTTGCCAGCTGCGGGTGCCCAACGCCGAGGACCTCGAGGAGCGAGTTGTTCATATTCATGTATCTTCCGAGCTCGCGGGGATTACTCAGCTGGTGGATGGCACTCATGCTGACGCCCTGGATCGCATCGAGAACCGGATCAACGATCTCCGGGTGCCTTTTTTTGAGATCGGCCACCTGCTCGACCATCCGCGAGGTGCTGTGGGAGACAAGCGAGTCGCCGACCACGAGATGCATGTTCTGGGGGGGAAGCCGCCGCCGTGAACCGCCCGTGATGAGGACGATCCCGCCGTACGTCGAGACCGTGGTGTCCGTGGGGCTTGCCCTCCCCTTCTGCACGGTTTTCTCGATCTCGAACGCCATGGCGGCGATATCCTCACGGGTTTTGTTCAGGTTGAACTCATCGTTAATAGCCGCAAGCGTTGCAACCGTGACAGCGGCAGATGACCCAAGGCCCGAGGAGCTCGGGATCTGCGAGTTGATGTACACGCTCCCGATAACACCCATTGCTTCAAAGCAGCTGTCAATATAGGGGGACTTTGCCCGCGAAGGCCTCTTTGTGTCGCGAACGGTGACAAAGACCCGGGGCCGAATGGCCATGGCTATCCCCATCTTGCCGTATACCACCGCATGCTCGCCGAACAGGAACACCTTGCCCGGCGCACTCCATGTTGCCAACCTAGATCACCGCAATACTGGCATAGCCGACGACTTCGCGATAGTCACCTGTTGTCTCACCGCTTGTCGCGTACCGGATCAGCTCCGCAGCTTTTGCACCAAGGCCGGTGCAGGCCGTCACCATGGCGGTGATCGGGCCGTAGCCACAGGCTGTGATCCGCTTCTCCGCGATCCGCCGGTAGAATTCCCTTGTGTCAAGACTCCTGAGGGCATCGATTGCAAAGAGGTCCTCCTCCTTTGCCTTCTTCTCGGGCACGTAGTGCGAGAAGTCGCTCGAGGCAACGATCCGGACATCCCGTTTTGTCCTCCGGATCGCAGCAAAGATCTTCTCCCCGAGCCGTACCGCTCCCGGGTAGTCCTGCTGCCCCATCATCACCGGAGCGATCCGCGCCCGGGGGAAGCGGTACTTGATGAACGGCACCTGAACCTCAATCGAGTGCTCGTCCCGGTGGGAGAGTTCGTCAGTCTCCATATCGAGAGCCCGGACGAACTCCGTATCCGTGTCCACGACACCGAGCGGGGTCTCCCACGGGACCTCGGAGACGCAGGTGATGTACCCGCGGTGCGACGGCCCGATGATGACAAAGGTGCCGGAGAAGTCGGGAGGAATGGCGCCAAAGGCGGTTGCCGCCACCTGGCCCGAATAGATGTACCCGGCGTGGGGTGAGACAATGCCAAGCGGCCTTCCTGCCACGTCAGGAACTGCCGAGAAGAACTTCTCCAGCAGTTGTTCGAGATGGGAGGGCTCGCGCGGATAGAACATGCCAGCCACTGCGCATGCACGCATCTTCATCGCATCAACCCTCTGGTTCTCCTGTTATATCCAGATATCGGTTGTGAGAAAAAAGGAAAGACCGGAGATTTTAAAAGTCTGTCTCGAAGTCCTCTGAGGTGAGCGCCGTTGAGATACCGCGGAGCCGGAGCATCTCGCGGGTTAAGAGGAAGTAGATCATCGAGAGTGCCTTGCGACCCTTGTTGTTGGTGGGGATGACGAGATCCACGAACTTGGTCATGTTGTTGGTATCACAGAGCGCAACAACGGGGATACCGCACTGGACTGCCTCGTTGATGACCTGCGCGTCGCCGATCGGGTCGGTGATGACGATGACCTGCGGCTCGATGTAGCCCTCAAGGACGGGGTTTGTCAGGAGGCCCGGGATGAAACGGCCGGTTGCCGACATGGCGCCGATGGTGTCGGCGAACTTCTTGGCCGGGTACTGGCCGTACTGCCGTGAGGTGACGACAAGGATGTTCGGGGCCTCGTACTGGTTTAAGAACTTCGCGGCAGTCTTGATCCGGGTGTCGGTCTCGCGGATGTCGAGGATGTAGAGGCCATCGCCGCGGACGCGGTAGATGAACTTCTTCATATCCTCGCTCTTCTGCTGGGTGCCGATGTGGACGCCGGCTGCGAGGTACTCCTCGACGGGGATGAGCGGTTCTTTCAGTTCAATTTCCATTTCTGTTGCTTGGGTCATAGCTGTTCCTCGATGCGTATCAGTTCGTTTAATTTTGCAATGCGCTCCCCGCCGACAATCCCGCATTTTAAGAACACGCAGGAGAATGCCGTTGCAAGGTGGGCGATGGTGGTATCGGTGGTCTCGCCGGACCGGTGGCTCATCACCGTGTCCAGGCCATTCTGGTGGGCCAGCTGCACCGCATCGAACGTGTCGGTGAGGGTGCCCACCTGGTTGGGCTTGATGAGGACGCAGTTTGCGGCATCGCACTCGATGCCCTGCTGGATGCGTTCGACCTGCGTGACGAAGATATCGTCCCCGCAGACCAGGCAGCGGTTGCCGACCTGGCTGGTGAGTTCCGCGAACGCGTCGAAGTCGTCCTCGTGGAGGGGATCTTCCACGTAGACAAGGTTGTACTTGTCCACGAGTTCTGCGATATAGGCTATCTGGTCCTCGGTCGAGCGCGTGGTCTTGCGGTACTTGTATGCTTTCCCGTCCCACATCTGGCTCGCCGCAACGTCGATACCCATATCAACCGAGACTTTCATCTCGTCGGCGACTATTCCGGCCGCTTCGGCAATGAGCTCAAATGCGAGGGCATCGTCGATCTGCGGTGCCCATGCACCCTCATCACCCTTGCCAGCGGCAATTCCTTTCTTCTTTAAGAGAGCCTTCACCGTGCGGTGGACGGCAGCATTTGCAAAGACAGCCTCTTCTGCGTCAGCCGCGTCCCCGGGGACGATGAGGAACTCCTGGATCTCGGTTGCATTGGCCGCATGCGCCCCGCCGCCAATGACGTTCCCGAGCGGGAGCGGCATCTCCTTTGCAAATGCCCCGCCCAGGTACCGGAAGAGCGGCAGGCCGAGCGAGGCTGATGCCGCCTTCGCATTCGCAAGCGAGAGCGCCACAGCAATGTTCGCCCCGATCTCCGAGAAGTCGGCAGTGCCGTCAATGTCCCGGAGCTGCTCATCGAAACTCTCCTGGTCGCAGGCGTCCATACCGATGAGCGCCGGGATGACGTTCTGGAGGGCGTTGTCCACCGCTTCCGCGGGAGGCTTCACCTTTGCCTCGAGCGAGCCGGTGCTGGCGCCGCTCGGGGCAGCCGACCTGCCGTGGCCGCTCCCCGTGTACACGTCCGCCTCGACCGTCGGGTTGCCCCGGCTGTCAAGGATCGTCCGCAGCTCGATTACCTCAATGATGGTCATGGCCCGCTCTCCTATTTCCTCTTTACGGTAATGGGGATGGTGTTGTTGGTGAATTCCTCGATGGCGATCTCCAGCGGATCGATCCGTGTCGTGGTGATAAGTAACGGAGCACCCATTGATATCTGCAGAGCCCTTGCTCCAATGATCCTTGCCCGTTCATACCGGGTATAGTTCTGCGTCTGCATTCGTGTCCTCAAATCAGATGTTGTGGTCTTCCTGAATGGTTGAAATGGGGTCGCTGAGATTCGAACTCAGGTCACTGCGTCCCGAACGCAATAGGATGGTCCAGGCTACCCTACGACCCCGCGTTCATACTGTCATCTTCCTGCTTACTGGTACGGGTTGAGCTCATCGATGATCTCTTTGTGCGTCAGGAGCATCCGGCGGCAGCAGTACCGCGAAATATTGAGATCGTCGAGGATCTTCTTAGGATCCTCACCTTTCTCTTTCCTGACCCGGAACTCTTCCCATGCTGTGGAGATCGGTTTTCCACAGGTGAAACATCGTACGGGTATCAAGATATCTGACCTCTCATCATATCTTCTGGTTCAGCGATAAGACTTTTGGAACTTTGCGCGGGCACCGGAGCCGTGCGGCTTCTTGGCTTCCTTCTGCCGGGAATCGTTGACAAGGAGTGTCCTGTCATATTCCAGGTAGATGTCCTTCATCGCGGGGTCGTTGTGCCACTTGATGATGCCCCGGGCGAGTGCTGTCCTGACCGCTTCTGCCTGGCCCATGACACCGCCGCCGGCAACATCGATGGTGACATCGATGCCGTTGACTGCATTGGGAACGAGGAGGAGCGGCTCGGAGATCTTCATCCGGGTGGTGATGGACCCGTATGCTTCGAGAGGGACCGAGTTGACCCGGATGACGCCCTTGCCGGCCTTTAAGGTCGCACGGGCGATTGCCGTCTTGCGTTTTCCACTTGTGTTGATGATCTTTACCATGATGGCCACCTTAGAACTTTGCTCCGAGGAACGTGCTGACTGCACCGAGCGTGACGTGGTTCGGGTTGTTCAGACGGTTCATGTGCGCCTCTTCTGGCACTTCCATCTCTTTGCCGACAAGGTCAACGGGGACCCCGACATAGCACCTGATGGACTTCATTGCATCGACGCCACGGGGGCGCTTGTAGGGGAGCATGCCGCGGATGGTCCTCTTCATGAGGTGGTCGGGCCGGCGCGGGACAAACGGTCCCCAGTGGGAGCCGGATGCGCCGCGTTCGCGCTTGTGCTTGTAGTTCCCGAGCACCCGTGCCCTGCTGCCGGAGATCACGACGTTCTCGACATTGACGATGGCGATCTCTTCACCCGCGAGGCTACGCTGTGCGACGATACTTGCCAGGCGCCCGAGAAGCAGGCCGTCTCCATTGATTACGGTTACCATGTCTTCTTCACCTCAGGATCCGGACACCGCTGCCCTTCGGGTTGTCCCTGATGAGCTGTTCGATGGTCATACACTGCCCTTTCGCGTCCTTGATCTTGCTCGTGGCCGACGCCGAAAAGTTCAGCGCTGCGACCCTGACGGACTGCTCCAGCATGCCGCTCCCGAGCACCTTGCCCGGGACGATGATCGTCTCGCCGTTCTGGGCGTACCGGTTGATCTTGGACAGGTTGACCTCGGCATAATTCCGGTTCGGGGTCTCGAGCCTGTTTGCAATCTCGCGCCAGATCTTCGCCTCGTTCTCGCGGGACTTGTTTTTCAGGAGCGAGATGAGGGTGGTAAGACGGGGGTTCGTCTTCTCGATGATTCTTGTCATTTCTTTTCATCCCCTGATAATTCGCCAAGCTGTTGTTCCAGCTCGTCTGCCTGCTCCCTGATAAACGACAGGGCACGGTTCATGATCTCTTTTGCCGGCAGGGACCCGTCGCTCTCAACCACGAAGATAAAACGGTCGGGCTCGGCGGATATTTTTATTGCCGGTTCTTCCCCGATACCGCTTGCAAGGCATGCCCGTTCGCAAAGCCTGCACATGGAGCATTCGGGGAGCTTTCCTTCTGCAACCTGGACCTTCTTTCCCTTTGCAACGAGGATGTCGCGGGGGCACTCCTCGACGCACATGCCGCAGGCGTCGCAGACGTCGCTGACCGTGATGACGGGGTGATTCTTGTACCCGCATACGAGCGTCGACTGCCACTTTGCGTGCGCCCTCCCCGTGTTGAGGATGGCACGTGCCTCTATGACGAGTTTCTGCCCTTTCGTGAGTTTCACGATCGGGATGTTGTCATACACCGGCGCCGCGCCGGGATCCTGCGGGATGAGGTCACTGGAGGTGACCATCCGGGGGCCCTCGACGCTGAGGGTGTAGGTGGCCGTGCAGCCGGGGCAGCCTGCCCCTCCGCACGAGCATGTGTCCTGGGTCGAGTAGACCGAGAGGTCGGTCTTTAAGGGAATGAGCCCAAGACGGTGTGCCAGCATCTCGTCGAAGAGTGCGCTCGTGTTGTCGTAGATGCGCACATCCTCGATGGCGAGGGTTGGCACTTCACCGATCATTGCCCGCCGGAAGGCGTTGGCAAAGGCGGGGCTCGCTCCCGAGAGCGTGAATCGTGCGAGGGAGTCGTCCAGACTGGCGAATTCGATCTCCATCACACTCTCCTTCCACGCCGTCCGCCCTTCGGGCGGCAGGAGTCGTGGGGGATTGGGGTGACATCTTCAATACGGCCGATGCGCATGCCGGCCCGGGCAAGGGCACGGATGGCTGCCTGTGCACCGGGGCCGGGGCTGCGCTGCTTGCCCTGGCCGGGTGCGCGGACCTTGACGTGGACGCCGACAATGCCCTTCTCGCGGGCGGTCTGCGCAACGTTGCTGGCCATCTGCATGGCGGCGTAGGGCGAGCTCTCGTTCCTGTCCTGCTTTACGACCATGCCACCGCTCGACTTGGTCACGGTCTCTGCGCCGGACAGGTCGGTGATGGTGATGATCGTGTTGTTGAAGGACGCAAAGATGTGGGCGATGCCCCACTTTTCCTTCTCGTTTGCTGCCATGGATTACCTCCTCCCCCGGCCACGGAAGTGACCTTCGGGCTGGGGCATTGCCTTGGGTGCAGTCGCGGGCTTCATGATCCGGGTCTTCTCCGCATGGGAGTCGGACACGAACGGGGACTTGCCGAAGTAGGCGATCTGGGACTCCTCGGTGCGCTTGACAAGGTAACCGGGGATGTTGACCCGGCGGCCGTCAATCGCGATGTGCCCGTGGGTGATCAGCTGCCGTGCCTGTTTGACCGACCGGGCGAGGCCTTTGCGGTACACGATGGTCTGCAGTCGGCGTTCGAGCGGGGCCTGAACCTTGAGCGAGAGGATCGCGTCGATGTCTGCGTCGGGCCCGAGAATCCCATTCCTCTGGAGGGAGGAGATCAGCTCGTTCTTTTTGGTCTCGTAAAGCGCAGCATCGGCAGCGCCCGAGCTGAGCGCAAGCAGGTGCCGGGCACCGGTCCGGTACTTGCGCAGGTAGGCCTGTGCCTTCCAGACCTCGCGCTTGTTGCGGAGACCGTATTCGATGACGAGACGGGTCTCGGCCTCGATGCGGGCTTTCTCCCACGGGCGCTTGGGGGTCTGGTAAGACTTGTGGTTCTTGCCTGGGTATCCCATGATTATGAGCCTCCGACGGACTTGCGCTTGACACCAACGGTCGACCCGGTCCTGCCGGTGGACTTGGTGCGCTGGCCGCGGACCTTCTGGCCGGTCTCGTGGCGGATGCCACGGTAGCAGCGGATCTTCCTCATCAGGTTGACATCCTCGTCTTTAGTGAGGTTAACGTCAGCACCGAAGAGGTGCTTCTGCTCGCCGGTGTAGATGTCCTTGGGGCGGTTCGCCATCCAGGTCGGGATCTTGCTGTTGTACTGTTCGACAGCCGTGCGGAGGCGGTTAACGGACGCCTCGTCCATGCGGCCGAGTTGTGCGTACTCGTCGACCTTTGCCATGCGGGTGATGACCGTGGCGGTATGCCTGCCGACACCCTTGATGCCGGTGAGGGCAACCCTCACGGACTTGGTACCATCGAGATCCGTGGTGCCAACCCTTACGAAATACTTTATCTCTTCTTCCTGAGCCATCCAATCCCCTCGATCGTGAGATTATCTCTTTAAGCGCTGAGGGAGGGATTTGAACCCTCGAGTCCTTTCGGGACACAGGTTTAGCAAACCTGCGCCATACCAGGCTTGGCTACCTCAACAGAGGAATCTCGCATCTTTGCAGACACTCGCAGCGTACGTATAACGCTGCTCCATGAATGGTGCTTTATTATATGGCATGGGTGGGGTAATAAGTGTTTGTGTAAGGTAAATCCCTGGCAACGCAAGGAGTGAAGTGTGAAGCCAACCTGAAGAATTCCCCGGACAATTCATGATTTCCAGGTGAACGTGGGAAATACCACATAGATAGCAGTTATCGGTTTTCTTCCGTGTTGATCTTCAGGACCCTCTCTGCCGCTTCCACCCATGCCTGTTTCCCCTCCCGTGCATCCCTGCCCAGTACGTGGGTCATCATAACAAGGCCCATGCTCATCCCATAGATTGCCCGGACCGCTGAGGAGATGTCCACATCATCAGGGATCTGCCCGGTCTTCTGGTACCGGCTCATTGCAGCAACGATGAGGACGCTGTTTTCATCGATGAGTTGATTGACATTTTTCCGGAACGCCGTATCGCGTGTAATGCTGGAGGCGATGGCCTGGATAAACACCGGCATCATGGGTTTTGCCTGGAGGAAGAGGAAATCGGAGGCAGAGTCAAGGGCTGAATGAATATCCGGATCGCCCGAAAGGCTGTCGAGCAGCTGGTCCCGGATCGTCCGGATCACCGCGAGGAAGACCTCCTGCATCAGGTCTGTGCTGTTGGAGTAATACGAGTAAAAAGCTCCTTTCGTGACCCCGACCTTCTGGGCAATCGCATCAAGCGTGATCCGTTCCCACCCTTCAGTAGCGGCGATATCGAGCGCGGCCGCGATGATCTTTCTCTTCGCTTCGTCGCGGTATTCTGCATTGATCCGTGGCATTATCCTGTATCCTCATGGGAAAGGTGTGTATATTCACGTTGCGGTTTTTAAAATAAATAATTGTTCAATAAACTAAACAAATGTTTATTAAATTGAACGTTTGTACACTTTTTTGGAGATGACGCCTGTTCAGTGCCGGAAATTCCGGAGGAGATGGCGGCCATCATGGAAGAGACAAGAACAACAGCAGGAACCAGGCAGCACCGGGAGAGCGTCCACAGATCCGAAAGCCACAAAAGGGCAATTCTCATTGTGATTGCCGGGATCCTTCTCATGCTTGCTGCCCTGCCCGCAGCAGCGGTGGATGCAGAAGGGAGCACGACCAATCCCACGGCCATTGTGGCGGATTATACCGTGATTCCGTCAGTACTCATGCCCGGGGACCAGGGAACAGCCACCCTGGTGATCAAGAACACTGCCCAGAGCGCTTCCGTAAAAGAGAACACCGGGATCGCCTCCGGCGGCACGTTTGCCAACACGAAGAGCACGGACATCAACATCTACCTTGAGAACGTTCACCTGGAGGGCAACGGGATCGAGGTCCTGACAAAAGACTTCGACCGGATCGGCGAACTGGGACCCGGGCAGTCTGTCCCGGTCACGTTCGTTATCCGGGCGCCGTCAAAGAGCGGAATCTATTTCCCGGAGGCCTGGATCGATGTCAGAAACGGCCGGAGCACCCGGTATCCCCTGACCGTGAACGTCAACACGGATATCTCGTCCCAGAAGAAACCGGCCCTCTCCGTTTCGCAATCGCTGCCGGACCGCGTTGCCCCGGGCGATGACTGCACCGCGGGAATCACGATCACGAACACCGGCCTGCTCCGGGCAAGCGACATCACGATGGTCGTCAACTCCACCACGAAATCCCTTGTCCTCACCTCTCCCGGCAGGCATTATTTCGAGCATCTCGACCCTGGCGAGGAAGCGAACCTGACGCTCCGTTTCGCAACCGACAAGAACACGCCGATCGGGATCGATCCCGTGACGCTCTCCATCACCTACCGGACCCCGGACGGGAGCACGGAGCGGCAGGCCGAGACGCTTGGCATCCCCGTCAAGGGGAAGGCGGAGATGGCCCTCAAGTCCTTCTCAACGGACCCGGTCCGCCCGGTGCCGGGCTCTCCCTTCACGATGATCCTCCGCGTGGAGAACACCGGGACCGACCAGGCCACATCGGTCCATGCAACCCTCGACAGCCCATTTACCGGCACAAAGACCGCGTTCATCGGATCGGTGGACAAGAACAGCGATGCTCCGGCCATATTCTACCTGCAGGCAACAAAGGACGGGTCCGTACCGGTCAACCTGACCATCAGCTATTCCGACGATTTCGGCACCCACACGATAACGGATGATGCGGTCGTCACGACAACACCTTCCTCCGGCCTGGTGCCCTTTGCGAGCGCAGTCCTCGCGCTCTGCATCCTTGCCGGAGGCGCTTACTGGTATCTCCGCATCCGGCCGGGGAAGAAGAATGACAGGTAACGGGAGCGGGTGGGGGGTCTCGCTCTACCTCGCCACCCGGGCGATCCGGCGCGGCAACCGGAGCACGCTCCTCCTCACCATCCTCATCATCGCGCTGGTGGTCGTGCTGATGAATTTTTTAGGGATGATCATCAGCGGGGTCGTGACCCTGTACAACGACCAGATGATCGATTACCAGTACGGCCAGGTGACCATCGAGCCCCGCGACAAGCAGACAGTTATCGCAGGTGCCGCGGGTCTTGTGAAACAACTGAAGCAGATTCCGGGGGTGACCGGTGTCAGCGCCCACAGCGCTACGGCCGTGACGATCACGAATGAAAAGAACGGAAAGTTCCAGTCAAAACAACTGACCGCGTTCAATCCCGCGGACGAACAGGAGGTCACGAAGTTCCACCTCGTCATCACGGACGGGGATTATCTCTCGAAAGGAGATACCGACGAGATCCTTATCGGGACACTCCTGGCCGGGAACGAGGACGAGTCGCAGGACAAACTGCCGTCGCTCGGGGGTGTGAAGGTCGGCGACCGCGTGAAGGTTGCCTACAGCAACGGGATTACGAAGACCTACCGGGTCAAGGGGATCTACGAGTCGCTCGGCGCCCTGATCGATTCCTCGGCCTTCATCACGCGGGAGGAGATGGACTCGGTGATGCATACCGGAGACACGGCAACGGAGATCCTGGTGCGGGGGACTTCCGCGGGCGATGCCGCCTCGCTCAAGTACACCATCATGAGCTACGGCGTTTCAGAGAGGGTCAAGACCTGGAGCGAGATGGGAAAGGGCATTCTCGGCGACGCGATCACGAGCCTCAACCTGGTGAAGAACATCATGACGGTCGTTGCCCTCATCGTGGCGAGCGTTGTCGTCTTCATCGTCACCTACATCAACATCATCAACCGGAAGAAGCAGATCGCGATCCTCAAGGCCATCGGCATCCGGAAGCAGATCATCGTCCTGAGTTACCTCATCCAGGTCCTCTTCCAGTGCGCCTGCGGGATCGTTCTCGGGATCCTGATGTTCAACGGGATCAGCTACCTGCTGACCGTTTACAGGATCCGGTTCCCCATGGGCTATCTCACGCCGGAGATCGAGTACGGTTCCGTTGCAATAAGCATCCTTTTGCTCTGCATTGTCGCCGTCTTCTCCGGGCTCATCCCGGCACGGCAAGTGACGAACGAAGAGATCCTCGATGCCATGAGGGGATGACCATGATCGAAGTGACTGACCTGAAAAAGATCTACCGGATGGGGTCCGTGGAGGTGGCAGCGCTCAAAGGAGTCTCTGCCACGATCGCACGGGGCGAGTTCGTGGGCATCATGGGCCCCTCGGGGAGCGGGAAGTCCACATTCCTGCACCAGCTGGGCCTGCTCGACACGCCCACTTCAGGCAGGATCGTTCTTGACGGGACGGATGTTTCTCGCCTCACGGACGAAGAGCGGACGCACTTCCGGCTGATGCACCTGGGCTATGTCTTTCAGGATTATGCGCTCGTCTCGGAGCTGACCGTGAAAGAGAACGTGGCGATCCCCGCGATCATGAAGGGACGGCCTCTGAGCGCATGCTATGCCGCGGCAACGGAAGTGCTGGAAAAGGTGGGGCTTTCCCGGCGGCTCGATCACCTGGTGCACGAGCTCTCCGGGGGCGAGCAGCAGCGGGTCTCGATTGCGCGGGCTCTCGTGAACAGGCCGGCCATCCTCTTTGCGGACGAACCCTGCGCAAACCTTGACACGGAAAATTCCCGGACCGTGCTCGAGCTCTTCCGCGCGGTAAACAAGGATCTCGGCCAGACTGTGGTCATGGTCTCGCACGAGCCCTGGCACCGGGAATATTTCGACCGGATCATTTTCATCCGGGACGGGCTGCCGGATACGGAGCGGACGGAGCGGGGAGGTCAGGAGAGAGGATCCACGTAACGCGTGCTGGACGTACCGGGATGGATTTCCCCCTCCGTTTTCTGCAGAACTGCACGTTGCCCGGACCCGAATTTGGATCGATGGATATCCTGATTGGATTGCCCTTCTCCGGCCTGATGCATCCGTGTCTGTTGCCTGAATCGGGCAGGAGAGAGGCGTGAAGTAAAACCGGTGGGATTATTACCCCGCACCCGGATAGAGTTTCCCGGAGACCAACCTGCATGAGCCATAAGAAGATCCTGATCATTGCGGCAGTCCTGATCCTCGGGGCGATCGTGAACTATGCCTGGGCTGTTGTTGCAAAGATGTACGCGATCCCGGTCGGCGCCGAGTTCGTGATCGCGGCATACTGCCTCCTTATCGTACTGCTCCCGTTCTCATGGAGGGAGGCACTGTGCATCGGGATCGCTGCCGGCGTCCTGACCATCCTTGCCAACCCGAATCACGCCATTGCAATCGAAAGCGGGCAGCTTGTCATGAAGAGCGGGTACGTGCTCGGGCTTGCCAACGTAGTGAGCGAGCTGGTGGGGGTCCTGGCCTGCTTCTTCGTGTTTGCATATCTCGCGGTGCGGTTCCGCACAACCGCACCGTTCGTCGCCACCTTCATCGCAACGCTTGCCAGCTCCCTGGCTTACGTGGTGCTTGTCAGCACCTTCAACCCGTCCCTGCACGTGACCGACCCCGCCTGGCTCGGGGACTTCCTGGTGAAGGTCGGACAGGTTGCGCTGACGGACGCTGTTGTCGTCCAGGTCCTTTTCCTGCTCCTTCACGACCGCGTGCAGGCCTGCCGGGCAACAGCTGCGGTACCGTAAATCGCTGGCCAAGGGGGTCGGGCTGGGGACATTTTTCTTTTTCCCGACCAGCCTTTACAAAATTTTTCCCGGAATCTCACGTTACCTGGTGCGGAAAAACCTGCCCTCATTATGACATCAAGACACGGAACTTCCTTCAGAAAAACTGTCATCCGTTCAGCAGGACCGGGGTTTACTACTTACAGAGAATCCTGCATGAGAAAATATTTTTTCACGCAATATTTTCCGGTACAGAATGATCTGCCCCTGCCCGACCCCCCTTTTCGCAGTTGCCAAAAATACCACAATTTCCCGTAGAGAACACGACGTAATTTTCACGGTTTTTCTTCCATGGGAACCGAAGGGGAGTCGGGCAAGGGACATGATCGAACCGGCCGGACGATCGCGCTGAAAAAATGGTTCCGGGAAAAAACAGAGCCGGCCTTATCCCAGCTCGAACGTTGTCACGCCAAAGATCTCATTCAGAGGGAGCGGGACGGAGTCCTTTGTGGAATAGAGCCGGGCCGTGAAGAAGACCGCATTCATGCCCCGGTCCTTCACCAGTCCGACAGCAGCTTCGTTTGGTACCGGAATATCAAGGAAGAACGGTTCATCGGGAATACCGGCCCGGAGCCCGTCCAGAATCATCTCCGCAGTTGCCCGGTCGCGTGCAAAGAGCGGCCCGATCTTGTATCCGGTCTGGCAGGGCCTCCGCACACCATACCCGATAACTTCCCCGTCCCCGTTCAGCCGCGCAAGCCCGGAATGGCCGGGCTGGCTGATCCAGTGCTCGAGAAACCGCTCGCGGCGTGCCGGGAAATGGGCTGCATCGTACTCTGCAAGCTCCGGGAAATCAACGTCACGGACCGGCACAAGCCCGGGCGGCATTGATCCCCCGCCGATCCCTTCGTACCGGGCATTGTTATAGTGCAGGAAGAGGCCCCCGTCCTTCTGGTACTTGTCAACCATGGCGACTACCCCGTCGCCCCCGACAACCCGTGAGCCGGCATGGCGCATCGCGTGCCGGTAGAGCTGCATCCCGATCCCGTGCGCCCGCCAGGCCGGATCGACAATGAAGAGGCCGGCAAAGGAGAACCGGTCATCGTAATTCAGGACCGAGACCGTGCCCACGATCTTCCCATCGGTTTCAGCACAGAAGAACCCATCCGGATCCACGGGCCAGAAACACTCCGCATCATGAAGGCCCGGGTTCCAGCCCTCGCGTGCGGCCCATTCGACCGCCGTGCCAACCTCTTCTTTTGTCATCGTGCGGAACGTTACGTCGCCCATCAGCAGATCATCCTTCTTCCTCGCTATTGGCGGGAATAGTAAATACAGGTGACGGATCCTGGCAGGGGCGCCGCATACCGGGTACCAGCGCGGTTCCCTCGTTTTAGTTGATCACGGCCGTCCCTTGTCTATAACGAGTCTCAGCAGGACCGGCAGGGCTGCGGCCTGTAGCAGGACCATGAATCCCGCTGCATATACGGGACCCAGCGTGTACAGGGCGCCGATCGCCATGCTCCCGGCGAACCATGCACCGCCGTAGATGGTGTTGAAGATACCGTAGGCAAAACCGCGCTCACCCATGGCAGTGAGGTCTGCAACGGCAGCGCGGAGGACGGTCTCCTGCATCCCCATCGAAATGCCCCACAGGACCGCCCCTGCAAGAGCCACAGGGTATGAGGGGGAGAAAGCAACGAGGGCTATCAGGATACCGGTGACCGGGACAAGAGTGAGGACACCGATACCGTACCGGTCATATGCCTTACCGATCGCCAGGGCGGCTACCGCATCGACACCCATGGCAATGGCATAGAAGAGCGGGATCTCCGCATCAGGGATGATGCCGAGAGCCTTGTAGTGGAATGCGAGGAGCGGGAAGACAACGAACCCGGCCATGGTCAGGGCCGTGAAAACGGCATAGAGCCGGAGCCGTCGGGTTTCTCCCGCTTTTGTATCCTGCATCCGTGGCGCCCGGACTCCTGCCTCGAACGCCAGCGGGTCGGGCATACTCTTCCAGGCAGCGGCGAGCGCGATGATGAGGAGAACAAACGGAATCGCAAGCAGGGCAAAGCCGCCGCGGTAATTCCCATTGGCAGCCAGCGCCGCAACAAAGAGGAGCGGCCCGGCAACGGCGCCGATCTGGTCGAGGGCCTCGTGGAGGCCGAATCCCCAGCCTCTCCCGACGGATATTGTTGCATGGGAGAGGATGGCGTCCTTTGCCGGGGAGCGGACTGCCTTCCCGATCCGTTCAGCGATCAGGAGGCAGGCCGCGATCTCCCAGCTGCCGGCAAGGACAAGGAGCGGGATTGCGCCGATCAGCAGGTAACCGGTAAGGACAAAGATCCAGTACTGCCGTGTCTTGTCTGCGAGATAGCCGGTCGCAATCCGGATCGCATACCCGACAAACTCGCCGAACCCGGCAATGAACGAGACCATGAAGGCCGATGCACCCAGAACGAGCAGGAACGGCCCGGCAACGCTCCGGCCCCCTTCGTACACCACGTCCCCGAGGGCAGCAACGATGCCGAAGAGGAGGACAAGACGGTATGCCCGGACCCGCTGTTCCGATCTTTCCGTCTCGTCATGTGTCATAGGGGAATTATACGTACATGTTCCTCATAATGCCTTTTAAAAAAGAGGAGGGAGATTCGGTTTTTAGAGGGCGTTCACGAGCGAGCGTCGCGTGACAACGCCAGCCAGCTTGCCTTTCTCCATCACCGGTATGGAACTGATGTTCTTCTTCAGCATCGTTGCCACCACGTCGGCAACCTTCGCCGTCTTCTCGACCGAGATGAGGGGGGTGCTCATGATATCCTTGACGAGCAGGTTCCGGATCCGGTGGTCCTGGTGGTTCCCGTCCACCTGCTTGCGGAACTCCCGCATCGCGATGGCAACGTCCGTTTCGGTCACGATACCGGTATATTTCTCGTGCTCCGTTACCACGAACCGGGTGATGTTGTCATCCATCATCCGGCGCCGGAGGTGGACAACGCGCTCGTCCGCCTCAATGGTCACTGCTTTCTCGATGGCACCGTCAAGATCGTCTGCGGGCTGGTACTTCTTCAGGAGGTCTCCTGCCGAGACCTGCCCGATCAGCTTGTGGTCGGTATCGTAAACAACCACCAGTTTGTACTGCTGCAGAAGGGGGATCAGGACGTTGATACTCTCATCGGGATAGACGCTCGTGAACTCCTCCTCGACAACGCTCGCCACGTGGATAGCGGTCGGGGCAATACCGGAGTTCTGTTTGCTCCCGAGCTTCTCTGCTATCGCCTGGCGCGAGACTGTGCCGACAACCGTATTGTTGTTGACCGCAATCAGGGGGTCGAGGCCGGCATTCAGCATCTTGTCGAGCGCTTCGGTTATCTTGGCTGATTTTGCTATGGTCGTGGGCTTTGCCATTACGTCTTTGATAAAAACTTCTTTTGTCATTTCGCCACTTCCTTTATGATATCGTCGCGTTTCAGTATCCCAGCAATGGTACTCTTGTCCATGACAACAAGGCTGTTGACATGGTGTTTTTCCATCAGTGCAATCGCGTCCGGAAGAGCGGTGTCCGCGTCAACCGTGATGACAGGGCTCGTCATCAGGTCCTCCGCTGCCACCGGGGGGATGACCATCAGGGTCTGCCCGGCTTTCCCGGCCGCTGTCTCGCGTCTCCGTATTGTTACGTCTTTTCCAACCACACCCGAGATCTTCGGTTCATCGTCATAGAAGGCAAGGTTGGTCTCGGTGATGATGCCCGCAAGGGTGCCGTCATCGTCAAGCACCAGGACCTTGTCGTGTCGTTCGCTCATCACGCCGACCACGTGGTCGAGCGAGTGGTAGCGGCTGACCGTTGCCACATCCTCCATCACGTCCTTAGCCGGGCAGTCGAGTGCCCGGACAAGGGCGGATTTCATCAGATCGGTCTTGGTTACGATCCCCGCGACCGCACCTTCATCCACAACGGGGACGCTGCTGATGTTCTCCTGTGAGAACATCCGCGCGATCTCCCGCACGCCGGTGTCAGGTGCGACAACGCGCGGCTGTTCGGTCATGAGCGCCCCCACCGGTATCCGGTCGAGAGGACGGCGGCGCCAGGCAGGTTCGCCCTGCCGGAGGCGGTACGCGATGTCCTTCTTGGTGATGATGCCGGCAAGGGCCGTATCCTCCATGACCGGGAGGCGGGAGATCCGGTGCCGGACCATCAGGTTCCGGGCATGGGCGATCGTTGCGTTGGGCTCAACAACGAACACGGTCGTTGTCATTACGTCGCGTGCCAGCACCCTCTTCACCCCCCGGAAAACGCCCGTACCAGGTCGAACTCGGTGACGAGCCCGACAAGACGGGAGTCCTCGATGACCGGAAGCGCTCCGATGTTCTTCTTGAGCATCTCCTGGGCCACCTCATTGATGGTCTTCTCCGGGCTTGTCGTGAAGAGTTCCCCGGCAATCAGGTTCCTGACGGGGAGCCCTGTCACTTCGGTGACATTGCCGGTCACCATCTTCGAGAACACATCCCTGCTCCCGAGGTAGCGCATGATGTCGGTTGCCGTGACGATCCCGTACAGGACATCGTCGCTCACCACCGGCAGGCGCCGGAAGCGGTGCTTTATCATGTCGCGGGTGACCGTTGCGATCGGGCAGTCAGGGGCGGTAACACGGAGGGCCGAACTCATCACGTCCTCGACATGCAGCGGGCTCCTCCCAGAGGCAAGCACCGACAGGACATCGCGCTCTGTGGCGATTCCAAGGAGGATCCCATCTTTGTCCACGATCGGCAGTCCCCCGATCTTCCTTGTGGTTATCACATCGACCGCATCGCGTATCCGGGCATCGCTTTTCAGTGTCTCGGGCTGCGGGGTCATGATCGTCCGGATGGCCTCGTTCACCGCGGCAATCAGGTTGCCGTTGTGCCGTACCTGGACCAGCTGATACTTGTCTCCCCCGCCCAGGAAGTTGATGATGTCTCCTGATGTGACGATCCCAAGCAGCCGCTTCGTGCCGGCATCGGTCACGGGAAGCCGACGGAACCCGCATGTCGTCATCTGCTCCACCGCCGCCATGATGCTCTGCGTCTGCGGCAGCGAGATGACATCGCGGGTCGCAATCGCCATGATCTCTCCTTCCTGTTCCACGATACGGGACTTGAACTCCACCGGCCCGCGGTCGAGCTTTCCCTGCATCTTCAGGAGCCGGTCGCCCTGTTTTGTGGCCCGGCCGTTCTGGTGCATCCTTCTCCTCCGATATTGCGATTATTCTTCCGTTCCGGGAAAAACCATCCCGTTTTCCTGGCGTGTTCCGGCCACGTCCCCTCCCCGTTATGCAAGGGCAGCGAGGACATCGTGGCGGTTGACGACCCCGGCAAGCTGGTCCCTGTCGACAACAGGCAGGAGACTGACATCGTGCATGACGAGCAGTTCCGCCGCGGTGCTGATCGGCTCCTCCGGAGAGATCGAGACCACGTCCCGCGTCATCAGGTCGCCAACCGTCGCGCTGCTGTGCTGTGCCAGCGCCGGGCGTGCACGGGTATGGCTGATCAGGTCGCGCCGGGAGATTACCCCGACAGGATTCTTCTTCTCCACTACGGGAAAGGCCGCAAACCCGCTCTCCATGATCAGTGTGTAGACCTTCTGGATACTGTCAGACGGTTGTGCTGAGATCACCTTCTTCGTCATGTACTTCGAAACCGTGCCACGGAGTTCGTTTTTCGAAATGATGACCGGGAAGATGTCCGCGAGGAGGACGCCTCCGGTCACCTGCCTTGTGCCGGTGACAACTGCGGCGCTGTCCGTATGGAACTGTCTCATCATCCCTGCCACCTTTTCAACCGTGTCGGCAGGGTTTGCAGCGGGGGCATCCCTCACAAACCCCTCGACGGTAATGTCCGATTTGGTTGCGGTCACCCGCAGGCCATCCGTGATGTCGATATAGCCGAGGAGGCCTTTCTTTGCATCCACAACATAGACTTCACGGAACCGGTCATCGCGCAGGATCTGCCGTGCCTTTGTTATCCGGTCGGTTGGTTTCAGCACAGGGATCTCGACGATGAAATCCTGTGCTGTTTTCATCTGATATTTTCCTCCTCCCGGCAGGCGGGGCAGAGCATCACGTTGTCCACCCGCTTCAGATCATCAGACATCTGGCTGCAGTGGGCACAGATCCCCTGCTCTACGATCTCCTCACGGTTGATCTCGATAATGTCGTTGAGGAGCTCGTTGAGCTCGTTGGATACGGTAAGGAGGTCCCGGACAGTCACGATCCCGATGACCTTCTTGTCCTTGTCGACAACGGGAAGCCTCCTCACCTTTCGCTTCACCATCATCGTGGCAGCGTCTACTACCGTCTTCTCCGCACTCACCGTAATGAGTGGCGTGCTCATGATATCAGATACATGTACAGAGCTGGGTTTCAGATCCTTTGCCACCACCTTGCAGGCAAGGTCTTCCTCGGTCACGATGCCAATGGGCATTGTGTTTTTGAGGATGATGACGCTCCCGACCTCCTCGGTGCACATGGCCCTCGCGGCCTTTGCCGCGGTTGCCTCGATACCGATCATGATCGGGTTCTTCCGCATCACTTCCCTGACGGGGACATGGGTCTCCACCCGGATTGTGTTGTTTGTCTTTTTCATGAGTCACCTCCTTGAAGTGCTTGCTAGCTGATGATTACAATTAGCATACTCCCTTCCCCTTGTATAAATACAATTTGGCCGTTGCAGATCCCGATGCGGGGCAGTAATACCGGGCGGGCCCTGCCGTCGGAAAACCTGCCTCCGGGACGAGAAACCTAATAACCCTCCCATCCAAACAGTAGTAGAGACACTATGGTGAACCCTGTGTACCGGTCGTTCCCGGTCACATCGCTCTCCCTTCGAGGTGGATAGTGAAGATATTTTCTCAGACCTTTGGGACAGTCAGGAAAAAATTCTCCGGTATGTTGAACCGGTTTTTCAAGAAGAAGCGGACCCGCATCGGCATCTACGGACCCCCGAATGCCGGGAAGACTACGCTTGCAAACCGCATTGCCCGCGACTGGACCGGAGATGCAATAGGCCCGGTCAGCGAGATCCCGCACGAGACGCGGCGGGCGCGGAGAAAGGAAGACATCATCATCTCCGGCGCAAACGGCAACACGGTGACGATGGACATCGTCGATACCCCGGGTGTCACGACCAAGATCGATTACCACGAGTTCCTCGAGTTCGGGATGGAGAAAGACGAGGCGATCATCCGCGCCCGCGAGGCGACGGAAGGTGTTGCCGAGGCAATGCACTGGCTCCGCGAGGATATCGACGGGGTCATCTATATGCTCGATTCCACCACCGACCCGTTCATGCAGGTCAACATCATGATGATCGGGATCATCGAGGCCCGCAACCTGCCGGTCATCATCGTGGCGAACAAGATCGACCTCACGGACGCGGCACCGGCCCGGATCCGGAGCGCCTTCCCCCAGCACCCGGTGGTCGCCATCTCGGGCCTCGAAGGGAAGAATGTCGAAGATCTGTACGAGACCATGATCGAGTATTTCGGGTGATTACGCAATGCCGCATAAGTGCACGAAATGCGGGCGGGAGTACAAGGACGGGTCTACCGAGATCCTGAAAGGGTGCGAGAGCTGCGGCGGCAAGAAGTTCCTCTATGTGAAGGAGGAGGAGCTTCACAAGGACGTGCTCGAAGAGAAGACGATCGAGGAGATCGCCGAGGAGAGCCACGAAGAGGTGCTGGAGGTCATCGAGCCTCAGCAGAAGAAGCCGGTGGAGATGTACGACCGGGTCGAGACCATCCGGATCGTTGCCCCCGGATCCTATGAGCTCAACCTCGAGAAGATGGCAAAAACCGACGAGCGGGTTGTCAGCGTGGGCAAAGAGGGGTCCTACATCATCGACCTGATGTCAATGGCTGACGAGAAGCCGGACAGGAAGAAGAGACGGCGCTGATCCCGCCGGAATATCCTTTTTTATCGCGTTGAAAGTTCGTCGCGGATCCCCTCGTAGGAAGCCGGAAGGCCCAGTTTCCGGAAGAACGCATCGGTGAAGATGACGCTGTTGACAATGGCCCATTCCGCACACCCGTGGCCCAGGCACTTGTCGGGGAAGAACGGCCGGTTTCTGGCAACGAACGGGTTTATGGCGAATTTTTTAGCCAGGATCCTCCCGAACCGTTCGCTTGTGGTCTCCGCTTTTCCCGGGTGCTTTTCCTCGCCGATAACGATCCACTCCCGCTTGTAGTGCATGAGGTGGTTGCGAATCTCGATCAACTGCCGGACATTCGAAAATGCCGCATCATCTTCATCGAACGGAGCAGTCCCGGCAATCGCGAGGATCTTCTGGTAGCGGGTGATGAGGGGGGCACGGTCGAAGTTCTTCTCGTTCTTCCACCCGTCCGCGATTGTTTTGAGGACCGCCTCGTGCTGCTCGTCAGAATAGAAGTAGGCACCGTCCACGGCATCCGCGTGCAGCTCGTTGATGGTGGACTCTAGGAATGCTACGGCAGAGAGGATAGCGTTCAGCACGAACGCCTCGTGACGGAGCACCTGTTCCTCCGTGAGGGCATCCTGCCCTTTCTTTTCCTGCTCGATCCCGTACCCGAGCCGGCAGAGCACTGCTGCCGACTGGATGTACCGCACCGAGAAGCAGTCGCGAAAGCGTATCGCGGATTCCTCGTCAGGGGACTCAATCGGGATCTTGTCCATCGTTAATAATCCGTTTTGCCTGCAGAAGGTAAAAAGGTGGAGGAAGATGGGCGGGCAATCGCCTGTTGCGGAGTCCGTACCGGAGTACGTCATTGCCCTGAATGTCGGGGGAAGGCCGACAACCGTCAGGGATTTATTCCGCCACGATTATCTATAGTTGTCAATAGTCAGCCCGGATTGCTCCGGGAAACGATAGCAGGGGAGAGCATACCCGGATGGACCTCAGGACGAAACTGCTGCTCGGGATCGGGATCGCTCTCATTTTTGCATTTTCCCTGGTTGCCCTCTTTTCCGCCGTTTCCATGGAGGCAAGCTACAAAAAACTGGAGACTATCGAGATGGAGGATGCCGTTGCAACGGCACGGAGCGCCATCGAGACCGATCTGAAGTCGGGTTTCTCAACAACCCGTGACTACTCTGTCTGGTCGTCGACGTACCAGTTCGTTGAGGGGGAAAACCCGGACTGGCTCCGCGAGAACATGGGTGCGGACTTCTTCTCCCGCTTTCCCCAGGACAGGGTGCTGATCTTCAACCGGACCGGCGGCCTCATCTTCTCGATGCAGTACAATGACACCGCCCTCATGATCGAGCCCGCTTCCGGCACCTACGTCAACGACATGGAACGGTTCAACATGGCGATGAGTACCCTCCGCTCGCAGAACGGGAGTTACGGGATTTTGGAGGCTTCCACGGGGCCGGTCATCTTTGCATCCCACCCCATCCTCATGGACGATGCCCACGGGCCGGCCGCAGGAAGCCTTCATCTTGCACGCCGCATCAATGGGGATTATCTCTCAGAACTCTCGGACCGCACGGGGGACACCATCTCGATCGTTTCCGCAACGGAGATCGCGGACAACGCCACCTTTTCCGGCGTAAAGGCACAATTCGAAGCTGGAAAACGGGTCGCTGTCGAGACATCCGGCAATGACTTCGTGACCGCGTACCTCCCGCTCGCCGACCAGGAGCCCCCGGCTGACTATTACCTTGCCGTAACAAGCCCGCGCAGTATCTACCAGACGGGAATGTCCGGGATTACGACATTCCTTGTCAGCATCGCGGTTGCCGGTATCTTCCTCACCCTCTTCATCCTTGTCTTTGTCGACCGGATCATCCTCTCGCGGATCAATACCATCATCCGGTCGGTGAAAGAACGGGGAGTTGACGCAGACGGAGAGGATACGACCGTATCCCGGGAGGACGACGAGCTCACCCGGCTTGCCGTGTCGATCGACCCTGTCTTTACCGAACTCGCCGCGTCCCGGGAGAAGTTGGCAGAGAGCGAGGAGCGGTACCGGATGCTGGCCGAATCCGCACAGGACATCATCTTCATCATCGACAGGGACGACACCGTCACGTATGTCAACGCCTTTGCAGCGAAGGCATTCGGCAGGGAAAAGAGCGAGATCACTGGCAGGCCGCGGTCCGGGCTCTTCCCCGGGCCGGTCGGGGAGAGCCAGCGCCAGTCACTGGACCGGGTCATCTCTACCGGGGAAGCCATCAAGATCGAGGGCAGCCTTCCGCTCCCGACCGGCGAGATCTGGCATGATACGCTCCTTGTCCCGATCCGGGACACGCACGGGACGATCACCGGCGTCATGGGCATCTCCCGGGATCTCACCAAGCGGAAGCAGGCCGAGGATGCCCTGGCAAACGCCCACCATAAACTCACCCTGATCTCGACCATCACCCGCCATGACATCTTAAACCAGCTCACTGCGCTTGCAACCTACCTCGAGCTCTCGCGCGATTACACCGGAAACGATACGGCACGCGACTTCATTGAAAAGGAGCAGCGGATCGCTGCCCTGATCGACCGGGAGATCAATTTCACGCGGGACTTCGAGGACGTGGGCGCAGGTGTCCCGGTCTGGCACAATGTAAACGCAACAATCTCCGGGGCAAACCGCACCCTCCTGACCGGAGGGATCGCCGTGGAGATCGGATTTTCCGACATCGAGATCTATGCCGACTCGCTCCTTGAGAAGGTCTTCTTCAACCTCATCGACAACGCGATCCGGTATGGCAGGCCGGGCCTGTCCCGGGTCCGGTTCTCTGCAGAGGAACGGGAAGGCAGCCTCGTGATCCGGTACGAGGACGATGGCGTCGGCATCCGCCCGGAGGAGAAGGAGCGGATCTTTGACCAGGGCTATGGCAACCACACCGGCCTCGGGCTCTTCCTCTGCCGGGAGATCCTCCGGATCACGGGCATCACCATCACCGAGACCGGAACTTTTGGTAAGGGGGCACGGTTCGATATTGTCGTGCCACCGGGCAAGTGGCGACGCACCGGGCAGGACGCTCCTTTGTGATGGGGGCTGACACTACGGTGCCTTTTATTACCCCTCCCCGCCAATAGTAAGCCAGCACTGTTTAATGTGCTGACAGATGTAAGTCCGACGTGCGACCACCGCACTGCCTGAACATGGCTTTGGGATTACAGAGAGTCAGTAGCAGTACCTGCACTGCACTTTTCTGGACTTACGTTCGTCTATTCAAGGAGGCTACACCATGGCACGAATGCACGCCCGCAGAAGGGGCAAGTCATGCTCTGTCCGCCCCTACCGGAAACAGGCGCCCGCCTGGTCGAACACTGACCCCGCGGCGATCACCAAGATCATCCTGGACCTCCGGAAGGAAGGCGCATCGAGCGCAAAGATCGGTCTGGTCCTGAGGGACCGGTACGGCGTACCCGACGTCAAGCTGGCAACCGGCAAGCGGATCGGGACCATTCTCCGCGAGAACAAGGTCGCAACCGAGATCCCCGAGGACCTCCGCGACCTGATGGGCAAGGCCCTTGGCATGAGGAAACACCTTGGCGAGAACAAGCGTGACCTGCACAACAAGCGCCAGCTCCAGCTGGTCGAGTCCAAGATCCGCCGTCTCGTGAAGTACTACACGTCGAGCAAGAAGCTGCCCGCCGGCTGGGTCTACAAGCCGGAGAACGCCGAGATCCTCCTCTCCAGGTAATCCATCAGGAGTTCGTCCACATGTCCGTGTCGCTTGAGTCCCAGGCTGCCACCGTTGCAGCACAGATCCGCAGGCAGGAGTTCGTCGAGGTGCTCGCGCACCACGATGCGGACGGCATTGCAGCCGCTTCCATCCTCTGCCACGCGATGCTCCGTGCAGGCATACGGTTCCGGCTCCGGGTGCGACAGGACGTAACAGCAGCGGACATCCCCGCTGAAAGTGCATACCTCCTCTGCGATATCGGCGCAGGCATAGCAGACCTCCCGAAAGCGACGATGGTGGTGGACCACCACCTCCCGCTCTTTACCGGAGAGTTCCAGGCCAACCCACGCCTTGCCGGCATTGACGGCGACCGGGAGCTCTCTGCAGCAGGGACCGCATACATTGTTGCCCAGCAGATGGGCGACAACCGCGACCTTGCTGGCCTCGTTATCCCCGGGATCATCGGGGACGGGCAGGAGATCCGGGGCAGGAACCTTGCGATCTTCAACGAAGCGATCTCGAACGGGATCATTGTGCCGGACCGGGGCTTACTGCTCCCGGGCCGGGACATGGTCGAGCGCTGGTATACTGCAACGCACCCGTACCTTGACGGGATCAGCGGCTCCGAGCAGCTGATCGCCGACATGATCGATGAGTCACGCGACCAGACCAAGGCGGACGAGCCGCTCCGGCTCGACACTCTGGTCTCCCGCGTGGTGCTCGAAGCGGCGCCGAAGGCAACCCTTGCCGGTCTCGAGAGTATCTGGGGCGACACGTACCACCTCCAGCGCGAGGTGATCGAGGATGCCCATGCCCTCACCGCGGTCATCGATGCCTGCGGCAAGACCGGCAATGGTGACATCGGCGCATCGCTCTGCCTGCGCTCCTCGCACGACATCGACCGTGCATGGGAGATTGCCCGGCAGCACCGCGTCCGCATCATCGATGCCGTGAAATCGGCGAGCCCGTACGAGGGGATCATGGGGGTATACGAGGTGAAGGACACGAGCGTTGCAAGCGACGTTGCCGACATCCTCTGCCGCGACATCCCGGCTACCTGCCCGGTGCTTGTCTTTGCAAAGACCCCGGGCGGCAGCCTGTGCCGGATCTCCGCACGCAACCCGAAGGGATGCACCGTTGAACTCGGGCCGAAGGTCCGGGCCATTGCGGAAGCCTGTGGCGGGAACGGCGGCGGGCACACGCTCCGGGCAGGGGCAACCATCCCCTGCGAGAAGATCGCGGAGTTCGCACACGGCTGGCAGGAGGCGGTTGCAGCATGATGCACGCCGAAGGGACAATAACGACCCTGCACGACAATGCAGCCTGCGTTGCTGCGGCGCTCACGCCCGACAACTTACGCAGCATGGAGACACGGGCGGAGGGGGGCCGGGTCGTGACCACGATCACGGGCAGACAACTCCGTTCGGTCATTGCATCGGTGGACGATTATCTGATGAACCTGGCAGTGGCGGAGGACGCATGTTCTCTCACCGCGAAAACCGACAGGTGATATTATGGCAAAGAAGAAACAGGTAGGAAGAAGAGTTGAAGGCTGGAAGGCCAAGAGCTGGTTCAAGGTGCACACCCCCGACAACCTCGGCAAGGCGTACATCGGCGACACCATTGCTAACGATGCTGACAGCGTTGTCGGCCGCATCATGCACGCAACGCTCGGCGAGATCACAAACGACTACGCCAAGCAGCACATGAAGATGAGCTTCAAGATCAACACCGTGACCGGCGACTCGGCATACACCGAGTTCGTGGGCCACGAAGTGACCCGGGACTACCTCCGCTCGCTCGTCAAGCGCCGGAGCTCCCGCATCGACACCATCGTGCCGATCACCACAAAGGAAGGCAAGAAGGTCCGCCTCACGGTCTGCACGTACACGTTCGCCCGTGCCAACCTCTCGCAGGAGCACGCGATCCGCGGTGAGATCATGAAGGGTATTGCCGCACAGGCAGGCGCATGGGACCTGACCACCCTCTTGAACGGCATCGTCTCGGGTGAGATCTCCCGCGACCTCTTCAAGGCCGTCAAGACCATCTACCCAACCCGCCGGGTTGAGGTAATCAAGTCCAAGGTCGAACCGGTCGCAGCGCCGGTCGACACCTCATAATATTATTCTCTTTTTCTGGAATACAAGGTCGGATACGTTAAGGGCTCGCTGGGTCGAAGAACGGTGTCTCATTCCTGACAAATGCCGGCCCGGGCGGGTGTAAATACTAGATATTTATCATCTTTCAAACGAACTTCCTGCTTCATGTCTTCCGTCATCACCGATCCGTTCCGCCAGAAACTGCTGCTCGGAGCGATGGCTCTGGGCGTAGTCATGGACGGGGTCGATGGTGCAATCGTCAACGTGGCTCTGCCATCCATGGCCTCATACTTCAGTACAGACACCGGGACGATTGCATGGGTTATCATCACCTACCTGCTGATGATGGCAGGGCTCCTCCTGGTCTTCGGGAAGATCGCAGACCAGGGACGTGCGAAATTTCTCTTCCTTGCCGGGTTTGCGGTCTTCACGATCGGTTCGGCAGTCTGCGGGGTTGCCCCGTCGCTTGAGGTCCTGCTTGGCGCACGGGCCCTGCAGGGTACAGGAGCTGCGATGATCGCTGCTGTGGCCCCGCTGCTCTGCATCCGCTACCTCCCAAAGGATATGCTCGGGACTGCATTCGGGGTTATCGCCGCAGCCGCTTCGATCGGGTTTGCTGTCGGACCGGCAATCGGCGGGGTGATCACCCAGTACCTCTCGTGGCACTGGATCTTCTTAATCAACATCCCTATCGGGATCGTGGGCGTCCTCTTTGCGTCACGGGTGATTCCGGCCGATGAAGAGGACCGGGGACGTGGCGCGGCATCGTTCGATTACTTGGGCGCCATCCTGCTCTTTGCCAGCATGGTCTTCTGGGTCTTCACCCTTGAGGAACTGCCTGCCCGGAGTGCAGCGGATTCGGGGATCCTCACCTACGTGATCCTCTCCCTGGTCTGCACGGCCCTGTTCGTTGCCCGGCAGCTGACAACAAAGGACCCGTTCCTGAACATCCGGATCTTTACATCCTGGCAGTTCTCGGCGGTCCTTGTGGCGTTCCTGCTGATCAACATCGTCTTCACGGGCATCCTGTACCTGCTGCCGTTCTATCTCACAAGCGGCATGCAGTTCGACCTCATGACCTGCGGTCTCCTCCTGCTGGTCCCCCCGGCCGTCATCGCCATCACCAGTGTCCCGTTCGGGAGATGGTCGGACAAGACCGGCCGCCGCCGGCCGTTCGCCATCATCGCCTGTGCCATTGTTGCCGTGTACAGCGCGTATTTCACGGTCGTCTCCCCCGAATACGGCATCGTGCCGCTCCTTTTCGGCTTCATCCTGATGGGGCTTGCATTCGGGATCGGTTCCGCGCCTGCGTCAACCAGGATCATCGAGAAGGCACCCAGGGGCGAGGAGAGTACCGCGTCCTCCATCGTGATGACCATCGTCTATTTCGCCGGCATGCTCGGGACGGCATCCTATGCTGCGATCTTCACGCTCGCCACAAGGGAAGCCGGAGCCGTTGTGGACTTTGCCAGTATCAGTTGCGCAACACTCGTGTACGGGTTCCAGGTTGCCGTAGGAGCCGGGCTCGTCCTTGCGGTCATCGCGGTCATCCTCTCGGCCATCGTGCCGGACGCGGAATGATCGGCCTGATCCGTTCCAGACATGCTGTACCGTATACCGGTGTGACCGGGGATACGGGCCACACCCTGCCTGAACATGTTCAATCGCAATAACATGGTGTCAGGTAACGAGGCGATCGCAGGGTATTGAACTTACAAAACTATTGAACAACATACAATTTTTCTGCGTGTCTGTAGTGAGGGAGCCGGCCGATCAACCGGGAGCCGCTGAAAAAACAAGCAGGGTCCCGGGGACGATTGAAAATTTTTGGCGGATGGCGTCAGGATATTCTTCCAGAGGGAAGAAACCATATTACCCCTCCCGCCCAACCATTGCACAAGAATGACCGCAAAGAAAATTCTCTTCATCGTCCTTGACGGCATCTCTGACCGTCCCTGCCCGGCGCTCCGGGGCGGAACACCACTCTCCGCGGCAAGGAAACCCGTTCTCGACAAGCTCGCTGCCGAAGGGATCTGCGGGGTCATGGACACGATCGCTCCCGGCATCCGCCCGGGCTCCGACACCGCCCACCTTGCCCTCCTCGGCTATGATCCGTACAAGTATTACACTGGCCGGGGACCACTCGAATGCGTTGGCACCGGCATCGACATGAAGGCCGGCATGATCGGGTTCCGGTGCAATTACGCGACCCTTTCTCCCGAAGGGAAGGTCATTGACCGCCGTGCGGGGCGTATCCACGACACGGAAGCGCTGAGTAAAGCCATCCAGGAAGGCGTCGATCTCTCGAAGTTCGGCGTTGAGTTCATTTTCCGGTCCGGGGCGGGGCACCGGGCAGCCCTGGCTCTTGAGGGCGAGGGATTAAGCCACTGCGTCTCCTCCAACGACCCGAAGAAAGAGGGGGTTGCCCCGCTCACCGTAAAGGTACTCCGTACGGGAGAGAAAGAGGACAAGACGGCAGCGGTCTGCAACGAGTTCGTGAAACAGTCCACGAAGATCCTTTTTGACCACCCCATCAACCAGGCGCGGGTAGAACAGGACCTCGCCCCCGCTAACATCGTCCTGATGCGGGGAGCCGGGGAGATGGGGGACTTCGAGCCCTTCCAGAAAAAATACGAACTGTCGGGATCGGTCATCTCGGCGGCAAGCCTCATCACCGGGATCGGGAAAGCGGTCGGCCTCCCTCACGTTGAGGTTCCCGGGATAACCGGCTCGCAGAACAGCAACATCAGCGGGAAGGTTGCAGCGGCGATCAGGGAGCTTGAGACAAAGGACTTCGTCTTAATGAACATCAAGGGCGCCGATGAGTCCGGCCATGACGGCCTTGCCGACCAGAAGAAGGCCTTCATTGAAAAGATCGACCCGCTGCTCGAACCCCTGCTGGGCCTGCAGGACACCATCATCATTATCACGGGAGACCACTCGACACCGGTCTGCATCAAGGACCACTCCGCCGACCCGGTCCCTGTTTTGATCCGGGGCGAGGGCGTACGGATGGACGATATTGTCCGGTACGATGAATTCTCCTGCGCAAAGGGCGGCCTTGGCCGGATCCGGGGAGTCGACCTTTTGCCGATAGCCCTTGACCTCGTCAACAAATCGCACAAGTTCGGGGCATAATCCCCCTCCCGGAGACCCATGAAAGAACGATCCGCACAAGACTGGCACCGTCACTGCCTCCTTCCCGACGGGACGGAGCTGCAGGAGCACAGCCTCAAGACCGCGCGCGACATCGTGGTCGGGGAGTCCTGCCAGATCGACTACGGGCTCCGGGGCAACGATGTCTTCGTGGGCGAATCCTCGAAAATCCGCGAGTACGTCTGGGCGGCCCGGGACACGCGGATCGGGAACTGGTGCGAGATCGGAAACGATGTTATCGCAAAACGGGACGCCTATATCGGCGAGGGCGTGAAGATCTTCGGGAAGCTGGAGGTGAACGGGGCGCTCGACATCGGCGAGAAGGTCGAGATCGTGGACGGATTCTCAGCAAAAGGCGACATCGCAATACGGAACCCGATGCCGGTCTACATGTTCATCATCATTTACTTGATGACCCTCCTCCATATCGAGAACGAGAAGGAACTCGACCGGATCCTCGATGACCTCTTCTCGGATGACGAGGAAGAGACACGGGAGGTTCCGCTCATGATCCCCGCCCGGTCAAAGCTGAACATGAAGGTCTTCTCTGTTCCCTCGACCATGAAGATCGGGAAAGGGTGCCGGCTCCACGGCAACATCCGGGCGGGCTCCATCGATGTCCAGCAGGATACGGTCATCTTCGGCAGCCTCCGGGCAAAGAACCGGATCACGGTGGTCAGCGGCGTCACCGTCCACGGAAACGTGGAGAGCGGCTCGACCGTGTTCGTGAAGCGGGGGGCCCACATCCTTGGCGATGTCAGGGCGAAGTCGCTGGTGCTTCACGAGGACGCGAAGATTGACGGGACCATCGAAGCACCGCACGGGATGCGGATCGAGCGGGGTGACTAAAGAATGATGGCAGCGGAGATCCTGGGAGTTGACGAGGTCGTGTTTGTCGAGCCGCAGTTCTCGGTCCTTCCCGATCCACGGTATAATGATACCCTGACCCTTGCGGGGGGTGACGAGGGCCGGCTCCTGCTTGATGAACAGGAGGAGCCCCTCGCCCTTGCGTTTAAGAACGGCAACTGCTGGGTCACCGGGTCGTTCCTCTTCCGGAACCCGACAGCCCTCCTGATCGAGAAGTTCGAGAACGTAAACGGGGGAATCTACCAGGAGGACCGGGCCGCCTGGGCGGCGGCTGTCAGGGAATACTACAGCCTTGCCCTCCGGGCAGAAGTATCCCCGACAATCGAGGACCTCAACCCCAACCGGCGGGGCATCCTCAAAGATCTGGTCGAAAAGACCTGGGGGCGGGGGAACGGCACAACCTGCATCGATGCCTGTTGCGGATCCGGTGTCGGCTCACTCGTGCTCCGTGACCTTGGCTACATGCCCCTCTCGTTCGACAACGACCCGGCGCTCCTCTCGCTCGGCCTCTCGACCGGGCGGCTCCTGCCGGATGAGACGATGTGGATCGATGCCATGAAGGTATCGCAGTACACCGCGCCCGTACCCAGGGGAATCGGGATCATGATGGGCGAGATCAACTCATTCTCGCAGGAGATGTGGCAGCAGATCGTCTCCGAACTCTTCGCGGTAACGGAAGAGACGCTCATCACGGTGGGAACAGAGCCCGAGGCACGGTTAATCCGGGACTGGGGCGAAGGCATGGGAAGGACGGTTGAGATCAGCGAGAACCCGGCCGACCCGATCTACGATATCTGGGTGTGCCGTTCGAAAAAAGCATAAGACTTGTTTTAGTCTTCCTGTGGCGGCTGGACCCTTTTCAGCCGCTCGCGGACACCAGGACCGCTCTTCTGCGCATCGAACGGCGGGGTGCAGGACCGGATGCCCCGTTCCTTTGCAAACATGACGTTCGCATCAAGGTTGTCCGGAGTCAGGGTGCGGGTGAGGTATTTAATGTCCTCCTGGATCGCAGGCTCTTCCTCCTTGGGGGTTGTCATGGAAAACCATTGGGCAGGCCAACCATATAATGCTGATTGATCGCCGGAACGGGCGCTTCCGTTCCGGAATTCCGGTCTTCGTTACCGATGCCTTCGCCCGTGCTGCCTCTTCTGCTGCTTCCCGGGTTTTGGCTCCTTCACCTTGCCGGGATTAGGCTTTACTTCCTTCTCCAGCCCGCCGCTCTCCAGTTCCGCGATGATCTCCACCGGGTCCTCCATGGTCTTTGTCAGCCGGACGATCTCAAGCAGCCGCTCCATGCCGATGAAATGCTCGGCCATGACCCGGGCAAGCGGCATTATCACGAGCTTTGTACCATGCTTCTCGACAAGCCGGTTGGCGACAAGGTCCGGCAGGACAGGTTCCATGCTTCCGACCATCATGCTGTTGATCCGGTTGAGGCCGGCCTCCTCGCCCCCGCAGGCAACCGCGTTCGCCACGTACTCCTCGGAGCTCTGCTCGAAGTCATGCTCGGGAGCAACCTCTTCCATCTCTCCTTTGAGAAGCCGGATCGCGACCTCCTCTTCCGTGAACGGGTTCTCGCGGGAGTAACTGCCGCCGGGCTCAGCCAGGATCACGACCCGGCCAAGATCATGGAAATCCGGCCGCCCCGCCCGCCCGGCCATCTGGTTGAATTCCTGCACGGAGAGCCAGTCGCGGCCCATGGCAAGGGCGTCGAAGATCACCTGCGATGCCGGGAAATCGACACCGGCACCGAGCGCCGCCGTCGTTACAACGGCCATCAGTTTGCCCTGCAGGAACCGGGTCTCCACGTCGCGGCGCTCCTGCGTGCTCAGGCCGGCATGGTACGCGGCTGCCCGCATCCCGAGGGCATCAGCGATGGTGTGGCACCGGGCCCGCGCATTCGTGAAGATGATGGTCTGGCCCCGGTAGCCCTTCGAGGACGTCCGCTTGTACTCCTCGGTTGTCATCTGCTTGATGGTCGGGATCTTCTGCTTGCGCTCAACAAAGAGGAGGTAGCGTTCGAGCCCCACCGGCCGTTCCGCGTACTGGACCAGCTTGCAGTTCAGCTTCTTTGCCAGGATCTTGGGGGACCCGATGGTTGCCGAGAGGTAGAGGTACTGGGCCTGCGGGCAGAGGTACTTCAGCCGGGCGATCATGCCGTCGAGACGATGGCCCCGGTCGGGGTCCTCAAGCATCTGCACCTCATCGATCACGACGGTTGCGATGTTCTTCATCTTCTCCCCGCGCCGAATCATGTTGTCCACGCCCTCGTAGGTCCCGACGATGATCGGGGCCTGCGGGTTCCGGTCCCCGACTTTCCGCGTCTCAGGCAGGTTCAGCCGGCTCACACCGGTAAGAAGCCCGCTCTTCGCAAACTTCGCGTACCGCTCCGTGAACCGCTCGTACTTCTGGTTCGCGAGGGCCACGAGCGGGACTAAAAAGAGTGTTCTGCCCCGGCCTTCGAGATAGTTCTTCAGCCCGGCCATTTCGCCGATGAACGTCTTCCCGCTCGCAGTCGCTGCCACAACCAGCAGGTCCTTTCCATAGAGCAGCCCGGCCTCGACGGCAAGCTGCTGGGCCGGCATCAGCTGTTTCACTCCGCATGCGTCCACGAACTGCCGGGGAAGGGGGAGCTCGTTGAGCGGCGCCGTGGTCATCACCGGGTGGGCTTCGAGCTTGTCGAAGAGCGCCGCTCCCATTGTCATCTTCTCGGGGTTAAGCGTTGCAAGCACCCGGTCCAGGTTCCGGAACTGGATGAGCAGGCTCTCGAGGTGCTTGATCCCGTCGCGGCCAAGCCGGCCCAGGTGGGCAACCTCGCGCCGGAGTTCGCGCCTGCCGCAGTCCATGCAGATCTTCTCGTTCTTCCCGAACAGGATGGTGTTGTTGGCATCGAGCTGCGTGAACTTCTCTTCGAGAAGGCACATCCGGCAGGCATCGACCATGCCGGACTTCATCTGGAAGTCAGAAAGGAAGAGTTCGAACCGGTGGTCCCGCTTCACGAGCAGGATTTCCGCCTCGCGCATATTCGCGACAAGGTCCTTTGAGGGTGTATGCCGGTACTCCTTTTTCGTTCCCCACTTCACGCGGTACTTTGTGGGCCGGGGGCCGCGGGGGGTGTCCTGCAGGTCGACGTACCCGGCGCCCCTCACGTTTCTGCCGTCGTAAAAGAGCAGCTTGTAACTGTCGCCTTTCTGGGGCTGGACAATGATCTTCATGGCGGGTTCACGGGACGATCAGGTCGTGGATCACGTACGAGAGCCCCACGCCTTCCAGCCGCTTTAAGAAATCCGTGAACTCCTCGTCCACGACCACAATGGTGCAGTCGATCCCGTGGAACGCGGCCTCGATCACGCCCTCCCGTGCGCCAAAGAACATGTCCGGCTTCCTGCCTGCCGCTTTCAGGGCGATGAAGGCTTCGAGGCCTACCGCCCCGACAAACCCGGCTTTTCCGATCACGTCAAGGAGCTTGTCCCGCTTCACCTTTCGCGAGCCCCCATGCTGGATCCGGGGAACCTTGCAGACATGGACAACGCCTTCGTGGTGGTCGATGATCCCGTTCAGCCGTGCGATCCCGACATCCTCATCCTTCTTTGCATCCGCGATCGCCGAGCCGGTTGCTGCCGAGGGCTTCTTTGCGGCATAGAGAAAGCCGTCCTTCATGTACACGCCGACTTCGTCGCCGGCCTTTACGTTCTCGGCCGCAATCGCGGTCCAGACCGAGACCTGCTGGATGATGTCGCGCCGGATGTGCCGGGCATAGGACTCAAGCGACTCGGCATTGGCAAGCACCCACTCGATGCCCGACTTCGTGACCTCGTAGTTGCCCCTGCCGCTTGCCGATACCATGCCCTCGTCCACGAGCTCGCGGATGTACTCGGAGATCGCCTGCGGGGTCACACCCAGCTTCCCGGCAATCTCCTGCTGCCGGACTGCCGGCTGGTGCTCGGCGATCTCGACAAGGATCTGGAGGCGCGAGACCTCGCGCTTGCTCCGGAGGATAGAATAGAGGGGGTCCTTAACGCCCGGTGTCAAGCAGCACCAGCCCCTGTCCCTTCACGTCCATGTGCGTGATCCGTTTGGCAAGGCCCTTGATGAAGACCGGGCTGATACTGTATTTCCGTGAAAGGTCGTTGATGGAACTGTTGCCCTTGTTCAGTTCTCCCTCGATGTTCTCCACGACATTCCTCAGGTTCTCGTCGTTTGAGAGTGCAATGTAGAGGATATCGGAGAGATCGGAGAGGTTGCACTGGAAGTTGGCCCGGAACTTATTGTAGGTTGCACGGAACTCTTTTTCCGGCTTTTTGCCGGGCTTCGGCATCCGCCACTGTTCCTCAACAAGGTTGCCTTTTTTTAAGATCTGGAGGCAGAGCGGGACACATTCCTCGTCGATTTGCGCCCGGATCTCATTCTCGGTCATCCACGACTTGTTCAGGAGTTCATACACCTTCTTGAAGTTGGGGTCATTGAAGGTCATCAGCAGAGGGACCAGCTCCACTGGATCGTTGACGATGCGAATATGTCCCGGCACGGTGAAAACCCTATACATATATCCCCCCGAGCATCAATAAATTTTTGCGGCATGACCATGCAGAAATCGGGCAGGATCACGGTCAGGGGAATTGTGCAGGGTGTCGGATTCCGCCCGTTCGTGTATGCACAGGCGCTTAGGCTGGGGATTGCCGGCACGGTCAAGAACCTCGGAAGCGAGGTGGAGATTGTTGCCCGCGGCGAGCCGGAGAGGTTCGACGAATTCCTTTCTGCTGTTTCAAGGGGCCCCCCGCTCTCCCGGATCGACTCCGTTGAATGTACAGGGACCAATGCGCCGATCGCCGACGGGTTCGTGATCCTGAAGAGCGGTTCGGGTTCCTTCTCCGGCATGATCCCTCCCGATATCGCGATCTGCGATGAATGCATTTCGGATATTTTCCAGAGCGGGGGACGGTACCATAACTACTGGGCCACCTCCTGCGTGAACTGCGGGCCCCGGTACAGCATCATTAAGGAGATCCCCTATGACCGCGAGCGGACCTCGATGGCGGAGTTCCCTATGTGCCCTGCCTGCGGAGTGGAATATCATGACCCACACTCCCGGCGCCACCATGCGCAGACGATCGCATGCGCCTCCTGCGGGCCGGAACTCACACTTTCCGACACGCTCGGCCACAAGGTCGCATGTTCAGACCCGGTAAAGGAGGCAGCCGGCCTCCTTGACGCGGGATTCATCCTCGCGATCCGGGGGATCGGCGGCTTCCATCTTGCCTGCGTGGAGGAATCAGCAGGAACGCTCAAGCACCGGCTCGGGCGGATCGAGCAGCCGTTCGCCGTCATGGTCCGGCCGGATTATCTCGACCGGCTCGCCATCGTATCACCGGAAAACCGGGCCCTCATGGAAAATCCGGTCCACCCCATAGCGGTGCTGGAGAAGCGCGATCCGGACGCCCATGCCGGGATCAGCAACCTGCATACCATCGGCTGCATGCTCCCCTACACCGGTCTCCACCACCTCCTCTTCTCCCAGCTGAAACACCCGCTCCTGATCATGACGAGCGCAAATATGCCTGGCTACCCGATGATCACGGAGATCGACACTGCGATGGCAAAACTCTGCCGGGATGCTGATTTCTTCTTAACCCATAACCGGCAGATCGTGAACCGGTGTGACGATTCGGTGGTGCGGGACGGGTACATCATCCGGCTCTCCCGCGGGATTGCACCGAAACGGACTGCCATCGATCTTGGGAAGTACTGCATCCTTGGCGTCGGCCCCGAGCTGAACGCGAATGCAACGATCTACAAGGGAGGATTTGCCGTCACATCTCCACACGTGGGAAATGTTCGGAACCCGGCAACGCTCGAATACCTTGAGGAGACGGTCAAAAACCTCCAGCGAATCCTCGGGGCGAAGTTCGACGTGATCGCCCATGACCTCCACCCGCAGTTTCTTTCCACCCGGTTCGCACGCGAGATCGCCTCCGAGCACGGCCTGGAACTGGTCCCCGTCCAGCACCACCGGGCCCATATCGCGGCAACCACCACGGAGCCCTGCATCGGTATCGCCATCGATGGCGTTGGATACGGGGATGACGGGACGGTCTGGGGCAGCGAGATCTTTGCCGGGCAGGTGCCGGACCTTGTGCGGGTCGCCCACCTCGAACCGGTTCCCATGCCGGGTGGCGACCTTGCAACAAAGTTCCCGGAGCGGATGCTCTACGGGATCCTGCCGGACAAACGGATCGAGGCCCTCCTTGCATCCCGGGGATGGTCGGGCATCGAACTGGGCGTTCTCGAAAAACAGGTTGCATCAGGTTTCAATGTGACGCAGACCACGAGTACCGGACGCGTGCTCGACGCTGCAGCGGCCCTGCTTGGGATCTGCCGGGAGAAGACCTATGACGGTGAGCCGGCCATGAAACTCGAATCGGCGGCTGCCGGTGGCAGGGCTGAAGCATGGGATCTCTTGTTTGCCACACAGGACGGTTGCGAGATGCTCTCCAGCCGGGCACTGGTTGAGACCGCGCTTGCACGGATGGACGCATCACGCGGAGACCAGAGGGCAATCCGGGACATCGCCGCCTCGTTCCAGTACAACCTTGCCCGGGGGATCGCTGGGATGGCCGTCCGTGCCGCGGAACGCGAGGGGATGAAGAGGGTGGCCCTCAGCGGCGGCGTTGCCTATAACCATGCAATCCGCACGACAATCGAAAAGGAGATTGCAGCCGCAAACCTCGCCTGCATAATCAACCGGGATTACCCGCTTGGGGACGGCTGTGTCTCGTACGGGCAGGTCGTGTATGCCGGGTGCCGGATCTCCGGCCGTTGACCACAAAGTCCATAAATGAGTCCTTTTCCTGCAATCGGAGGCATTATAATGCCTCAAAAGAAAGATTCCCCCACGAGCAATGGATCCATCTGATAAGATAACTGGTACCGAACAGAAGATCAAGGGCCTGGAGCAGGACTTGAACGACCTCCGCCAGGGGCTCACGCTCGTTGCCGATTATTACCGTGACCTCCAGAAGATGTCAAAGCAGCAGGAGGCCGTGGAGGCGGTAGACGAGATCCTTGCACGGCCACTTGTGGACGAGGACATCGAGTTCGAGGGGATCTGGAAGTTCCACGAAGATGCCCTCATCGCGGACCCCGAGGCACGCGTCCCGTTCGATATCATGTACAAGGCCTTCGTGCACTACTGTGAGAAGAGCGGGAGGAGTGTCGTAGACAACGACGCCTTCGAATTTGTCTTTGCACATATCGAGAATCCCGCGCCGGTCCCGGACAAGGGAGACTGGGTCGGGTACCGGCTCCGGGATGGTACTTCCTGAGCAATCCCTGAACTGTTCCACGCCACACATATCAGGTGTACTGAACCGGATCTCGGCGGCCGGGAATGCTGGAACCATGCAGCGCTCCCGGGCACCATCCATCAGACGCCGCACGCGAGCTTTCCTGTCCCACTCATGTGTCCCGGATACGTTTCCGGTTCCCTGATGGACAGGCTTAACATCCACGGGGGTGCACCTTGATCCATGAAAGCCGGCTGGGGGTTTATCATATCCGGAGTTATCATTATCGCCATCGGCATTGTCTGGCTTTTTTTTGGCATGTCGGCAACGGACATCGGGCAGGGCATCACTACAACGGTCTCCCTGCCCCGGGTTATTCCCACGTCAGCCCCCCCGACAACCGTGCCGGTCACCGTGGTACCTACGGGAACTGCCGTTGTGGCAGAAACGATCACTCCTTCTGCCGATGCAGCGAAACTGCACTTCCTTGACCTTGCATTCGATGCCAGGAATCCCTACCTTGAACGGTGGAGCGAGACGCAGAACAACGGCCGGATCGTGATCTCGATGGTAGGGAACCGTGATGCCGATGCCATGGCTGTCCAGACCGCTCTTTTGGAGTTCAACAGTCTCTCCCGCACCAACCAGATCTCCACGCAGGTCAAGCAGGGGAGCGCAACAGGAGATATCGTCATCAAGTTCGTTACCGAGGATGGCATGAGCGCAATCCCCCTGAACTCATCGGAGAGCCTGACCAACAAGGAGTTCGTGCAGGACGGCAGGCCCGTTGCCAAGGTCACCCTCGGCACCATCTACATCAACAATGATCTCAAGGGAGACGAACGCAGCCATGTCATCCTCCGGAGCCTCTTCTACGAACTGGGCCTTGTTGGCACTACCGACCTGTACCCGGACAGTCTCTTCTACAGTGGCAGCAATACCAACACAGCGCTTTCCCTTATCGATAAAGAAGCAATCAGGCTCCTCTATGGCACCAGCCTGAAGCCGGGCATGACTGCAAACGAGGTGCGGAGCCTGCTGTTTGTGCGGTGACCCGGGCGGTTCGCTGGAGCCGGGGACATCCGATTTTTTCTTTCCGGAATGAGTTCTCAGATCGCAATTACGGTCTCTGCGGTATACGAAGGCGCCCCTCTGTGAGAGCGGACACTGATGTAATAATTGGAAAATGGTAGTGGCGGGCCGGTAGTTCTCCAAAGCCCTTGTTGTCCGTTCCGGATTTCGGAATATTCATCTATCATCACCGGGATATTTCTGAATAACGGGAGAATTCAGGAGTTATGACTTTTTTTTCCAGCGAGACAAACCGGCGATACCTAATTGGAGGGTGTCTTGTCCTCTTCATGGGAGTGGCATTCGTTCTCAGGATGATCCCTGCAGTATTCATCCCCCCTGATGGATTCCTGCTGAACAGCGGTGCCGATGTGTGGTATACCATGCGACAGATCGACGTTATGGTAGCACATTTCCTCCAGTACAACTGGTTCGATCCAATGACCGCTTTTCCAACAGGAAAAACCATTGACTGGGGGCCACTCTACCCGTTCCTTGGGGCTGCACTCTCAATCCTTTTCGGTGCATCTTCCCGCACGGATATTGTGAACATTGTCGGATGGATTTCACCGATCCTGGCTGCACTTCTTGTTCCCGTAACCTACCTGCTGGGAAAAATGATATGGAACCGCATGGCCGGTATCGTTGCTGCGGGACTGGTCTCGGTCATCTGTTATGCGTATTTTGTCCAGTCGTCGTATGGATGGGCAGACCACAACAGTGCTGAAGTGTTCTTTGTTGCGCTCTTTTTTCTTGCATATCTCTCTGCTCTCTCATCCGCCAGAAAGACAGCTGTTGACCTGAAGCCCTCAAGAACTCTTTTTGTGCCTGCATCTCTATCCTGCCTGGCCGGAATTCTTTATTTCCTGGGTTACCTTACCTCCCCAACAGTCATCCTCTGCCTGATTATTGTCGCAATTACCACCTTCACTCAGGGCATTCTTGATTTTTCAGGACACGTGCACGCGGATTACCTTCTCCTTGTTAACGGCATCGTGTTCTGTACTGGTGCAATTCTTGAAACGCTCTTTGGATTTCTGCCCTGGAGTGGCCTCTCCCTGACCACGTATTCCATCACCCACGTATACGTGATGGTCGGGCTTATCGCGGAGACACTTCTGCTCTTTGGGCTGGCGAAAATCTTCCAAAAGAACTCCCGTTACTATTACCTTTCTCTTGCCGGGATTATCATGGGGGGGCTTGCTGTCGTCGGTTTCATTCCGATGTTCCAGTCAATCAGAGACCAGGCATTCACCCTCCTTTTCGGCTCCCCGGCATACACCCTCGCGGTACGGGAAACACAGGCATGGTCGCTTGCCGCTGCTTATGATTCATTCGGCCTCTCGCTCATTCTCGTGGCAGGGGGACTTGGTATCCTTGCATTCTCCGTTCTGAAGAAGCAGAAATCCGAACAGGTCTTCCTTCTGGCATGGCTTGTCGTCATGCTTCTTCTGACCATCCCCCACCAGCGGTTCCAGTTGTACCTGACGGTTCCCGCTGCCCTCACGGCGGCAGTCTGTTCTTCAGCACTGGTTCAAATATCGTGGGATGGCGCGGGCACATGGATCATCACCCGTCTCTTCAAAAACGGGGAAACGACCGGGGTTGCCCGGCAAGTGAGCGCCAGGAAAGAGCGAAAGGTGCGGGAAGGCCCGCGCGAATCCGCCACCGCCGATAGGACCGTCATGATCAAGGGCTTGGTTCTTGTCATGATCGCGATTATTACTGCAACGGCTTGTGTTCAGTCAGCGGTACAGGATTACGCATATGGCGCGCGGACTCACGCAAACGGGATCCCCAAAGACTGGGCAGAGACCTTTGTCTGGCTGGGTTCCTCAACTCCCCCGACCGGTGTCGATTATTTTGAAGCCTATGATCAACAGACCTTCACGTATCCTGAAAGCACGTATGGTATTCTTGCACCGTGGGAGCAGGGACACCGGATAACGTACTTTTCCCAGCGCCTTCCTATAACAAATCCATTCCAGGACAACCTTGCCGGGAAACATGGCGTTGCTGCATTCTACCTGTCCGGAAGTGAGGAACAGGCAAATGCTATCCTCACGGATTTCAAGGGCCGCTATGTAATAACGGATCTCGGCACAGCTACCGACACATTCCCCTCTCTCATCCCCTGGATCACGGGTTCCGACACAGTTACTCCCTATATCTACTGGGCATTTGTTCCCGATTCATCCGGTGTCCTGACCAAGACTCACCTTCTGGGTGACGCATATTTCCAGACCATGATCGTCAGGCTCCAGGTATTCGATGGGTCTCTTGTCATTCCTGAAAGTGCCCAATACACAACGTATACGATACGGACGGTTCCGGACTCAGGAAGTACTGCCGGAGCCGGGGGGATCGCACGGGTGATCAGCGGTATGCAGAAGATGAGCGTTTCGGACAGCAGTTTGAAGATCTCTTCGGAAGGATCTGTCCTGAAAGTGGGAGATTCCTATGCGAATTTCTATTCCTCTGCACCGTACGAGCCGGTGAAACCGGTTCCGGCACTGACACACTACCGGCTGGTGCATGAATCCCCCACGAATATTTCTGTCCAGCTCGGAAGCAGACAAGGTAGTACTCTTCCCGATATCCGGCTGGTGAAAGTCTTCGAGTATGTGAAGGGGGCCCATATCTCCGGCGAGGGCGTGATCGAACTTAACCTCGTAACCAATACCGGGCGGGCGTTCGTGTACCGCCAGGAGAGTTCCAACGGGGAGTTCGTTGTCCCGTATGCAACCGAGGGGAGCACAACCGGGGTGAAAGCAACAGGGCCGTATCACATTGTTGGTACTTCCCGTCAGGTTTCCGTGACAGAGGCTGATGTGCAGAATGGCAGTGCTGTCTCATGATACCTGGAAAACGGTCATGCTGCCCGTTTTTTTGCGATTGACTGGTAATACCGTTCAGCCTTAGCGACGATATGGTCCCAATCGTAGGCCTCGGCTGAGGCCTTACAGGCGTCTTGCATCAGTTCATGGTTGCAGAGCGCGTTGCGGATACCCTGCGCAAGATCTTCCGGAGAAGGAGAACAGACAAATCCATTTTCTTCAGAGATCAGATCGCAGACTGCATTTGCCGGGTGCCTGATTGTTACAACAGGGAGACCGCAGCCAAGTGCCTCCAGGGCGGCAATCCCGAATCCTTCCCGCGATGAGGGGAGGACGAACACTTTGGCTGCTTTCATCTTTGCGATGACCTCGTCATGGTCCTGGATAAAGCCGTACATCCTCACGTGCTTCTCCAGGGATAAGTTCGTCACCTGTGTTGCAATCGCATTCCGTTCCGGGCCATCACCGATGATTGTTAACCTGATACCCGGGAACTCTTTGACAAGGAGATGAATCGCCTGTACAAGGAGATCTGCATTCTTCTCCCGGATAAGCCGCCCAACAAAGATAATGTCTGTTGACTCTTGTGCCGGAGTAATGGCGTTCAGGTGCCGGATATCGATCCCGTTGGGCAAGAGGGCGTCCGACTGCCGGCCGAATTCTTTCCTGAACCGGGATGAAGTTGTCGGAGAGACCGAGATAACCGGAGATTTGAGCGAGGCGACAAACCGTTCGACTGCCTTTCCCAGAACCCCTATAGATCCGAGGTATTCCCTCCAGTAATCCCCCCAGACTTCATGCCAGGTGATCACTGACGGTATCTTTCTTATAGTTGATACAAGCCTGACCGTGATCGCAGGAAAGAATGGGAATTGCTGGCAGTCGATGATATCCACTCTCGCGCTGGAAAGGGAAAGTGCGAGATGCACGGTGACGTCCAGTGCCTCCCGCTTTGTCCGTCTCCCATGAGAATAGAGTGGTTGTGCCGCGCAGATGCCATGGATAATGACCCCCTCTTTTTTCAGGATGTCGTCCCCATCCCAGTACTTCATCCCAAAGATGTGGACTTCGTGGCCACGGGCTGCAAGTCTTCGCGAAAGTTCCCACACTCGTTTCTCCACGCCACCTTTCACGTACGGGTAGATGACATCGTAGACGAAGGCGATCTTCATCCGGTCCGGTTCAGGCATGGCCGTTGTTCTCGTTTAAGAGCATCATACTCTGAAATACCGCGAAGAGGAAGACCTGGATGCCGGTGGTAATCAGGACAAGCGAGATAATTGCCGTTGAGATCTGGGAAAGAACACCGAAGTTGATGGTTATCCAGTGGATAAAAATATTAATTCCGAAAATGATACCCGCGAGCGAAAGAAGAATCCCGGCAAGGATGAACTTTTCCAGGTTATGGTAATTCATGATGACTTCGATGATACCGGCTTTCTTCTCATAACCATGGATGATTGAGTAAGTCTTCATGAGAAAGCCGGTCAGGATAACCTGAAGACCACCCATGAAGAAGATTGCCCCAAGGATAAAGGTATGGAGGTGGGATGATTCGACTTCCCCTTGAGAATAAAAGAATCCCATCAACAGGATCCCCATCAGGGAAAAAAGAAGTCCGGGTATTGCTACGAAAGGAAGGGGCTTCATGAGCAGCACGAACCGGATATGCCGCCACCCGTCTGCGAAACTATGGAGTTTCGACGGGGTACGCCGGGGATAGTAATCGATGGGCACTTCCACGATCGTTAGCTGCTCCTTTGCGGCCATCACGAGCATCTCAGAAGCAAATTCCATTCCGCCGGTCCGGAGGTTGAGCTGGTCCAGGGCATTACGTGTTATCGCTCGGAATCCGCTGTGTGTGTCGGAGAATCGGGTGCCGAAGATGACATTTACCATCCACGTCAAAACCGGGTTTCCGATGTAGCGGTGGAGCGGGGCCATGGCTCCCTTATGGATAACACCCTTGAACCGCGAGCCGATGACAAAATCCGCACCTGCCTCAAGCGGAGCGATAAGTTTGGAGATGTCGGAGAAATCATAGGTATTATCGGCATCACCGATGACAATGTAGCGGCCTTTCGCGTGGGCGAATCCGGCAAGGTATGCATTGCCATAACCGGGTTTTTCCGGGCGAATGACAATTGCACCGAGCGATTGTGCGATCTCTGCGGTGCGGTCAGTTGAGGAATCGGCGACGATGATCTCGCCATCGATAGTATTGTCATGGAATACGGTCTGGATCTTGCGGATACACTCGCCGATGGTGAGCTCTTCGTTGAGGGCGGGGAGGATGACGGATACTGCATACCGGTATCTTATTTCAGACCGTGAATCCATGTTTGTCCTAATGGGGTCTTTTTCCGGGAATATTAAAGGTAAGGGATGGTTTCTGACTAACTGTTGTTCCGGCTCTGGTATTCTTAAATGACGCCAGTATCATTCAGATGCGTCAATCCAAGCTGCCCTGATTCTAGCCACACCGAACACAATGTTAATCCCCCGATCAACAGAAATATTACGGAAACATGCCTGCAAATGCCCCTTACCTGAGTATCGTGGCAGTATCTCGCAATGATGACCATGGCGGGAAACTATTGCAGCGTATGCAGATATTCATCGATTGCATCAGCGAGCAGGTAAGCAGATACCAATTCCCGGTGGAACTCATCATCGTTGAATGGAATCCACCTGTAGATCGTCTGCCGCTCGAACAAGCATTATCATGGCCAAAACCATCGGATTATCTTTCGATTCGGATTATTACGGTCCCACCAGAAGTCCATAAAAAATTCCAGCATGCGGATGTTCTCCCCCTTTTCCAGATGATCGGGAAAAATGTGGGTATCCGCAGGGCAAAAGGCAGGTTCGTCCTTGCCACTAACATCGATATAATATTCTCTGATGAACTGATCCGGTTTCTCTCACAAAAAAAGCTGGAGCCGGGAATTTTTTACCGTGTTGACAGAATTGATGTTGACTCAGCAATTCCTCCCGGTGCAATGATCGAGGAAAAACTCACCTACTGCCGGACTCACGTAATCCGGATCAATTCAAGGTATTATTTGACCAGCATGGTCAACATCCGCGGCGTTATTTCCGATGTGATAAAAAATCCTGCCCTGTTGAGATATTACTGCCGGAATTTCCTATATAAACTGAAGACCCCCTGCCTGCACTATAATGCCTGCGGGGATTTCACCCTTATGGCAAAGGAGGACTGGGTGGCATTGCGGGGATACCCGGAACTGGAAATGTATTCCCTGCATATCGACAGTCTGTTCCTCATGGTAGCATATTTTTCAGGATTTCGAGAGACTGCCCTTATTCCGCCTTTGGTGGCGTATCACATTGAACACAGTATCGGCTCCGGAATCACACCAGGTGCCGGCCAAAGGGCTCTTTTCCAGCGATTGGATCAGGTGCATATTCCATTCCTTACATGGAGGGAGTGTGTTGAGATCGCATTGCAATACCGGGATCAAATTCGTAAAAACAAAGGGAAAAATGGATATAACCTAGAGAATTGGGGTATTTTTGATCAGGCACTCTTGGAATCAAAAATATAGGGTAATATTTTTGGTTTTTGTGTAATTCATTTCTAGGAATATTATCAGTGTTTTTAAATCTAAATCAAAACGTTGAGTAAGATATAAGACAATAACTGTATATTGGTGAAAAATGGATATTGACCATTTTAAAGATCTCTATTATCATCGCAATCTTATCTGGATGATTGCATGGGGAGATTTCAAGTGGAGGTACAAGAATTCCATTCTCGGTTACTTCTGGTCTCTGTTGGAACCACTCGTAATGTTTGTTATCCTGTATATCGTTTTCAGCAACCTGATGAAAGTTCAGGTAGAATATTACCAGCTCTTTCTCCTGTTGGGGATCATCATGTGGAATTTCTTTGTTAAGGCAACCAATCTGGGTCTCACGGCAATTGTGGGGAAACCAAGCCTTGTCCAGAAAGTCTATTTTCCCCGGGAGATCCTTGTTATTTCCGCGTGTATTACGGCGATGCTCCAGAGTCTCTTCGAATCGTTGATTTTTATTATTTTCATGATTGCCCTCCATATCCCGTTATCGTGGAACATTCTTTACCTGCCACCGATTCTTGCGATATTCTTCATTCTCACGCTTGGAACCGCACTTGCTATTTCTGCATTGAACGTTTTTTACAGAGACATCCAGTTCATCTGGGCTGTTGTCCTCCAGGCAGGTTTTTTTATTACACCCATCCTTTATCCGCTCAGTATTTTTCCCCAGTCAATACAGTATATCTTCCGGTTAAATCCCATTGGCCAGATCATTATTACCTCTCGTGACTGTATTCTCTATTCCTATGCCCCGTTCCCGTTATCGCTTGCCTATGCCGGTGTTGCTTCCGGTCTCATCCTTGTTATCGGCTATATAATATTCCTTAGACTTGAACCACGGTTCGCGGAGGAGATGTGATGGACGTTATTAAAGTCGAACGGCTCTCCAAAGAATTCCGTATCCCCCATGAGAAACGGGATACGCTGTTTGCTGCATTGACCGGTCTTATGCGTCCAACCAGCTACGAGACCTTCGCAGCCCTCAAAGAGGTCAGTTTTTCTGTCGAAGAAGGAGAGATGTTCGGAGTTATCGGCCAGAACGGGAGTGGAAAGAGCACACTCCTGAAGATCCTTTCTCGCATTATTCGTCCTTCATCAGGAAAGGTTGAGGTCCGGAAGACGATTACTCCATTCCTCGAACTCGGGGTCGGGTTCCAGTATGACTTCTCCGCAGTAGAGAACATCGAAATGTATGGTACAATTATGGGGCTTTCACGGAGAGAGATTGAGAACCGGATCGAGGACATCTTAGTTTTTGCCGGCCTTGAACGATTCAGGGATGCGAAACTGAAAAGATTTTCATCGGGCATGCAGGTCAGGCTGGCATTTGCAACAGCGGTGCAAACCCACCCCGAAATTCTGCTGCTTGATGAAGTACTTGCTGTCGGAGACTTGGAGTTCCAGAAAAAATGCTTGGATATTCTTGATACTTTCAAGAATGAAGGGGTGACTATCGTCTTTGTATCCCATGACCTTGAGGCTGTAAAGAAGCACTGCAGTAGAGCGCTCCTGCTGGACTATGGGGTGCCGGTAGTGACGGGGGAGACAAGAGAAGTAATCGACTATTATCGTGGTTCATTACAAAAACGGTAATATGATGAAACTCCAAGCTATTGAGGGAACATTAATGCACTTCTCAAACGACATCTGCATCATAGGTGGAGCGGGGCATGTCGGCTTACCCCTCGGGATCACGTTTGCCAATATCGGTAAACGGGTTGTCCTGTATGACGTAAATTCGAAAGTTATTGAGAGTATCCGTCAGGGAAACATGCCGTTCATTGAATATGATGCAGAACCTATATTAAAAAAGGTAATTAATAAAACTCTTTTCTTGACGTCCGATATCAATCAGATAAAAACCGCTCAATATATCATCGTTGCAATTGGCACTCCGGTCGATGAATACCTGAATCCAAAACTGAAAGCACTTATCGATCTGTTTATCCAGATGCGCCCATACATTTCCCCGGAACAGACCATTATCATCCGAAGTACTGTTTACCCAAGGACCTGCGGTCAGATACTCAATACATTATCAAAAGATGCGAGCGGGCCTTGGCATATCGCATATTGTCCGGAACGTATCATCCAAGGATATGCTATCCGTGAACTACGGGAGCTGCCTCAGCTCGTTGCCGGGCTTAGTGATAAAGCACTGAACGATGCAAGCCAGTTATTTGGACAAATCTCTCCAAAAATCATTCAGGTCTCAATAGAAGAGGCTGAATTGGCAAAATTGTTCACAAATGCCTGGAGATATATTCAGTTTGCCATGGCAAATCAATTCTATATGATCTCAGCAGGATTTGATGTTGATTTTAACAAAGTCCGCCGGGCAATCGTTGACGGATACGGCAGGGCATATGGCCTGCCATCTGCGGGATTTGCTGCAGGGCCTTGTCTTCTGAAGGATACCCTGCAGCTTGCTGCTTTTAATAATAATAATTTTCTCCTCGGCCATGCAGCTATGACCGTAAATGAAGGTCTGCCGGGATTCATTGTTGAGCAATTACGCGCAAAATACGATTTGAGCAAGAAGAAAGTAGGCATTCTTGGTATGACTTTCAAAGCGGATATAGACGATACACGAGATTCGCTTTCTTACAAGCTCGGGAAAATCTTGCGGTTTTATGGGGCGGAAGTGCTGTATTCCGACGAATTCGCAAAAGATCCCACATTCATAAACAAGGAAGAGTTAGTACGTTCTTCCGATATCATTATTGTCGGGGTACCTCATACTGCGTATAAAACTTTGAAAGTTCCAAAATCTGCTGAAGTCGTGGATTTATGGAGGATCCTTCCGGAGGGACACTGATATGACCGATCGCGCGAAAATTGATGAATATTGGGAGATGCCAAACACGGTCTCACTATTGGATAAAAATCTAAGAAAACTTGAGACAGATTTTGTTTTATCGCATCTGAGTTCTAACGACGAATTGGCAGATCTTGGTTGTGGGGGCGGTGAATCCACAATTCATTATGCAAAAAAAGTCAAATCGTGTTTGGCATTAGAGCATTCAAACCAATTGAGATCAATAGCAAAAAAGCGATTCAAATCAGAAAAACTTAAAAATATCTCACTTGTTGATGGAGATATTCTTGATTTATCTGCCTATTCAGGGAAATTTAATGTTGTCGTTACTCAGCGCGTTTTAATAAATTTTTTGTCGTGGGATGAGCAAAAACAAATAATAGATAATATCTGGAGTACTCTTCGTCCGGGTGGACGATATATTATGGTTGAAAATACATTTGAGGGATTTGAGGAATTAAATGCCGTAAGGCGTGGTGTTAATTTGCCAAACATCCCTCTGCATGACTGGCACAATTACTTTTTACATTATGACAAATTCATAGATTATATCGAAGATAAATTTGTGATAGAGACAACACACACATTCAATTTATATTATTTATTGACTAGAGTTTTTTTGAATATGTTCGCGAATTTTGAGGGTTATGGATCTCTCGCGAAAAAAGATAGGATATTTGATATCGCAGATGTTGCAGCTCGTGAGTTGCACGAAAAATATGGTAATAAAATTACAATACAAGTGAATAAGGGTGACTCCTTCGGTCCTATTCAAGGTTTTGTACTACGGCGAATGGGGTGATAATATGAAAAACGGGCGAGGGAAGGATCGAGATTATCCATGGTGGTCACCCCAAGTTACCCCGAAAGAGTACGAATTAGTGAGAGAAGTACTTGACAGTAATTATCTGAATGAGGGGGATTATACAACCCGTTTTGAAAATGAAATTGCGCAATTACTTGGAGTTAAACATGCAATTGCTGTTACAAGTGGTACATCAGCATTATTTCTTGCACTTGCAGCATTGGGAATTGGACCTTCCGATGAAGTCATAGTGCCAGATGTAACATTTATTGCAACTGCCAATGCAGTAAAATTGACCGGAGCCATACCAGTTCTCGTTGACATTGATCCGGATACACTTACCATATCACCTGGGGCTGTTGAATCTGCCATAACCCAAAGAACACGCGCAATTATTCCAGTTCATGTGAGCGGGAGGGCTGCAGATCTCAACGCAATTATGTCAATTGCGAAAAAATATGACCTTTTTATCGTTGAAGATGCCGCCGAAGCTTTCATGTCTTCAATTGACGGGAAGTATCTGGGAACTTTTGGAAACGCCGGATGTTTTTCATTTTCTCCCAATAAAACGATCTCAACAGGGCAGGGTGGGATGATCGTTACTAATGATGATGATCTCCACATTATCCTTCGTCAACTAAAAGACCAAGGTCGTCCGAAAAGGGGGACGGGCGGAGATGACATTCATTATTCCGTTGGTTATAATTTCAAGTTGACAAACCTGCAGGCTGCAATCGGGTTGGGACAACTGTCTGTTTTACATAATCGACTACAACGACAAAAAGAGATTTATACAATTTATTCAGATCATTTTGAAAATTCATCTAATGTATCAATTATCGGATTTAAGATAAATCGGGGAGAAATTCCCTTATGGACAGATGCAATCATAGAAAGACGTGACGTGGTGGAATCGTATCTCCAGAAAATGGGAATTCACTGCAGAAAATTCTGGTACCCGATTCACACACAAAAGCCGTATTTTCAGAATGATGCACTGTTTTCTCAAAGCACTCAGTTAATGTCCAAAGCTATGTGGCTTCCATCTGCATTTATCTTGGAAGACACTGATGTCGAATATGTATGTAACCAGATAAAGCGTTTTTTTGGATAACCATATGACTGTCTCACAAACCACTTCCCTTAATAGCCAGGATATTCATTATTTGGCCAGTGAGAATTCGGTGAAATTATCGATTTTATTACCGGTAAGAAATGAGGGGGCAAATATTCCGGTTACAGTAAAAATGCTGAATTTATTTGTGTCCTGTTCTCAGGAGATCATTATCATATATGATTTTCCCGAGGATAACAGTGTCCCCGTTGTTAATAACTTAATAAAGCAGTATCCCAATATCACATTGCTTCAAAATACCCAAGGAGCTGGAGTATTGAATGCCGTCAGGACGGGTATCCGTGAATCTCATGGAAAGTACATTCTGATATATCCAGCAGATGAAATATTACCAATATTTGCGATAAATGACATGATACTTCTGCTTGACGAAGGATGTGATTTTATCAATTGTACCCGGTATTCTTATGGCGGGAAACGATTAGGAGGAAATCTGATCAGTGGGATTATATCAAGGTTAGGAAATAAAACATTTACATTTCTTGCAGGATCTGACCTTTCAGATGCCACAACCGGAATTAAAATGTTCAGAAAATCAGTTTTTCCGCTTTTTTCATTTGAATTCGCGCCAATTGGATGGGCATTTGCATTTGAAATGTCTGTAAAAGCGCAATTGCTTGATTTAAAATTAGGAGAAGTCCCTTTAACTTCAATAGACCGCTTGATTGGAGGGGTGTCAACTCAAAATTTTAAAAAATGGTTCATCCAATATTTCAGACTATATATGTGGGGCATTTTGAAGTTACGATTCAGGAATCGGTCAAATGATGTGTACAAAATAATAAGGAGACCGTACCCTAAGAATAATATGGAGAAATGATATGCCAAAATTTTATCTTGTAACCGGAGGCACAGGATTTATTGGTAGTGCCTTAGTTCATCGGCTAATTAAAAAAGGCCTGAACGTTCGTGTATTTGATAACAATTCTCGGGGATCATTTAACAGGTTGAACGATATAACAGACAAAATAGATTTTTTCGAAGGAGATATCCGGGATAAAAGAACTGTGAATAGAGCGATGGAAGATATCGATTCTGTTATCCATCTGGCATTCGTCAATGGTACGGAATTCTTCTATACAAAACCAGAATTTGTCTTGGATGTCGGGGTCAAAGGCATAACCAACATTCTGGATGCCTGCCAGGAAAAAAATGTCAGGGAACTGGTTCTTGCATCTAGCTCCGAAGTATATCAGACACCCCCGATATACCCCACAAATGAGTCCGTCCCACTCTCCATTCCGGACCCCCTAAATCCGCGATATTCATATGCAGCTGGGAAAATAATCAGTGAGATTATGGCAATCAATTTCGGGAGAAAATTTTTTGACCGGGTAATAATCTTCCGCCCCCATAATGTGTACGGCCCTGACATGGGTTGGGAACATGTTATTCCCCAGTTTGCTGTCCGGATAAAGCAATTACTGAATAATTCATCTGAAAAAACTATTAGGTTCCCTGTTCAGGGAAACGGATCCGACACACGATCCTTCATTTTCATTGAGGACTTTATTTCCGGGCTGGAATTAATACTTGACAAAGGAAAACATCTGGAGATCTACCATATCGGTACTCAGGAGGAGATTTCCATCGCGAACCTTGCAAATATGGTTGCAGATTATTACAATCAGAATATTTGTATTGTACCTGGCCAAGCCGCCTTAGGGGGAACACAGAGACGTTGCCCGGATATCTCTAAAATGCGATCATTAGGATTCCATCCCAAATATTCACTCAAAGAAGGACTATCACAAACATTGAAATGGTACGATTCAGCTTCAGTAATTGCCGATTCAAAAACATAATTCAGTATATATGGTGTGAAAAAATGGTTCAAAAAAATGAATATACCAGTAAAGTTGTCGAAGAGTGTCAGATCTGTAAAAATCCACATCTGGAATCAGTCTTGTTTCTGGGATATCTGCCCCCGGTTAACGAACTTCACCCGATCGGACAACAGCCTCACGAACAACCTTCATATCCGGCAGAATTACTGTGTTGCTCGCAATGTCACCTGGTACAGTTGGGTCTGATTGTGAATCCAAAGATATTATTCCCCAAAGAATATCCATATACCAGCAGCACGACAAAAATTCTCCGTGATAATTTTGCCGAATTGTACGATGAATGCAAGACAATCGTTCCTTTAACCAAGGACGATCTCATAGTCGATATTGGATCAAACGATGGAAACCTTTTGAACAACTTTAAGGACAATCACAAGGTCCTAGGAATAACACCGGAAGAGATTGGAAAGATTGCAATCTCCCGTGGAATTCCCACAATCATTGATTATTTTTCTCCTGATGTTGTCAACAAAGTGATTTCAGAACACGGTAAGGCAAAAATCGTAACAGCTACAAACGTCTTTGCCCATATCGATGATGTCAATGAAATTACCGAACTTATCAAGAAAATGATAACACCAGATGGCATATTCATTTCGGAATCACATTACCTGATATCACTTATCGAGACATTACAGTACGACACAATTTACCACGAACATTTGCGGTATTATTCTCTCCACAGTCTCCAGTACCTCCTGAACAAACACGGATTTGAAATTATCCATGCAAAGAGGATACCTACGCACGGCGGTTCAATCCGCGTTTATGCTGCTCACATAGGAGAATATGATGTAAAACCCTCTGTCAAGACATTGCTCGATGCAGAACAAAAGATGGGATTTACTGTTGATCGATTGAGGCAGTTCAAGAATGATATCATTATTTCAAAATTGCAGCTGTACGAACTTTTGTTAACCATTAAAAAATCAGGTAAAAGAATCTATGGGATTAGCGCTCCATCAAGGGCAAGTACTCTCATCAATTATACTGGGCTTGATGATGGGATAATTGATGCCGTTGTCGAGATCAAAGGTTCCCATAAGATCGGAAAATATATCCCGGGAACATTAATACCAATCCTTGATGAGTCATTCATCTTTGAGAACCAACCGGAATTCGTAGTCATCTTCTCTTGGCATATTGCAGATGAGTTAATCCCGAAACTCAAGGAAAAGGGATATCTGGGGAAATTTATTATTCCGCTACCACAACCGAAAATTATTTGAGTTCGACAATGTTTGATTTATTCAAATTTTTTCAATAACAAAATCAATAGTGTTTTATTTTGGCTTCACTAACGTGAATTAATGCGGTTAGATAAAATAATAAAAGGAATTAAAGATTTTAGCCCAGACTTGTTAATTATTATATCTCCATTATTTATCTTTTGTCTTACTGCACCACAAAAGTGGTTATTTACTGAAGTTGGACCACTTGATCCTTGGATGTTTTTACGAAAATTCATTTTTTATACAAGCGGATTCATCAATGATTACAAAGATTGCCGTTTGCCATGGATTATTCCGGGGCATATCAGTTATTCCTTGTTTGGTCCTCTCACCGGGCACTATGTCATCCTTTTATTATTATTGTGCGGGACAACGATCTGCGTATATTTTTTAATGAGAAACTTATTCAATAGAAATGTTGCCATCATCAGTTCAGTCTTTATCAGTTGTTACCCATTTGCTCATGGATCAGGGGGGTGGCTTTACCATAATACTCCCTTGTTATTTTATTATTGTCTCGGTTTTCTTGCTATTACCTTGGCAACAACAAATCGAAATAGGACATGCTGGTTATTTGTTTCAGGTGCAGCGTTTGTAAGTGCTCTCCATCTCGATCCATTTTTCATATTTCCGGTAATTTTTGCGGTGGGACATTACATTATTCTACATAAAATACGTTTGAAAACATATCCCTCTGTGATATCATTCATTTGGATTGGTATTGGCTCTGTAGGCATTACAGCAATTTATTCGATTGTTAACTACGTTTATGGCGGGTTGTTTTTATTTTTTATACCTCAATTAAATTATATTATATACTTATCAAAAGGAAATGTATGGTATCCATCAGACAATAGCTGGATCTTAACGGCAAATCACCTTGCATTTCCGATTTTATTTTCAATTCTTGGATTAGTGATACTTATATATTATATTAAAAACATTAAAAAAATACAAAATCAAAAAACCATAATCGCTATCAGTATAATACTACAATTTCTTATCCTTTTTGGTATTTTAGCATATTTCACATTCGTATGGAAACAAACAGTTTTAACGCACGATTACCCAGCCTTCAGAATAATTGGCCCAATGCTGATAGCCATTGGTAGTATATTATATTTAACTATAAAAAATATCAAGACATATGGAGGATATTTTCTACCACTATGTACAATAATAATTTTTACAATTCCCATGGTTTTTTTAACGGGACCGTTCATTAGTTCAATTCAAGGTGCCTTTTCAGATATTTTTCCGAAAATCAGCTGGCTACTACCGGTTCTTATTGGATTTGCTAGTTTTGCTGGTTTTTATCTTATAAAAGGAAAAACATGGGCAATAATTATTCTGCTGATCGGACTGAGCCTCGCGAATTGTCTGCTAATTGCGCCATTTTCAAATAATTATTACTGGAACCAAAAATGCGCTGTTAATAAGGATTTCCATGTTGTTTTTTCTGAAACAACAGAATACATGATGAATATCGATCCTTCTCGGGAGGCATTATATTGGACGGACATCAACGACAATCTCCCGATCTGTGCTGATTGCTCGGCAATTCCAACACCGCCGATAGTAGACAGCCTCGTTTCAGCTGTAGATTCACATTGGTATGGACATTACCTTTCTGATACCGGAGCACAACCAACACAGAATATTGAAAATATTTCAGGAGATATTATAACAAAGCTGAAAACAGATCAAAAAATTGTGATTATCTCTTCAATTCAAAATAATTCAATTAATCAACAAAGAATAATCGCTAAGTATGCAAAACATGGAATTTCACTGAAAATCACCGCCGAAAAAAGGATTAATTACGGTAAAATTGCTTATAATTTAAGCGTTTTGAAAGCTGGGTAAGATATCCTTTTAACAACAAAATTTGAATAGTTGTATGATTGTTTGCTCATTGAGATTTATAAGGCGTGGGGGAAATAATTGAGATCATATATAAAGTTATTAATTCCCTATATAATTAGTATAATTGCCATCTGGCTGATACTAAGACAGATTCAAATTGTTGACATATTCCCCGTCCTTGCAACGGCAAATATATTTTTTCTGGTTTTATCAATATTTTTTTTAATTTGCTCGATGTGGGCGATATCCCGAAGATGGGTTTTACTAATCGATTCTGATAGTGTTCAAAAAAAGGATGCATTTTCAGCAGTCTGGATCGGGTACTTGGGAAATGCGATCTTACCGTTCCGTTTAGGGGAAATTATCCGCAGTTATTTCCTGTCAAAAAAATCGTGCATCTCTATAGTCCAGTTATTAACAACAATTATCATTGAAAAATTATTTGATATATGTTTCTTATTGGGATTATTTTTTGTAATTAGTTTATTTTTGCCTCTTCCGTCTTGGATTATTTTCTCCGGTAAATTGATTGCAGGACTCGTTTTAATACTCATTATCTGCCTGATTTTAATTTATAAATCAAAAAAATCCTTCCAGGATGTCTGTCTGAAAATTTTTTCCAAACTCCCCCTTGGGAAATTTAGACAGTATATTGAGCCATGTAGCAACTCATTTATCTTGGGATTCAAAGTGTTCAACAATCCTTTCCGGTTTATTCAAATCACACTCTGGACATTGATCATCTGGTCTTTTGCCTTTTTATTGAATTCCTGTATTCTCTGGAGCCTTGGGATAGACACCTGGCTTCCATTGTCATTTATGACACTAGTGGTAAATAATCTCGGAATGGTGATACCTTCGATGCCAAGTAATATTGGAGTATATCATTATCTCGCGATTGTCACATTATCAATATTTAACATAAATCCTGTAACGGCATTGAGCTATGCAATCCTGTCGCATATTATCAATTTTGGTTCGTTTATCATCGGAGGACTGATTGCACTAATTATTAATCGTGAAGATATCGGTAGTTTTTTCAGAGAAGCACTGGAGGCTGAAAAATAGTGGTTTTTCAATAAAATAGATTCCTAATATACTGTTAAATTACTTGTAAAATACCACGATAACCAAAAGTCCGGTTGTTACGTTATAGACAATGAATATGATTCCTTAGCAATTCGTCAATTAATCTAAGTCACCCACCATTTCATATCGTAAAGGTTTTCTACAGATGATAATTTTTATATATTGATCTCCGCGATTTAGATAATTGATTACGATTATTAGTTACAATTGTGTATAGCAGAGGGTGATAATTATGGATCTTTTAATAAAAACTGATACCAAAAAAATGATTTTAAAAGAAAAAAACCAAAAAACGATTTATTTTGATTACAACAACGCGGATTTTGATTTTGATCATTTTTTAAATAAATGGCTGGATTTACTTTATTATATTAAAAATGATAAATTATTAGAACATAATTATAAGATTTATTTGAAATACATTGCTGCCACTAAAAGTGGATCGGTATTATCTAAAATATATTATAAATTTTATCTTGATTTAAATAAGGGATTTAATTTATCTCGCATAAGAGAATATGACAAAGTTTCAAATAAAAATTTAAAGATTCATTTATGGCATATCGCCGCCCCAAAAAGTGGATCAACATGGCTGACTCAAATCCTCCAAAATCTTCTACAATGGAATGTTTGTCCATTGATGCTTATTCATGATAGAAGAGAACATGAGATCAGTATAGTTAATCTGATTCACGCTGTTATGCAGGATTACTGTTTCTCTCCTCATCAACATTGTCGATATTCAGAAGCAACACTGAAGATAATAAACAAATTGGAAATAAAACCGATTTTGCAATATAGGAATATTTACGATACGGTTGTCAGTTTTTACGATCATTGTGAAAAAATGTTGAATTTCCCAATGGCATATATGGATGAAAATAATTGGAAATCACTTAATGAAAATGAAAGGATGGATTTCGTTATCGATTTAATTGTTCCGTGGTATTTCAATTTTTATGCAGGATGGTTTTCTTCAGATTTAGTAAAAGAAGGAAAGATCTTATTGATATCATATGAAAGCCTCTTATCTAATCCCTATAACGAAGTAAAAAAAATAATTGACTGGATTGGAATACAGAAAAGCGATGAGGAGATTAACTCCGCAATTTTTTCAACAAAGGACCAATTTACTATGAAAAACGTTGGGATCGTAGGTAGAGGAACGGTGTTAACCATTGAACAAAAACAAAGAATTAAAAAAATGGCAAGTTACTATCCAAAGATTGACTTTTCCTCCCTTGGGATTTGAATGATGGATTTATAGATACTGTAGTATTCCTCAATAAGAATTAGGAATGATTGTGCAGAGAACAATCTAGAGTGATTTAATAGATTGACTTTGATTTCCGTGATCTGGAATCGATAATTTCGATCTTTCTGGACTTCATCGAACTTTTTTTAATTGAGAATATCGTTTAATGATGGTTCTCTGGTGTTTTCTGTCATCATCGAACGACAGAACGAACCGTCTCCGATTGTATCATAAGGTCCGTTTCAGTTTTTTGTTTCTGATTGGAATGAAGGAACAAGAGTTGTGGGTCTCATGAATTAATTCACAGAATCTCTTCGGAATCGTATTCTTTGTTCATGACATAGAGATTAAAACACCTAGTTTAGTGACATTGTTTGAGGAGTCTTTTCAACGTGAGGAATGTTATGCACTGGATGATGGATGATTTTCAGACCTATAATAATCTGGTGATCCGTATTGACGGAAATAAATGACTTCAGGAGCATTTATACTTGGTTCCCGATTCTCTATGAAAAGTAGTGGCTGGCTTATAAGCTGATGAATCCTGATGAATCGATAATGGTACAGGATATTTTCTCTCCCAAGTCATTATTTTCTCTCCCAAGTCATATTACAACATTTTCGTAGGCCGATTCTGTAAGTGGTAAATGTGGCGATGGTTGATTCAACAAACCTGGTACATCGGTTTGCTGACACGTTTCTACTTCCTTCGTCGTAGGTAGCATAACGATGTAAGGTTGTACTATAACAGATAATTGTATGGTCTGATTTTTACTTCTGTGAGTTGAGTAGTTCTAGAGGTCCCATGCAATTGTGTTTAAAGAAAGTTATATCTTCATGATTTCTCCAATATTAATAATGCATCTTTGAGAGAAAGGAATTGATTTGTAAAAGTGATTTCTTTCAGCATTATGATTTCAGATCTTTTTTAAACAATTACATTAATTGAATCGCATAAGGGATTGTATTTTTATTCCGATAGTGCGCTTAATAAACTGTTTTAAAGATAGTAGATGCATGAGCGTTTTTGTCAAAATTACAAATTTCTTCGCTCTGTAGAAAACCATTTTACTAATATACGAAACAGATCCCGATCGTAGTTACCTTCGAATTCATTTTTCCGGAAATACTTGGATTGCCGGGATCGCGGGAAAATTTTTGATATTTATTAGAACGAAAGAGATTGCACGCTCAAATTTCGTTAACATCTCATCCATATGTCCATTGAAAAAAAATCACATGAAATAAGTTAAGTAATGTACATCATTTTCGATTAAATCGTACTGGTATGATATGGTAGAAAATACAGTTTAATCGTCAGGAATATACTTTCCTGCTTAGCGATTTCTGATAATCCATTTGTCATATCTTAATTACGTACTTATATTATCGGTTCAAGTCTTCCTTGAGATTGCGGAATATCAGGAATAAGGGTAGGATGACAAAGCACACGCTTTGATGCTACAAAAACACAACGTGTGTTTATAAATTCTTCTCTGTTTGCAGGCCAGATTATGGGGTAATCCGAATGAGCAGGCTGAGTACGAGTACAATATACGTAAGGATAGTATTTTTTTAATTCCTGCATAATCCAATCCCGTGCTGGTCTACATTTGATTTCATTGAATGGCTTATCTTCCCCTTGATCATCTGCATATACACTATTAATATTCCCATTATCCAATGAATTCACACAAGTTTCCAATAAAAAGAGATCTTTGCAATTTTTCGATAGTTCTTTAAGACATTGTGATGGATTCTCAAGCTGATGTAATGTTCCATAACAATACACAATATTGAATTTCCCAAATTTTACATGACTGTTGGAACAATTCAGATCTACGATATCCACAAAGCCTTTCCTATCTGGGCGGCGACGTAAATATTCTGCCACGTTTTCTGGACGGGAATCTGTCGAGTGAATCGTACATCCAAGTTTTTCGAAAAAGCAGGTATCTTTCCCGATGCCACATCCAACTTCAAGAACGGATTTATATGAAAGATCTAAGCCGAGTGATGCCAAGTGATCCTGCCGTGCCTGAATAATCGCAAGAGATTCTTGCTTATTAAAAAAATCAAACCATTTTTTGGTTAATTCCAGAATCATCCTTTTTTTCTTTCGGATTAAACCGAAAGGACGCAAGCCGGTATAATCCATGGGCATAACGCGAGGATAATTCCAGATATACTGATCATCTATCTCCGCTTTATGCTCATTAGTAAATCGATGAAATGACTCCAATGTCTGGCCCGCCCAGGAAAAAATCTTTCCATAAGTTTTTTCATCATGCAGATCATCGCAAATTATAAGCCCGCCATCACGAAGCAACTGCCAGACCGTAACAAAATCATTATACAATCCGTCGTCCGTGTGTTTTCCATCAACAAAAATGACATCAAACTCATAGTGCGTTAAAAGACGGACAAGATCGGGTATATCATACCATTTGCGAATTTCTACACCAAAATTCTCATTATCCCCAACCACTCCTGGCTGGCTGTTGGCACGATAGAACCGTATCCGGTTAAGAGGGATCTTCCTGTGACAGCACCATTGGTGAATCCGTGTACGTGCAAAATCAATATTATTCTGGGAAAAACCTAATTGCTCTCCATAAATTCCGAGATCGAGGGAAACGAATAACTCGATATTAGGGGATGCCTTCAGCATAGTTGCAGCACTTAAACCAAACGCCGTACCTAATTCCAGAATTCGTCGCGGTTTTTCACGATTCGCGATTTTATACAAACAGTTGTAATAATTCGCGTGATTGGAATTGATATTGGATACCCATGGGTGACCATCGGTCAAATCAAATTCCTCAAATAATTCAATATTGGATAAAGATTTTTCTAATTCGATTGTTTTACATGTTTCAGCAATCATATAATTTCGTTCCTGTAAGCAAATCGTTATTGATACACATCAACCACTACCTTATCATCGGATTATCGTTTCGGGCAATGCCCGATCTCCAAGGCCCCAAGATGGTTTATTATTCCCAATAATGGTCTTGGTAGGATCTCGAGTATGTCTTAGGTCACGGGCATATTGGAGTAGATCTTCCCAAACAAGATAGGGTATGCTATCACTTTTAAGCCGCTCGAACAATTTCTGCTCGCCTCCTCCTGGAGTCCAACCAGAACCGGAACTATGCTCGATATGATAGATCTCCATCGGCGAACGAAGATCTATCTCACGAATCCCGGAATAGTGCCCAAGTATTAAGATTATACTATCTATATGAAAAGAATACATTTCGAGTTCGGCATATCCACCAAGGGAGATCCAATTTTTTTTTGCCATACACGCGAAATCGCCACAGGCATTAGAATGGATTAATGGATAACCATCTGATAAAAAAACCTTTATTCGAGAGACAAAATCCTGGGTGCGCTTAACAAAAACCGGAATTGCACCCTTTAACTCTCTATAATCATACGTACCATATTTTTTATTATACCTTATGATATTTTTACCACACAACGAAAGGAGGTTATCTTTTGCACGCCTCATTAAAACACAGGTGTCCACATCCACACGATCAACACGATAATGGCAGCCTTCCTTAAGTTTCTTTTTGGATATAAATTGAATTAATTCATCAGAGAAAAGAATATCAATATTTGTCGCAAGGATAAACCTTCCTTTTGCTCGGATTATTCCCACATTCTTCCCAATCATTTGGAAGATCGGCATTTTGTCTGCATGCTTGAAGGTAGCGTGGATTTCCGGAGAGACGGTGACAATGCGGGTAACCATATATTCACGTTCCACGGGCCAAGAAAGAGCTTCCTTCAGACTCGCCTTATCAGGAAGAGGATTCCATTCAACAATAATCAATTCCGTTTTTAATTTATATTGGTTGCACTGTTCATAGAGTGAATCAACAAACAACTGCATTCGCTGAAGGAGATTACCTCCATGATCATCATTCCTTGAAACGACGACGATACTTAGATAGGGATCTCTCTTCGTCATTAGAACTCTCAATAAAATTCATCATTATATCTGAATTATGCGTCATTAAATTTTCCCACGATTAATTTTATATCGTCTAATGGAACTGCGACACACATATTACTAGTCAATTCAAGAAATATACCCTGTCATTGAAAAAAATTATTCATTGAACACGGAGAACTATTGGAGGGTATTGATGTCTATTTTGGATAAAAACCAACTTTTTAAAAACAGATCGCCAAAATGGGAACGACCTTTTGAAACCTTAAGAGAAAAGTGGGGTGAGATCCCAACAACGAGAGATGGAAGGATGAAAACAACGGAACTTCTCAAGTTATCAGATAAAGATCTCCTTAAGGAATGGTCCCGCGGCAAGCTCAGTCGAACGACGGATACAGAATTTGACATCCGGGGGTGGTATCATGTTTTGTATTCAGATATATTAAAAGGAAAGAAGGTAATGGATGTTGGCAGCGGTTTTGCTTTTGATGGTATTACTTATGCACAGAATGGAGCAAAGGTAACGTTTGTTGATATAGTTGAGGACAACCTCCGTGTTGTCAGACGTCTCTGTGAATTCCTTGAGCTTGCTAATGTTGAATTTCTTTTCCTTAAGGATATCGATTCATTAAAAGATTTAGATTATGACTACGATGTTATCTATGCCGCAGGTTCATTGCATCATGCCCCCTCATCGGTTATCAAACCGGAAGCTATGGAGTTGTTGAAACATCTGAGGTGTGGGGGGAGGTGGATTCAGCTCGCATACCCATACACCCGGTGGTTAAAAGAAGGAGAATTGCCTTTCAACAAATGGGGTGAAAAAACAGATGGCTTCGGTACCCCATGGGCCGAGTGGTATGATATCCCCAAGCTCTTAAAATTGCTTGAACCAGCAAAATTTGATGTCGTTTTATGCAAAGAATTCAACAACAGTGATTGTATCTGGTTCGATCTTATTTATCGGGGTAGAGATTGAAAATACTCTATCGACTCAATCCATCTTTCAGCGTTTTCTTCCGAATTAAAAAAGGGTAAAACTATTCCTTTTCTTTAACGTCTATTCATGATAGAAAAACCAAAACATTTCATTTTTTTTGCAAAAAAAATCTACTGAGACTATAATAAAATCAGGAAAAGAGTGTAGAGATTTAATAATTGCATTGTTATGCATCCCTCCACATCATCTCCAGCACATTTTCCGCATCCCGGATCCTGCTCCCCTGCCCGACCGGTACATACCGAATCCCGGGCTTACCGGATAACTCACCCGCAAGCACCCTCCAGAAATCCACGACCAGCATATCCTCTTTCCCCTTGCGGAAATCACCGAGTTTTAACGCAGTGAACGCAGGATCCGGCGTGGTGATGAGAACGGCATCGGCACCTGCGATACAGTCCTGCACGGACTCCTTGATCTGGATATCATCCCCGAGCATATGCCTGGCATTGTCATTTGCCAGCGGATCATAACCGGTTACCGTATAATTCTGCTTGGAAAGGGCCTGCGCAAGGAGAATCCCCTGCGACTCTTCAACAACGCAGGAATATGGCTTATAGGACAGGCCAAGGACAGCAACGGTGGACCCCGAGGGGATATGACGGGAGATCTTTTCCACAAACCGGGCCGGGATCGTGCGGTTGAACCGGTCGGTGGCTTCTGCGATCTCATTGCGTACACCAAGTTCACGGGCAAGGAAACTTACGGCGACATTATCCCGCGGGAAGCAGGGGCCGCCAAAACCGAGCCCGCCAGTGAGATATTTCCGCCCGATCCTCCTGTCAAGGCCAATGGCATCGCTCACGGCATCGACATCCCCGCCGGGAATCTTCTCGCAAAGTTCGGTCAGGATGTTTGCAAAGGTGATCTTCATCGTAACATACGAGTTGAGGGAGACCTTTGCCAGCTCGGCATTTTCAATGCTCATCCGTTTGCACGGAGGATGGTTCTCCATGATTTTTTCATAATATGATTCGAGAGTCTCGCCGGATTTTCTATCGAATTCTCCGACAAGCAGGAAGTCCGGGTTGAGGAAATCACGGATGACACTGCCAAGGGCGATAAACTCCGGGCTGTAGCAGAGGCCAAAATCCTTCCCGCATTTTTTCCCGGACTCCTGTTCCAGGAGGGGAAGAAGCCCGTAGCGTGTGGCACCGGGAAGGACCGTACTCGTCAGCACAACCGTGTGGTATCCTTTCTTCTCTTTCAGGGCCTTGCCGATAGCCCTGAAAGCGGTTGCAGCATACTTGATCGAGAACGCACCGTTCTTATCGCTCGGGGTGGGAACAATGACAAACGTAATATCGGACTTCATGACCGCGTCCCGGTGCTCGAGGGTTGCCGACAGCCTCTGCCGGTTACGATCGATATACTCCTGCAGGGTTGTTTCCTGGACCGGTGCCTTGCCGGCGTTCAAATTCTCAACGGCAGCCCGGGAGACGTCCACACCGATAACGTCAAAACCCCGGTCCGCCATGGCCGCTGCCATGCTCGCTCCGAGTTTTCCCAGCCCTACAACCGATATCGTTTTCCCGACCATCGCAACCACTATGTTCCTATATTTTTTACTTCCAATAAACCTAAAGCTATGCCAATCGCGGCCCCAAGCGTTGCGACTTCCCCTCCTGCCAGCAGTGCCGGCAGGTCGCTGAGAGGTATCTCTTCCAGGACGATCGTCTCAAGATCATCGGGGTCGGCATCCTGCTGGCGGGTGAGCCCGGTAGCAAAGGCCACATGGGCATGGCCGCATCCCCGGTTGCCGTCCACAACATAACTGCCCAGAAGCCGGACTGACTCCGCCCGGTAACCGGTCTCTTCAAGAAGTTCCCGCCGTGCGGCATCTACTGGCGATTCCTCGTTCTCAACATAGCCGGCTGGCAGCCCGAGATTGATCTTTTTCGCGCCGTGTTTATAGTGGCGGATTGCCAGGATCGTATCCGGTCTCACCAGAGCAAAAACGACAACAAAGTCCGGCTGGTCGATTGTGTAATAGTCATCCACAATTGTGCCATTTTCCAGTCGGACGGCCTCACGGTGGAGTTTCAGGTAAGGACTGGCATCAACCAGTAAATTCCGGTCGATAACATCCCAGGATTTCATAAAAAAAGGATTACTTACAGGGAGCGGAAAAGATTTTACTCGTTTTCAATTCCTCGATTGCCTGCTTTTTATCCGGAGCAGAGGCCAGCCTCTCTTTCACGAGACCTTCTATCCAGGAATAGGTCCGGGCAAGCCCGTCCTCAAGCGAGATCTCCGGCTCCCACTGCAGTACGTTCCTGAGGAGCGTATTATCCGAGTTCCGGCCCCGCACACCCATAGGACCGAGAATGTGTACTTTCTCAACAGGATACCCCGCAATATCCGCTATGATGTCCGCGAGCTGGTTAATGCTGACCATGCGATCCTGGCCCAGGTTCAGGGGCTCGTGATAGTCGGACTGCATCAGCTTATAAATCCCTTTCACACAGTCATCAATGTAACAGAACGATCGTGTCTGTTCCCCGTCACCCCACAGGTCAATAACCGGATCATTTGTCAGTTTTGCCACAGCGATTTTCCGGCAGAGTGCCGCAGGAGCCTTCTCCCTGCCGCCGATCCACGTGCCATTCGGCCCGAAAATATTGTGGAACCTGACAATATGGGTATTCATACCATAGTCTTCCCGGTAATGCGTGCAGAGATGCTCGGCGATCAGCTTCTCCCAGCCATAGGCATCCTGAGGCATCGCCGGGTATGCATCCGATTCCTTTAAGGGAGTGACATTCGTGTCCGTCTGTTTATATTCGGGATAAATACAGGCAGAGGAAGTATAGAAATATCGTTCTACATTCTGAATCCGTGCTGCTTCAAGGGTGTGGATATTGATCAGGGAATTATTGTGCAGGATCTCGGAATGGTGGCACGAGATAAAACCCATACCTCCCATATCCGCAGCCAGTGCGTATACTTCATCAACACCCCGGGTGGCCTGGATACAGTTATCCCAGCGGCGAAGATCCAGCAGTTCAAATTCATCTGCAGCACTTTGCTGAAATTCCGGGTATTTCCAGTCAACACCCCGTACCCAGTATCCTTTCTTTTTTAGTTCAGTGACCAGGTGGTGCCCAATAAATCCGCCGGCACCGGTAACAAGCACCTTTTTCTGACTCATGAAATATTCATGGGGGCGGATTCTCAATAATGATTTCGTATTATAACAGAAAGAGGAGGAAATAATCACGAAATACCGGTATCGGCCGTGGTTGCTATCCCCGGTACCATTCCCGTGACGCTATTGGCATCCGCCACCCGGTACCGAATGCCCTGTCGGTAACCTTGAAGCCGGGCGCTGCCTGTTTCCGTTTGAACTCTGCGATTTTGACACGATGGGCAACGGAATTTACCGTATCTTTCGGATAACCTTGTGTACAAATTTCATCAGGGGACTCGTGGTGCTCGATATGGCGGCAGAGGATCTCGTCAAGGACATCATAGGGCGGCAGCGAGTCCTGGTCGGTCTGGTCAGGACGCAGTTCTGCCGAGGGGGCCTTTGTCAGGATTGGTTCCGGTATAATGTTCCTCCTGTACCGCTCATTCAGCCACCGGGCGATACGATAGACCATGCACTTGGGAACATCCGCAATAACTCCCACGGCACCACACATATCGCCATAAAGGGTACAGTACCCTACCGAGATCTCCGATTTATTTCCGGTTGTAAGGAGGAGGGATCCAAATTTATTCGAAAGCGCCATCAAAAGAGTTCCCCGGATCCGGGCCTGAAGGTTCTCCTCGGTGATATCCCGGGATCGGCCGGAGAATTCAGGAGCAAGAACGGATTCGTACTCCGTCATGATTGTTCCGATGGGCAGGGAGATCACCCGGATGCCAAGGTTGGCAGCGAGTACCTGTGAATCGTCGATGCTGCCCTGGCTTGAGTAGGGGGAGGGCATCATCACACCGAGTACATTCTCCTTCCCCAGTGCGTCTGTGGCGATCGCAGCAACCAGTGCCGAGTCAATCCCCCCGGACAACCCGAGAAGCACTGATTTGAAACCGGTCTTTCTGACATAATCCCGGGTTCCGAGAACCAGGGCGTGCCATATCTCAGATTCCGGTGTAAAATCGTCCGGGAAGATAATGGCGGAGCCAGGATTTGCAAGATCAACGGTCAGGAAATCTTCCTGAAATGCCTTCGCCCGGGCAATCAGTGCTCCAGAAGAGTCATACACACAGCTCCTCCCATCAAAGATCAGATCATCGTTACCACCAACCTGGTTGACATACACGATAGGAACCCGGTATTTTTTTGCTATACCTGCCAGCATCTTTTCCCTCACCGGTTGTTTTCCCGCTGTGAAGGGCGATGCGGATATGTTTACAATAAGATCTGCTCCCAATTTCACCAGAGTGTCGATAGGATCAATCTGGTACCTGCGTTTGTTCCAGAAATCCCGGTCATTCCAGATATCCTCGCATACGGAAATCCCCACAGAGTTGTTGCCAAGAGTGAGAATCTGGGATCCGTGTGCAGGTTCAAAATACCGGTCTTCATCGAAAACATCGTACGTCGGGAGCAATGTCTTGGGAAAACAACTCACTATACGTCCTTTGTCAAGCAGGGCTGCAACATTATACAGCGGTCTTCCGGTGTCTGCATCATTCCGTTGCGCAAGACCTAGGAGAACGGGAGGTGCCGATGCGCATTTTTCCGCAATTCCCTCTGCGGTCTCCCACATTCTCTCAATGAATTTTTTTTGCAGGAGCAGATCGCGCGGAGGATAGCCTGGCAATGCAAGTTCTGATGTAACGATTAGATCCGGGCGGTTGGTGGCAGTTTCCCGGATCCCACTCTGGAGCTTCTCAGCATTTCCCTCAAGATCTCCGACGGTCGGGTTAAGTTGAAGAAGCGAGATTTTCATGACGCACACTCTCTAAATAAACGCATTATCGTGGATAAGATTTGATAGTATTTCATGCTTAAACCATCGGAAATTGGTTTATCGCGGTAACGATACTGCTCAAAAATGACATATGCCGTTGAAGAGTATTCTGAACTGCAATAGTGTTGGTGTCTTCTGGGTAGCATAGGAAATACTGAATACTGTGGAAAAAGGTTAAGAAAACGTTGCAATTGGGAAAATTGAAAAATATGCTGATTTCTGAAATAGACGTTATCCAAACACCCCTTCAAGATACGCCTTTGTCCGGGGATCCTTCGGGGAGGTAAATACTTCATGTGCCGGCCCGCACTCGACAACTTCCCCGAGATATAAGAAAACCGCATAATCCGCAAGCCGTTTAGCCTGCCTCAGGATATGAGTGACAAATACAATCGTGTAATCGTTTCTTAGGCTGATCAGTTCATCTTCAATATGCTTTGCAGAGAGGGGATCCAGTGCAGAGGTTGTTTCATCGCAGAGAAGGATTTTTGGCCCTACAGCAAGAGCCCGGGCAAGACACAGCCGCTGTTGCTGACCCAGAGAGAGCGCAGATGCCGGATCCTTTAAGCGATCATGGACCTCATCCCAGAGCCCGACTCTCTTTAAACTCAATTCAACCTTTTCGTCGAGGATCGCCGGATCTCTCATCCCATGGATCTTCGGCCCATACACAACATTATCATAGATAGACATTGGCAGGGGATTGGGGGCCTGTGCAATCATTCCGACATTTTTCCTGAGATCGGAGAGGTTTGTTGCCGGATCCAGAACATTATTCCCATTTATGAGGATCTCACCTTCGGTCTTCACGTTCTCGACAAGGTCAGTCATCCGGTTTATACTGCGCAGGAGTGTTGACTTCCCACATCCCGAAGGTCCGATGATGACTGTGATCTGGTTTTTTGGGATCTCCGTGGAAATGTTTTTCAATATTTCGCGGTTGTCGATAGATACGTTCAGGTTTTTCACAGAAATTCCGGTTTCAGACATATCTTCAGATCCTATTTGATGCTATAATGTGCCATTCTTTTCGAAAGGTATCGTGAACCGAGGCTGATGATCAGGACGATGGCCAGCAGGATAATCCCAGATGCATAGGCCCGTTCCTGCACCTGGGGAAAAGGTGTAGACAGCTGGAAGAAGATAGCAAGCGGCAGCGTTGCGACAGGGTCGCCCAGGGATGTGGGAATTGAATCTGTATACCCCGCAGTAAACAACACCGATGCTGCATCCCCGATTGCACGACCAAATGAGACAAGAACTGCAGTGATGAGCCCGGGGAACGCCTGCCGTGTCACCACCCGGAATACCGTTTCCCACCGGGTTGCACCAAGCGAGTACGAGGCCTCCTTCAATTTTTCCGGTACCATCTGCATAACCTCATCAAAGGCACGGGTCAGGAGGGGAGCAATAAAAATTCCCACAGTAATGATCCCCCAGAGTAGCGAAGCACGCGCCTGGAACATGATCATGATCAAGAAAATAAATGCCCCGTAAAGGAGGGACGGAATCCCCGAAGCGATATCAAGCATCGTCCGTATAGCATGGGCAATTTTTGAGGCCCTGCCAAACTTCTGAAGATACCATGCTGCAGGGAGGCTGATAGAAATTGCAAGGAGGATCGCACCAACCGAGAGATAGACCGAACCAATGATTGCATTCAGGATGCCCCCTTGCTTTCCCAGGTAATATCCTCCCTGGGGCGTCTGGGTCACCATGGCGATATTAAGCGCGGATGCACCTTTGATGACAACGATCGCAAACACTGCCAGAAGACTGCAGAGGACTATGGCTACAGAGACATACATGAGCCCCCGGAAGATATGTTCTTCATACAGTCTCCGATCCATTATGTCACCACCGAGAGCCTGACAAGAACATACTTTGCCGCGAGGTTGAAGGCTACGATAATAATAAGGAGGAGAAACGCAGCGAACATGAGCGCGGAATCATACAGGGGGATCGACATCATCTCGCCATAATTATTCGCAATCAGGGCCGGAATCGGGTAAGCAGGATCGAACACCGATTCTGGCACGCGGGCAACATTTCCTACAACCATGAGGACTGCCATAGTCTCCCCGAATGCCCGGCTGAAGCCAAGGATGACAGCTGCAACAATCCCGGGAAATGCCTTTTTCATGACAACATGCTTTACCGTCTCCCACCGGGTGGCACCGAGCCCCAGTGACGCTTCCCTCATCTCTACCGGGACTGTCCTAATAACCTCATACGAGATCGAGATAAGAATGGGGAAGACCATAATTGCTAAAACCAGACCCCCTGCGAGGATGCAGTATCCCGAAGTTGTTATACTAAAGAGAGGTGCGATGGAATTTTTTATAAGAGGAACGATAAGAAGGATACCAAACAATCCGTACACAACCGAAGGGATCCCGGCCAGGAGGTCGATTACCGGCTGGATGATGCTCCTGATATAAAGATGGGCATATTCCGAGAGATAGATCGCAGTTAGCAGGGAGACCGGGACAGCAATGATCATCGCAAGCCCGGTAACCCAGATCGTCCCCATGATAAACGGTAAAAAGCCAAAGTTACCGGCGATAGGTTGCCATGAAGAGGAGAAGAGGAGGTCGGTGAGGGGCTGGGTTGAAAGAATCTGTGAGGACTTCTGGAAAATCAGCAGTACCATTGAGACGAGAACGACACCGGATATGAGAGCCGGTACCGAAAGAACACTGCTGATAATCCTGTCCCTGATGTCCTCTGTGATAGCGAATCACTCCGGTTTTTCCTTATATCCTGTTTCAAAAGGTGGGCAGAAAACGAATGGTGTTCTTACCTGTCCAGTTTCACCAGTTGCTCATTTACACGTTCTTTTGGCAGAGCTATGTATCCCGATCCTTCGACATACTGCTGCCCGTCGGTAAGGATCCACTGCACGAATTCTTTCGTGGGACCGGAGAAGCGTGTCTTGGCAACAATGTTCAGTTCGCGGGCTGGAGGTGAGGGATACTTGCCGGTATTTATTGCATTCACAATCTCGTGGCGTGTTGCATATACCTGCTCGTTGGGATCGATATTCCCGTTTTCATTGATATCAAGAGGAATAATGGCGAGTCCATCAAGTGGTTTTCCAGTATCTGCATCATAGGCAAAGCCGATATTGTTATAACCGACACCCAGTCGATCCGATTTTACTGCATCGGCGAGCCCCGGATCACCATAGATCCCAACACCCTGCAGATTCTCCTGTTTGTATCCCAGGTATTTTGCCCAGACATCCGCAGCACCGCAGGCATCGGAGCGGGTATACACATTAACCGGATCGGTAATGCCTGGCCGGCCGGCTACCTGTCCCCAGGTTGTCGTAGATTTATTGATGAAAATTTCTCGAAAAACCGATTGTTTTACTCCATTTGACTGGAGGTCGGCAAGTACAGGATTATCCGAACTGACCGTCGGAACTACAGCATCCTTAGTTACCGCAACCCAGACTGCCCCTTGGTTTGCTTCATCCGATGAGATGTCACGGGAGACCATACCAAGATCAACCATACCTGAGAGCGTATCGGTCATACCTTTACCTGCACCACCGGCAGATATCTCGATCTTTACATCAGGATGCAATTTTTGGTATTCCTCAGCCCATTTCACCATCATCGGATACAATGCAAACGCTCCCGAAACAGTTATTTTCCCACTACCCGCGACATTTGTATCCTGATGCGGGATAGTGCAGCCAGCTGCAACAAGAGCCACCATAACCAGGAAAAGCACAAGCAAACCCAGAACAACTTTCATAAATCCCACAGAAGTGTATGCTATATAAAATAAAAAATGTATTGGTATATTACCAATACCTATTGGTAATTTGGGTGGGCCAATATGACTCTTCTGAAAATAACGTAGGTCTACAGTTTGCGGATATGACGACAAAAACGTGAAATAATTCTACAACGTAGTATCACTTCAAGAGAGAATCAGCCTGAGGAGAATGATGGGAGATCAGATATCTGACGAAATTGTCTGCATTGAAGAAACAAGTATCACGGTCCGATCCTACCGTCACCGCACAACGGTCCCTTCCAAAGTGTTCAAATTCCTTGACCTGAAACAGGGCGATACGCTGCGGTGGATTGCCTTAAAAGACGGCACGGTATATATCCGGAAAGTGCCGGCACAGGATTTGGCAGATTGATTTGGTTATTTAGCCGATATATTCGCAATCCTTTCTCAGGGGAATCCTGATTCATATTTTGACAATATCCATCTTTCCCATTCCGATAATGTTCCGGACAGAGTCATCAGGAGCATGCACTGACCCGACAACTACGGAAACGCCGGACGCGTTCGCAGCCCTGCATACATGGGCAACACGCGACAGCCACGCATTCTTTTGTCCCGGCAGACACAGATCCGCGCATATCCCGCCTGCCAGCAGCGCGTCATCAAGAAACATGCAACTCTCACCCGATTCTTTTTTCCGGTAATATATCTCCTGAGCGCGTTCATAATTGCCAACAATCCAGTATGTACGATTAGTGGTCCGACGATTATCTGCCACACTATCATCCCTGCACTGCCGCCTTGTTATCATTCCTGCACCTGCGGTCAGATTGCTTACTGGATCGATAAGAATGAAACATCCCGTCTGCCGATTGTGCATATAAGTATCGGCATAGATCGGATTCATGAGACTGAACGTAACCCTGCCTATCTCATTAAGATTAAGAACTTCCGCAGATTTCCGGTGAAGATCTTCCGGATCGAATCGGTAAACTATCGTGCGGAGTGTCGCCTTGACGCTATGGGTCGTATGCTTGATGAGGTAAGTCTTCCCCATCTCCAGAGGTTTTAAATCCATCCAGACAACATTCGCCTCAATATTCCTTGTGAGGAGCGGGAGATTCTTCTTCCGGACGATCATATCCCCGCGGCTGATGTCGATGTCATCTTCAAGATACAGAGTAACCGCCTGAGGTGCATAAGCATATGCCTGATCGCCTTCGAACGTAAGGATCTTCTTCACCCGGCTTTCCCTGCCTGAAGGCAGAACCACAATGATTTCTCCGGGCCGGATAATCCCAGACGCAATCGTCCCACAGTACCCTCGCATCCCGCTTCCCTTGCCACCCCAGTTGACATACTGGACAGGAAACCGGAAATCGATCAGGTTCCGCCACGTTGAGATATTTACTGTCTCAAGATAATCCAGGAGAGCCGGGCCCTGATACCATGGCATCTTCCCATTTCGCGTGATTACATTATCCCCGTTAAGTGCACTGATGGGGATGAATTGGATAGACTCAACAGGAAGCTTATCAGAGAATGCCCGGAAATCGTCTGTTATCCGGGTATAGACCTCTTCTGAGTAACTGACAAGATCCATCTTGTTAATAGCAACGATAAAATGTTTAATGCCGAGGAGCGAGGAGATGAATGAATGTCGCCGCGTCTGGGTAACAATCCCTTTTGTTGCGTCAACCAGTATCAGGGCAAGCGATGATGTCGAACACCCGGTTGCCATGTTTCTTGTATACTGTTCGTGCCCGGGGGTATCGGCGATAATAAAACGTCGTTTGGGAGTGGAGAAATACCGGTAAGCTACATCGATAGTGATGCCCTGCTCGCGCTCCGATTTGAGGCCGTCCGTAAATAGAGAGAAGTCTATTTTTGATTCGCGGTTTTTAGAAGAATATTGCTTTATCGCATCAAGCTGGTCTTCATAGACTGACTTGGAATCGTGGAGGAGGCGGCCAATCAGGGTTGATTTCCCATCATCCACACTGCCTGCAGTCGCAAACCGAAGAAGATCATTCTTCTCGTTGCGTTCGAGTAAAACTTCGAGCGTTGTCAGAAGTATCCCTCCCGCTTCTTCTGCTCCATTGAACTGTCCTGGTCATGGTCGATAATCCGGGTGATCCGCTCGGAATGTCGCACGGCCATCATCTCTTCGATAATCTCCGGTAACGTTGATGCAGAAGACATCACAGCCCCGGTACAGAAATGGCAGCCGAGCGTCCTGAATCGGCAGATGCATTCGGTAATTTCCTCGCCATTCAGGATTTTTGTATCGGGGTATACCGGTATTATCTGCCCGCCGCGCCGGATAATCCGCCTCTTTTTCGCAAAATAGAGCGGAACAACTGAAATAGTTTCGTGGTGGATATATGTCCAGATATCAAGTTCCGTCCAGTTCGAGAGGGGAAAAACACGGATTGACTCTCCCTTGTTGATTTTTCCGTTATAAATATCCCAGAGTTCCGGCCGCTGGTTTTTCGGGTCCCATTGTCCGTACTGGTCACGGAAAGAGAATATTCTCTCTTTTGCACGGGACTTCTCCTCATCGCGTCGCGATCCCCCGAAAGCCGCGTCGTAGCCCCCTTTCGCCAAGGCATCCAGCAGTGCTTTTGTCTTCAGTTCTGCACAGCATCTGACCGTGCCGAACTCAAGTGGATTCATCCCGGAATTGAATGCCGCATCATTCCGGTATACTACAAGACGGAGATTGTTCTTCCTGACAAATTCATCCCGGAACTGGTACATTTCCGGAAACTTATACCCGGTATCAACATGCAGAAAAGGAAAAGGCACTTTCTCAGGATAAAATGCCTTGATGGCAAGATGAGCCATGACCGATGAATCTTTTCCCACGGAATAGAGCATGACCGGGTTCTCAAACTCGGCGGCAACCTCACGGATGATATGGATACTCTCAGCTTCTAATGCCTGAATTGTTGAAAGAGTATATCGTTCACCGTTGGTCATGGCGTGAAGCGCACCTTCTTATGAAAAACCGGACATCGGATCCGATTATCATCATGATCGTGTTAACAGACTTAGTTGCAGAGAGTTTTATTAATTGTTCTAAGATAAGGCAGAATACATGCGAAACCGCACTACCCCATCAATCCCTTATTTTTTAGATGCTGAATAATCAGATCCCGCGCCTCTGCAACAGATAATCTGCCTGAATCGATGGTGATCTCAGGATCCAGTGGTTCTTCATAAGGATCACTGACACCAGTAAAATTATGTATCTGCTGGTTTTTTGCCTTCTGGTAAAACCCTTTTACATCACGATTTTTCAGGATCTCTGGATCACATTTCATGAAAATTTCGATAAAATTATGACATCTGGACCTTGCGGTTGCACGTGCTTCACGATAGGGAGAGATAAAGGAGACCAGTGTTGCAACACCGTTTTTGCTAAGCAATTCGGCAACAAATGTTACCCGCCGGATGTTCTCGTCACGATCCTTTTTTGTAAAGCCAAGATCCCGGGAAAGATCCCGACGGACAATATCCCCGTCAAGCCGCTGGACGTATGGAATACCATATTTCTTCAAGGACTTCTCTACTTCGATGGCAAGTGTTGTCTTTCCTGAGCCCGACCATCCTGTAAACCAAAGCGTGAACCCATCGTTCATTGGTATATTCCTGTCTTATATATGGATAATGTAAATTCCAAATACTCAATCTTTCGTTATCAATATAAAATAACCAGAGATAACCAGAGAATTGGGCTAAAATGATCAGATTTTAATTACCGGAAGATGCATTCCCAGTAACCGGGAATTTGATTTCCAATAGGTCATAATCCTTGATAAAAACAAAGGAACAAAACAATTACTCTGAAATCACAGAATGATAATAATTCAGAGATTGTAAGAAAACAAAGAAAAATAAAGAGGAGTTTCAGCCGAACAGGGCACCGAGCCCTGCCATGCCGCTCTCTTCGTCTTCCTTCTTGTGCTCTTCCTTCTTCTCTTCCTTGGCGGGTGCTGCTGCGGCTGCTGCGGGTGCTGCTGCTGCAACGGCGACCGGTGCTGCTGCGGCTGCCTTGATGGCTTCCTCAATGTTGACGCCGTCGAGGGCGGCAATGAGTGCCTTGATGCGTGCTTCGTCTGCTGCTACACCTGCGGCGGTCAGGACTGCCTTGACGCCGTTCTCATCGACCTTCTTTCCTGCCTTGTGGAGGAGAAGTGCTGCATAGATATACTCCATCGTGAATCACCTGTTAGTTATCTCAAATATTATTTTACCAGGTTCTTGAGGACCTGGCTTTCTCTCTGCGCTTTGCCGATAATCGCATCGACAACATCCTTCTCGTAGACCGCTGCCTCGATCGCAACCGCACGTGCATCCCTGACTGCCTTTGTAAGGACCGCTGCTGCCGTGTCCTTCGTCGGGTACGCTGCCTCGATCGAGAGGGCAGTTGCCTGCCGGCTTGCGAGCGCGATCTGTCCGAGGATGACCGTCTCGTCAACTGCCAGCACCGACGGCTCGTACACGCTGCCCTCGTGGAAGGCTGCCTGGAGGATCAGGCCGACATCCATCGGCTTGACGTCGAGCTTGACGAGTGCTGCTGCAAGCTTGGGGTTGATGACGGCGCCCTTCTTGACGACCGTCTTGGTCTCGCGGATCTTGACCTTGCCGCCCTCGATGGCTGCCGGGATACCGGCCTGCTGGAGCTCACCGACAATCGGGCCGGGCTTGAAGCTCGTGGGCCCCGCGGGGACGACGATGTCTTCGGGTGCCTTCTCGCCCGCTTTTGCCGCCATCTTGGTCTTGGTCTTCTCAAGCTGCTTGTAGAGCTTGAAGGGGTTGTCGTTCGTGAAGATGATCGCCGAGTGACCGGAGAGGTACTTCGTGAGGTTCTTCAAGTCCCCGCCAATCTCGTCGAACGCGTGCTTAATGAGGGTGTTCCTCGTCATCTTGATGACAGCCTTTCCGCGGAGGTTCCGGCGGATCTGCTGCACCTGCTGGGCGGGGATACCGTACATGTCGACAAGCCCGATGAGCTTGTACTCCTTTGCGTTCTTCTTGATCTCAGCGACTTCGTCCTTCTTCCACGAGGGGAGGTGGTGCGTGTAGAGCGCCATTATTCCAGCCTCACGGAGGGACCCATCGTGGTCTTGACGAAGACGGAACGAACGTTGAGCGGGCCCTGTTCAAGGACAGACTCGACCCTCTTGACGACCGTTTCGATGTTCTCAGCGACCTGCTCCGGCTTCATTGCCGTTGACCCTACTTTCATGGAGAAGACTGTCTTGTCTTTTGTACGGATCTTCACCGAGTTGCGCAGACGCTCGACGATCGGGCGGATATCCTGCCCGCCCGGGATCGGCATCGGCATCCTGCCCCGCGGACCGAGCCGGGGACCTAAGTACCGACCGACCTGGGGCATGACCGCGGTCTCTGCCAGGAAGTAGCGGTACTTGCCTGCTACCTTCCGGGCCTCGCGGGGTGCGCCCCCGAGCCGTTCAACTTCTTCAGGGCCGATGATCAGGTCGACTTTGGCATCCTTTGCCTGCGTGACGATGTCTCCCTTCCCGATAACACAGATGCCGACGTTCTCGCCGGAACCGTGGGGAAGAAGAACCGTCTCGTCGATACGATTCTTCGGCTGCGCCATATCGATGTTCTTGAGATTGATGGTTATGTCAATGCTCTCAGAGAACTTGCGTTTTGGCGCCTTCTCAATCGCCGTTTTCACGGCGTCTAAAATCTTGGCCCTATCAACCATCTGATTCCTCCATAGTTCTGCGACCGGACTCTCTCCCGATCTCCTATGGTTTTCACGCGTTTATTTCGCGAGTTGGCTGTCGTACTTGCCCTCGGCGATGAGCTTCAAAACCTCTTTTGGTTTCTTGCCATCGACCGTAACTCCGACACTCACGCACGTGCCCACGACTTCCCTGACGGCAGTCTTGAGCTCGTAGGAGAGCATGCCTTCGAGTTTCATGTTGGCAATTCTTACAGCGGCCTCGAAGGGCAGGTTGCCTGCCACTTTGGCGTTGGGCTCTGCAGAACCTTTCTCGATACCGGCCTCTTTCTTGATGAGTGCCGTTGTCGGCGGAATGCCGACTGTCAGCGTGAAGTTCTTCTTTGCGTCGACTTCGATCTTGACAGGGACCTGCATGCCGTTGAAGGATGCGGTCTTCTTGTTGATCTCGTCGACTACGGCCTTCACGTTGATACCGAGGGGTCCGAGCGAAGGTCCAAGGGGTGGACCAGCTGTTGCCTTTCCGCCGGGTACTAAAACCTCGACCACTTCTGCCATAGTCTTTGCACCATGCCGTCCCTCTGTACAGAGGGGTCCAAGCTTGGGTCTGTAACTATTGATGGGAAGGGTGATAAAGGTGATCGTGGGATGATTCAAGCAAAATCCACATGAAGCCACATAAAGCCAGGTAAACGTTCCTATTTATATTGGAAATAAAAAGATAGTTGAGTGGGTCAATCCTGATCCGCCCTCCCAAGAAGTGAATAATGTTCCAGAGAGGGATGAACAACAAGCGAGTTCAAAAAATTCTCAAGGATGTTTCTGGTTCAGCGATTGTCATCATCTCCCTGATATTAATCGGTACAATGATTAGAATTTTGAAAACACTAATTCTTCCCTATGACGATTTCACATTTGATTGCGTTCTTTTCATTGACAATTGCTGTTTGATCGTTTTGATGATGCGTTTGTTTTTAATCAGTTTTATCGAAAGTGTTGGTGATATTTTCAGAGTTTTGCAAAAAGAATTTCCAAAAATTTTGTATAAATAAATTGATAGCAGTTTCATGATTGCCACAATTTGCTCATTGTCGTAGTTTCAACGATTCTTCCCCCTTGCGCCAGCCCTGCCCCCAAAGAGGGGGGCGATTTGTTGGGAGGTCAATAACCAATAATTGATGACCGTCCCCAATCCGGCCCCATTTCAGCCTCCGTTTTCCCTCTTTTCCCGCCGGAGTAACACTATTTCGCAGAAAAACAGCACTAATTCAGGGAATAAATCCCCGTTCTCCGACGGGAATAATACCCACCATATTTAGCAACATTCCAGCGCACGATCTCCCCCATCTCCACCCAACCCTGCAGGTACGGAAAACTGCCAAAAGTCACCCTGCAAAAAGACGCCCGTAGATGCGTTTGGCGGGCCGGTAATTTCGTGGTTTCAGGACAGCCCGATCCGGCTGGACTTTCGCTATCCAAAAGCGTACATTAGCGTTTGATTTTATGCCCGCATTTTCGTCCGATTTGCGTAAAAACGAATATACGCAGGAATCTGAAAATCCTGAGCAAAAGTGCACCCGTTTTTGCAGATAATTCCGGAAAACGACCCTCCGAAAAGCTAATCCGGGGCCGTAAAGGACCCGGATTAACATGAGAGAACGGTGCGTAAGAAACAGTTGTTGAATGGGCGCCCACGGATCATTTCCCGCAGACCTCCGCCCTCACCCGGAGCAAGAGAATACCCCCGACTTCTGGATACTGGATCCCAGGACCACGCAACCCCCGTCACGGGTCGGGACGATCCGGATGACCGCACGCCAGTCGGAAGGGACCGGTGTCTGCCACACAAACATCCCGTCTTCCCTCATCCTCACGATAAGGTGCGGGGTGCCGTAGCCGTACGACGACCCGGCATCTTTCTCGCGGAACCGGACAGCAAGGTAATCCTGCCCGGGAGTCTTTGTTATTGGCGGGGAAATGTCTGGCATCCACTGCTGCACGAGCGTACCGTTGTCATCGAACGTTGCGGAAAATGTCTCCAGGATATTTATTGGAGGCGGACCAGACTGCCGGGCCGATTCGTACAGGATCTCGGACGTTCCCGGCCGGATCTCGGCCATCAGGATTGGCCGGTTGTCCCACGATTTCCCGAGCATTGCATTCCACACGACCCTGCCGCTGCTATCGAACCGTAAGTAATTGAGTTCCTGCACATCATCCGCGTATCCCGCGACAAGGCAGCCGCCATCGGAGACCGGGAGGATCGAACGTTCGTGAAGAGCGATAAGAGGGAGGGCATCGCGACTCCAGCGTTCCCGGCCATCGGGACCAAGGCTCTTAAGCGAGGAGTCTCTCCGGCTGAAATTCTCTGCCAGCACAAAGTACCCGCCATCGGTATCGGGTGCAATGATCGAGGAGTACTCATAGCCTGCAAAGGGTATTTCACGGCTGACATTCCCGTCCGCATCCAGGACAAGGATTTTCCCGGGAGAGATCGCCCCGGTTACAACCCCTCCGGCCGGGCCCGGGAAGAGACCGTGGAACGCCCCTTGGTACTCCGGGTAGGACCGGTCCCATACCACACCTCCGCTGCTGTTGAGCCGGATGAGCCGGGCTGCCGGAAGGTGGATCCGGAAATCGTTTCGTCCTGAAAGGACATACCCGCCATCGGAAACAGGGACAATCTCGTACGCCGGGTCGTCTTCGCCACTGTCGATCCGGCTCTTCCATTGCACGGTACCATCCGGCCCAAGCTTCATGACCTGGATATCCATGGGCGGGAGCCCGCACTGCGCTGTAGAGAATGCTGTCGTGAAATTGACAATGAACAGGTACGCCGCAACCCCGCACGCAATGCCGATGAGGATCGCGGAGAGCCATCTCCTGGCCGGTGTCCGGTGAGGTTTTCTTTCCAATCCATTACCTTCCCGTAATCATCATACTCCTTCCCGGCCCGGACGATGCCCGGAAAGCGGCAACACAAACCATATTAAATATAAATTAAAAAATACTTTATGGTTTCGCATCTTCCGCCCTTCATTTTCACCGTTTTTTTCCTCATTGTTATCTGCGTAACAATTCCGGGCTGTACGACCGGCCCGGAAACAAACCCCAGACCGGTTGATCTCCAGACAACCTTTCTTACGAATGCGGAGAAGATCCAGGATTACCGTTCGGAATACCATATGATAAAACCGGACGGAAGAGTCAGGTATGAGTGGAAAGCTCCCGGCAGCATACGGATGGAGTTCATCGAATCCGGGAGCCCCCCGTCAGGAACACAGTATTTCGTTAACCGGACAATGGCCATCGATTACAACCCGGTCGAGAAGAAGTACCAAATCCATCCTGACCGGAAATTTCTCAACGGATATGATTACCAGGACATGGTGCAGCGGATGATAAAGTCCGGGAATTACTCTGTTATCGGGACTATGACGGAGAACGGCCGCACGCTTTATGGTATCGAGATCGTGACGGAACCATGGTCAGCAGAGTACTCAGGGGTTGTAACCTCCAGGATACAGGCCTGGGTCGATCCCGGGACCGGCCTTGCATGGAACATCTCAACGTATTACCCTTCAGACAAGGTGAGCCGGATTATCCGGTATGATACGATTGAAGTAAATACCGGAATTCCGGACAGCCATTTTGTCTTCAGCGTCCCGCAGGAGACCGAAGTCCAGTGCGGATCAGGCTCCGGCATCTCAAACACGGACCAGTACGATCCCCGCAAGCTCTCACCTGCACTGAAGCCCGGCTGCCTTGATTGCACAGAGGCCCTGCTGACAGAACCTGTCGGTGGATTCAGCGGGGACTACCTGCTGGTGGGCATGCTCGATTACCAGGGATCCAAGAGCGTTCCCAATCCCGACCCCTGGCAATCAATCAATTATACATACTATTCACGGAACATGAGCAAAGGTACGGTCAGGTATACAATCTCCCGGGTCAGCGGACTATACAGTACCGAACCATTGTCAACAGGGGGAAACGTCAGCATCAGTATCGAACCCGGGGAGTATAGTGCAGAACCGAATCGTGTATACGAAGCGGAGCTAACTGCACGGGTGAAGCCCGGCATAAAACTTCACGAGAACTTCTGGATCCATATCCATGCCGATGTTGAGGGGGCACCGGATGCGATTACAGACGACTGGGTCCGCTTAGCCCTCGATGACGGGAGCCCGATGAGTGGCGCAGGTCTGTGGCACTTCTACCAGACCGGGGGGGGCTACTGCCAGGATGTGCTCGTGATCCCACAGGGCGGGTCCGGCCATGCCCCGTTCGCCATCCGGACGGGGGAGCTCGATACCGGAACGGCAACGCTCTCCCTTATTCCGGCACCCTGCCACCCGGACCACCGCCCGCTCAGGCAGGATGAAGGCCCCCCATGGCCTGCAGGGATCCACGCAACCGTCACCCCGGCGAACTTCACGGTCAGGAGCTTTGCCAGTTTTCTGCCAGACATGGCGTTTACGGTTGATCCCACCGTACAACCCGGCGATTACTGTTTCAGCGCAGTCACACAGACACCGCATGGGGGGAGCGAATATGCACCGTTTACCCTCAGGGTAATATCACAGGCAGGAGAGTAGTACAAGAAATCCCCGTCCACTCATTATGGCAAAAGAGTGTAGGTAATTTCCGGATCAGGCTCTCCCGGCCGCGTACTCCCCCGCCAGCATCCCGTAATACCGGGTCGAGCGCCAGTGGTCGCGGAGCCAGACATGCTCGCGGAGGGTGCCTTCGTACACAAGGCCGCACTTCTCCATAAGCCGGGCCGAGGCACGGTTCAGCTCGTCGCACTTCCCATACACGCGGTGCATCCCGAGCGTCTCAAAACCAAACTTGAGAAACGCCCGGAGGATCTCCGAGCCGTACCCATTCCGGCAGAACGCCGGGAGGAGGACAATCCCGATCTCAGCAGTGCTCCGCTGTGCCGGATCGATCTCGATGAACGTGAGGCCGGCAAATTCCCGCGTTGTCCGGTCCCGTGCTGCGAGCACGTAGTCGAGCCGGCCTTCCGTTTTCTTCGCCCCTTCCATCGCGTGCTGCAGGAACGCTGCGATCTGTTCGTCCGTGTCAAGCCAGATGAGCACATATTTCCGGAAATCCGGGTCGCGGGCGATCGCCTGGATATTGGCGAGATCGGCAGCCGTGAGATCGTCAAGGATGAGCCGCGTTGTGGAAAGACAGAATCTCATGGCTTTTCCCTGCCGGTCATGTATACCATCCTGTTTGCCGGAACTGCTGAAACATCTTTTGAAAGGATTTTCCCGTTTTGGTTTCCCCCCCGGGATTTCCGGAAGAACATTAATAATCCGGATGCATAATGGTGCTATTACTAAAAAAGGAGGGATTGTTCATGAAACGCATTACCCTTTTCCTCATCATCTGCCTGTGCCTGTCTGCCATGGCGCTGCCTGCGGGCGCAGCAAATGAGGGCGCCGGAAAAAATGCCGGAGATGCCGGGCCGGGCCAGGGTGCAGCCATCGGAAGAATTGCCGGTGAGATCAACGATACGGTCATGCAGGTGCGCGAGACCCTGCAGGAGCAGATCCGGCTCCGGGACCAGACCGGCAACCAGTCCGGTGTGCCCGTGCTCAACCGGACCCAGGACCGGGAGCAGATTCACGTCATGGTAATAACCAATGGAACACCCGGCCGGAATACCGCACAGGTGCGGGAGAAGATCCGGAGTGACCGGAACGCCCTGAATGCAACGCTCCGCAACGCAACCCCGGTCCGTGCCGGGTGGTCCACGACAACCAACGAGGTCCGGCTTGCGGTCCACACGCTCCTTGCCATGGAGAACATCACGGGAGGGATCGGGTCGCAGGTATCCGCTGTTGCCCGCGAGTTCAACAACTCCGCCTCGCAGTCATGGCAGCTCGAGGAGCGGATCCGGAACCGGGACGCAGTGAGCCGGTTCTTCTTTGGCGGCGACCAGACTTCTGCAGCAGAACTTGCCAACCTGAGTGTTCAGAACCAGAACCGCATCCGCCAGATCGAGCAGCTCATGGCAAACGAGTCGCTCGATGAAGAGACCCGGGCCATGCTGCAGGAGCAGCTTGCCATCATGGAGCTGGAGAACACCCGTCTTGGCCAGGTCTCATCTGCTGAGCAGCAGAGCCGGGGGATCTTCGGCTGGCTGGGGAAATAATCCGTAACCATTCTTTTTTGGAGTTTTCTGCATGAAGTATCCCGACATCGACAAAATCTACCGTACCATGCCGCTGGAGAAGATCCCGTGGAACCTCGAGGCGCTGCCCGGGCCGATCACGCGCCTTCTCGAAGAGGATACGGTTGCCCCCTGCAGGACCATTGATCTCGGGTGCGGAGCGGGTAACTACACGATCTGCCTTTCAGCGATGGGCTTCGATATCATCGGGGTTGACAGTTCGAAAACGGCAATCGCCCTTGCCCGGAACCAGGCCATGCAGCGGGGTGCCATGTGCCGGTTCATCGTTGCCGATCTCCTCGGGGATGTCCACGAAGTGAAAGGAACCTTTGAGTTCGCCTTTGACTGGGAACTCCTGCACCATATTTACCCTGAAGACCGCGAGACCTACATCAAGAATGTCCACCGGTTGCTGAGGCCAGATGCGACATATTTCTCGGCCTGTTTTGCTGAAAGTGATCCACAGTTTGGCGGTACCGGGAAATACCGCGAAACGGGGATCGGGACAACACTCTACTTCTCGTCCGAGGACGAGATCCGCGATCTCGTTGCACCGTATTTTACCATCCGCGAACTGGCGACCCGCGAAGTTACCGGAAAATACGGCCCGCACAGCATGATCTGCCTGCTCGCAAAACGAAAATAATTTTTTGTATCCTAGGGTGCAGCCCGGGCACTTTCTGCCATGCATCTCCTAAAAAAGCTGAGCGCACAGGGTACCCCGGAACACCCGGAACCCTGTTCGTTCAGGGGGACGGATAAAGGCAAGGCTTCCCAAAAGAGTTTTAAAGATTGCAGGCTACCTCACAGCATTCATGGTGTGTGCAACAAGGCACTCCCGAGGGTAAACGTGTGCTGACCGGCCCCCGTGCAACAATACGGCCCCTGCCCTATTCCAGGACGGCCCGCGTGCTGAAACAGGCGCTTATCCTATCGGCAGTGATCCTGCTTTTCAGCCAGCTTATCATACCGTCAGCCTCTGCACGCGACGTCAGGATAGCCAATACAGATCTCAGGCCCACCCTGTTTACCGATGAGCAGGGAAAGCCATCGGGTTTTTTCGTTGATATCATCGAGGACATTGCCACACAGGAAGGCTGGAATGTCATCTGGGTTCCCGGAACGCTCTCAGAGAGCTGGGGGCGCCTGTCTTCGGGCGAGATTGATCTTCTGCCGGGAGTGACCAGCACGCCGGAGCGCCTGAAAACGTATGATTTCAACAATGAATCAGCACTTTCCATATGGTCGCAGGTATATGCCCGTCCCGGGTCCGGAATCAATACGATCCTTGACCTTGACGGCAAACAAATCACTTCGGTCAGGGGAGCGGCAAGCGGGATCGGCTTCCGGGATTATGCAGGAAAGTTCAATGTGAATGTGACCCTGCTGGAAAAAGATACACCGGCTGAGATATTTTCTGCAACAGTAAAAGGAGAGGTGGATGCCCTCGTTGTCTACAACACGGGAGCTCACGAAGATGCAAAAACATACGGCCTTGTCGCAACTCCCGTGATGTTCAATCCCACCCAGTTCGGTTTTGCCGTTCAAAAAGGAAAAAACCAGGATCTCCTTCCCGTCATCGACCGCTACCTTGCCAAAGGAAAAGCCGATCCCGCTTCCACGTACAACAATGCGATGCAGAAGTGGTTTGGCACGAAAGGGACCGGCGAGGTTATCCCGGCCCGGGTCTTGTGGGGCCTCGCAGCAGTCGCCGTCCTTGCCGGTCTCTTTGTGATCATGAGCGTTATCCTCAGGAGGGAGATCCGCAAAAAGACTGCCGAACTCTCGCAGCAGAACGAGAGCCTGCAGGCCGAGGTGAAAAACCGCACGCGGGCGGAGGAGGCGCTGGTGGCTAATAACCAGGAACTCAGTGCTGCCTACGAGCAGCTGACGGCAACCGAGGAAGAGCTTCAGGAGAACTACCAGGAGATCAATGCCGCATACGCCCAGCTTACCGCTGCCGAAGAGGAGCTCAGGGAGAAATACGAGGAACTGAACAGGAGCGAGCAGGCACTGATGCAGGCACGCCGGAAACTGACTTCCTTAAACGCCCTCACCTTCGAGGATCTCCGGAACGCAGTATTCTCCCTGGAGGGATATCTCTCGCTTGCCCGGCAGGATCCCGCGGGGGAGAAGGTGGGAACCTACCTTGGCAGGAGCGAGGGGATCCTCCACGCGGTCCGGCATGCCATGGAAGCTGCAAAGAAATACCAGGAACTGGGAATCAACCCGCCCCGGTGGCAGAACGTGAAGATCGTCTTGCTCAATGCCCTCTCCCATCTGGACTTTTCCGAAATCTCCCGGGTCACGGAGCTTGACGAACTGGAGATCTTTGCCGATCCGCTCCTCGAGGATGTCTTCTTCATCCTGATGGAGAACGTCCTCCACCATGGAAAAGGGGCAACGGAGGTCCGGATCGGGTACCGCGAGGAGGCCGCAAAACTCACCATCACCATCGAGGACAACGGTCCCGGCATCCCGGAGGCAGGCAAGGAGAAGATTTTCGGCCGGGACTACAAGGCGATGAAAGGCGGCAGCGGCCTCTTCCTTGCCCGCGAGATCCTCTCGATTACAGGGATCTCCATCCGGGAGACCGGTGTGCCGGGCAATGGGACCCGATTCGAGATTGTTGTTCCGGAGAGCCGGTACCGGAAGGGCGGCCAGTCATGACCGGGCTGGCGAGCGGCCGTCCCCTATACTCCCGCTGCCCGCAGGGAGACCGCTTGCAGGAAGTCTATAATTCCGGCGAACTGTTGCCATTCAATCACCAGCTTTTTGTGATCACCGTGACCAGAAACCAGGCAGAACTCTCAGCACTCCGTTGCTGATCCACCTATGGACCGTTCCCTTATCACAAGGATAAAAATGAGGCCGCGGCTCCTGGCACTCGGCATCCTTCTTCTGGCACTGGCCGTCCTTATCCTGAATGGCCTCGGATTCTCTGTCGGGAAACCCGGGATCCTCCCGCATCTCCTGTACATCCCCATCATCCTCATGGCGTACTTCTTCCCCCGCCGCGGCATCCTCTTCTCCTGTACCCTCTCGCTCACCTATTTCTCCCTGGTCCTCTGGTTCGAGCCGGGCGCACACTACGCGATCCTTCTTGCGGTCGGGCAGGTCATCCTCTTCGTCCTTGTCGCAGCTGTCGTCTCCCTGCTCACCCTGCGGCTCAACGAGAGCGAGGAGAAGTACCGCGGCGTTATCGAGCGCAGCTCCGATATCATCCTGCTGACGGATACAACCGGGAAGGCCACCTACGTCTCCCCATCCGTGAGCCGGTCCCTCGGGATCGGGGCGGCCGATGTCGTGGGAAAGGGACCTGCGGACTATGTCCATCCCGATGATATGGATGTGGTATGGCAGAAGATTGAGACCCTCAAAAAAGGAGCACCGTTCATGGATTTCACCGTCCGGATCCGGAAAAAGGACGGGGAGTACATCTTCATCAATTTCCATGGGACACGGTTCTTTGAGAATGGCGAATTTGCCGGCATGCAGATCACGGGCAGGGACATCACAGAACACCTCATTGTGGCCGACACGTACCGCCAGGCAAACCTTCGCCTGGCAACGATCATCGACCTCCTTCCGGATCCGACAATGGCAATCGATAAGACGGGATCGGTTGTTGCCTGGAACCGGGCCATGGAGGTGCTGAGCGGTCTTCCGGCATCTGCGGTTATGGGAAAGGGAGGGGATGTCTACACCAGCTGGGTCCGGGGGACCTCCGGTTTCGGCCTGATCCTGTTCGTCCTCCACCAGGATAAAGACGCGATAACAAGAACGTACCCGCATGCCTATTTCGAGGGCAACACGGTCCGGACCGAGACCGAAATCACCCGCACTGACGGCAAGTCATTCTCACTCTGGGTAAGCGCGACACCGATCTTCGGTGAGGAGGGGGAAGTGACCGGGGTAATCGAGTCGGTGCGGGATGTCACCCACCAGAAGAAGATTGCGCGGGCCCTCAAGGAGTCGCGCCGGTACCTTGATGCAATCATCAACACCATGCCCGACCCCCTCTTCATCAAGGACCACGATCACCGCTTTGTCACGGTCAATGACAGTTTCTGCGAGTTCACCGGCCATTCCCGGGAGAATCTGGTGGGGAAGACCGACCATGATGTTTTCCCTGAGGCGGAGGCTGCGGTCTTCGTGGAGAAAGACCGTGGCGTGTTCCGGACCCGGCAGGAGGACGAGAACGAGGAGCTCCTCACCGATTCGCAGGGTAAGTCCCATACGATCGTGACCAAGAAAGCCCTGTACGTCAATGCCTCCCAGGAAGAGTTTATTGTCGGGGTTATCCGGGATATCACGCAGAGGAAAAAGACCGAGCAGGCCCTCCAGCTGACCTTAAAAAAGCTCAACACCCTCTCGTCCATCACCCGCCACGACATCCTCAACCAGCTCATGGGCCTGCGGGCGTTCATCGAGCTGACAAAAGGGCAGGTAACGGACCCGGAGAAGGCCGAATTCCTGAAAAAAGCAGACGATGCGGCCGAAGCGATCCAGAGGCAGATCGAGTTCACCCGTAATTACGAGAACCTCGGGGTAAAAGAGCCAACGTGGCAGGATGTGGGGGAGGTGTTCCGGTCGGCCGTTGCCAATCTGCCGTTGTCAGGGATAGCGGTTGATGTCCAGGTCCGCGGGATCTCTGTCTATGCCGATCCCCTCATCATCAAGGTCTTCTATACCCTTGCGGAGAACTCGCTGCGCCATGGGGGACAGGTGACGGCAATAGGGCTCTCGGCATGCGAGGGGCCTTCCGGCCTGACCATCACCTACCGCGATAATGGCGTCGGCATTTCCGATGCCGACAAAAAGAACCTCTTCCAGAAGGGATTTGGAAAACATACCGGCCTTGGCCTCTTCCTCTCCCGCGAGATCCTCTCGATCACCGGGATCACTATCAGCGAGACCGGGACGCAGGGTTCCGGTGTCCGGTTCGAGATCCACGTACCGAAAGGCGCGTACCGCTTCTCTTCCCCGTAAGAGGCGGACTACACAATTCTGCCAATCCTTTAGTATTCCCGTTGCTATTATTGCCATAGGGATACCGGTGCCGGAAGAACAACAAAAAATCGTGAGGACCGTCTCCATCCTGACAAGACGGTTACGAGCGGGAAAGACCTACGAAGATTTCCGCAGGGCCTGGTTCCATACCACGGGTTTCGCGGTGAAAGGAAAGGATGCGGGCAGCGGGAGGGCACAGCTGCTGACATTTATCAACCTATTCGACCCGCGGGAGATCATCGTGCCGGGTTTTGCCACGACAACGCTGGAACAGCTGAAGGATGCACTGGACATTGACGTGAACGTCCGGGGTGAGAATCCGCTGGACGAGGTGATCGAGCCGGCAATCGGCAGGTCATTTACCCTCCGGGTGGCAGAAGACGATTTTTCCGCGGCCGGGGACATCCCGTACTCCCCTGCCAGCATCGATGGCAGAAAGACCGATATGGCTGAGGTTGCAGAAGATATCCGGACGCTGGCCACGATTTATACCGCAGCAGCAAAGAAGCGGGACGCGGCAAACGCAGCACGGAAGCAGGCGCGGTAATACCCGCAGACACAGGCCCAGGGTATGCGAGTGGTGAACAGGCCCGCAGTCATGCCCCCGGCCGCTGATCCGCCGGGTGCCCGTTCCCGCTGGTTGTTGTTGGTTCCGCGATCTTCTCCCGGTATTTTTTCTCGCTCTCGCGGAGTTCCCGGACCGCCTTTTTGTAATCGCTGATGTCCCGGCCTACCGACTGGTATTCCACCAGCCTGCCATTCTCGTCATAGATCGCTTGGTCAACCCAGCTCTGCCAGGTGACCGCTCCGCCCGGCAGGATGGTCTGGTGATCGATCCGCCCGACCGGATGCTCCGGTGTCAGCCCCTTGAAATGGCGTGCCAGGCGTTCGCGTTCCTCCGCGGGGATCTCCGGCAGGATCGCGCGGCCGATAATCTCCTCCCTTGACATCTTCAGGTACCGGCAATAGGCTTCGTTGACAAAGACAAATGTCCCGTCCGGGCGGAACCGGCAGATGAGCTCGGTCTGGCCCTCCACAACCGCCCGGTACCGCTCCTCGCTCTCCCGGATCCGCTGCCGGCTCTCATCCAGTTCCGTAAAACTTGCCCGGAGCTCCTCTTCGGCTGCAGCGAGCTGCTCGTACGCGGCATGCAGCATCTCGTTCTTTCTCTGGAGCTTGAGCTCCGCCATCTTGACATCGGTAATGTCCCGGCCCACCGACTGGTACTCCACGAGCATCCCCCTCGCGTCAAAAATCGCCCGGTCCACCCAGTGCTGCCAGCGGATGGTGCCGTCGGGAAGTACGGTCCGCTGGTCTACGGAGGCAACGGGATTATCCGGCATGAGAGCCCGGAACGTTTCCCGTACCTTATCGCGCTCATCGACAAAGACCTCCGGCCGGAAGATCCGGCCGGTGATCTCCTTTTGCGATGTGTGGAAGTACCGGCAGTACGCGTTGTTGGCAAAGACGATCGTCCCGTCGGGGCGGAACCGGCAGATGAGCTCGGTCTGGTCCTCGACAACCCCGCGGTACAGCTCATGGCTCCTCCGCAGGTCCCCCTCAAGGAGCCTGAGCTGCTCGTAGTTGTTCCGCAGCTCCTCCTCTGTTGCCGCAAGCTGTTCAAAGGAGGCGGCAAGCTCCTGGTGCTCGCGGGCCAGTTCCGCCTCCTTCAGCTTCTGGTCCGTCACATCCTCGAGGGTCTCGACCGCGCCGATGATCGCGCCGTTCCTGTCGCGTATAAGCCCGGCCGTGAAATGGAGCCACTTCCCCTCAAAGCCCATGTGGGAGAAGAAATCCGTGGCGGAATAGGCACCGTCGATCAGGCGGGACTTTTCCAGCCGGTCGAGATACCACTCCGGCATCTGGTCCTCTGCCTTGTCCACAAGAAGGTCGGCAATGCACGGGCGCTTTTCCTTATAGAACGCCCGCCAGTGCTGGTCTGTCCCGACAATCTCGTGCGCCGCTATCCCGCTGTACGCGGCGAGCGCCTGGTTCCAGTACAGGACGCGGTGGTTTTTGTCGATCACGAACTGCGGGATCGGGGATGCCTGGATGATGGCGTTGAGGATGATCTCACGCTCCTCAAGCTGGTGCTGGCTTTGTGCAAGGTCCAGGTAGCTGGTGCGGAGCTCCTCTTCCGTTGCTGTCAGCTGTTCAAACGCGCTCCGGAGTTCATCGTTTGTCTTTATCAGGTTCATCTCGGCGATCTTCTGCTCGGTGATGTCCCTGCCCACTGACTGGTACTCCACGAGGGCCCCAGTCTCCGAGAAGATGGCCCGGTCGATCCACTGGTGCCACCGCACGGACCCGTCCGGGAACAAGATGCGGTGCTCGATCGTCCCTTGGGGGTAATCCCGCATCAGCGAGGCAAGGTGCTTTCGGATAGCCCGGGCGTCCTCCGCGGGCATCAGGGGCGTGAACCGCCGGTTGATGACAGCATCCTCATCCACCCCGAAGGTCCGGCAGAAGGCGTTGTTCGCAAAGATGTATGTCCCATCCGGGCGGAACCGGCAGATGAACTCATTCTGGTCCTGCACAACATTCCGGTACCGCTCCTCGCTCTCGCGGAGTGCCCGGTCGGCATAGCGTTTCTCGACTGCAAGACGGATCTTGTGGCTCAGCTCGCGAAACTGGGACTGGACATCCCGCCCTTTCTGGACATAATAGTCGGCCCCGGCATCGAACGCCTGGATGACAACCTCCTCCCGGCCTTTCCCGGTAAAAAGAATGAACGGCAATTCGGCGTACTGCCTGCGGATCTGCTGCAGGAGCCCGATCCCGTCAAGCACGGGCATCTGGTAATCGGAGATGATACAGTCATATTCCTGGTTTTCCAGCAGGTCCATGACGGAGAGGGGATACTCCGTTGTCGCAACGGAGAACTGGCCGCTCAGCTCAAGGAAAGCCTTGCCAATCTCGAGCAGGGAAGGATCGTCGTCGATGTACAGAACGGAGATGGTATTACGTCGTAACGGCACGGTTACACCTGAGTATGAGAAAAACCTTCAGTTCATCGGGTGCCTGTCATGGTGCCATGACGACATGGATTCTTGTTTCGTCATCGTTCTGCAGGGTACTGAATTGCGAGCGGTAAAGCTGTAGCGGTCTCTTGTTTATGAAAAATTGTCGAAAAGGTATTTAAACTTTATGAGATTTGATTACCATAATAGGAGTATGCCATAGGCAATCCGTAGGTATTTCAAAGAAAAACTGCCACATGTATATCCTGCACACTTCCTTTTGCAGGTCCTTGACGGGTGATGCGGGGGGAGAGAACTGGACGAAGACTACTACCGGAGGATCATCGGCCTGTTGCGCGATACCCCTAATGGGCTTACCATCGAGGAGATCGCCCGGGCCGCACACCTGAGCCGGACTACCGCAACAAAGTACCTTAATTCCCTCTTTGTCTCGGGCCAGATCAATATGCGGAAGTCCGGCCCTGCCAAAGTGTACTCCCTCTCCGCACGACTGCCGGCCGACCAGGTCTTGAGCAAGTCTTCCGGTCCGGTCCTGATCCTCGATGACGCGTATACGGTCCGGGAGGCAAGCGAATCGTTCCTCCATACCTTCGGGATCAGGAGGGAGGACCTGACAGGACGGGATGTTGCCGGAACCGCCATCGGCCCCGGTTTCATCGGACGGATCCGCGATTCTGTAAAACAGGCGCTGGCAGGAAGCGAGTCGGTGGTGGATGCGTGGATCCCTATCGGGAAGGAGTGGCGGGCCTTCCGCATTCGGATCGTCCCCCTTGTCTTTGGCTGGGGGGCAAAAGGCGTTGCCGTGCGGCTGGAAGACCAGACCGGGGAGCTCATGGCACGCGAGGAAAATTCCTTCCTTGCCGATATGCTCAACGATTCCCCGGTGGCAATCACCGTTGCGGACTTTTCTGGCAACCTCCTTTACACGAACAAGATGACCCTCGAACTCCACGGCTATTCGTCCGCGGAATTCCTCAAAAAGACCCTCATGGATCTTGACACACCGGATTCCCGGGAGGGTATTGCCATGCGTATGAAATCCCTCATGGAAAGGGGAAAACTCTCATTCGAAGTGGAGCACGTCCACAAGGATGGTCACCTGATACCGCTGGAAGTCCACGCAAAGGTGGTGAAATGGGGTGACCGGGATGTTATTGTCAGCATCGCAACGGATATTACTGAACGGAAACGGGCTGAGACCGAAATCAGGGAGAGCGAGGATAAGTTCCGGACAATCTTCGAGCACAGCCCGTATCCTATTGCGATCAACAGCGCACCGGAACAGAAATTCCTGGCAGTCAACCCTGCTTTCCTGAAGGCCAGCGGGTACACGGAAGAAGAGCTGCTGGGGAAAAACCCGACCGAGGCGGGGTTCCTCTCCCTTGCGGATGCCACAAAGCTGGCAGCGCGTTCCCTGCTTTTGGGCAGGCTGGAAAATGTGCCCCTTGCCCTGAGGGCAAAGGAGGGGAGAATGATCCATGTCATCTTCTCTTCCATCCCGGTCACTATTGCCGGCCGGTCCGCCCATCTGACCGTTTCCGTGGAGGTGACCCGGTTAAAGTGGGTCGAGGAAGAACTACTCAAAAAGACGGAGGACTTAGACACCGCATACCGGGAACTGATGGCAATAGACCGGGAACTCCGGCGCAACAATGACCTGCTGCGCAGGAACGAGCAGGTGCTGCGCGAGAACGCGGAGACCTTCCGGGCCCTGGTCGAACAGTCCATGGAGGGGATCATCATTGTGGACTTCTCCGGCAATGTCCTGTTTGCCAACCGCCGGGCACTTGACATTGCAGAATGCCCGCCGGATCTCCGCATGACCAGGAGCTTCAACGTCTTCGATCTTGTAAGCAGGGACTTCCAGGAGAATGCGGTACGCGACTTCCAGCAGATCTCCCGCGGGATCGAAAGCTACGAAGTCTACTACAAGTTTCTCACCGTGGAACAGAACGAGAAATGGGCTGCCTGCATCGGGAAGAAGATCACGTTCCGGGGCACTCCGGCTGTCCTGATCTCGTTCCGGGATGTCACGGGGCGGAAACAGGCAGAAGAGGAATTGCGGGAATCGGAGCAGAAGTTCTCCACCCTGTTCGAGAACAATCCCGTCCCGCTCACGCTCGTCTCTGCGGAAGAAGGCCGGTTTGTGGACGTCAATGAAGCCTTCCTGAACGGTACCGGCTTCTCCAGGCAGGAGGTGATCGGCAGGACTGCGACGGAACTTAACCTGTTTTCCGATCCTGATGCCTATGCCGGCATGGTAGCCCGGCTAGGAGAGCAGAAGCAGGTCCAGGGACTGGAGATGCAGTGCCGGAAGAAGAACGGCGATCTTGCGACCTGTCGCTTCTCATCGCGGATCATCCTGACGGCCGGTCGACCCCATATCATCTCGACCATTGAGAACATCTCAGAACGCAGGGCTGCCGATATCGCGTTCCAGACCATGGTCTCGAGCATGCTCGGCACATCCGGCTTAGAAGCGCTGGACCGGATCACCGAAAACCTTGCCACCTGGCTCCGGGCAGACTGCGTCATGATTGGCAGGATTCTGCCGGACCGGGAACACGTCGAGGTTGTCTCCATGATCCGTGATGGGAAACGGATCGCGGGGTTCAGCTATGCCCTGGAAGGGACACCGTGCGAGGATGCAGGTGAGAAAGGATTCTGTCTCTACACTGACAATGTGGCACAGGCCTTCCCGCAAAGCAGGGACTTGCAGGAATTCGGGATCCGGGGGTATGCCGGGACACCGCTCCGGAATTCCGACGGGGAGGTTGTCGGCATCATCTGCATCATGACGCGGAAGCCCCTCGACCTTCCCCCTTCCGCCCGCCAGATCATTGACATTATCGCTGTCAAGGCTGCTGCCGGGATCGGGTCCGTCCCGCTCCCGCAGAATTTCAGGAAGGGTACCGGGGAGACGGCGGGTACGGTAAGGGAAGACACACCGCAGGAGGATGACTGCACCCGGGGGAAGGGGCAGCGGAATCCCGCTTGAAAAAAAAGGGCGGGTTAATGCTGGTCGGAGAACTTCTCGACCACGCGGACATTGTCGCCGCGGACCGTGATCGGGATCGGGACAACGCTCTCGTAGAGCTCGACCGTGATCTCTTCCTTGCCGGAGTCGACGCGCTTGACCACGGCTTTCTCTCCCTTGAAGGGCCCGGCGATCAGTTCAACGATGGTGCCTTCTTCGATACCCGATACAACCGGCTTCGGGATCAGGAAATGGCCTACCTCGGCAAGGTTGGTCTCGCCCTTGGTGACAACACGGGCGTGGGCGATCATCTCGACGAGCTGCTCGATCCGGTTCCGCTGCTCGGGCGTCTCCACGAGGACATAGCCCTGCAGTTCGTTCGGGACGATGATCGAAGTCACCTTGATGTCGGTCGCCTTCGTATCGATGGCCTTTAAGATATTGTCCGCAACCGTCCGTTCCTGCTTGGAGGTGGTCTTGATCGCAAAGATCCGGTTAACGAAGACCTCGGGGGCGGCCGGGGTAACCGGAGCATCGGTTGCGGTGGGGGTCTGGGGCTGGGTCATAGACATCGGGGATCAGAATCCCAGCATCAGCTTGTGTTCGAACACGATGAAGATGAGGAACCCGATCATACCGATCAAGAGGATGCCGGCTGCCGCAACGGTGGCGATCTTCGTGAACTCTTCCCGGGTGGGAGTGCGCGCGAGTTTGAGGACCCTGAGGTACTTGCGGAACAATTCCTCATGGATGACGTCCGTTTTGATTTCTGGCTTGGAAATTTCCATATTTAATCACTTGAGAAAATCGATCTCAAACTGTTTCTGTACTTTGGGGGTAAGCTTCTCACTACGACCATATATTTGTGGCGACCGTACGCCAGTCACGACCAGGAGGGTCCGCATCTTGTCCTCCATGGCCGGGTCGATCTGCGCACCCCAGATGATCCGGGCGTTCGGGTCAACGCGGTTGTAGACTTCCTGGACAACGCCTTCGGCCTCTTCCATGGTCATGTCCGGGCCGCCAACCACGTTGACGAGCGCAGCGGTTGCGCCACTGATGTCCACGTCGAGGAGCGGGGAACGGATCGCCTTCTTGACCGAGTCTGCCGCCTTGTCCTCGGAGTCGCTCTCGCCCATACCGATCATGGCAACACCGCCACGTTCCATGACTGTACGGACATCGGCAAAGTCAAGGTTGACAAGACCCGGCATCGTAATGAGTTCCGTGATGCCCTTGACCGCACGCATCAGGACTTCGTCGGCAACCTTGAACGCGGCATACAGGGGGAGTTTCGGGACCACTTCGAGCAGCTTGTCATTGGGCACGACAATAACGGTGTCGGCAACGTCCCGAAGGCGTTCGAGGCCGGCTTCTGCGTTCTCCATCCGGATCGAGCCCTCTGCGGCGAACGGCAGGGTGACGATCACGATGGTTAAGGCCCCTTCCTCCCGGGCAGCCTTGGCAACAACCGGCGCAACGCCGGTGCCGGTGCCGCCGCCAAGCCCGACCGTGATGAAGACCATGTCGCAGCCGGAGACGAGGGTACGGATCTCCTGCTCGTTCTCAAGGGCCGCCTCCTCGCCGATCTGCGGGATGGAACCGGCGCCAAGGCCGCGGGTCCGTTGCCGGCCGACAAGGATACGCTGGTCGGCACGGGTGCGGATCAGGTGCTGGGCATCCGTGTTGATGGCGATGAGCTTGGCGCCATGGATCCCCTCCTCCGTCATGCGGGAGATCGTGTTCGATCCGCCGCCTCCGCAGCCGATCACCGCAATCTCGGTCTTGAGCTCCGCAAGAATCTGGTCAAGGTCTTCGTTATTCTGCATAGGGGACACTGTCTCGTCCCTTGCCTTGGTGAGTGCCTCTTCAACAATGGACCTCATGAAATCTTCTCCAACCCCGGGATGTGGACTCGGATCTCACTGCGGGTGGACACCATGTCCGGTGTGATTGTCCTCCCATCAGCAACTACCGGCCGGCCCCCTGCCAGCTCTTTGTAGGAAGGCCCGGGCAGGACTCCCAGTTTGCGCGCCTTTTGGGGGTCGAACCGGACCTTCGTGATGATCAGGCAATCGTTCTCCGTTGCAGTGATCTCTTCTCTACGTATGATTTTTACGCACAATGTATTTAAAGCATGTATGATTTCCGAGGAATTCTCCGCAACGGTGATGAATTCGGGAAGCAGGCGGTTATCGTGCGTGGATAGGTGAACCACGGGCAGATCGTCAAGATTTTTTAACAGGTCCGGCTCGTTTGTTTTGGCGGTTTCGGCCAGCAAAACCGGATTTGCCCGTACGAGGACCGGTGTACCGGACCCGCTGAGGGCATGGATGAAGCAACGGGCACCGGGCGAGACAGCCCCGGCCATCTTCCGGATGGTACAGTATGTGTCCCAGGAGAGGTGCCCGAGTGAAGTGATCTCGCTCTCGGAGAGCCGCAGGACAGAGAGTGCGTCAAGCATCCCGGATACCCGGTTGAGATCCGCCTTGTCGAGTGCTTTCCGGTCGATATAGGCGGCAACAGCCCCGCTCTTGTCCATCATGGACCTTACCATCGCCTCGTCCAGCGTGGCAATCTCGCGGGTGTGGGCGATGTGACCGAACGCACCCCGCGAGGTCAGGGCGATCTCTGTCTGGCGGGCGGCATAGTGGGTCCCGCCAAACCCTACCAGAGGCACCGGGTCCTGCGGCACGGCGGAGAGCACGCTCTCTGCCACCGCCCGTCCCGCCTCCGGGTCGGTCCATTCCTTCTCCGTGCTCCCGATCTCGACAAAGAACGAAGGGTGGACAAGGTCCGTCGGCCCGTGGTGGGTCACTTCGTACGAGACCCGGTAGCCTTCCGGGCAGTGCCGGGCAAGTGCCCGGAGGGTTGCCTGCATCATGGCAGGCGCTGCCGGGGCAAGCGTCCGCGGGCTGCCTCCCAGTTCTGCATCCCGGTAGTTCCCGGTCACATGCACGGTCAGGACCGGGACCGGGTTCACGCTGGAGTGCCGGGAGAGGAAGATCACCAGATCACAATCGATCCGTGCATCGACTGCCGAGGTATGGATCAGGCGCTCTTCCACGTCGTAAAAATCGTATACGTGGCCGTTCTCCACTGCTGCTTTCTCATTTCCATCAAGTATGCGTTCGATGTGGTGCCGGATATTCAGCCCGGCCTTGTCCTGCCGGGAGTTGATGAGCGCTATCCGCATCGGCTGATCATTTGCCATGAAGGGGATTAAGGATAGCGGTCAAGGCGAATGTGGCTGGGGAAAAACAGGGGTCATTCACTGATGGGCTCATGGGCCGATATTCCGGCTCGCTGATTTCTTAATCATCTCCTTACTATGTGACGATACATCAAAGCAAGGAGACACTGTACCTAGATCTTTTAATCGTCGATACAATCCGTTTTAGATTAGGATTTCTATAGATAAGGAATATTTTTAATGATATAAATCAAGAATCCTCAAGGCAGCAGAATAAAATGTATTTATAAAACTGGCGAAAAGATCCGGCTCACTTGAGATTAGCAACGTGAAGAACCGGATCCTGCCCGGAGGCCAGCATTGGTTCGACCCGGTGCTGCAAATATCTTGCAGTCAGTTCTCCGTCACAAGAAAATCTGCTGGAGGATTCCAAAGTGGAAGAAGCCATAATCGGGAACCGGATCTGCCTGTGCCTGGTGTGCGTGATAATCATCGGCTTGCCGACAGCAAGTGCAGGAAACGAATCGGATATTGCAGTAATAGAAACAGGGCATGTGAACCAGACTGTCAGCATTTTACCGGATGCTGCTCACGACAGCAATGAGACCGGGTTTCTCAATATTACCTCCGGCAATGCTGGCGATAGTTCTGTGGCAGTGCAAACATCCCCGCAGGAGAATAATGCGACGGCCCCGACAATCATAACCTCTGGCGGTCCAGAAAATCGTTCGCTGATGGCACAGCGGCTTGCACTGAGAGCCGGTTATCCCCCTGCCAGAACGGATGAACCTGCCAGTGACATTCATCCAGGTAACAGCCTCATGAAGGCCGGCGTCAGCGCATCGGGAAGTCCTGACCCTGAATCCTATGTCTATGCAATGCAGTGGGGAACATCCGGCACGAGTACCGGGCAGTTTAATAATATCGAAGGGATGGCGGAGGATGGATCGGGCAATGTATATGTCGCGGATGGGAAAAACTCCCGTATCCAGAAGCTCAGGTCCGATGGCACATACCTCGCCCAATGGGGGACGAACGGTTCAGGCACCGGACAATTTTATATGATCAGTGGCATTGCTGTAGATCCATCGGGCAATATTTATGCCGTGGATATGGGAAACTCCCGTGTCCAGAAGTTCGGTCCCAATGGTACATTCCTCACCCATTGGGGAACGCAAGGTGCCGGAAACGGGCAGTTTTACTTCCCCCGGAGCATCGCAACAGATACGCCAGGTAATGTTTACGTAACGGAATCTTCTGCGAATGAACGAGTCCAGAAATTCAGTTCCGGTGGTTCGTACATATCCCAATGGGGAACGGAGGGTACAGGCAATGGACAGTTTAACTATCTGCATGGCGTTGCAACAGATACCTCTGGTAATGTTTATGTCGCGGACTCATCGAACCACCGTGTCCAGAAGTTTTCCTCTGACGGTAAATATATCGCCCAATGGGGGACGAGAGGTACAGGTAACGGCCAGTTCAACCGTCCCTACGGTATCGCAACGGATACATCAGGAAATGTATATGTCGTGGATACTTGGAATTCACGGGTCCAGAAGTTCAAATCCGACGGTACCTATGTGACCCAGTGGGGAACGTACGGCAATGGTATCGGGGAGTTTAATTTTCCCTATGCTATTGCTGTCGATACCCGGGGCTATGTATATGTCGGCGATGATAACGACCGGGTCCAGGTTTTCAAGCTGCCGGGTGTGCAACCGGAGCGGTTCACGTATTCGATGACGAATACTATCTCGAAATATGATCAACCACCTCATTTCATCCGTAGCGACGCTGAGATGCAAAATGTATCCTTGTGGATTAGCAAGGATGCAAGATGGAAACTCATTTTTTCAAAAAATGATACCGATGTAAACAGCGAAGATTTTGGAACACTTGGCGCTGGTCTGAATAATGCTACGTTACACTGGCATACTGGTCATGGAGGTTACGACCCGCAGCATCTTGATCAAAGTGGACTTGCGATAATTAACACCGTCAAACTTGAGGAATGCAAGGTTAATCAATCAAAGGATTGCACTATCGGAATTAACGGACATTCAATTTGTGAATACAAACGAACCACCTGTGCGATAAGTGATTATACCGATATTCTGACACCTCAGGAAATTGCAGGGAAGTGGAATAAAAACAATAAATGGGTTGTATTAAGTTCGTGTCAGGTTTTACAAGATGATCGTTGGAATGGCGCATTAGGTACTACTCACGGTATTTTTGGTTTCTCTACCGACTCTATTGCAGATCCTTCATTGTCTTACCAGTTTTTCAAATATGCAATGGAAGACCGTCTTCCACTAGCAAAAGCGTGGAGAAATGCAACCATTGATGTTTATAACGGGAAGGATGTACAAGGTCCTGTAATTATATCACCTGATGGTTCTAGTTTTACTGTCACCAGAATTCCTATAACCGCAACTGTACGTTTCGCTAATGAATCTCAGTATAATAATGATCACTTGCCTGGTTACGGAATTGTCGAACCGGATGTGAATCCAGACGATATTGTCGTAAAATCTTGGGATTGTGTAAAGAAAAATGGGGAGTGATGTTTATGAATTCGAATGTAAAAAAAGCTCTGTTGTTGATTTTGCTCATTGGAATAAGTGCCGTACTACTACTCATTGGTGTAAATTTTCGATTCGTCGAAAATGAACAAGTTAATTCTTCTCTGATCGATAAGGGAACTCCCCTTACAATTCCAGGAGGAAATGTTCAATCGGATGAACGTTCTTTTATCGGATCGATCATAATCAACACAACTGTTCCCACCAGCCCCTCAACTTTACCCATTTATCAACAGCATTACCGGGAGGGAGACAAATTTAGTAAACGATTTGGCGATAATTGGGATCCTCGACCGAATGTGACTTCTGAGAAGGATGCACCAGAAGTTGTAAAAAAAGTTATGGAACAATTTGGTGGATTGCCACCGGATGCCCAATATGCTGGTAGTTATACGGAATATGTTGAGCACCAAACCCGTTCCGGGGAATTAATCCGGAAAGAACCTGTTATGATAAATGTCTATTACCGGAAATTAATCGATGGGAGGCCGGTAAGTGGTGATAAAGATCAAATCAATCTGGAGCTTGGCGAAAACGGACAACTCCTGAATATCTACAAGAGCTGGAGTAACCTGACCTATGTTCAGAATATTCCGATAATCCCGGCAAAAGAGGCAGTTGAAAAACTCCAGCTTGGGGATATCGTTGGATCCTGGAATAGTTTTGACGATGTTGTTTATATAAACAATATCACTCCCGGTTATCACTTGTATGGCGAAGAGGGGAGTGTTACGGAACCCTGCTGGTTCTTCATTGGAAAAACCGGATCCGGGAAACTTGCAGTGTTCGAAGTCTATGCCCGGCAGTTCGCCAACTTCACCTCCTCACCGACATCCGGTAAAGTCCCGTTAACGGTCAACTTCACGGATACTTCGGATATACCCCCGAAACAGTGGCTCTGGGACTTTGGCGACGGCACCAACGCAACGGAACGGAACCCGGCGCATACATACTCTACCGCGGGCACCTACAATGTCTCGCTCGTTGCATGGAACGAGCTCGGCAGCGATACGATGGAAAAGGCCGCTTATATCACGGTTCGCAACCCGGCCCCGCCGGTCGCGAACTTCACCGGTTCTCCGGCCACTGGCCCCGCACCACTGATGGTATCGTTCAACGACACGTCGATGAATATCCCGACCATCTGGCTCTGGGACTTCGGAGACGGGACGAATACAACTGTCCAGAACCCGGTGCACACGTATTCCACACCGGGCAATTACACCGTCTCGCTTGATGTCGCGAACGAAGATGGGACGAATACCATAACAAAACCGGTGTATATTATCGTGACAACCCCTCCTCCGACAACAATCACAACGCTGCCGACAACGACCGCGACAATTCCTACGACGAAACCTACGCCAACAAAAACACATGCGCCGCTGCCGGTGTGGATATCCGTTGCTGGTATCGCAGGTGCGGCACTGGTTGTCAGAAGACTGGAAAAATGGACATAACATTCTATAAGATGCTGAAGGGCCGGGACAGGAAACAAGGAGGGATCACCATATGCGAACCAAGAACGTGAATTATCTTTCAGAAAAGGAATACAAACTTGTAACTATCCTCCGGAAACTGGGATTCCGGCGGACCACTGCCAGCGTGCTGGCATTCCTGACCGGTGTCGGGGAGACCACGTCCCCGGGATATCGAGCGCGGGTCGAACCTCCGGCAGCCGGAGGCCAGCCTGATTTTCAAGGAACTGGATGAACAGGGATGGATCTCGGAACGGGATCAGGAAAATTCCGGCCCGGGACGGAAGACGAAGGTACTTTACCTGGCCAGGCTGCTTGCAGAGATCGTTACTGATATCGGCGCCCGGCAGCAAAAGAAAGCGGATAATATCCCCGGGCTGGTCCGGAAGATGGCAGACACCATTCACCGGTAAACCATGTCCTGAAAAACGACACTATATTAATCCGGAACCATGGCAATTTCCCATCCGGAAAAAAGAGATCTGATAGGAAATCTCTCTCTTACTGTTACAGATCCGCTATATCCGGATGGAGTCCTTTTAGAAATCCTGATGGTCGAAATGTCGGGCGAATAGTATCAGCCACTGCCTTTCCCTTCCAGCGCCCGTTTCACTGCTTCCTCCGGGGTTTTGCACATGACCACACCCTCAATCTTCCAGGACGACAGGCCGAAGACCGGGCAGCCGGTCTTCAGTGCAATGGCGATCTCCGAGAGCGTCCCGTAGCTGCCGCCAATCGCAATCAGGGCATCCCCCGACTGGGCAACGAGCACATTACGCCCGTGGCCGAGGCCGGTCCGGATAACGATGGAGAGGAACGGGTTTCCGTCGCCAGTCCCCGATATGATCCCCACGGTTGTCCCGCCCTGCTCCTGTGCACCCCGGCACGCGGCCTCCATCACGCCGCCCAGCCCGCCGCAGAGCAGCACCGCCCCGTTCTCCGCGATGAGCCGGCCAACCGCCCGGGCGGTTTCGTACTCCTGCGGCGATGCCTGGGCTCCACCGGCAACAGCGATCTGCATGGAAGATCAGTTGTCCTGCCGGAAGATAAAGGTGGATTCGTCCCGCCACCAGTGTCAGGTTTTCCTGCTGCTGCCGGTCGCATCCGGGAAGGCACTGCGGAATTCCCGGAGGGCAGGAGCCAGCACCCGTGTTTTCCCAATCAGGGACGCGATAAGGATGGTATCGTAGATCTCGTCCCGGTTCGCTCCCTCCTTCATGGCCGCCCTGATGTGCACCCGCAGGCAGCTCTCTGCCCCGGCACCTGCTGCAGCAGCAATGGCAATGAGTTCAGCCGTTTTTGCCGGGATGTGCGGGGGCCGGCAGACCATCTCGTCGGCGAGCCCCGACAGGGCAAAATACTCCGGTCGCTCCTTCAGGACCGGGAAGATGAACGGCATGCTCCCGAGCATCTCCCGGGTATCTTCAAGGATGTCTTCGCTGATCTCGTCCGCACGGGAGAGAAAATCGTCCAGTGCTCTCTGGTTTTCAGGTTTCATTCGTGTTCACCAGTCAGTTCGATAATGTCTCTTCTGGTATTCTGGGATCGCCTGGCAGAAGAGGATGCTGATTTGTGCAGTTCAATAAAGAAACTCGTTCGTTATCATCTGGAGCACCCTTTAATTTTTTCCGGCAGATCGCAACAGAAAATTTTCATCGCCCCCTAATTTCGTGCCTGAACATTTTTCATCGCGATCCGGTTGAGTGACCGGACCACTCACGCCGGAACGCAAGAAAAATTATCGGTAAGGGAATAGTTTTGTCGGTTAATTAACCGATAATCGGTTGACTAACTTACACCTTGTGATCGCGTTTGAAAAAGACGAGCGTGAAAGTCCGCAGGACTTTCATGTGAGGCTGCTGAAAATGCGAAGCGTTTTCATGCATTTTAACGACATGTGATGGAAACAGTGTACTCGGGAAAACCCTGGACCCGTCTCATGATCGCCCCCCTTGCGCCAGCCCGCCCATGGGGGTGCTGAAGGTCGTCAGACCTGAAGCAGGAGAAGAACGCATCAGCGTTCTTCGACTCGGGGGCGCAGGCGAAGCCTCCCCATTATCTGTACGGGAGTCATCGGCATTTCAGGGAACAGGTACTACGGCACAATCGCAATGCGTCCAGTCCCCCTGGAGGGAAAACTACCGTTCTATCAGGAAGGGCAGTCTGGAGAAGAGCCATCAGGCTCTTTAACTCCGATAACGCAAGAGGGGTATTAAAAATTAGTGACACAAATGATGAATTACCTTTTTTTAAAAATCCATGAAGTTTGAACGTTGATTAGCATTGAAAAAAGTAGAGTGAATTTATCCTATCCCGCCATCGCGGTTGATGACCATCAGCCGGAGCTCGCTCATCTCCTCGATTGCGAACCGCGGCCCTTCCCTGCCAAGCCCCGATCCCTTGGCTCCCCCATAGGGCATCTGGTCCGTGCGGAACGTCGGGATGTCATTCACGATCACGCCCCCAACATCCATCTCTGCGTAAGCCCGCATGGCCCGGTTGAGGTTCTGCGTGAAGATACCGACCTGGAGCCCGTACTCACCGGTATTTGCGATCCGGAGCGCCTCGTCGAAATCATCGTAGGGCACAACCGAGATGACGGGGGCGAAGACTTCCTCGCAGTTCACCCGCATTGCCGGTGTCGTCCCTTCAAGGACCGTCGGGGCAAACATCGTTCCTTCGAGCGTCCCCCCGATGAGGGCCCGGGCACCCTGGCGGATTGCTTCCTGCACTTTCCGATAGGCTTCCTCCGCTTTCAGCCGGTCGATCATCGGGCCCAGATCGGTTGTCGGATCGCGGGGGTCGCCAACCTTCAGGGCCTTTGTCCCGGCAACGATCATCTCCACGAGTTCCTCGTATATTTTCCGGTGGACGAGAACCCGCTGGACGGATATGCAGACCTGCCCGGCATTCGTGAACCCGCCGGTCACGATCCGCTGGGCAGCATACGGGAGGTTTGCGTCTTCGTGCACGATCACCGCTGCGTTCCCGCCCAGTTCAAGCCCCACTTTCTTCCTCCCCGCGATCTCCCGCAGGTGCCAGCCGACTGCACAGGAGCCGGTAAAGGAGAGGAATGCAACCCGGGGGTCCCGGGCAAGCACCTCTGCACGTGCTCCCGTGCAGGGCACAACGCTGACCGCTTCAGGGGGTACTCCTGCATCAAGAGCCATCTCCCCGAGAAGGAGGCTTGAAAGCGGCGTGGCGGATGCCGGTTTGAGGATAACGGAGTTCCCTGCAGCAAGGGCGGGCGCAAGCTTGTGGCAGGCAAGGTTGAGCGGGAAATTGAACGGGACTATCCCGGCAACGGGACCAAGGGGGAAGCGCCGGAGGATCCCAGTCCTGCCCTCGGTATCCCTGCTCAGATCCAGGGGGATGATCTCGCCATAGACCCGTTTTGCCTCTTCTGCCGATGTCCTGACCGTCACTTCGGCCCGGGCAACCTCGGTGGTGGCGAACTTCCGGGTCTTGCCGCCTTCCATGACCATGACATCGATCAGCTCGGCTGCCCGCCGGTGGATTGTGTCCGCGAGGTTCTCCAGGATCCCGGCTCTTGCATGCGAGGGGAGACGGCGTGTCTTCTCAAACCCGGACACGGCTTTTGTCACTGCCGCCTTCAGGTCATTGTTCGTTGCCTGGCTGACCGTGCAGTACAGTTCACCCGTGTACGGGAACCGTACGGGAATAGTCTCCTTCGTCTTCTTCTTCTCTCCTCCCAAGAGGAGCGGGTATGTCTCGGCCATCGGGATGCTCCGTTTGTTCTTAATCCAGTATGGGCGGCAGGATCTACATAGCACCATCGGCAAAAGGCCGGCAGAAGGCAGGATCCCTCCCGTCGTGGTGCAGCCTGCACCAGCTGGGCGGGAGATGGCAAACGGAGAAAAACTACTTTGTGCAGTGGCGCTAACGTAACTATCGCATATTCCACCGGCTCAAAGCGGAGGCGTGGGGTACGAAGAGGGGTTGTAAGTGAAGGAAGTCACCGCGAACTTCAGTGCAAAGGAGATCGAGCGTGAGGTGCAGGAATACTGGCGCACCCACGGAACCTACCAGACAGTCAGACAGCAGCGGGCGGCATGCAGACCGTACTTTTTCGTGGACGGGCCGCCCTACACCACGGGGCATATCCACCTTGGGACCGCGTGGAACAAGATCATCAAGGACTCTCTCCTGCGCTACCAGCGCATGAACGGCCGGAACGTCATCGACCGGGCAGGGTACGACATGCACGGCCTCCCCATCGAGGTGAAGGTCGAGCAGGCGCTGGGGTTTGCCTCCAAAAAGGACATCGAGAAGTTCGGCATCCAGCCGTTCATCGAGAAGTGCCGGGAGTTCGCGGTGGAGAACAAGAAGCTGATGGACGACCAGTTTTTGGCCCTCGGTGTCTGGCTGGACTTCGCCGATGCATACCAGACCGTGAAACCGGAGTATATTGAGGCGGCATGGTGGACGCTTGCAAAGGCACAGGAGCGGGGCATGCTCGAACGCGGCCACCGCGTGGTGAACTGGTGCCCCCGGTGCGAGACGGCGATTGCGGACGCCGAAGTGGAGTACTGGGACGAGAGCGACCCCTCGATCTTCGTCAAGTTCCCCCTCACCGGAAAGACCGGTGAATACCTCGTCATCTGGACCACGACCCCCTGGACCCTGCCTGCGAACGTCGCGGTTGCGGTCTCAAAGGAGTTCGAGTACGCAAAAGTGCTGGCAAAGAAGGACAGCAAGGAGGAACTCCTCTGGATCGCAGAACCCCTTGTCAAGGCTGTGCTGAAGAAGGGCCGGTACCAGGACTTCTCGGTGCTGGAGAAGAAGAAAGGCACTGATCTGGTCGGCTGGACCTACGACTCCCCGTTAAAAGAGCAGGTCCCGCTCCAGAAGGAGATCCAGCACCGGGTCGTTGCAGCCGATTTCGTTGCGCTCGAGAACACCGGTATGGTGCATATCGCCCCCGGCCACGGCTGGGACGACTTCGTGCTCGGCACAAAAGAGGGCCTGCAGATCGTCTGTCCGGTTGACGGGGCAGGAAAGTTCATGGACAATGCCGGGCAGTTTGCCGGGCAGTTTGTGCGGGACGCAAACGAAAACGTGCTCGTTGCACTGGGCAACCATCTCCTGGCACAGGAGAAAGTCACCCACCGCTACGGCCACTGCTGGCGGTGCAAGACGCCCATCATCTTCCGGGCAACCTCGCAGTGGTTCCTGAAGGCATCCGAGATGCGGGACCTGATGCTCACCGAAGTGGAGAAGGTGACCTGGTACCCCGAGTGGGCAGGCTCCGCCCGGTTCTACGACTGGATCAAGGAGGCCCGCGACTGGTGCATCTCCCGCCAGCGCTACTGGGGCATCCCGATACCGGTCTGGGTCTGCGGCAAATGCGATAAGTACCACGTTGTCGGCACCATCGCGGAGCTCGAAAAACTGAGCGGGAAACCGTTGCCTGACCCCCACCGCCCGTACGTGGACGAAGTGACCTTCACCTGCTCCTGCGGCGGCACGATGAAGCGTGTCGCGGACATCTTCGATGTCTGGTTCGACTCGGCAGTAGCATCGTGGGCGACGCTCGGGTTCCCGAAGGAAACAAAGAACTTCGAAGCCCTCTGGCCGGCCGACTTCATCACCGAGGGGCAGGATCAGACCCGGGGCTGGTTCTACTCACAGCTGGGCGCCAGCACCATCGCGTTTGGCAAGGCGCCGTACAAAAGCGTCTGCATGCATGGTTTTGCCCTCGATGCGGAGGGCAAGAAGATGTCCAAGAGCCTCGGGAACGTGGTGAACCCCGGCGATGTTGTTGAAAAAGTCGGGGTGGACGTGCTCCGGCTCTATGTCCTCTCCTCCTCTGCGCCCTGGGACGACCTGAAGTTCAACTGGGAAGGGGTCGGCACCATCAACCGTGCGGTCAACATCCTCTGGAACGTGTACCGCTTCCCGCTCCCGTACATGATCCTCGACAAGTTCGAGCCTGCCACGAACAGCGGTGCCTGGGACGACTCCTTTATCCGGGCACACATCCGCCAGATGCCGGACGAGGACCGGTTCATCATCTCGCGGGTCAACACGGTGGCCTCGCTTGTCGACAGCGCTACAAAGGAGTGTCAGATCCACCGGGCAACCCGGGAACTCGTCAACTTCATCTTAGAAGACCTCTCCCGCTGGTACGTCCAGCTGGTCCGGCCCCGGATGTGGCTTGAGGGCGAGTCGGAACAGAAGATCTTTGCGTACGAGACAATGTACTATGTCATGCGCCGGCTTATCGGGCTCCTTGCCCCCTTCTGCCCGCACCTCACCGAGCAGATCTACGGGAACCTCCGGTGCAAAAACGACAGGGAGAGCGTCCACATGCTCGACTGGGATGCGGGGGAATCCACGCTTATTGACCGGGAGCTGGAACATGCGGTCGAGCTCGTCCGATCGTTCGACGAAGCACAGGCCAATGCCCGGCAGACCGGAAAACGGAAACTCCGCTGGCCGGTTGCCGAGGTTGTGGTCGTGACCAGTGCCCAGCCGGTGAAGGACGCAATCGAGCGTCTCAATGCGGTCTGTATGGACCGGGCCAATTCCCGGAAGGTCTCCGTGGTCATGGGCCGCTGGGAGCGGATCGGCTGGCATGCCGAGCCGGTCATGAAGGCGCTCGGAAAAGGATTCGGGAAGGACTCGTTCAAGGTCAAGGGGCTCATCGAGGCCGCAGACGGGAACGCCATCAAGGCAGCGGTCGATGCCGGCCAAAAATTCTCCCTCAAAGACGGCGCTGCCTCCTTCGAGATCGGGGCAGAGCATGTCACCTTCACCGAGAAGCTCCCCGCTGACATCTTCTCGGCGCCCATGACCGACGCCACCGTCTACGTGGACGTGGCACTGACACCGGACCTCGAGGCGGAGGGCTATGCCCGCGAGGTGATCCGGCGGATCCAAGAGATGAGAAAACAGCTCGACCTTGCGGTGGAGGACACCATCTCTGCCGAGGTTTCGGTCAGCGACAAGCGCGTCCTTGCCCTGCTCCATACCGACCAGATGATCGCCCTGATCGGGGACGAGGTGCGGGCAATGGCGTTCGGGTTCAGTAAGGACGGGACAACACCTGATACATCGCACTTTGCATCCGTGAAGGAGTGGGATGTGGAAGGCGTCTCCATGACGATTGGTATTGTGAAGACGGGATAACGTTCCCGGCTTTTTTTGCCTTCCTTCTCTTTTTTCCCGTATCAGGGTGTGATAATTCCCTTATTGTCCATGTATAAAAGGAGTAAGGTCATCCCCCGTGTCCGGCGATTGCCGGGTTACGCGGGCAGATTCTGTACGATTGCCTGGAGGACTGCAATCACAATCTTAAGGAACAAGGCCCAGTCGAACAGATTTTCACCTCCTCACGTTGTGGATAGGTGATAGTGTACCGTAGTCATACTTATAGTTTTTTAATTAAAAATACGAACATATTGAGGTCGGAGTTTAGTTTTGTGGCACAATTTGAGGGATTGCCGCAACAACTTATATGAATCTAATGCCGTGCAAAGATATGAGAAAACCACAGAAAAAACGATATCCTGAAATCCACAAAACCCTGTGGGCGGATACCGGGCGTGTTCCGGGAAAACAGATTGGGGATCGGGATGCAGGTTATTTCACGATCGCAGCGAGGAACGCCAGTCCGTCGGGACTCGTGAAAAGGGGGAGATCGGATTCCGCAACCACGGCGCTGCGCTCTGTTATTACCGTCTCTTTTGTTATCGGGTTGAATCCTTCCTTCTCCGTGAGTTTCTTGTACACGAGCGTCCCCCTGCGCTGCCATGCCGGGGTGGTGGCGAGATTGAAGCCCCGCTCGTGCATCATCTCGTGAAGGGCTTTTGCCGGGAGGCCCGTAAGCCGCTCCTGCGCCTTTTTCGGGTCCATCCCTTCCTCGATGAGGGCCTGCTGGCAGTAGGCATTGATGTGGTTTCTCCAGGCCTCGGCTTGCCGGTTTGCCAGGTACTCCTTCGCGTACCCCGGGGTTGCCGGGATCACCCGGGCATCGAATGCGACAAGCGTGGTGCCTCCCAGCGCAAGCGTGAACGAACTGGCGGCATAGGATGCTGAAACCGAGTCAAGCTTCTCCACCCGGCCGGAGAACGGGAGTTTTGTGAAATACAGGCTGATCTCGTCCGAGAAGGTGTACGCGAGATCGGGATTGAGGCCGCTGCCGGCAACCAGCGAAGTGCAGGCCGTCACCATCGCCTTGTGGAAGAACTCGTCGAACGGCCGCTCGAGACCCAGCACATCAGAAAGACGGTGGAATGCCCGCCCGTCAAGCCGCACAAAAACCGGAGGAAGGGCGGTGATCGTGGAGAAGATTTCCCGGTTTTCCATAGGAGTACCATGCGGGAGCAGAAAATATAGGGGATCTCCCGCTGTCCTCAAGGTTAGGATAAGATTATTCCATGTCGCCGCTGCCGCTTCCCCCGGCAAAGGCTCCCGGCAGGTGGCGGATCAGGACGATGTCGTCAATGGCGCTGATGATCCGGTACGGGATCTTGAGGCCTTTGTAATTCTTGAGCTCGAAGAGCTGGTCGTTGACCTTGCCGACGACGAGCGCCTCCATCTTCTTGGAGTCCACGTCGAGGACAACATCCTCGACTTCGCCAATGAACATGCCCTTGTCCGTGTAAATCTGAAGCCCGAACAACTCGGTAATCTGGGTTTCCATCGTTATCAGATGAAAGTATATACTTAAGAGTTAAAAAGATAACCCTTTATTATGGACGGATCTTTCCGGATCGGGCGAATTTTCGGGATTCCGATCCTGATCCACTACACGTTCCTGCTTGTTATCCCCCTCTTTGCCTGGATCATCGGGAGCCAGATCCCCCTGACCATCGACATGCTGAAGGAGATCTACCGGGTCCCCATTGACACTACGCTTGCAACTGCGGGATATATGCCCTACGTGCTCGGCGCGATCGTGGCCCTGGGCCTCTTCTTCGGGGTGCTCGTGCACGAACTCGCCCACTCCCTTGTCGCCCGGGCCAAGGGGATCGGGATCAACAGCATCACGCTGATGATCTTTGGGGGCATCGCGACCATGGAAGAGGGAGTACCCGACCCGAAGGCGGAGCTCCCGATGGCTCTTGTGGGGCCGATTGCAAGCCTCATCTTCGGCATCATCTGCTCGCTGTTGATCTATGCCGTCCCGTCCGTCACCACGGACCCGGGCATGGCCGGTGTCCTTGTCTTCACGCTCGGCTACCTCGGGGTACTCAACATCATCCTCTGTCTCTTCAACCTCATCCCGGCATTTCCCATGGACGGGGGCAGGGTTCTCCGGGCATGGCTGGCAGGGCGGATGCCCCTCCACCGGGCAACCCAGATTGCAGCGGATGTGGGCAAGGGTTTTGCCATCCTCTTTGGCATCATCGGCCTCTTTGCGTTCTCACCGTTTTTGATCCTGATAGCCCTCTTCATCTATATCGGGGCGAACATGGAGTCGAGCGCCGTGAAATACAGCCACCTCCTGCAGGACGTCACGGTCGGATCCATGATGTCAAGCCCGGTTGCAACCGTAGGGCCTACAGTGCCGGTGAGCCAGGTCATCACGATGATGTACACGAGCAAACACCTCGGTTTCCCGGTCATCGAACGCGATACACTGGTCGGCATGATCACGCTCGCGGACATCAACAGGACCTCCCCCATCGACCGCGAGGCCATGCAGGTCCGGGACATCATGACACGGGAGATCATCACGCTCCCCCCGGAAGCACCGGTCCTCGACGCCCTCCGAATTATGTCGACAAAGGACATCGGCCGGATCCCGGTTGTCGCGGACGGGAAGGTCGTCGGCATCGTGACCCGGACGGATATCCTGAAGGTCACCGAGCTCCGGCAGGTCTGAAGTACATCATTTGACCCCCACCATTATCGCTTCGGGAGACGCCTGCACGGTACTGCCAGAGTAAAAGAGGTCGGGATCAGAATTTCAGCTGGCCATCCACCGGAGAGTTTCCCGCCACCTTTTGGAATGCTGCAAGGTCTTTAAACGGCCGTTTCGCGATAACAGCTGCCACCTTCTTCTTCCCCACGCCCGGCAGCCACTTGATCGCAGATGCCGGCAGGGTATTGATCACGATCGGGACAGGGAAAGCAGTGACCGATCGCATCCCCCAGTCAACGACAACGGCGTCGGTAACCGTCCTTTCAGGGAGGTGGAGCGGGATGCCAACAAGGATCGGGTAAGAGCCCGGCTGCCTCCCGAACGAGAGGTCCCCCGATACTTCGACCCGCACATCCCGGAGAACCGTGCCAATCGGGAATACACGCTGGAGCATCGGCAGGTCGATCCGGTTCCGGACATATTCCTTGAACTGCCGGAACCTCCGTTCGTGCTTCCCAAGCGTGTTCTCCGTATAAGCCCGAGTGCCCTCGAAGGGCATCACCTGCCGGATATTCACCCGCCGCACCGAGAGGCCGGCATCCAGGACACGGGCGAGGAACTGCTCATTGAGATCATAGGTCTCTTCCGTCTCCCCGGCAAGCCCGCAGACGAAGTTGAGGCCCGGGAGCAGCTCGGGCACATTGTCCCGGCGCTTCCCCCCCTCTTCGTTCACGATCTCGATGGCCCGGAAGACTTCATCCGGCAGCGCTTTCAGGTTGTTTGCCCGGACAACCACAGGATCGGCTGTCTCCATCCCGAACGCGGCAACATCGCCCGGGGTGTGGTGACGGATGATTGCCCGGAGCGCTTCCCGGGCCGCATCCTCATGCCGGGCAATGGTCTGCGGGTTGGTGTTGTCGATATGCAGCGTCCGGAGTTCCGGGGCGGCAGCACAGATCGCGGAGAAGAGGGCCTCGATCTTCTCCGGTTCCGGTGCGGGATACTCCCCCGGCCCGGCTCCATACGCGAGGACATCCGGCTGCCGGCCTACCCGGAAGTGCCGGGCACCGTGGGCATGGAGTGCGGCAACCTCCCCGGCAACTGCGGCAATGGTCCGGTATCGCGGCATCCCGTAGAACGGCTCTGTGCAGAACGAACAGCCGCCCGTTGCCCCGTGGGGACAGCCCCGGGCAGTCTCCAGCTCGCACATCACGTATGGGAAGTCGGGATGCTGTGCGACAATACTGCTCCCTGTGATGCTCCAGGGATCGGTGCGGGAATAATCCAGTACTCCCTCAGGCTCGTTCCCGTCCAGGTAGTTGTCCAGCGCAACCGCCGGTTCGCCGGAAAGGAGGGCATCAAATCCGCTGATCACCTGCCGGACCGCTTTCTGCCCACCCTTCCCGGCATACCCAAAGCCGATGGGGCCCCCGATCAGTTTCTTTGGCCCCTTCACCATGTGGCCGACCTGCTGGATCTCAGTGAGCGTTGCCGGGGTGCCCCCGAGGTATTTCCCCGGTACCGTCACCCCCGCGATCATGACCAGCAGCTCCGCCTTGTTCAGATCACCAGCACGCAGCGGCTCTTTACGCAGCTGGTCGATGGTGAGATACCGGATGGAATAGCCGTGGGCAAGCAGCGCTCCAGCCACGGTGCGGACATACGGGGAGATGTAGGGGGGGACGCCGAGGCACGCGGGCTCGTCCACGTACCCGTCAAGGATGAACGCGGTGAGGGTCATGCCGTGATCCCAATCAGGGCAAGGAGCTTCCGTGCCCAGAAGAGCTTTCCGCGTTTCAGGGGGTCGACATCCTTGTCATCCAGGTCGAACCCGGCAAGCGTGATCCGCGCTGCCCCGAGTTCGTGTGCTGCAAACGCCGCCCGGTCGCCGTCCGTGAACCCGCCGAAGTTGTGCACGTGCGGCAGGGGAGCAGCCTGCGTTGTCCCCACGATCCTGCCCGGGAAACGCGGGACCCAGTGTTTCAGGAGCGGGATGTTGTCGCCGTGGGCGTGGACCACCACGATCGTTCCCTGCCGGTTCATCTCGATGAGCCGGTCTGTCGCCCCGTCAAGATCCGTGAATACCGCATCCGGCAGGATACCGGCATCGTCCAGCACTTCCGCCGCGGCATCGGCTGCAAAGACCACGCCATGGATTGCGTCAAGATCCTTTTTGAGGCACGGGGCGTTTCCGCAGACCGTCACCTCGTTGCCGTCCGCTATCGTGACAAGCGAGATGAGGTTGTCGCAGTCGAGGAGCGACGCGAGGATGCGGGCTGCCTCTTCGTCTCCTGCCCGGTCGAACCCGAAGTACTCAAGGATCTCGCGGTAGTGGGGTTCCCATTCAGCGTACTGCATCAGATTCGCTTGGTCCTGCCGGCTTTTTAAAAGCGAGTGCCCGCGCCCTACGGGGCGCCGTTCTTCTTCCCCTCGTTCTCAAGGCCCACAAGAGTCCTGAACTTCTGGAGCACCGGCTCGATCACGATCCCGAGGAGCTTCTCCTTGTCCTCCACCTTCCCGAAGTAGCTCAGCGGCAGGCTTGCAGCCCCCATATTCGGGTGGCCGCCGGCATCGCCCATGTCCCCGAACGCCTCCGCAAGGGCATTGCCGATGTGGAGCCGTATGTCCCGGTTGCGTGCCGAGATGACAATCGCGGTGTCGGTGATCCCGTACACGAGCGCCGTGTTCACACCCTCGAGCGTGATCAGGAGATCGGCTGCCTGCGGGAGGGAGTCGCGGTTCATTACGTACCCGACGTTCGCGAAGAGGTACCCGCTCTGGATCTTCCGTTCGTGGATTGCCTTTCCCATGACGTCGAGGGTCTCCTGCGACATGGAGGGCGACATGATCTTGTCGAGCAGTTCAGCGTCCGTCAGGGGCAACAGGAAGCCCGCGTAGCTCAGGTCCTGTGGGGTGACGTTGCGCTTGAACTCCTTGGTGTCGGTCCGGATACCGTAGAGCAGGGCGGTCGCGACTCGCTTGTCCACGGGGATATCCAGCTCCTGCAGGTACTGGGTCATGATACTTGCGGTCGCGCCGACCCCGGGCCGGATATCGATGAAACTGCCTTGGCCTGTAGTGTGCCTGCCCTCCTTGTGGTGGTCAATGATGATGTTGATCTTTGTCTCGTGCGGGATGTCGTTGTTGGCACCGGGACCCGAGCAGTCCACGAGGGCGAGGTAGGTGCACTTCGCGAGCGCGTCGGGTGTCAGGCGCTCCATCTTGATGTCCAGCAGGTTCACGAAGGTCCGGTTCTCCTGGTGCCCGATATTGCCCTCGTAATAAATGCGGACGGTAAGGGACTTGCTGTTCGCCTTTTTTGCAATCTCGGCAAGGGCCATAGCAGAAGAGATGGCGTCCGGATCAGGGTTCTTGTGGGTGATGATCCCAAGCGTCCCCTCCCAACCGGCAATCATCGTGAAAAGCCGCTGCGCGATCCGGCTCGAGTGCTGCTTTTTGATCTGGAGAACCGCGGACCGGGCCACGACCTCCTGCGGGTAGAGGACGACCTCAGCGCCGGCCGCCGTCAGCTTCTGTCCGATCACCGGGTCGGTTGCCCGGGCAACCACCTGAACGGACGTGAGCCGCTTTTTAATCGCGAGTACGGCAGCAAGGTTCGTATCGCCGTCTCCGGTCATGACGAACGCGATCTCGAACGGGGGAAGCCCTGCAAGCATCTCGGACGAGGTGATGTCGCGCTGGTACGCCTCGAACTTCTGGTCTTTGAGGCTCCTGACCCGGGACTCGTCCCGGTCAACAACCATCACCCGCTCATGGTCCTTTGCCAGTTCAAGGATGATATTGAACCCATTGGTCCCGCATCCGAAGATCCCGTATTTGACCGGCCCCTGTTGTTCAACCGGCGAATCCAGTGGCATGTTACAGAAGATGTATCCGTTTTGGATAATAAGCAATTGCAAACACGAGCGCCCTTCAGGGCGTAAGTGGGAGAAGAAGGCGAAGCCTTCTTCGACTCACGATAGGCCGTCAGGCCAGGAGCAGGAGACGATTTTCCATCAGGAAAATCTTCGACTCACGATAGGCCATAGGATCCCTCAGCAACGCGAAGAACCCTCTCGGGGTCTTCTCCTACTTCGGGTCCTTCGGACCCTCAGCAACTCGAAGAATTGCTGCGCAATTCTTCTCGATCCCGGGGTCTTGCGACCCCTCGCTAACCCAAACCTTTATTCGCAATCATAAACCACATTATTAGGCCTAAGTAAGCGGGTCTGTAGCTTAGTTCGGCATAGCGGCGGACTCTTAATCCGCAGGTCAAGGGTTCAAATCCCTTCAGGCCCGTTCCCTTTTCAGACAGGTTCTGTGCAGTACGCTGCGATCCGGCTCTTCTCTCTGTCTGGTTTGTATCTCCTGATTCCATGATGATGGGACTGCATCACGGACCTATCATTCCTGTGGGGTACCCTGTAACTTTATTACCAAAGAACAGGGAGACTGTCATTGATAATCAAGGTAAACACGGAGAATCGGGGCTATTCATGACCAGCGACCTTATTTTCGACCTGCTCATCGTGATGCTCTTTATCTCCGGTGTCAGTATGGCCGCCGTGGGCTGGTATACGCGGAGGTTTGTCGGGAGAGTTCCCGCGGCAGCACCCTTTGTTCTCCTGATGCTCTGTGCAGCGGCCTGGGCGTTTCTCTATATTCTCGATCTGCTCACCATGTCCCTCCCGCTGAGGATCTTTTACCACAACCTCCGCTTCCTGTACCTCCCGTTCATTTCCGTTCTCGAACTCTGGCTCGTACTTGCCTACGTCAACAGGACCGAATGGATCCGCAGGGACTTGGCGGCAATCGTATTGATCATCCCCGTCCTGTCAGCACTCCTTGCGGTAACAAGCCCGTTCCACACGTTCTTCCGCTATAATTTCTCCATCAATACTGCCGGCCCGGTCCCGGTCCTTGTGTATTCCGAGAGTTTCTTTTACCAGATCTATTTCCTGTATTCATTTGTCCTCCTCGCAATCGCCATCATCCTGCTCATCCATGAGACACGGAAGCGGGGCACGCTCTGGGAAACTTCCACGATCCTCCTGCTTATCGCCCTTACATTCCCGACGGTACTCGATTATTTCGCCGAGACCACCAGGTTTCCGTTCCCCGGTGTCAACCCGACCCCTGCGCTTCTCTGGATTGCAGCCATTCTCTATGCCATTGCCCTCTTCCGGTATCATTTCCTCGATATAATTCCCATTGCACGGGGGCGGCTCATCGAGGCCCTGAGCAAGCCGGTACTGGTACTGGACACAGCGGACCGGGTGATTGATATCAACCCGGCTGCATGCTCGCTCTTCTCCCTCACTCCGGCTGCCGCACTCGGGAAAACCATTGAAGAGATTGTGCCGGACTGGCCGGACTTCCTTTCCCTGTGCAGGGAAAAAACCACGATGAAGAAGGATCTTGTCAGGACTCGCAACAAGGAGGTTTTCCATTATATCGGTTCTGTTGAACCGCTTCTCGGTATCAATGGCGTTCCCGAAGGCCACCTTGTCTTCCTGCAGGATATTACGGACCTGAAGCGGGCCCAGGAGGCCCTGCGGGAGAAAACCGAAGAACTGGATCAGTACTTCTCAACAAGCCTCGACCTGTTCTGTATCGCGGATTCCCAAGGGTATTTCCGCCGGCTGAACCCGGAGTGGGAAAAGACGCTTGGATATTCGCTTGGCGACCTCGAAGGCCGTCGTTTCCTGGACTTTGTTCACCCGGATGACGTCCCGGCAACCCTCGATGCCATCAGCACCCTCAGCGCCCAGAAAGAAGTCCTCAACTTCACGAACCGATACCGGCACCGGGACGGCAGTTACCGGTGGATCGAATGGCGGTCGTTCCCGAAGGGTGACCGTATCTTTGCCGCAGCCCGGGATATCACCAAACGCCGGCTGGCCGAGCAGCAGCTTGCAGACCATACCCGCTTCCTCTCAACCCTGATCGACACGCTCCCCCTCCCCCTTTTCTACAAGGATGCGGGAGGAAAATACCTCGGGTGCAACCGGCCGTTCGAGGAGTATCTCGGTATCGGGAGATCTGCGTTGATCGGGAAGACCGTGTACGACATTGCCCCAAAAGAACTTGCAGATGTGTATTTCGCGGCTGACCTGGAGCTGCTAAAAAATAACGGTTTCCAGACCTATGAAGCGCAGGTCCGATATGCAGATGGTTCCCTGCATGACGTGATCTACTACAAGGCCTGTTATCTGGACCATCGCGGGGCCACAGGAGGGATCATCGGTGCATTCCTCGATATTACCGAGAGGAAACGGATGGAGAGCGCCCTGCGCGAGAGCGAGGAGAAGTACCGGACAATCATCGAAGAGATGCAGGACCTCTTCTACCGGACGGACATCAGCGGGAAGATCACGATGCTCAGCCCGTCTGCCTTTACCATCTCCGGGTACACAAGAGACGAGCTGATCGGGCAGGATGTCGCACGGGTCTATGCCGATCCTCATGACCGCGAGAAACTCCTGACAATCCTCAAGGAAAAAGGATCCGTCGATTCTTTTGCGCTGGATTTGAAGGTACGTGACGGATCGATCCGACATGTGACCACGAGTAGTCATTTCTATCGCGATGCTGACGGGAATGTCCTGGGCGTGGAAGGAGTTATCCATGACATCACGGAGCAGCGGCGGGCGGAGGAAGCCCTCCGCATTGCGAACAAGAAACTCCACCTCATGTCCAGCATTACCCGGCACGATATCCGCAACCAGCTGATGGCACTGATGGCGTTCATCGAACTGAGCAAGGATTCCATCGACAAACCGGAAGAACTTATCGGATTTTTGAAAAAGAACCAGAAGATTGCCGAGACCATCACCCGCCAGATCACCTTCACCAAGGACTACGAAGACCTTGGCCTGAACGCCCCGTTGTGGCAGGATGTGAATGCCAGCATTGATGCTGCGGTTGCGTTACTCCCGATGCGCAATATCCGGGTTGACAAGGAAGTTACCGGCCTTGAAGTGTTCGCTGACCCTCTGGCGGAGAAAGTGTTCTATAACCTCATCGACAACTCCCTGCGGTACGGGGGTGAGAAGATGACCACGATCCGCGTCACCAGCCGTGTCGAGGGTCCATTACTGGTTCTGGTCTATGAGGATGACGGCGGGGGGATTCCCGAATGGGACAAGAAGGTGATCTTCGACAAGGGGGTTGGCAAGAACACCGGCCTGGGTCTCTATCTCTCCCGCGAGATCCTTGCGATCACCGGGATCGGCATCATCGAGAACGGGGTGCCGGGAGAGGGCGCACGGTTTGAGATGGTGGTGCCAAAAGACGGGTACCGGTTCATCTCCTGATGGGGTACAGGAGTGCACTCCGGAAACCACGTAACATTCATCTTTCCTGCGGACAACTCATTTTATTTAAGTAATCTTTACTATCACCTGCCTGCACGGAACGACCTGCATGCTTTCACTTCTCTATGTCGACGATGAGCCGGGGCTGCTCGATATCGGAAAACTCTTCCTCGAGACCAGCGGGGACTTTGCCGTAACGACAGCATTATCCGGCAGTGAAGGTCTTGCGGCGCTGGCAGCCCACTCTTTCGATGCTATCGTCTCGGACTACCAGATGCCGGAGATGAACGGTATCGAATTGTTAAAGGCCGTGCGGAAGTCCCATGGCTCCATCCCCTTCATCCTCTTCACCGGCAGGGGGCGCGAGGAGGTCGTCATCGAGGCGATCAACAACGGGGCGGACTTCTACCTCCAGAAAGGGGGCGATCCCAAAGCACAGTTCGCCGAACTTGCCCACAAGATCCGGCAGGCCGTCAGCAAACGGCAGGCCGAGTACGCCCTCATGGACTCCGAGAGGCGCCTTTCTGACCTCATCAACTTCCTCCCGGATGCCACCTTTGCCATCGACACGGCCAGGAGGGTGATCGCGTGGAACCGGGCCATCGAGGAAATGACAGGTATTGCTGCTTCTGCTATGCTCGGGAAAGGGGAGTACGAGTATGCACTACCGTTCTATGGTGAACGCCGCCCGATCCTGATCGACTTGATCTTCGAGCCAGATGACGAGGTTTCAAGGCGCTATTCCAATATCCGGAGGGAGGGGAATATCCTTTCCGCAGAGACCGACCTGCCAACGCCGAAAGGAAAACAGATCTATGTCATTGCGAAAGCAAGCCCCCTGTATGACAAGGGGGGGAATGTTACCGGTGCGATCGAATCGATCCGGGACATCACCGACCGGAAAAAAGCTGAGGAAGCCCAACGAGAGAGCGAGAAGAGGTTCCGCGAACTTGCCGAACTGCTGCCCCTGGGGATTTATGAATCCGATGCAACCGGAAGACTGACCTATGTCAACCGCCGTGCACTGGATATGTTCGGGTATACAGCGGACACCTTCGCCCGGGGAGTGGATTTTCGCACTGCGATTGCACCTGCAGACCGGGACCGTGCCTCCGCGTTTTTTCAGACGATCCTGGAAACCGGGATCAGCGAGAATGCCGGACGGGAATATTCCGCTTTACGAAAAGACGGCACGAGTTTTCCCATCCTGATCTTTTCTTCTACCGTTCTCAGGAACGGCAGGGTTACCGGGACACGGGGTATCATTGTCGATATCACCGGCCGGAAAAAGGAGGAGGAGAACCTTCGGGCGGTCAACGAGGAACTCGCTGCATCTGGTGACGAGCTCAGGGAGCAGTACGAGGAACTTGCCGCAAGCGGGCGGAGGATCCGCGAGAGCGAACAGCGCCTCAAGTATATGCTCGGCTTCTACGAGCATGCCGAAAAGGGCGATGAAGACCTCCGTTCTTATGCAGTTGAAGGCGCCTGCATCATCACCGCAAGCCCGCTTGCGTACCTCGCCTTCATGAACGAGGACGAGAGCGAGCTCACCATGTACGCCTGGTCGAGATCCGTGATGGCCGAATGCACGATGGTGGAGAAGCCAATCATCTATAAGACTGAGAAAACCGGGCTATGGGGAGAGGCAGTAAGGCAGCGCCGGCCGGTCATCACGAACGATTATCTCGTCCCGAATCCCGCAAAGAAAAGATACCCGGACGGCCATCCCCACATCATCCGGCACATGAACGTGCCGGTGATTGAGGAGGGCCGGGTTGTTCTCGTGGCTGGTGTGGCCAACAAGGCAACCGATTACTCCGGGAACGATGCAAACGAGCTGCTCCTCCTGATGCAGGGGCTCTGGAGCCTTTTAAAGGCAAAGCGGATGGAAGCCGAACGCCGGGCAGACGAACGGAAGTACCGCACAGTTGTTGAGAACAGCAGCGATGCTATCTACATCTACCGTGGCGACCGGCTCCTCTTTGCCAACAGGAGAGTGTCGGAACTCACCGGGTTCAGCGAAGAAGAACTCCAAAAGAAAAACATCTGGGATCTCGTTTATCCCGATGACCGCGCACGATTGCAGGAAGCACGGGACCGGAGGACGGCGGGGGAAGATATCCCGCATTCGTTCTCCGCCCGTGTCGTTACCCGGAACGGGGAGGTCAGGATCTGCGAGTTTACCGTAACCCTCATCACGTACCAGGACCAGCCGGCGCTGCTCGGGATCATCCACGATGTAACGGAGAAACAGCGGATGGAGGCTGAACGGCAGGCCGCGTACGAGCAGCTTGCCAATGCCGAGGAGAAACTCAGAAAACAGTATGACGAGCTTGCCGATGCTGAGGAGCAGATCCGCACCCGTACGCAGCAGATGGAAGAGATCGCCACAACAGTGCCGGGAGTCGTCTTCCAGTTCTATGCCCGATTCGACGGCAGCATGGGATTCTACTACATAAACGAGAGATCGCGTGAGATCCTTGGCATCGACAACAATCCTTCGAAGTTCTTCCTGGCGTTCACGAGCGCGGTACACCCTTCAGACAGGGCCAGGTTCATGGATTCGGTCCATACCGCGACAGATTCCGAAGCCCTCTGGGATTTTACCGGAAAATTTGTCAAACCTTCGGGAGATGTGATCTGGTTCCGGGGGATGGCAAGCCCGGTCCGGCATGGCGATGAACTGGTCTTTTCCGGCGTCCTCCAAGATGTCACGGACCGAATCGGGATCAGCCAGGCCCTCCAGGAAAGCGAGGCGAAGTTCAGGGCAATTACCAACCAGACGTCCCAGTTCATCGGGCTGATCAACCCGGACGGAACGGTACTCATGGCCAACCGTACCGCCCTCGATTTTGCCGGCGTAGAGGAATCCGCAGTAGCAGGCTGTCCCTTCTGGGAGACCGCTTGGTGGTCCCACTCGGCCGAAATACAGGAGCAGCTGAAGGACGCGATACAAAAAGCTGCATCGGGTGAGACCGTGCGGTTCGAGACCACCCACAGGGCAAGTGACGGCCACACTGCCTTTATTGACTTCTCGATCAAGCCCGTGAAGGGTGCGGATGACAAAATCCCGTTCCTCCTTGCCGAAGGGCGGGACATCAGCAGGCGCAAACTCGCCGAGATCGCGTTAAAGGAGAGCGAGGAAAAATACCGGCTCATTGCTGAGAATTCCCCCGACATGATCTTCTTTTTAGATACCTGTGGGACGGTCCGGTACATCAATCCGCTGGGAGCACGGGCAATGCTCACCACCCCGGAGAATCTTATCGGCAAGAACCTCTTCTCCCTCTTCCGGCCGGAGATTGCCGAGAAGTACATGGTGGCGATCCGTGGGATTGCCGCAAGCCGGATCCCCTTAAGAAACGAGGTTTTCGAACACCTGCCCTCCGGTACCTTCTGGCTTGATATCCGCCTCATCCCCCTGCTCGATCCCTCCGGTTCCGTCTTTGGAATCCTGGGTCTCATCCATGACATCTCGCACCGGAAAGAGGCAGAAAACGCCCTCAGGGAATCGGAGGAGAAGTACCGCCTCCTTGTCGAGAACACGCACGATATCATCTACCTGATCAATCACGAAGGCGTATTCACGTTTGTCTCGCCCAGCTTCACGGATATTCTCGGGTACATGCCGGAGGACGTGACAGGACAGTCATTCAAACAATTCATCCATCCAGACGATATCGCGTTGTGTGAAGAGGCCCTGCAAAACGTCATCTCGACCGGCCAGCGGATGACGGGTGTCGAGTACCGGGTGATTCATGCCAATGGATCGGTCCGGGTCCATACTTCGAGCGTCTCGCCTATCCTCGACAAAACCGGGAAGGTGATGACCTATATGGGGAATGCCCGGGACATCACGGAGATGAAACAGGTCCAGAACGCGATAAAGGAGAGCAACCGGAAGCTCAACCTCCTCTCCAGCATCACCCGGCACGACGTGGCCAACCAGCTCACGGTTATGCAGGGCTATGCACAGCTTGCCGCGCTCAGGAAGCCAGACCCGGTGGTTATGGACTTTCTCGCGAAGATCTCCTCGTCAATCGAGACCATCCAGCACCAGTTCGAATTTGCCAAAACCTACCAGGACATGGGTGCGCACGCTCCCGTGTGGGTCGCTGTGAGGGATGTTATTGAGAGTGTGAGGCCCCCGCTCCTTGACCTTGACATGCGCTGCGACTCCTTCGAGATCTTCTCCGATCCGATGATAGTAAAAGTCTTTTTGAATCTCTTCGACAATGCGGCACGGTACGGAAAAACCTTCACGGTTGTCACGGTCCGGTGCGGGATCAGTGAAGACGGAGAACTCCTCATTACCTTCGCAGACAACGGGATCGGCATCCCGCTGGACGAGAAACAGAAGATCTTCGAGAAAGGGTACGGGAAGCATACCGGCTTCGGGCTCTTTTTAGCGCGGGAGATCCTGGCAATCACCGGGATTGAGATCCACGAGACCGGGACGCACGGGAAAGGTGCGTGCTTTGAGATCACGGTCCCGAAAGGTGCGTTCCGGTCTGCGCAGAAATAAGGGATACGGAGTGTCTGGGATTCAGGCCGGGCGGGCGATAATATACACACGGTTCCGCATCTCCGCTGGGAAGTAATGGGCATCGAACCACATGGCATCGAACTGTCCGTAGTTGGCGTACGTGATCCCGTCCACCCGGTCATCGTGACAGTCAACGGAATCGGCAAAGATGATGACATCATCCCAGACGGTTTCCGTTCCCCGCGTGTCATACCCGACCACGACTACCCAGTGGCCGCCCCAGTCAATCCACTCGACAATCGTAGGTACCCCGGCCTTCAGGTTGGAAAGGAGCATCTCCCGGCTTCCCCCAGTATGCCACGTGGCGTTCCAGCCGTGCCGGTTGAACCACGAGGTCATCTGTTCGGGATTGATGCCGGTCTTTTCCGAGACGTCGGGATTCATCTCATGGGCAAGCAGGATCTCTTCGTCATCCGTGTTGTTGACCGGTCTGCCGTAATAGGACATCACGGTCATGGCTGCAGCCGCTCCGCAGCTGTAGTTCGTCACCTGCTGCCGGTAGCTCTTCAGGGGAATGACGGTGAGGTGACTGTTGGACGAGAGGGAATCAAAGTCGATGCCGGTATAGTACCGCGGAGCGGGAAGCTGGCTGTCGAGCCCGTAGGTTATCCGGCCATTATCACGGGCATACATACCGGTTGCCGACAGAGTCGCGGCAAGCAGGATGATACCGGCAACAAAAAACATTCCGATGAACAGGATTGGGCCGGGTCGCATCATTTGGGATCCTCACCAGTCTGTTTATCGTTCGCTGTTATCAAGATCGCGTTTCCCAAGGACCCTAAAAAACAGCGGTGTTCCTGCCGGTCCCTGCCAACACCGGAGGATATTTCCGTCATGGTTGAATACATTGAGATGATCGTATCATGAAGTTCAAGGGTAGCAAGACCGAGAAGAACCTGCTCGCGGCATTTGCCGGCGAGTCGCAGGCACGGAACAGGTACAGTTTCTTTGCAAGCGTTGCACGGAAAGAGGGCTATGAGCAGATCGCCGCGATCTTCGAGGACACGGCGGCCAACGAACGCGAGCACGCAAAACTCTTCTTCAAGGAGCTCAAGGGCGGCGAGGTCACCATCACTGCCGGCTATCCCGCCGGTGTGATCGGGACAACAAAGGAGAACCTGAAAGCTGCGGCCGATGGCGAGAAGATGGAATGGGGCATGCTCTACCCGGACTTTGCAGCAACCGCAAAGAAAGAGGGCTTCCCGGAGATCTCCCGGCTCTTTTCGAATGTCGCAAAGGTCGAGGCCCATCACGAGGCGCGGTACCGGAAACTGTACGAGAACGTTATGAAGGGCAAAGTCTTCAAGGCGGGATCATCTGTCCAGTGGCACTGCCGGAACTGCGGCCACGTGATGAGCGGGAAGAACGCCCCCGCCAAGTGCCCAGTCTGCGACCACCCGCAGGCGCACTTCGAGCTGCTGGCGGAGAACTACTGAACTTTTTTTCTTTTTTCCTGACGGGAGCTCGCGCTTCAGCGGAACCTGAGGTATCCCAGAACAGAAACCCGCCTGTCCCGGCTGATCACGTGTTCTCTTTCGCCTCGTGCGAGCACATAATCTCAATAAGGAGTGCCCGGCCGCCAATCGTGACCGGTCTCACGGTCTTGATCACCGGAAAAGACTTCCCGTTTCGGGTGAGCACAAGCCGCTCCGAATGGTCGATGGTCATGCCTTTGTCGCTGATCGGGCACGACCCTTTCTCCGCAGGGCAGACAAACTGGTGGCAGGAGCGGCCGATCATCTCCTTCTCCATATACCCGGTCATCTGTTCGAATTCCGGGTTGACAGCTGCGATCTCGTGGGTGTCAGCATCAACAAGCATGACTCCGGCCGGGATATTCTCCCAGATCGTGCGGAATTTCTCTTCTGAACGTTCCAGCGAGGCGTGTTTTTCAGCGATCTTGTGGGAGAGGACCGCAACGACTCCTGCGATTACCACGAAAGCAACGCAGCGGGTGAACGCTGCAACAACATTGTTGGGATTGTACCCGATAAAGAGGGTAACAAGCGAGAGATAGATGAGACCCATGACTGCGGCATACAGCACCCCGTTCCTCTGGTACCAGTACGCTGCAAGGATGATGGGGACATAATACAGGTGCGGGAACACTATCTGGATGCCGGTAGTCAGGCAGTAGATCGTGGTGAGGACCACGAGGACCGATAACACGGCGAGAACGGCCGGCCTGAACGGTACTATCGATGGGGGTTCCCGCACCGCTGTTTCCATGCTATTGAGTAACGGTTTCATGGTTAAATATCTCGCGCTCTTTTTGTTGCCCGTCCGGTGCCGGGGCCCTAGCACATACAGGGTCGTCAGGATTCCGTTGCATCGTGCCAACCGTGGATTCGGGGGAGAGATAGACTGAAATTATCGCCATATGTATCACCTACCGGAAGGAGGCTGTCAGGACATGGTTCGCAGCGATCGGGGGGATCGTGTACGTAACCGGTGTATTCACGGCCGTGCCAGTATAGACTGTTGTCCCGTCAAGCTGGATCGATGCAACGTACTTCTTGTTGCGGGGCGTGAAGGTGAACGAAGGACTGCTCCCGACAGTAACGGTGACACTCTGGCCGCTTAGAAGTGGGGTTGATGGTAACAGCGTGACATCACCCAGTCCAGGTGGGGACCAGCTTACGTTCACGGTACGCTTTGTGGGATCGGGGGTCGGCGTTGCCGTGGCGGTGGCAGTGGCCGTTGGTGTGGGAGTCTGTGTGGCAGTCCCGGTTGGCGAGATCGTGGGACTTGCAGTGGGTGTCGCGGATGTTGTGCCGGTTGGCGAGATCGTTGACGTTGCCGTGGCGGTGGCAGTGGGTGTGCCCGTGGCCTGGGACTGAAGGCGGGAACACTCACCGATCATAATAGTTGCTGTCGTATCGATGAGGCGGACCTTCATATCCCCGGCAGGGAGCGGGACAGCTGAAATGCCGGTAAGGTCTTTCGTCATCCGGAACCCGGTGCCGGTGTTATAGAGAAAAATCGTATCACCGGCCCGGAAGAGCGCGGCGGAGGAGTCGGGAACTGCACGTGACGATCCGGCAGAGGTATCGACACGGATCTCGGCGGGAAACGATGCAATGTTGGTATCGGAGAAGTTCAGCGAATCTCCGGCGCGGTGGTGGACGGCGATTGCGGTATACCCGGGCATGACCGGGTAGGAGCACTCCGTGACAAGATACGCGTTCTTCGGGATATAGGGCATGACGCCAAAGAGCATTGCTGCAACAACGGCGCCAAGGATGAGCACAAGGACGATAATCAGGATCTCGGCGGCAACTTCGCTGACAGCATCGTCCCGGGAACGCATGGTATCCTCAAGAGCCCTGAACCGGGTAATTATAAAATTGTTTTGCCGATTGGAGGCCGTGCCCGTTCCCCATCACGGTATCCATCCCAGCTGTGCCCACCGCTCGTACTCTTCCGTGCGCATATCCTTGTTCTCCACAACAATATCGCGGAAAAATTCCCGGTTGTCCGCGATCTCCGCTTCCTGCTTTGGATCGGAAAAGCCATCGGCTATTGCAGCGCAGAGTCTTTTTCCGAGCGCACGGGCATCCGCTTCCCTTGCATCCACAGCATATGAATCGCCACCGGTTGCCACGCTGATGCCGCCAACCGAGACCACCGCAAGATAATTGAGCACGTGGTTCTGGTACGCGACAACAGCATCTCCCCCGGATGTATGTGTGCTCGCCACTGAACAGCCAAACTTCCCTGCAAGGAGCTGGTAATGGATTGCATCAGCCAGCCGGTCGAAGAAGATCTTCATCTGGCCGGAGACATTGTCGATGTACACAGGTGAGGCAAAGACGACCCCATCCGCTTCCTTCATCCGCTCTACGAGCGCCGGCATGTCGTCTTCGAACACGCAGATGCCATTGAACGAACACCCCTCACACGCGGTGCAGGGCGTGATCTTCAGGTCGCAGAGATCGATCATCTCTGTCTCTGCACCGGCTTCAGCGGCTCCTTCAAGGACAAACTGGGCAAGCTGGCGGGTAATGCTCCGGAGCGTCCGGGGGCTCCCGTGGATGGCAAGGATCTTCATGATAAACTCCGGATCAGGGATGGGATGTCACGGGTTATATCAGTACGGCCGGATCGCCTGTAAAAAAACGGAGAGGAAAAACGGAATACGGTTGTATTGTTATTTTCTCAGGACCCGCTCGATCCGGTCGCCGATGAATGTGCCCGCGATCATCAGGATGACAAAGACAAGGATCACAAGAATGGTCCCGAATGCCCCCGGGAAGTCAAAACTCAGGCTCGTGCTGCCCGGCGCAAGGAACATCGATATGAGGACGGCGAGGACGCCGATGACAATCCCGAGGATCGCACCATTCCGGAGAATCCCCCAGTAGTCTTCCTTTCCCTTGTGGAAAAATCCGAATGCGATTCCAATGAACAGTGTCAGCAGTTCAAGCCACATGTAAATTTGCACTCTCCTGCGACAGTATCGGATGCCTGCGTCAAAAAAGGTTCCGAAGCCATGCCGCAGGGCAGCCGGGCGCCGGCCCGGGAAAAGTTCAACAACACTGGTTAACACGACCCCCTCCAAAACGGTCATAGCAGTCACCGGACAGGGGGTTTTTCCGGGCATCCTGAACTATGTCCAAAAAAAGGGGGCGCCGGACGCCCGCTATTTTGCAGGTTGGAGTGGGGGTAAAATCGTCGCAATTTGGAAACGGGCCCCGAATTACGGTCTTCTCCATCGGCGTGGACCACATTTCCACTCCACGAAAAAGTGCCCTTCGTCCTTTTGCCAATCCGGGCGTTTTACGGGGTTTTTGGAGAGACTCTTTTTCCGGGGAGTGCCAATGGCAGTGTTCTCTCAGGGGATCTGGTTGTTCCGAAAAAGGGTCAGGATCCGGTAGACGGGTACGCAGTCCGCGCCCAGATAAAAAAAGCGATGCAGGCAGCCGCAAGCGGGAGTGCGACACAGACAGGTGCTGACTGCGAGGGAGCAGGCGACCGCTGATGAGTAGCTTCCCGGGTGAGGTTTTCCTGGCCTGTCACAGGAGCCGGCTGTGTCGTTACCAGGGATTCCTCCATCGTATCGATCACGAACAGGTGGACGTATCCTTCTTGCAGGGATTTCCCTTCTGAACGATAATACAGAAGCCGGTTCTCCTTGAGATCCAGTAATGTCAGGGGCCGTGTTCCCTGGAGGAACAATTCACGTTCACCGGTGTTGATCCGATAGATCGCGATGGTCCGGGACTTCTCCCGTGTCCTGTCATGGACATCATACTGTGTCCATGCAACATAATTACCGGCAATGTAAGGCATACTTGCCAGCGTCAGGGGATTATCGCCACTGATGCGCTGTTCTGTTTTGGATGTCAGGTTATAGAGATAGATTGCAGGATTCCCGTCACGGAGATCTTCCCAGACAACATACTCCCCTGAAATCCGGGGATAATGCTGGAGGTCGCGGGCCGTGCAGAGAGGGATCTCCTCATTCCTGTCAAGATCGAAAAGATAAATATCCCCGCCGCCAGGTTCGTTGCGCTCATCCGACCAGACAATATGGGATCCGTCCGCAGAAAGCGTGCCGATTTTTCCGGGGCCGGAGAAAACGAGCTGGCGATTCTGGCTTGTCAGGTTGAGGAGGGCGATTTCAGATCGTGTTGACGGATAGACCTGATCGCCGATCCAGATGATGCGGTCACTGATGATGATTGGGTTCCGGTTCTGCCGATAAAGACGGGGGTCGCCCCTGCTTTCATCCGTGGTGAGAGATTTTTCTTTTCCGGTTGTCCGGTCGTACAGGAAGATCATGGAGTTTTCGCTCCAGACAACATGGCCCTCTTCGGCACTGAAGGGTGTATCGAACATGTACTGGTGGTCAGAGGAGGGGGAGGTCGCAATAACCTGCGTTTCCCCATCGGACACGTTCATCATCCGGATGATGCTGGAAATATTCTTCGGAGGTGCTTGTTTCAATCTGTAGGTCATCCATACAATCCAGTTCTGATCAAAGACAAATCCCTTTGAATAGGTGAAATAGGGATCCCCGGATTCATCTTCGATGATATACGGCGAATGGATAGGGATGTCAGTACCGGACAGGTTTGCTGTCACGGGGACGGCCAACAGGAAAAAGGAGAGCAGAATTACCCACGTATGCAACAATATTTTCATGGAATTCTTTTCCGAGACTGATGGATTATACGATGACAGCCACCTTAAAATTTCTGTGACAGAATTTTACCAAATATAATAAATATGTTGTTTTGAAAATGGTGGTTGATGGTACGCCTCATAGTACTACTCCGGATCCTCCGGCAGGCAGCATGGTACGGGTTCATCTTTCTCATTGCCCTCATCTGTATCTACGCCTCCCTGAATACCATCACGCTCCTCCTTTGGGGAGATCCTTCCGTGCATGGGGTGCCGCGGATGTTCCACCCCCCGGAGATCATGGTGCTCCATTATGCGGGAATGGTCTCCCCGGCACTGGCAAAGGTCATCGTCACGATCCTTTTCGGGGGCCTGGGTTTCTTTCTCTTGTTCAGGTTCCGCGGGATAACCAGGAAGACACTGCTCGACCACCCCCTGCGGGAACGGATCGCGGAGTTCATCCGGTCCCGTCCCGGGTGCCATTTCAGTTCCCTTGCACGGGAACTCGACATTAACCGCGGCACGCTTTCCTATCACCTCGCCCTGCTCACCTCCTTTCATGTCGTGCAGGAAACAAAAGACGGCGGCCTGACCCGTTATTATATCCACAAGACCGGAATCCCGGAACTCGAACAGAAGATCCTGACACACCGGAATAACGCCCTTCGCAGTCACATCCTTTCCCTGCTGGAAAAAGAAGAGGCCATGCCAAGGACGGAGCTGAAAAAAAGTTTGAATATCTCGGGCCCGGCCCTCTGGTACCACATGCAGATGCTGGTGGAAGACGGGATCGTGCTTGCCGACCAGGACCGGGAGAAGACCGGCAGGCCCGTGCAGTATTCGCTCACCGGGGATGCCGGGAAAATTATCAGGAATGGCGGGGAAGCCCGTGCCGCTGCGGAATTCCCCGCACCAGTGCAGGATCCGGTGAACGGCTTACAGCCGGGCAAAGAGCCCGGAATTCATGAGTGAAAACAGGGTGGGTGCAGAAATCTGCTGGCCTGTTGCTGCCCCCGCATCCGGGACAACGAACAGCGCTGTGTTGCTCCCGCACCACGTCTCCTTATCCCAGCCAACCGTGATAATATATTCCCCGGACGGGAGCCGCACCGGGTCGAGGCTGTAGTGCCACGTGTTCCACGAACTGTGCTTCCCCGGCCCCATCCCGTCCGCGGGAGTAATGGCCGGGATGGTATCGGTGAAGATCTCCTTTCCGGACGCAGCATCCCGGATTCGTGCGGTCAGGACATTCTCCGGTGCCATGTTGGTGGTCCCGGAAAATACCATCCTGCGGGGATCGCTGCCGTTCAGGATCAGCCGGCCGGTCACCGGATCTCTTTCCTGATCGAAATGAAGGGAAGGGAGTTCGACAAAGAAGTACTCCACCCGGAAGACATCGTCAACCCCCGCCCTCCCCGATGCCGCCATGAGGATTTCAATCTCGGGATCGATCCACGGTTTCAGGTCGGTTGCGGTACCAAAGTCGACAACCGCAGTGCCGCGATCTGTGACCGTGATGTTCCCGGAGGTGGAGATACGGGTACCGATCTCGTACTGCCCGTTTTCGCCCGGGTCCTGGATCACGAAAGCATACTGGCCGGCGGAGAAGTTCCGGGTCTCTTCCGGTCCAACGGTAACAGAGAAGTCCCCTCGATTATCAGGGTTTGCCGTAAAAGTATGGAAATAGTGCCGGCCAAACACAAGAAGGGTAACGGACCCGTTTGTCGCGCCGGTCCCGTGGATCGTGAACGCGTCCCCTTCTGCAATCGTCTGCGGACAGCTGGACTCAAACGATATCTCTGCCATGACGGGTACTGCGATAAGAACTGCCAGTACAAGGGCTGCACCAACGCGTACAGCCATGACACCTGCTGTTGAAGATTTCATTTCAAATTTCATTTCAAGATTCTCCTGATGTCAGGTACGTCCGCGGTCTGCATTTAAACTATTTCTGTGCCAATATTTTATCATTCCAATAATCGCCCGGGTCAAAGGGTGCAGGATCAGTGCTCGTGCCGGTAATACAGGTCCAGCAATGTCCCGGTCTTCGCGTCCACCCAGCCGTTGCCCGGGACCGGCCACTGTTGTGCCCGGATCGTCTCGTCATCGAACTGCACCTTCCAGGCAAGCGGAACGCTGCCAGGCCCGGGCGTTACCTTGTCCGGGTTGTGGAAGTCCCTCCACCGGAGATCGGCGGAGACAATCCGTAGGCTTGCAGCAGAATCCGGGTATATCTTCACAGCAGCGTCTTTCACAGTTTTTATTGCAGCATCCTTTGTTATTGCCGGTTCTGCCGGTAATGCCACAGCATCCTCCATAAGGCTCCACGACTTATGGTAGTCGACAACGTTCCCTGCAACGGAATCGACCGTGACAAGGATCCCGTCGCTGGCGCAGGGGACCCCGTGGATGACGCGTTTGTACACAAACACGTATTTCCCGGCAATGTCCTCACCGGGCATCCCCAGCGGGTCCAGACGGGCATCGACAAGGGTAAGCGGGAGTTCGCCGTTGCGTTCCCGTACCTCCCGTTCCGCCGTCCGTTGTGCCGCATCCATCGGGACAGATGGCGTGGCGGGCCGGCCCAGGCGCTTGATCCCAATGAAGTACGATTTCAGTTCGCCCGTGTCCGCATCAAGGCCGCCCTGGACAAGCCTGTCTCCAGCATTCATCAGGTCAAAGGACCATCCCCGCATGTACTGCGACCCGTCGTTAAACCGGATCCTGACCCGGTCTGCGGGAATGTTGGGGAATGCCCCGCGGGCCTTTTCCTTTGCCTGTTCGATCGTGATCCCTGCCTTATCCTGCAGAGGGGCATAGGGATCGCCGGTCTCCGCATCGATGAAAAGTGTCGCGTTCGTCTTGCGGGAGTGCGTGCTATCCGGCACCAAAGAGAATTCGTACAGGAGTTTCCCGGGATACCGGTCTGTGAGGGTGATACCGGCAATGGAATACCCGTGGGTTTCCCCTTCATCCAGAAGGGCCGTTGCCTCCTCCTTCGAAATGACAGCTTCCGGCATGGCCGTTGCCGTGATCGCGACTGCCGGGGTTGCTGCGACTGCTGTCGCCCGGGTACCCACAACAGGTTCATGGGGTGGAGGGGTGGATGCACCTGTCCCCGCAAACTGCTCCGCAAGAACAATCGAGACGCCAATCATCACAATAACGACCGCAAAAATCAGAACTGCATTTTTTCTCTGTTTCATACTATCTCCAACTGCCGGGACCTTATCGATCCGTTCAGGTACCGGGGCTGATTAGGAAGTACTGGGTACAGGCTTAAACGAATTCTGTGACAAAAGTTTACCAATCGCGGACGGGTCAGTGGCACTGCCGGGAGCCGCTAACGGAGGTATCCGGCAAGCATGAGCCCGGCAAGTCCGAGTACGATCAGAACGATTACAGCGATCATGATCTTCAGGTATGGGATCCCGGTCTCCGCCTTCTTCGCAACGCCGCGACGGGCGTCCGTGGCAATCCCGCCGGTCGCGCTGACGCTCCCACCCCTGCTGTAACTCATGCCAACAGCTGGCCGGGGTTTCCTGTTCCAGCTGCCGATCCCCGTGCAGTTATGGTTGGGCGGGAGCCGGCAGTCAGAACAGAACTTCCCGCCGCAGTGCTGGCAGGTGAACGGGAGGGTTGTCTCGTTGCCGCAGTGATCGCAGCGCGTCATCGATCTTCCTTTGCACCGCTCTGGATAAAGAGTTCCCGTTCCTGCCATGCGAGGACCCCATCGCTTATCCGTTTCCGCGCCGGATACTAATGCATGGGGCAGTATGCTGTTGGCGATGTCCTCCTCGCGGCGGTCGCACTGGATGATCGTACCCCTCCAAAGACCCGGCCGGTCATTGTCATCGGTACCGGAACATCCGGCCTTATCCGTATCTGCCCGGTCAGCAGCAAGCCGCCCTCCGATGCACCCTGCCTGCCGCTCTCTATCGATGATTTTGCCACCGGGGGGCTCGACCTCTTTTCCGAGAGTTATATCATGACATCGAGGGTACTCACGCTACGGACCGGGGCAGTCATCGGTAAGAAGGGCAGGCTGAACGGGGAGGCACTCGCGGAGATCCTGGCGCGGGTGCCTGGGCCGGCAGTGCCAGGAAGATCCGCAAACGGACCGTTGCGGAAGTTCCGGTAACGAGTGGCTGTTTTTCCGGACCGGGCACCGCATCAGCATCCTTATCTTCCGGTGCGATAACGATGGTTGGATGGACATCAGGGATGCAATCCGGAAGATGGAATCCGAGGTCGGGAGGATCTCGCCTGTCCAGAAGTTCCTGCTCGGGACGGACGGATCGGTTACCCAGATCCTGGAATCGATCACCGGAAAGAATGTTGTCATACGGACGCTTGTGCAGGAGATTGTTCCTGCCGACACCGCCGCCGCAGACCACCTTGACATTGCAGTAGGTGACCCGGTCAATTTCCGGGTCGTAGAGATAAAGACTGAGGAGAACGGCGAAGTACTGATCTATGCAGTGTCACACACGCCGGTCAGCCGTCTCTCGCCGGAATTCAAAGACGATCTCCTGAAAGCCGACATCCCCATCGGGAAGATCATTGCGCAGCATAAGATCGAGGCGCGGCGCGAGATCCTCACTGCCCGGGTCCTCCCCGCATCTGAGGAGGCAGGCAGGATCTTTGCCATCTGTAAAAGCGAGCCGCTCCTCTCGCGGCAGTACCAGATCATCCACGGCGGAAAGCCACTCATCTTCATCGAGGAGCAGTTTCCCTATAACCGCTTCCTCGATACCCGTCGCGTGGTCATCGATACGCCTTCGCGAGTTCACGTTTCGCTCATCGACATGCATGGAGGTTCGGGCCGGGTGGACGGAGGCATCGGCATAACGCTGGATGAGCCGGGGATCCTCATCGAAGCGGAACTCTCGCCGGTCCTTTCGGTGACCGGCTGCGACCCGGCAATGGAACAACGGATCCGTCAGGTGGCAGCAGAAGTCCTGCAGAATTTCAGGCTCGGGGGGAGCGTAACCATCACGGTCAGAAAGCAGTTTGCTGCCCACATCGGCTTAGGGTGCGGGTCACAGATCTCGCTTGCCGTGGCAAAAGCGATTGCAGAACTTCACGACCGCCACCTCCCGGCCTGCGAACTCGCCCGGCTCACGGGGCGGGGCGGAACCTCCGGCATCGGCACTGCAGCATTCGATCACGGCGGGTTCATTATCGATGGCGGGCACCGGTTCGGGGCCGGTGGCGAGAAGACCGACTTCCGCCCGTCCTCTGCATCGCGGGGCGTTCATCCCCCGCCCGTCATTGTCCGGCACGATTTCCCCCGGGACTGGAAGATCCTGCTGGCCATTCCCGCGGTCCCGGCCGGGGCGAGCGGCGGGCAGGAAGCGGATATCTTCCGGACCCGCTGCCCGGTCCCGCTCGACGATGTCCGAGCCCTCTCCCACGAAGTGCTGATGCGGATGCTGCCGGGGCTTGCCGGGCAGGATCTCGATCTCTTTGGTTCCGCAATCAACAATGTCCAGGAACTCGGGTTCAAGAAGGTCGAGCTCAGTCTCCAGCCGCATGCCGTGACCGGCCTTCTCCCGGTACTCCGCGGGGCGGGCGCTGCCGGTGCCGGGATGAGCTCGTTCGGTCCGGCAGTCTATGCAATCGGGGACACGGACATGAAGTCCGTAGAACGGGCAGCCCGGTCCTTCATGGGCGGAAACGGGGGTGGCTCAACACTGATCACGACAGCCCGGAACAACGGGGCAGTTGTGCGGGTAGTGTGAGCCCTGCGTAAAGTGGGAGTATATACTGCGGTATTATTCCACTGGCCGCTGCATCCAGACGACATCGAACGGTTTCCCGAATTTCTCGCCGACACCGGCAAGAGTGCCGGCAACCCTGAACCCCTTGTTTGCATGGAAGCGGATGCTCCCCTCATTCTTTGAAGAGATATTTGCAAGGAGCATTTTCATACCGTTGTTCTTTGCGTCTTCAAGAAGCCGCCCGAAGAGCCGGGTCCCGAGACCTTTCCTGGTATATTCCGGGGCAATGAAGTACGTCACCATCCCGGTCTTCCGGAATGCCGGGAACGGGAAGAAGGGTTTCAGGAGCCCGAACCCCACAACGCCGCCTGCATCTTCGATAACAACTGCCGAGATCGCTCCCTCTTTCAAGTGCGGGAAAAACTGCAGCGGTAGCGGGCCCTCAGGATAGGCAGCAAAGCTGGTCCGTGCATAGTGATTGAATATCCGCATGACCGCATCGCGGTCGCTCTCCTGCATCACCCGAATATGCAACTCGGCTGCCATGATAAACCTCCCTGAAGATGGGCTGACAGTACCGGGCACCGTCGCCAGTCTTATACAGGTATGAGACGGGATAAAAGAAAAGAATAGGGGGGATCAGGCTGTGCCGGCCTGCGCAAACCAGCGCTGGATGACAAGAGCCGCCGGCTTTCCCCGGACCGATGATGACTTTTCGAATGAATATTTCGGGTTGAAACCGGGCTCGATCCAGTACCCCCACGTGAACGCCCCATCCATCCACGGTTCATCCAGTGTTGATGCAAAAAACGCCTCATACAGGTCAGCCTGGGCAATCAGATCCTGCTCAACCCCGGGGGAAGTTGCCATCGGTTCGAACCACTGCTGCTGTGCGGCATGGTCCCGGCTCTGGAACGGGAGGAGGAAGATGAGCGGTTTTTTGTATTTCTGGTACAGCGGATCGAACTGCTTCCGGTTGAACCCATCCATGGCAGACTCCAGTTCCGCAAGCGAGGGCCGTTCCGCACCGGAGAACCGGTTGTAATAATAGATGGTTATGACATCGAGATCGTCTGCCCAGAGGATCTGCGATACATAATCCGATCCCTCATTTGTGTAAAGGACCTGCGTCAGTTTCCCGTGGTAGACTGTCCGCACATCGGCGATCAGCTTCCGCCACCGCTGCTCGTTGGCCGGGATCATCGCCCCGTCGATCTGCTTACCGAGCGCGAGCATCTCGACATTGTGCTTTTCAGCGATCCGTGCAGATTTCTGCATGAATGCCCCGAACTGGGCAAACCACCGGTCCCAGTAGGCATTTGCCTCAGCGTCCTGCGGGTTCCTGGTGAGTTTGTCGGCCATTTCCTGCACAGTCTTCTGCCCCTGGGTCCACTTGTTCTCCTGGTATTTCATGTACGCATCGTTGTCTTTTGTGGGATACTCCCCAGGCATTACGGTCCATTCGAGCTCTGTGATCAGGAAGAACTTCATCCCACGGCGGTGGGACTCGTCCGCCATGAGTCCAATCGAATCTTCATCAGCAGCATTCCACAGGCCGGCTGTCGCCTCATCAACGATCTCCGGGGCCGAGGTGTTCTTATATGCCCAATAATAATCATACCCGATATACTCCCCGCCATCCTCTTTCATGGCATCGTACGTAGTCCAGAGGGTTCCGGCCTTTGCCGCCACCGGAATATTCCCGCCGGCATCCATGAGTGTATGCCCTTTCAGGAACCCGGTCTTCCGGACAACTGGTGTTGTCATCCAGACAAGCCCGTCGCCAACCTCCTGGCTCCGGGCAACTGTCCCATCCTGGACAGATGTCGCAGATGTCCCTGATATATACGAGTACCGGATTCGGTCTCCCGAAACCAGTGGTATTGCTGATGATGTGAACAAGTAGCTGGTCTCAGCGGTCATCGGGTATTCCTTGTCATTGAGCCGGAGCACAACCGGGCCGGTTGTTTCGGGAAGTGCGGCCCGGAACGTGAGTGTGAGCGGGGTTCCGGACGCAGCCGTCGTGGGCATCGCTGCATACCCACCAGGGGTCCCGTATAAGCCTCCGGTCAGGGCTCCCATATCCTGTGAGAATTGCGCCTTGTCCGTACACCACGGCGGCTGCGGCCATGGCCCGGCCGGGGGGCAGAATCCTGTCACCGCCATACCGGCAACGGCAGCGATGATCAGCACAAAAAGTACGATACCAATCTTGATCCCGGAATGCATGGAGGGAGATGAACCCGGGAAAATTTATGGATTACGCTCTGCTTATTTCCCGATCTTCAGGAGCATTTCCTCAAGCGAAGGGTAACGCGACTCGATCTTTTCGACACGCCCACCGGCCTCAGTAATCGTGGCAGTGCACTCGTTGAGATCCTTCATGTCCTCTGCTTCGCAGACAAAGAAACCCTCCTCCTGACGGTATGTCCTGGAGTGCCCGACCAGTTTTGCCGGGTCGTCGATGGAGAAGAAGATTGTGTACGTAAGCGATCCAAACTGGTCACGGAGTTCCTTCATGGTGCCAAATGCCACAACCTTCCCGCGCCGGAGGATCATCACCTTGTCGCAGATCGCCTCGACCTGGTACAGGTTGTGTGCCGAGAGTACGATTGTCTTTTTGTCCTGCCGGAGCCGGCGGAGGTAGTCAGCGATGAAGCGTGAAGTCATCGGGTCGAGCCCGCTCGTTGCCTCGTCGTAGACCAGGAAGCCCGGGTTGTGGATGAGCGAGCGGGCGATTGCTGCCTTCCGTTTCATACCCTTACTGAACTCCCCGATCTTCTTGCCATCCGGCTCAAGCGAGAGGGCGGCAAAGAGCTGGCTGGACCGGACTTTGATCTCCTGTTGGGAGAGCCCGTAAATCTCCCCGAAGAACGCAAGGTAGTTCTCAGCGGTCATCGTCTCGTAGAGCCGGGACTCCTCCGGCAAATACCCAAGGTTCTGCTTCAGGGAAAGGGGATCTTTGACCACGTCGATATCGTTGACGAAGAGCTCGCCTGACGTAGGGGTGATGAGGCCGGAGATGATCTTGAGGAGCGTTGTCTTGCCCGCCCCATTGTGGCCGATGATCCCGAAGATCTCGCCATCCTCAAACGAAAAACTGATGTTGTCGAGCGCCAGGAACCCGTCGAAGTCTTTCGTGAGGTTATGGGCCGTGATCATGGGGGTCGCCTTTCGATCAGACTTGTGTTGTCTTGGTGATATAGGTTGGGATACCGGCACCTGCAAGGCAGGAAGGATCTTTTATTATGCTATCCTGTCAACGGAATGCATCATGTCACGAACTGCCTGCCTGGGATCTGCAGTGATCCTGATCACCCTCGTGGTTGCAGCGATCGCCGGTTGTTCATCGCCGGAACAAACCCCCGCAGTGCCGCAGGCAACCGCAACGGTCGTGGCAACTCCCCTTCCGTCAACAGTGCAGCCTACGACAATGACAGGAACAACAACCGTCTCCGCACCAGTCGCAACTTCAGCCCCGCCGGCTACTACAATAGAGACAATAACAACGCCAACACCATCCCCAGCTCCGACCCTGATCTCCGAGGCAGCGCTCAATGCCCGGATCGTTGATGCACGGAACAAACTGGAGATGTTCATGGACAGCGATGTCGCGGACACAGTTATTATCCACCAGGGCAGCCCCCGGAACTGCGATGTGAAGAAGTCTAAGGAGCTCGGGTACCTGATCGATATGAACACGGGCGACTCCACGTTCGTCAAGGGCGATTATTGGAGCATCGATGCAGATCTCTTCTCCGGCCCGATGAAAAAAGACCGCCAGTATATCATCATCCATACTCACCCGAGGATGTGGGTGACCTGTTCCGGTTCCGGTATTTACAGCCTGTATACCTTTTCACTCGGAGACTTGGAAGCAACTCGTAACCTCACGGAACAGGGATACCACGTGAAGAAACTGATTGCCATCGCCGACATGGATTACCGCATCTGGCCGTATAAGGATGATGACTGGAAATCGGAAGCAGAGATCGAGCATGCGGTGGCCCGGATCGAGGCACAGGCCGGGCAGCCGTTCTCGTATTACGATCCCGTGTTCGAAACGACCTTTTACGATGTGGACAACCTGATGCCGTACCTGACAGAAGAGCTGAATTACCACTACACGGTCAACAACAACATCGTCAACTGAACCTGCCGGGATGGAGAGTTACATATAGGAACCCGGTATTACACTCACTAACGTTGTCTGCTCCCTGCCCTCTTCATATGGGAGATGATGCAGGAGAAGCTGCTGAGGGGACACGATGGGTGCGCTTGCCGATATCACGACCATCGCGCGATGGGAAGTAAAGAAGTCCTTTTCCATGATGAGCCGGGACGTTCTCCCGCTCGCCATCGTCCTCTTTGTCCTGCTCGTGGCCGTCACCGGCTTCTCAACCCAGACCGGCCTTCACCTCCAGGACGGGATGTACCGGATCGGCGTCGATGACCCGACAATGGCGCAGATCCTTGCGGAAGATGCACGGTTCACGGTCTTCCAGCTTCCCGAGAGAGACCTGATCGCCCAGCGGGGAGAGTTTGACATCCTTATCATTAACGGCTACGCGTACACGGGTACGGCGAGCCGGTCCGTTGCGGCACGCAAGACTCTCGAACGCGACTACGCGAAATACGTAGGCAGCGTGTACAACCGCGAAGAGGATCTCTTTGCCGCGTACCCGCTCTGGATCGATACCCAGAGCGTGAAGAGCGAACTCAGTTTCCTCGCAACCCAGAGCGGCCAGTACGTCAGCGCCGCGCCGGTGCGGGCTGCGCTGGTGCCGGAAGGGCCGGTAGAACAGATTGCAACGCCGTCGCCAACCCTCTCTGTCACGAAAGAGGATCTCCGTGGGCAGCTGGTCCAGTCCAATGCCGAGAACACCCAGATCTCGCGCTACACCGAGACCCTGTCCTCGTCAACCGGCACGATGGACACGTTCAAGACGCCGTCCCAGCTCTCGCCTCCCCTCCCGTTCGATTCCATCATCCTGGTTTTCGTTTTCATCTTCCCGCTCTACTTCACGAGCCAGTTCTTCATGATGAGCATCATGAACGAGCGGATCGAGCGGAAGGGTGAGATCCTTCTCTCGGCACCGGTAAAGACAGCATCCATCGTCATCGGAAAGATGCTCCCCTACCTCATGGGCATGCTTGCGATCTGTACCGCTCTCACGCTCTGGATCCGGGCCTCGCCCCTCATCATCCTCCCGCTTGTCCCGGTGATCTTCTTCTTCCTTGCAAACGCGCTGCTCATCGGCATGCTCTCGCGGTCGTTCAAGGAACTATCGTTTATTTCCATCTTCTTCTCAACGGTTGCCACCTCGTACCTCTTCTTTCCGAGCATCTTTGCCAACGTCCATGTCATCAGCCTCATTTCTCCGTTAACCCTCATCGTCCTCACCCTGCAGGGCACGGCCTGGACTGTCACCGATTACCTGTATTCGACCTCACTCTTCTGGCTGACGAGTGCCGTCCTCTTCTATATTGCGGCACGGAACTTCAAGGAGGAGCGGCTCTTCTCGGAGAAGGGACTCGTGACGCGGATGCGGGAGTTCCTCTCGGAGATTCTCTCGCGGAAGCACCCGTTCCTCTCGCTCTTTCTCCTCACGGGGTTCTCTATCCCGTTCGTCTTCATGGTCCAGATGATGTGCCTCGTCCTCTTCTTCAACCTCCCGATGCCGGCATCGCTTGTCTTCCTGCTTCTCTTTGCCGCGCTGATCGAGGAGACCGCAAAAGGAATCGGGATCTACACGGTGTATATCCGCGATCCCGGGTTTTTAACGTGGAAGAACCTCATCCTTGCCAGCGGGGCAACTGCCATCGGGTTCCTTGTCGGAGAGAAGCTCCTCCTCTTCGTCACCCTTGCCCAGATCTCGGACTCGGTATTCGGGAGCATCCTCTTTCTCTCCCTCGGCTCGCTCTGGCTCCCGCTCCTCCTCCACTTTGCTGGAGTGTTGATCGTTGCCTGCTGTATAAAAAAATGGGGTGCAAAAGGATTTGTCCCGGGCCTTGCCCTCGCCATGGTTGTCCACTGTCTCTATAACCTCTATTTCATCCTGGGGTGGTTCTTATGATGGCAAAGCACCTGTCCATCATTGCAGAGAAGGAGTTCCGCGGCCTCCTCTCGGAGCGGACGATCCTGCTTGCCATCCTGCTCCAGCTCTTCGTCGCCCTCTTCTCCTCGTTCCTGATGGTGGGGCTCACCTCGATGTACGACCCCTCGTCGCTCTCAAAGTACTCCCGGTTCAAGTATAACGTAGGCTACGCGGGGAATGAATCGGACCTGTCCCGTTATCTCTATGCCAGCCCGGACTTCCGGGTCTTCCAGATGGACCTCTCGACCGGGGTGACTGCCCTTAAGGAGCGGAAACTTGCTGCCGTGATCTGGGTCCCGGACACGGCCCCGGATGCCGATGCCCCGATCAAGGTCACGCTCTATACCCTGCAAAACGATCTCCAGAGTGCCATCGTGGATGTCAAACTCAAGGATATCTTCCTGCGGTACGAAAAGGACCTGCGTGAGATACGGATAGATCGGTTGAACGAAAAGCCGCTGCCACTCCGGTTCCCCCCGGCATCGGGCGGAGGCGACTTCTACGAGTTCGTGTACGGACTTTTGATCCCGCTTCTGATCTTCATGCCGGCGATCATCGCCTCAGCACTCGTCATCGACCTGATTACTGAAGAATACCAGCACGACACGCTCGAAACGCTGGTCTCGACACCGGTCACGTTCCCCGAGATGGTCTGGGGTAAAGTCCTTGCCTGCGAGATCCTCGTCCCCGTCCAGGCCGCGGTCTGGCTGGTGCTCCTGATGATCAACGGTATTGCGATCGAGAATGCCGGCCTGATTCTGCTTCACGTGACGATCAGTTCTTTCGTCCTTGTCCTGCTCGGCGCATTGACTGCCCTCCATTACCGCGAACGGACCGCTGCCCAGTTCATCTTCTCGACAGCGCTTGTTGTCGTGATCCTCTTTGCCCTCTCCCTGCCGGCAAACCCGATGAACCTCCTGACAAGGCTTGCGGTGGGCACGGCAGGAGCGGAGCAATGGGCGGTACTGGCAGCAGTCCTTGCGGTTGCCGGCCTGCTCGGGTATGCAACACAGAAATACACGGAACGAATCAGCAGGATCAGCCACACCGGGTAAAAACCCGGAAAAAGATGCCCGGGGATTATCTGGGCACGTCAGAGGCGGTTCACCAGCAGTTCCTTGTCAAGGATCTTATAGGTCTGGCCAACGCTGGTGATATAGACCTCGACACGGTCGCTGCCTCGGGTACCCTTGATGATGATCTCGTCACCTCTCCTTGGCTGACGCTGGTTGTCATTCAGGTATTTCTCAATAACCTGCCCGTCCGACAGCGTCGCTTTCAGGAAGATGTTCTGGACGCTTACTTCTCCCTTGCCGCCATTGTACAGGAGGTGGATTGTGTAATCCGGGCGCTCCTTTGTGAGCTGAACGTCAACGTATTGTTCAGCAGGCAGTGTCTGCACGGGCATGAAAGCCCCCTGCGAGAGCAACGTTGTCTCCGGTGATACCGTCACCTGCGGGGAGGGGGTTGGGGTACCGCTCTTCATCAGGATACTGGTCGGGCTCGTGCAGCCGGCAGCGAGAGCACAGAGTACGACCCCGAAAAGAACAATCAGGATCCGGGTTGTCTTCATGCAGATCCCTTGCATGTATTGGTATTACTGATTTGTGTCAGAAACCCGGACGCAGGTGGAGAATACGGGGAGAGGAAGGAATTCCGGAAAAGAACGATACATTAAAAAGGACACCGGATGAAGTTTACTTATCAGGAGTCTATCGAATGTTCTGTCCTAAATGCGGAAAAGAGACGGATGCCTCCGGAAAATTCTGCCAGTGGTGCGGGGCTGATATCGAGTTGGTCCCGTCGCGACCGGTTGCCGCCCCTGTGCCGGAAGAGGACGAAGGGCCCGATGTCGGCGTGTATGCCGGCCTTGGGAGGCGTCTTGTGGCTTTCATCGTAGATCTCATCCTCATCCTGCTCATCGATCTGGTTGTTGCCGGCGCACTCGGCCTCTTCCGGGGTTTCCAGAACCTCTACTTCTATGCGGTCCAGCATGTGCCGGTTGCAGAACTGACCAACGAGGGTACGATGGCAGCCCTCTTCGGATCAATCATTGCGGCATACGGGATTACCCTTGTCGTGGTACCTTGGGTTTACTATGCAGGCTTTGAGTCCTCCCGCAGCCAGGCAACGCCGGGCAAGGTGCTGATGAAACTGGTGGTAACCGACCTTGAGGGAAACAAGCCGAGCTTTGCCCGGACAACACTCCGGTTCTTCTGGAAATACATCTCCGCCCTGCTCATCTTCATCGGGTTCATCATGATTGCCTTCACCCGGAAGCACCAGGGGCTCCACGATATCCTCTCGGGATGCCTTGTACTCCTGCAGCAGGAATCCCAATAAACCGACATCATCCTTTTTTCCCTTCTCTCACGGTAAGTCCGTTCAGCCGGTTAAGTGTATGCATCCAGAACGGGAGATCCCGATTGGTCCTGAGAGTCAGGTCCTAAAAAAAGCCGGATTCACTTGTACCATAATTTCAGGCCAAGCAGTACAAGAATCAGAGCAAACGTGATAACATTGGCGGCAATGATGGGAAGGGACCCGACCCAGATTCCGTACAGGGTCCAGAGAATAACACCGATAGCGAAGAGAACGAGCATGGCAAGCGAGAGATCGCGGGTCTCCCTCATCTTCCAGGCCTTGACCACCTGCGGCACGAACGAGATGGTGGTGAGGGCGCCGGCAACGTAGCCGACAATGACGATTGTTTCCATGGTATCTCTCCTCTAGTATTCTCTGCACAAAAATTTATACTGGTCGTGTCCCGTTTGTTTTTTCAATCATGATACCGTAGGTTCCGGTGAGAACTGGTCAGCAGCAACCAGCCACGTCTTCCCTTCTTTCACCAAAAAGAACATATCCCGGCCCCGCATGGTCTGCCGCACGCCGCCTAGTGTAAAATCAATCGTGAAAAAATATGTTACCACACTGCACCGTCCACCGGCAAATATCTCCACCTTATGATCGGACTCCTGCCAGGAATGGATCGTTGCTGTCAGGGCGAACCCTCTCCAGCCGGCAACATAGGCATTCAGTCCCTCAAGACGTCCGGGTACTGAGGGCACGATAGCAACGGCATCCTTGTGGATATACTGGCGGAATTCTTCATCATGCCACCCGGTAGTCCAGGCCCGGTTCATGTCCCTGATTGTCGCGAGGATATCTGTCGTGATCGTTTCGGTGTCCATTGTCAGTCTCCATCAGGATTGTCTGTCAGTGACAAGATAAACCGGAAGCATGCACGGGGCGAAAATGAGAATCGGTACCTGCTATGCAGAGGATTCCTGAGGGAAGGTCTCTGATACCAGGCGGCTCACTTCTTCCAGCCATGCCTTCCGCTGGGCATCCGTGCTGGTCACTACGACCCCAAACATCCGGCGCTGGACGACCGGTACGCCACAGAATACAAGGACGCAATCCTTCCAGAGCCGTTCGAGCGGATCGCCGAAGATCTCGATCTCCCGCTGCCAGGGGGTGTTGGACGTATTGAAGACAATAGCGGCTTTTGCTTTCAGGAGCCCTGCAGGAATTCCATCGCCGGAATCTGTCTCCGCGAACCTGTAAGCAACTCCCGGGCGGAGGACACGGTCAATCCAGCCTTTCAGGATCGCGGGCGGCATCCCCCACCAATCGGGATGGACAATAACGATCCCGTCGGCTGAGGCAATCTCGGCGCAATGCTGCGCGATATCATCGGGAAGTAGTGTATCACGGGGGACCTCTTCAGACAGGAGAAGAGGATCGAACGCTTCCGCATAGAGATCATGGACAGAGACAATATGACCGGCATCATGGAGCACACGGGCTGCTGTCCCGGCGATTGCATGATTGAAACTTCCCGGACGGGGATGTGCAAGGATAAGGGAGATTTTCATGGCGTTCATCCTGTCATTTCCGTGCGGTTGCCTTGAAGAACGTATAACAGAAGACACCGTCCTCTTCGGCCGTGCGGTACAATGCTGCGATCCCGCGATCCCATTCTTCCCGGGTCATCAGCCCCTTCTCAAGAACCGTGGCCCCGATACCTTCGACCATGGCCGTGAAGGTCAGTTTCGTGAACCCTTCCACAAGGGCAGGGCGTGAAGAGTCAACATAAACCATTCGGGGGGAGATATGGACATCGCGGAACCCGGCATAGCTGATAAGCGGGTAGAGTTCCCTCCCGATCAGGGAGTTCCCGCCCATCTGCCGCTGCAGAGTGACAAGACATTGCACCGCTTTCCTCGCAAAGGCGTTATCAGGATGGAAGAGGGTCGAGCCGTGATCGCCTTCGATCACCGTGATCGTCCCCCCTTCTTTGAGGAGCGGACGGAGCCGTCCAAGGGCCTGCTCGGGATCGGCAAGGTGTTCGAGCACGAAACAGAGGAAGATGTGATCGAAGCTGGCAGGAGGAAAAGGGAGGTGGAAGATGTCCGCCTGCCGGAAGGTCACGTTCGTGATCCCTGCCTGCCGGACGGACTGTTCTGCCTTCCTGAGAGATTCTTCCGAGATGTCGATAGAGGTAATTATGGCACCCGGGCTGTTTCCTGCAAGAATTACCGTCTGGGCACCAATTCCGCAGCCGGCTTCCAGCACCCGGGAACCGGCAGGGTACCGGGTGTCGTGGTGAAGGAGATCGGTGAGTGTCTCTGCCTGGTCAGAAAGACGTTCAGATTCCCGGGTAGAGTACCCGTGGACATAGGTATGTTCGGCCATAATGGGATGTGCTCCGGAGAGATTCTCTGGGATGGATCGGATTTTTATGTACATATTTGTGTTATGTTGTACAAAAAAGTGCTGTAGTGTGAGAGGTGCCGTAGTTGGAGGCATGAGCGCGGCTTCTCTCTCATTCCATCGAAGACACCAATCGCAAAACGGGAATCGCCGTGATGCGCTTTACGTGTTCGTAAATATCTTGTACGGATACCGTGCCTCAAATTCCTGGCAGGGCATCGTGCCGGTTCCTTCAAGGATATGGAACGTACCTGCGCTGACATTGACAACCACCGGTTGGTACGAGTACAACTCCCGGTATGCATCATAGCCGGTAACAATTGCCCCCTGCGTGGTGTCCTCTGACTGCATGATATCCCCCACCACATAGGGAACCGGGGTTTCAAGAGGGGCAAGATTCGGGGGCGGCTGGAAGGGAGGAACCGGAGAACCTGACAGGTACGCAATACCGAGTGCGGCACCGAAGACGATGAACGCAACGCCGATTACTGCTGCCGGGACGACCAGGGAATTCTCCATGCCTGCTCTTTTATTTCTGCTAATTCTATAGATTGAGACAATAAGTCTTTTTATTCGTAGTTCCAGGCCTCGAAAACCTGCAAGGAGGATATGACGGAGAACCGGGCAGATCCCGATCGTCATCGAACGACAGATCCAAAAGGATGCGTATTGAAATCGCCTGCAATCGTTACCGTGAAAAGAAGGCCAGGGCCGAGACTCGAACCCGGGTCGGGGGATCCACAGTCCCCTAGGATAACCAACTACCCCACCCTGGCAAATTGCCCTTTAATTTTTGCACTGTTCTTTGATTAATGTATCCTTGCCAATGCGTCGGCACGCCTGATGTGCGGCATTCCTTATACGGGAGGTCATCCCTGTCCGCGGGGTGACAATTAATATTGTCAGGAGTCCATTACATATCAGGTGGCCCGAAACACTCTTCCCTGACGGCGATGTATGCCGGACACATCATCCGGGCAGGAGGGCGCGGTGTTTTTTCCCGTGCCGTGGGCTTGAACAATACGGAGGACCGGACTATGGCGGAGAACCCGAAGATCAGGACACCGATTGTCTGCGTGATGGGACACGTGGACCATGGCAAGACCTCGCTGCTCGACCGGATCCGGGGCTCGTCGGTCGTCAGCTCAGAGGCCGGCGCCATTACCCAGCATATCGGCGCAACCATCGTCCCGATTGAGGCAATCCGTACCATGAGCGGGAGCATGGGCAAGGTCCCGATCAACATCCCGGGCCTGCTTTTTATTGACACACCGGGACACCACGCATTTACAACGCTCCGTGCACGCGGCGGGGCGCTTGCCGATATGGCGATCCTGGTCGTTGACATCAACCAGGGGTTCCAGCCCCAGACCATCGAAGCGCTCCAGATCCTCAGGAACTGCAAGACCCCGTTTGTCATTGCAGCAACCAAGATCGATCGCATTCACGGGTGGAGGGTGAACGAGAACGAGTCGTTCATCTCATCGTTCAACAAACAGAACGAGCGGGTCAAAGGCGATGTCGAGAACAAGACCTACGAGATCGTGGGAAAACTCTCGGAACTTGACTTCTCCGCCGACCGGTTCGACCGGGTGGCGGATTTCCAGAGAAACCTGGCGATTGTTCCTCTCAGCGCCCATACGGGAGAAGGGATTCCGGACCTCCTCCTTATCATGATCGGGCTTGCCCAGCGGTACATGAGCGACGAGCTGAAACTCCTGGTCGAGGGCCCGGGAGCCGGCACAGTTCTTGAGGTAAAGGAAGAACGCGGCCTTGGGACAACCCTTGACGTGATCCTCTACGATGGGACGCTTGCCGTTGGTGACGAGATTGCGGTCGCAACGCAGGTAGACGTTGTCGTCACCAAGGTGCGCTCGCTCCTGAAACCCCGGCCCATGCAGGAGATCCTCACCGAGGACCGGTTCGAGCGGGTGAAGTCCGTTGCCGCTGCCGCGGGGATCAAGGTCACTGCCCCGAACCTCGAGGGCGTGATTGCCGGGTCTCCCTTCTTTGTCATCCGGGGGAACCGCGACGAGGTCACAGAAAAAATCAAGAGGGAGATGACCGAGATCCATGTCAACCTTGCCGAGGAAGGGATCGTCATCAAGGCCGACACGATCGGTGCCCTTGAGGCCCTCTGCAAGGAGCTCGAGTCCAAGGAGATCGGGGTGATGCGGGCGGAGGTCGGGCCGGTCAGCCGGCTCGATCTTGTCGAGACCGAGACCATCAAGAATCCCGCGTTCCGGGTCCTGCTCTCTTTCAACACACCCCTCCTACCGGACGCCGCGGAGATCATCAAGGATCCGCTGTACACGCAGGTGAAGGTCTTTGAGGGGAAGGTCATCTACCAGCTCATCGACCAGTACGTGGAGTGGCGGGACGAACAGAAACGCCTCATGGAGAAGCAGCGCTTCGAGCATGTGGTGATGCCGGCAAAGATTCGTCTCCTGCCGGACTGTGTCTTCCGGCAGAGCAACCCGGCCGTCGTCGGTGTGCGGGTGCTGGGTGGGAAGCTCCGGAGCGATGTCAACCTGATCAAGCTTGACGGGAAGAAAGTGGGGCACCTCAAGACCATGCAGCTCCGGCAGGAATCCATCCGCGAGGCCGATGAGGGCCTCGAGGTGGCGATATCCATCGAGGGGGCAACGGTCGGACGACAGGTGAGCGTGGGAGACGACCTCTTCGTGGACATTCCGGAGCGCCATGTCAAGGTGCTGGAAAAAGAGATGCTCAAGACGCTCAACACCAGCACCCAGGAAGTACTGGCAGAGTTTACCGCCATGCGCCGCAAGACCGACCCCTTCTGGGGCAAGTAATAACCGCATGCTCGCGCACGCGAGGGTTTAATAGCGTACCAGTATAATAAAATGGGTACTTCTCATGTGTGGGCGAATCCGCCGGCAGCCGGAGACGTGAAAAGACCCCAGAAGAGGGTTACTAAATATAATAGGAAGAATCAGGTATGGTTGAGTTCAAAGTCGTTGTTTCAGACCCCAAGACCGGCCGCGCCTACAATGTTGACGCCACTGGCGGCGCAGCAGGTGCGATCGTAGGGAAACGTATCGGTGATGAAATCGAAGCAGGCTCGCTCGGGCTTGCCGGATACAAGATCCAGATCACCGGTGGAACCGACCGGACCGGGATCGCTGCAAAGAAGAGTGTCCCGGGAGCCGGGCGCAAGAAACTCCTCCTTGCAGGGGGCATCGGGTTTCACCCGGTCATGGACGGGGAACGCCGCAGGAAGATGATCCGTGCGAGCGAGATAACCGCTGAGTTCGTGCAGATCAACGCCCGTGTCACGGCATATGGCGAGAAGTCCCTTGATGAGCTCTTCCCCAAGGTAGAGGGCGAAAAGAAAGAAGAGAAAAAGTCCGCACCCAAGGCCCGGGTCGGCAAGAAGTAAAACTATCTTTTTTATTGCGTTTTTTCGTGCACGGGCGCGGGAAAAGAAAGATTACAGGTATTGGACGGAGACAATACCATAGGCGGAGCTGTTCTTTGCGAACTTCACCGCTTTGCCGTCCCGGTATATGGTCACCGTGAGGTCGTGCTTCGTTGAGCCATCCTTTTTCTGGAACTCTGCCTTGACCGCACCTGTTGCATTCACGACTTCATACAGCCGGATCCCTGAGTTCTCGGCCTTCTGGATATCGGAAGGCATCCCGTAGCTTCCCTTGAAACTTCCAATGTACTCAACCATCACCCAGGTTCCGGTTGGCGGGACTGCAGGTGCTGTGGTCTCGCGGACCGTGATGGCTGCTACACCTTGGGTTACCTTCATGGGGGTCTGCGGGAAGGGAGTGTTGCTCACGGCAGGTGACGGGGAGCTGTCCCCCCCGGGCCCTCCGCCAAGGAAAAACAACGCTGCAATGATCACAACAGCAACCACACCGATGACGGCGGCAATGGGGAGCCACGGCAGATTGCCGAGGTCCATTCCTCTTCTCCTTCCATGTCTCATAGTCTGACTCCTGTATGATTCTATGTAGAATATTGAATATTTTAAGGAAATACTTTGTGTAGTACCGTGTCTGGTGAAACCGGACACGCATTCGGATATTTTTCCCGGCTATGCCTTTCGCAGGGCCTGCCGGAGGGGATCGCGCAGGTCATCGCAGGAGACATGGTACTTTTTTGCCAGTACAACCAGGGCTGCCGGAGGGAGGAGATGGGTGTCGAATCCTTCCCGGATAACCTTGTTCATCTCTGCTACAATCTCTGTCTCCTCGACCTTTCGTGCCCGCGCTATGCGGCCGATAAGCTCCTGCATGGGATCGTTGCGCTCGAAAATAGCTGAAGTGGGCTTGAAGCCGACCGGTATGGTCACTGCAGCGGTATCGAATGCCGGCGAGAAAATTCCGCTCTCCTGTTTCAGGAGCCCATCCTCCTCGGCCCGGCGGAGGAGCTGGTTGGCCTGATCCGTGCTCATCCATTTCCGGTCAAGGGCATAATAGTAGACCAGCTCGTTCTTCTTCATCCCGCTCTTCCGGGTGTGCCGGAACGGGGCGGCGATCGTTGTCCTGAGGGTCACTTTCCTGCACCAAGGAGGATATTCTTCATGTCAAGGGCATCCAGCCCTTCCCCGCGGCCTTCCTTTGCTATGTCAATATCCGTTCGGGAGACCTGATCGGTAAGCCTGAGATAGAAGATATCGTTTGCTATAGGAACCTTGCCTCCCCCGCGCAGGGCCAGTGCGAGAACGGAGACGCGGAGGTCGACAGCTTCCGTGATGGCCCCGGGTCGGAGCAGGTCCGGCGTTATCTCACCAAACGTGGCCCGGTCAACTGCAATCTCAACCCTTGTCTTTACCTTGACCAGCTCTTTTCCGGTAGTTTTGGTCGATTCCGTATTGTCCAGCTCTGCAATGTACCTGAGCGTCTCGATGAAGGGCATTCCCATGGCAAACGAGAGATCCACCCGCTGCGGGAAACGATAATAGATCCTTCGCATGAGAAAAGAATTGTGCACGATAGAGATAAAAGATTGCGAAAAACACGGTTACAAAACCGCGGTAACGAAAAAAAGGATGGGATATTGGTTATTCGAGTAACACTGCGTTGATGATGCCGTCCTGTCCGGGGCGGCTGGTGATCCGGGCAGACCCGAGTTCGGTCCTGATGACCGCACCTTTGGTGACAAGGTTCCGTCGGACATAGTTCGGGTTGGCCGTGTTCTGCTCGACCTTCTCAATCTTCACTTTCTTTGTCTCCCCGTTCTTCGGGTTGGTCACGTTGGCAAAATTTGCACGGAGGGCCATGGTGATATGGTTGCCACCATATGTCCGCACAACACGGCTGCGGGGCTCACCGAGGTGGGTGTCTGCTGCCGCACGGCCGATCTCTGCTCTCCTCTTCATGGCTGCCGGGCGGCGCCTGCCACCGGTAACCTTCCGGACTGATTCTCCCTGCCACTGCATGGTGTCACTCTCTTATTTCCCCGGGACCGCATCCCGAAGGTGGTGCTCTATATATTCACTTCCGGGTTATTTATAGTACTTCTTTTTCAGGCATTTCATGCCAGGATTTCATCAAGGAGTGCTGCTACACCGTCCCCGGTCTTCAGGTTGGTCCGGAATACCGGCATACCCGGGTTGTACCGGGCAATGTCTGCCTGCATGCGGTCAAGGTTCGAGCCAACGAGTGGTGCAAGATCAACCTTGTTGATAACACTGATCGTGCAGTCGCGGAACATCATCGGGTGCTTGTTCACGACATCATCCCCCTCTGTTGAGCTTACCACGACGATCCGTTTTTCTGCACCAAGACGGAAGTCCGTCGGGCAGACCATGTTGCCGACATTCTCGATAAAAAGGACATCAATTTCGTCAAGCGGGAGGTGGTCGATTGCGTGCTCCACTAGATGTGCGTCAAGATGGCATTCCTTTCCTGTGTTTGCATTGTACGCGGGGATGCCGGTTGCAACGATTCGCTTGAAATCGTCATCGCCGTACACATCACCGGCGATTGCCCCGGCCTTGAGACCCTTCTTCTCCAGCAGGGGCACGAGCCGTTCGACCAGCGAGGTCTTTCCGGACCCGATTGCCCCCAGCAGATCGAACGCACGCACCCCGTGGGCTTTCAGGTGCGCTGCGTTATGGTCGGCCAGAGTGTTGTTTGCGTCGTACACGTCCTTCTCCAGCTTGACGTCGATATGATGCATGATAGAAGGTGGGAGCGTGCAGTGTTTATACCTTGACCCACAAACGATCTGGCAATGGCAGCTGGAGAGTGCATCATCTATCCCTGCTACTTCAATGCGGCATATTCGCGTGCTGAAGGGAGGCGGGTTCCGCGCAGTATCGGAGTCAAGGCACCGGTCCTGACAGATCTTGAGCGGGCGCTGAAAAAGTCGGGAATACCCTTCCGCGCAGAGGACAAGCACCACCCGGCCCACTGGACACGGCGCGAGGGCCGGCTCGTTGTTGAATGGAAGGAGAAGAAGGAGCTGCTGATCCGGAAGGTTGCCCAGAGACTGGAGGCGCGGAAATGAGTGGCATGTATGACCTCCATACCCATTCGATCCTGTCGGACGGGGAGATGCTGCCAATCGAGCTGGTCCGCCGCATGGCAGTGACAGGATACACGACTGTTGCGGTCACCGACCATGCGGATCCGTCCAATGCGGAGTCCCTGCTCGCAACAATTGCGCTGGTCAGGGAATCCGCTGACCTGTTCGGGGTCCGCCTGCTCTGCGGCATCGAGATCACCCATGTTCCCCCGCAACAGATCGCTTCCCTGGCAAAGGCAGCGAAAACACGGGGGGCAGATATCGTGGTTGTCCACGGCGAGACGCCGGTCGAGCCGGTTGCCGAGGGCACCAATCATGCAGCCTGCGGATGTAAATATGTGGATGTTCTTGCCCACCCGGGTCTCATCACGTTGAAGGACGCAAAAACTGCCGCAAAGAACGGTATCGCGCTTGAACTGACCGCACGCGGGGGGCATAACCGGACCAACGGTCATGTGGTACAGGTTGCCCGGCAGGCTGGCTGCCAGCTGGTCGTGGATTCGGATGCGCACGCACCCCATGACATCATGAACGAGCGCGCGAAATTTATTGTTGCAAAAGGAGCCGGGCTGAGCGACCGGGAGTGCAGGGAAGTACTATCTTTAAATATCGACGATTTTCTCGGGCTCTGAATTTTCTATTTATACTTTCACGCAACATTTAAATACCGTGCCGTCGCACATATATAGATTACTAAAAGAATCAGCATTAATGTACCCCCGAGGTTATTCGTGAAAGTTGTTGGCCGAGCGATGAGCACTATTGGCAGCCGGATGCTCATCATCCAGTGCGATGCCGCCCAGCTTCCCCCGCTGTACAGCGAGGTAAGCGATCGGCGGATGAAGCCCGTGGGAAAGATCCTGGATCTCTTCGGGAACATCAAAGCCCCGTATGCCGCCGTTCTCTGCCGGGAAAAATGCACTGTCCAGCCCAATGAGAAACTCTTCACAAAGTAACTCCCGCTAAGGGATACCGGTAAAAATCCCGTAATCAAAATGCCCGCTTATCAGGATAAGGTGAATGTGGATGCAGGAAATCGAGAAACTTAAAGTCCTCCAGTCCGAGCGTGAAGCGCTCAAGGCGAGGACGAAACAGAAAGAGCAGGAGAAGAAAGCCGAGAACCACACGGAAACCGTGTGCCCCGAGTGTGGCGGCAGGCAGCTTGTCCACGACTACGAACGTGCAGAACTTGTCTGCCAGAGCTGCGGGCTTGTCATCGATGACGACTTCATCGACCGCGGCCCGGAGTGGCGTGCATTCGACCACGACCAGAGAATGAAGAGGTCACGTGTCGGTGCACCGATGACCTTCACGATCCACGATAAAGGTCTCTCGACCATGATCGACTGGCGCAACCGTGACTCCTATGGTCGGGCCATCTCCTCCAAGAACCGGGCGCAGCTCTACCGTCTCCGCAAGTGGCAGCGCCGGATCCGTGTCAGTAATGCAACCGAGCGCAACCTCGCATTCGCCCTCTCCGAGCTGGACCGCATGGCCTCGGCACTGGGCCTGCCGCGGAACGTCCGTGAGACCGCGGCCGTCGTCTACCGTGACGCTGTTGACAAGAACCTGATCCGTGGCCGGAGCATCGAAGGTGTTGCAGCAGCTGCACTCTACGCAGCCTGCCGGCAGTGCAGCGTGCCAAGAACGCTCGACGAGATTGCAGAAGTATCCCGTGTTTCAAGGAAGGAAATCGGCAGGACATACCGGTTCATCTCCCGTGAACTGGGACTCAAGCTTCTCCCGACCTCCCCGATCGACTACGTGCCCCGGTTCTGCTCAGGCCTCACCCTCAAGGGCGAGGTGCAGAGCCGTGCAGTGGAGATCCTCCGTCAGGCAGGGGAACGCGAACTGACAAGCGGCCGTGGCCCGACGGGTGTCGCCGCAGCAGCCATCTATATCTCCTCCATCCTGGGCGGGGAGCGGCGCACCCAGCGCGAAGTAGCAGAGGTCGCCGGTGTGACCGAGGTCACCATCCGGAACCGGTACAAGGAACTGGCAGAGAAACTCGATATCGAGATCATCCTCTAAACACCTTCTTTTTCCCAAACTCCTGACAGGACGCCAAGAACTATATCCCAAAGACTCGAAAATATACAGAACACATCAAGCGGGCTCGTAGATCAGGGGTAGATCGCTACGTTCGCAACGTAGAGGCCGCGGGTTCAAATCCCGCCGGGTCCATCGCTGTTTTCAAAAAAGGGATTGGTCACTTCTTCTGCAGCATTGCCTGCACTTCATCGTCGAGTGTTGCTTTCAGCTTCTCCATGGCTTCATTGAGATCGGTGGTTATCGTGATAGTAAACGAATTATCGCTCTTCTTGTCATGGTAGTTCACGATATACTCGATCTGCCCGTCCTTTCCCTTCTTCGGCTCAATGATCAGTTGCGCCATAGGTCAACGCATCTACGTTGGAGCCCTCCCTACATCTTCCTTGCTATATGAGGATCAGTAACAACTATATGGAATCCGCAGAAAAATAACATACCGCAAAGACAGGTGCATGCGGGCTCGTAGATCAGGGGTAGATCGTCACGTTTGCAACGTGAAGGCCACGGGTTCAAATCCCGTCGAGTCCATTCTCATTTTCCAAAAAACAATCAATTACCGAAGGTTATCTATTCCCAGCTCGCTTCGTTTCACATTTGACAAGTGTTATGGGACAGAGGAGTATATCATCAAACAGTTGCGGTGATCTCGGATGGACAATCCACCAGCCAATCTGCAGGAAACCCTTCTCTTTGCCCTTGACGGTCTGGCAGAGTGGGTGCTGGTACTGGAGCCCGATGGCACAGTGGCCTGGTCCAACCGTATCTTCAACGAGTTCATGGGATATGAAGACGTCCCGGGATACCGCCGTCACCTTCGTCAATTCTTTCCAGCTTTCTCTGATGAACTGCTCTCGGAGATTCATGATTTTACCGCACCGGGTCTTTACCATTCCACGGCAACCAAAACACTGACGGGAAAAGATGGGATGAATCATGTCATCCGGTTCACCATGGTTCCCCGTTGTGATAAGAACGGGAATATCGCGGGTGCCTTGGTCTATGGCCTAGACATTACCGAGCTTGTTGAGATGGAGCAGTTCAAGAGGGATGCTTATGCCCAGATCGAGAAGAACATCGAACAGTTCGCCATCCTGGGAGACCACCTTCGCAACCCGCTCACCGCCATCATCGGCCTCTCGGATTTGCTTGAAGACCAGAAGACTGCAGGAAAGATCCACACCCTGGCAACCGAGATCGACGATATCATAACAAGGATCGATAAGGGATGGATTGAATCGGAGAAGGTCCGCACCATCATCAGGAAATACTATGACATCGGTGCAACCGGTACCCGGGAGCTGGTTGCGCGGGCAATCCATGAACACTACCTGGAAAACGAAGGAAAAGCAGGCCAGACCCCCGAGACGAACTCCTCCATGGTTCCTTGGAACGAGCTGCCCAACCGGCTGAAGGATTCGAATATCCGTCAGGCCGAGAATATCTGGAAGATGCTCCACCGCATCCACTGTACCATCGCGCTCTCTTCAGGGGATAAAGAGCCGCTCTTTGCCTTCTCGGATAATGAGGTGGAACTCCTTGCCGAGATGGAACACGAGCGGTGGATCGACGAGCGGGTGAAGAAAGGCTGGGTCTACGTAGGGAATAGGGACGACATGCAGAAGATCCATGACTGCATCCTCCCCTGGGCCAATCTTTCAGACGCGCAGAGAATGAAGGACCGGAACGCTGTCAGGGCGCTGCCGGCAATCCTTGCAAAGGTATACCTGAAGATTGTCCGCGTGTAACGGCAACACTAATCATCATATAGTCCTGATAAAAATCCATAGAGGGAGGGCAGGATCTCTACGCGATCCTGACAGGCACATGACAGACGATCCACTCCAGAAGAGTTCCGGCCATCATGACGTTTTTATCAGTTATGCGCAGGAGGACAAGATCATTGCCGATGCCGTATGTGCACGATTAGAATCGCGGAATATCCGGTGCTGGATCGCCCCGCGGGATATCAATCCCGGTAAGAACTTTCCTGAAGCCATCATCGAGGGTATTGAAGAAGGAAAAGTGCTTGTTGTCATTTTTTCCTCGTCGGCGAACAAGTCTCCCCATGTGACAAGGGAGCTGACCCATGCCGTGAACAAGGGGCGCATCATCATCCCGTTCCGTATCGAGGACGTCACTCCCTCGAAGTCCATGGAATATCTTATCGGTGTACCGCACTGGCTCGATGCCGTCACACCCCCTATGGAACAACATATCGACCGTCTTGTCGGGACTGTGGAGCACATCATCGGCAAAAGAACTGTGACAGCTGTTCCTCCGATACCTGCAGAAGCAGCTGCATCCCCACCGGTGCCGAAGCTCGTACCTCAAGAAATCCCTGACGAATCCTCCCCGGGGCAGATGCCTGAAACAACTCCTGTTATTCCGACCCCGAAAGAGGAGGCAAAAGAAGCCGCCGGCAGCCGACCCTCATCAGGAGTTCCCGTGTGGAATACGAAAGTACTTGCCGCTGCAGGCATTGGTCTCGTTGTGGTTATCCTTCTTTCAGTTATGATGCTGACAGGGATCTTCAACCCGCCCACAGGCCTGAATGCTTCCGGCGCAGCCGGCACTTCATCAGCAATTGACTACCGGAGTTCGGATGCCCTGGTGAATACGGTAGTGCTGACCGTGGAACCAACGCAGACCCTTGCAAAAGACACGGAGCTGTACATCGATGCGAACAAGGACAACAGCAATGCCATGGTGACCGTGACATTCAATGGGGGGCCAGGGATGGGGCTTATAAAAGACAACCGGGTTATCCTGACGCGGTCAGACGGGACAGAGACCGGGGGAAAACTCAATTTCAACCAGCGGCTCTCAGAGGTAAAACTGCAGGGCACCCGGGGGACAGACCGTATCCGGGTGATTGTCACCCTCTATTCCGGATCAGAAAAAACAATTGTTGATAAACTATTGTATTACCGGACTTATCGCTCGATGTAAGACCTCAACAGGCAGGATCAGTCCACCCAATCAAGCAGGTGGCGGGACTTCCCTTCAGCCTCCCGTGCAATGACCTTCCGTTTCACGCTCTTTTCGGATCCTGCAGCAGGGATAGCAACCTGCTCATATTTACCATAGTCCATATACCCGTCCTCACCAGAATCGGCAATCTCCTGGAGAGAGAAAGGTCCCGGATCATGACCGCTTTCCGGCAGGTGTGGTTCTTCATGGATGAGTGGATTCTCCATCTGCATTGCCGGCACTGCAGGAACCGGCTCAGCAGAAAGGACCGGGGGGGCGTTCATCAGGATTGGCGATGGGGAGGGGACTGCTGGTGGATTCTTGTGGAAATTATTCTTCAGGAGAAGGAAATCAACAAAATCTTCCACTTCCATCCGTTGCTCCGGCGTCAGCCGTGCCATCCTGCTCTCGAGTGGTTCCATGCCTGTCTTCCCGCCTGTACTCTCTGAAGAAATGTCTCTTGCGCCTTGTATATAAGGAAACTGCGATAAGCCCGCGGAATGCTGCCTGAAAAAAAAGTTATTCCCAGCGGTGCTGGTAGCCCCGCTTTTCCAGAGGGATACCGTCAACCGTGACGGCATTTTTCTCGGTGACCGTGCCGATTACAGTAGCGGCCACATCATCCACCGGGAACCGGTCCGGTGCGATGGTAAAGATCAGCTCATAGTCACCGCCGCCATAGAGTGCAAGTTCTCGTGCCCGTTCTGCAGGGATGCCGGCTGGCAGGGGGAGTTTCGACAAATCGAGCGCAAAGCCGCAATTTTCGTTCACACTCATCAGGTCATAGAGCGAGAGGGCAATCCCGTCGCTGTCGTCCATCATTGCGCTCACACCGGCCTTCCCGAGGAGCTGCCCCTCCGTTACCCGTGGCTGCGGCTCGAACAAATACTTCTCAAACTGGTGGTACCCATCCAGCCATGCCTGCGCCTGTCCCGGCGTACCAGTGATACAGACAAGGTCGCCCGGCCATGCCCCGGTCCTCCGGGCGATGTCCCGCCTGTCAACAAGTCCAAGGCCGGTCGTAACGACCGTGAGCTCATTATGCCGGTCGATGTCGCCGCCAATGATCTCCGCGCCATACTTCATGCAGCAGTCCTTTGCCCCCTGCATGACACCCTCGAGGCATTTCCAGTCATCAAGGCCAACCGCAATCAGTAAATATTTCGGCGCAGCGCCCATGCTCGCTATGTCAGAGAGGGTGACTGCTGCGCTCATCCAGCCGGCCTGCCAGTCGGTCATCCCCGGGACAAAATCGGTTGACCGGTGGAGCATATCTGTTGTTGCCACCATTACCTGCCCACCACAGGCAAACTCGGCACAGTCATCAACACATTTCTCCTTCCCGACAATGCCCATCACGGTTTTCAGAAGATCCCGGTCATCCACCTTTCTTCACTACCTTACCCCGTTCGCTCTTGTACTCCTTGAAGATGTGCTCGATCAGTTCCGTTTTCTTCTCCCGTTCGTGCCGCTCCTGCTCCCCCTTCCAGCGGGCAAGCGTAGATTCCAGCGCCTCCTTCGCGCAGAGCCCCTGTTTCCCCCGGACCTGAGTAATTGTCTCCTTATCGGAAAGAAGCGGGATACCCGCCTCACGGAATGAGAGGGATAAGTGCGGGTCCCCGACGGCAAGATTTTTTTCTGCTACAATGACGGCACGCACGCGGAGATCAGCAATATCGCGGACAATGCTCCTTCCCCACCCATCAGTCCTGTTCACGTACACCAGATCGCCCTCATCCACACCGACATCGTCTGCGAGCTTGCGAAGTCCCTCCTTTGTGAGGGTGTCCATGACCTTCACCGGGACCACATCGCCTTCCATCGAGAGCTCGGCAAATTTCCGGATCCGGGCAAGGCGCTTTACCAGGTTGCGGTTGTGCCGCTCCTCTTTGTGCAGGCGTTTTTTCAGGCTTTGGATGACTGCATCCCGTTTTACCACTTCGGCATTCTTTGCCAGCGCTGCATCCCGGGAAGTGCTGACCTTCTTCAGGCGTGAGGACATGCGGTGAAGTTCGTAATCTTTTGCTTTGATCTCTTCCTGCAGTTCGGCCACGTATGCCCTGAGGCGTTTGACCATCCCGTCCAGCACCCGCACCCGCTCATCATGTTTCTCATCGACCGTAACCGGCGCGGCATCCGGAATTAAAACAGGGGTAACCGTGTTCATCTCCCCGATGACCTGTTCAAGCGACTGCCCCCGGAGGACCCGCGCCCTCACCTCATCGAGGTCGTGCCCCGACGGGATCCGTTTCATCAGGTTCTGGAACCGGTGGCGGTACTGCCGAAAGGCATCGAGCGCCGCAGACAGCGCATCGCGCTCATGGTCGTTGGTGTATTCGAATGGGGCAGTAAGCTCCATCTTGGTCTCGACACTGGTATCCTGTTTCGGGGTGAACGCGATCGCTGAGAACGCACGGCGGATCTTCTCGACCGTGAAGGGCATCTCCTCGACATCAGAGGCGATGATGAGCGGTTTTCCCACCTTATAGAGCGCCTCGATCACATCGGACATCGTCATCTGGCGCGAGCTCTGGAGGTGGAGGAGGTTGCCATCAAGGTCCAGTGCGGCAAAGGCCGTCGTTGTCCCGGGATCGATTCCCACGATCAGGTACCGGGGTTTCGCGGAGAGCGGGCGGAACCGGATCCGCTCAAGCCGCTTGCCACTGATCCGGACCTGCACATCAGCACCCCTGTACGTGGAGACCGGCACCTGGTCACGGACGGCAAAAACCCGGAACGCAACCCTGCTGCACCCGCCAAACGCCCGGGTTTCCTTCTTCTCGTACCGTAAGCCAGCGGTAACAAGCGCCTGTTCAATCTCCCTCCCCTTGAGCTGCACCGCCCCATGCATCTTCCTCACATACCGGTTCTGGCTCCACCCGCCCTTGCCCGGGGAACGGTGACGGCTGACTACAATCTCGCTCTCGTTCTCGAACGCAATCACTTCAGCCCCGGCGCCCAGCGTGGCAACCTGTGCCGTTGTCCGTGCTTCCGCAAAGGGATCGAACTTGTTGAAACTGATATTGTACCGGCCGGCAACCTTCTGGAGCGACTCCTTGCGTTCACCTCCCGTCACCTGTACAAGACGGGTCCGGGGGGGAAGCCCCTGCAGGAAGAAAAAGAGTTCGTGCTGGTCTGCCGCGATCTCCTGCAGGCTGTCAACGGCAAGGATATCCGGTTGTTCTGCGGTAAGGAGGCGGAAGAGGCGGAACAGGGAGACCTCAGTCTCGCTCTCGATCCGTGAGCCGTCCATACGGACGAGCGCGTACATCGGCCGCCGGGAGCGGGAACGGACTGATCCTTTGACGATGTCAATACCGAAAACCTTCAGCCGATCACCCATTGCAACGCAACCTCCCGGTCACGCCGGATCTTATATTTCCGTCTGAAGAATGCGAGAATATTGTCGATGTCCCGTCCAGCGATGGCCTCAGCATTGGGGTGAGCGGTCCCGATCCATTGGGGCCAGTCGATGAGGACACATCGCCTGTTCTCAACAAGGATATTGTATTCCGAAAGGTCCGAATGGATGATGCCCGCCCTGTACGCGTTCCGGACATTTTCCAGGATCTCATCGAGGGTTTTTTCAGGGGTTTCAAGCGCGGTCCGGTTGAGAATCCCCCCTTCAATAAGAGACATCACCACGGCATGCCGGTTCTGGGCAATGGGAAGCGGAACACTCACCGCAGGGTGCAGCCTTTTTAAGGCCAGGTACTCACGCTCTGCCGACTTTTTTGAGGCGATCAGCCAGGGGCAGTGCCCCTCCTCCATGTACTCCCGGTTCACCCGCGCTGACGAGAAGGAACGCTGACCAACCCGGTGAAACTTGACGGCAACGGGGCCAAGACCAAGTGCCTCGTGCACAACAGACTCCTTTCCCTCACCAATCAAGGCTCCCAGCGCCGAGAGTGTACCTTTCTGGGACAGCGCAGTGAGAGCCAGGGTATCATATCCGCCAAAGACAAGGGCATACCCGTCGTACGGCACCGGGTTGAACCGGACCATTCCCCAGGCAATGAGCCGGGAGAGCCGGTAATTGACCTCGGATTCGGAGAGCTTTGTTGCAGCCCGTATATGTTCAAGCGGCACCCAAGAGTACCGCTTCATCCCGCGTTCAAGGGCTAGCAGGATCGACCGCTCGTATTTGTTCAGGTTGCGGATCTGTTCCGCGGCGACGACCATATCCGTTAGAGAGGTTATGTGCGAGAGTATAAAACCTTCAGCACCCGGGCATTCCAGGCTGCATAACCTTAAACATCTTGCATTGTCCAGAACTGATCGGGTCAGACGGAATGCAGTGCAGCAAGTGCCGGCAGAAGGCAATCCATTACCAGCCATACTCCGGCCAGTATCTCTGTGTGGAGCACCTTGTAGCCGATATCGAAACAAAAGCCAAGCGCACGATCCGCCAGCAAAAAGGAATGTGCCCAGGCGATCATATCGCTGTGATCATCACAGGAGATCCCGCCGAAAGAGCCCTTCTCTTCTTTCTCCACAATCTGGCCGGTAAACGGAGGGATATCCTAGTATCGGGGATCCCGGGAGGAGCCCACGAGAGTCCTGATTCTATAGCAGGACGCACCGGAGCAACACGGATAGCGCTCGCAACCACGCTCGAAGACTGTTCTGCAGCTATCCTTGCCGGAATCCTCAGGGGGGAGCCGATGACCAGCATCATTGGGAGAAGAGGAGATACAGGCACACGTCCCGTTTTCGCTCCCTTCTGCCATATTCCCTCCTGCGAGATCGCCCAGTATTCCCGGATTCACGGGCTGGAGGAGAGCAGCGTGCCTGCCGCACGGCAAAATGACTCCCTGTATGAGGATGTGAAGAACATACTTGGAGCATATGCGCACCGTCACCCGGCAGCACCCCACGCGATCCTGAATCTTGGCGAGATGCTCTCTGCTGCAGCACAAGAAACGGAAGCAGAACAGAACAAGCACCGAACAGTTGATGAAGAAACCCGGTAACAATTAGAGGCAGAGGTGTATGGAGACAGAGGACGGGCTCTGGTGCCGTTTGGGCAGGATCGAACAGATGGTCCGGCATGCCTACTGGCAGACCGGGTGCAAAGGGATTGTCATAGGGTTGAGCGGGGGGATTGACTCGGCAGTAGCGGCGGTATTCTGCTGCCGGGCAGTGGGGCCGGAAAACGTACTAGGCCTCCTGATGCCTTCATCGGTAAGTAGCCCTGACGATCTCCGCGATGCTGAAGACCTGTGCAGCCGGTTTAAAATCCCCTATGAAGTTATCAGTATCGATCCGATGCTCGAAGGCTTTCGGACTATGCCTGGCTTTACAGAAACACCCTATCTCCTCGGAAACCTGATGGCCCGGATCCGGATGATTACTCTCTATTATTACGCCAACCGTGACCACCGGATTGTCTGTGGCACGTCCAACCGGAGCGAGTATATGCTGGGCTACAGCACAAAATACGGCGATAGTGCTGCTGATATCCAGCCTCTCCTCCATTTCTACAAGACCGACATCTTCGTAGCTGCACGAGAACTAAACATACCGGAACCCATCATCAGGAAGGTCCCTTCTGCCGGACTGTGGGCAGGGCAAAGCGACGAGAAGGAGATCGGGCTTTCCTACACCGAGATCGATGCAGCACTCAGGGCACTTGAAGAGAATTCATGGAAGGCACAAAATCCCTCGGAAGAGAAGGTGCTCGCACTGGTGAAAAAGAGCGGGCACAAGCGTATGCCTGCCCCTAGCCTCTTAACAGGTTCTCAAAGAGAGTGCTGAACCGTTCGGGATAGTTAAGGAACGAGAGGGCCTTCTCGTCCCCGATCAGGCTGTACAGGGGGCCTTTGGGGACGCCCCAATGTCCGGATCCCGGACTTGCCGACCGTACCGAGGGAACGCGGGGGTAACGTGCGTTCTTCCGGATCTCGCCGTTACAGAGCGCAAAATACGCTGCCCCGCGGCGGGAGATATATTCCCCATACTCGCTCTCGAATTCCGTTGACACAATGTTTGCCATAGCCAGCGTCTCATCAGTTGTCGGGTTGATGGTGACATGGCCGTACCCGGGCGGGATGACGACAAGATCTCCGGCACGTGCATCGATCATGACAATATCGAGAAGGTCCAGGGACTGAAGGAGATACCGGGCTGTTCCTTCCAGGACCTCATATATCTCAGGGTAGCCCACGCCGGCCGGGTTCCTCGGGTGGTAATGACCTTTGGTCTTAACCCACTCCCCGCAGAGATTGTTGGGGGGGATTACCGTCAGGTCGTACCGCAATTTATGGGCATGCAACCACGTCCAGTCGGCATCGGACTGTGCAAGATCGCGGTACATGCAATACAACGGACCCTCATGTGCACAGTTCGGATCGGCAAGGACTGGTTGCATCTCATTAATTGTCCGAACCGTTGGAGGAGGCAGCTCCCCGTCCCACCCAAACATAACCACATCGTTCACCTTTCAAGTAGATAATACCGGGTGTCATGGTGTTATGGACAATCTGGAGAGACGTTCAGGGAGAAACATTCTGGAACGAAGACGTTCGTTAGTAGTCCCGGATTTCGTCCATTTCCGACACGTCGATGAGACCTTTCATGGCCTGAACCTGGATCCACCGGTCAGCTTCCCGGATGGCTGCGAGGGGGTTTGTCCCCCCGATGGCGGCAATACCGATGAACTGCGGGCTGACCGGGACACCGAGAAGGGGGACGTTCGGCATACCAACGTCGAGCACCCCGGAGAAGTTGCTACCGGACAGTTCATCGAGCACCTGCCCGACAAGGGGTTCGGCTTCCATATGGAACTCGCGGATATTGGCAAGGATGTTGCCGCTGCCCTTGCGCATCACATCCGTCACAGAAGTAGTCTTCTGGGACATCAGGACCTGGAGCGGGTCGATGGTGGTGTGTTCGTAAAGGATCATATGGGTGAAGCGCACCGGTGTCCGGTTCTCGATCTCCACAATCCCGCCCCCGATGGGCCTCACCGGGATGCCATGCCGGATCAGGATGCCGTCAAACGAGATGCTGCACATGGTGCAGATTCCCGTGCAGCCGGGAGGGATCGTAAGCCCTGAGATCTTCTTTTCCGGTTCAAGGAACTTAACAAGCCCGCTCATGCTGATGCCGGACCGGTTAGCATCCTTCAATACCGAGATGGCAAATTCCAAGTCCCCGGTTTTTACCAGGGACAGATTATAGACAATGCTCCCCTCATTTTTTGCCGGATCGTAGGTTGTCTGGAGGGCATAGTCCTCGATTTTGTTGTTGACAAATTTCAGAGGGGGGTTCATTACAGTAATCTCGGGCATTTCAATAGAAAAATTGTTCTATAAGACCACGAAAATGTATTCTTAATGGAACACGACATGCGGGAAAAAGCCAAGAATGCGATGAGACTCATTCTTGAAGCGGCTCGTTTTGAGGTGGAAGAGGTCGACGACCCCCTCGACCTTTCTGCGATCCATGACAGCACATGCATTCTTGTGCTCTGCTCAAACGACCGGAACATGATCGCCCAGTTCGATAAAACCAACTACAGTCTCATGATCGACGATCATGAGATGACCTGCAAGAAACTGCTCTTCACCCTTGATAAGAGTATTACCACAGAGAACTGCATCCAGTGGGGAGTGGAGGAATTTGTCCGGTACACCGGCGAGGCAGTGCTTGCAGATATCGTTGGTCGCGAACTTGCTCTCGATCTCACCGCGTCACGGGCAAAGGCTGCGGCTATTGCAGCGGCTGAGGTGGCAAAGGATGAGCCATCGGGAATCACGCTCCTCCATTTCCCGGTCAAGATTTCAGAACAGGCTGCAATCCGGGCCGGAGGTGTCCAGGGACAGGCCAAGCTTCGGTTCATGCCTTACTTCCTCTTCCACTTCACCAGCACCGGGGAGCAGGTGTACAAGGACCGCCGGATCCCGTTCGATGCTGACGGGTGGGGGGCCATCAATGCCATCAATGGGATCAAGATCGACCTTGATGGAAAACAGGCCGAGGAGAAAGAGATCCCCGGCGGGGCCGAAGTGTGCGATCCCCATATCCGGAAAGAGGAGGCAACGGAACGGATCGTCAGCGAGCTGATCGACAGGCTGACCCAGAAGGTCCGGATCAAGCAGGAAAAGGGGGACGCGATCTTCTACGAGGAGAAGGTCCTGAAGCCCGACCGGAAGAATATCACTGTGGAGACGAGGCAGGTCTACATCCCTGTCTGGCAGATCCGGGGCAAGAAGATCGTGGAAGTAAATGCATTTACCGGTGAACTGCTCTCAGAGCCAATGGATGAGGGCGTCGAAGTCTTCTGACACGCACATGATCCCGCATTTTCCTCTTTTTATCAGTTTTCGCAGGGGCATACCCTGCAACAATTCCTGCTTCAGCCGGATGGGCAGGCGTTCATGATCGTGGTTCTTGGCGGTGGCCCCGCAGGACGGCTTGCCGCGATCCGACTTGCATCTGCCGGCAGGGAGGTCACGCTCGTCGAGAAAGGTGGTATCGGCGGGCAGTGCCTCCATTACGGGTGCATGCCGGTCTGTGCCATGAACGACGTTGCACGGCATATCCAAGCCGCGGGTTTGTTCAGCAAGCTCGGGATCCTCGGAAAGGTGCCGGATCTTGACTTTGAGGCGCTCCTGCGCGAGATGGCAAAGGTGCAGGAAACCATCACGGATGTCCTTGACAAGGAGACACGGGATGCCGGTGTGGAAATTCTCTACGGGCAGGAAGGGAGATTTGATGGTAGGGAGGTTATTGTTGGCAGCGAGAGCCTGAAAAGCGAAGCCGTCATCCTTTCCACCGGATCACGCCCGGCACTGCCGGACATCGATGGTATAAGGAATGAAGGCGTTTTCACTCCGCATTCCCTTAAGGCTATGAAATCTCTGCCAGGGAGGCTTGTCATCATTGGCGGGGGGATCATGGCAGCGGAATTCGCCTACATCTTCTCCCGGTTCGGGAGCAGGGTCACGGTTCTTTCCCGGAGCGGTTTTTTGAAAAATCTCGATGAGACCATCCGGAAACGGGCGGTGCGCGAGCTTGCCGGTGTGGAGATCCGGGAGGGCACCGATGTCCTTGCTGTCGGAGGTTCACCAGAAAACCTCAAGATCCCTCTGAAAAATGGCGGAAAAGAGAGTGTTCTTGCCTGCGATGCGGTCCTCGTAGCAGCAGGACTCACGCCCAATTCTGGGATGCTTGAAGGGATTCCAAAACGACCCAACGGCGAGGTGATCGTGGATGAGTACATGCAGACAACCATTTCTGGTATCTATGCCGCAGGCGATGTCACCGGCCCGCCGTTCCTGACCCCTGTTGCCCGGTTGCAGGGGATCGTGGCAGCGGACAATATCCTCGGGGCGCGGAGGAAGATGGATTACTCAGCCATCCCCCAGGCCCTCAACCTCGGGTATGAACTTGCGTTCTGCTCCGATAACAATCCCCGGTCAAAACCGCTTGTCATCCCGGGCGTAGCAGGGCCCGGAACATTCTGGGCTGTCCCGGCCTCAGATACCGGCTTTGCAAAGATCCTTGTTGCACCGGATGGCACCCTCAGCGGCATGGCCACGGCCTCGCCCGGGGGTGGGCTGATTGCCGGCTATATGGCACTTTTGATGAAGCGCCACTTTTTGGTTCACGACTTTTCCGACTTCATCGAGGTCCACCCGTCCACCGACGGGGTCTACGGACTGGCAAAGTATGCCTCCGGAGTCCTGAAGAAACACGAAAAACACTGATACCCCCATGATAAGCCGGATTCCCGGAACCCTGACGGGGGATTATTATGGTATTATTACGCCCGGGGTCCCATAGATAGGATACATACCGTCCTACACCGTGGTGCATACACAATGACCGACTCCACCGAGAATACCGCATTCGACCAGACACGGCTCGACAAGATCGTGGCCCTCCGTGAGAAAGGGCACTGCATGTTTCCCCCGACATTCGACCGCAGGAACACCGTCTCCGAGATCAAAACAAAGTACGCGGAGATCACCCATGACAAGAGCGCCGAGAGCGTCTCCACGGCCGGGCGTGTCCACATCGTGCGGAACCATGGGAAGACGATCTTTGCCGATCTTGCAGACGAGAGCGGCAAGATCCAGCTCTACATCCGTAAGAACGATCTCGGCGAGGAACAATTCGAGCTCTTCAACCAGTTTGTCGAGCGGGGGGACATCATCGGGGTCGAGGGTCACGTCTTCCGGACGAAACTGGGGGAGATCACCATCTGGGTGGACAAATTCAGTCTCCTCTGCAAAGCGGTCTGTTCCCTCCCCGAGAAGTTCCACGGGTTAAAGGACGTGGAGAAGCGCTACCGCCAGCGCTACGTTGACCTGATCGTGAACGAAGAGAACCGGCAGACATTCCGGAACCGGAGTCGGATCATCTCGCTCCTAAGGAGATACCTCGACGACCATGGGTTCCTCGAATTCGAGACTCCCATACTCCAGCCGGTTTACGGGGGCGCAAACGCCCGGCCGTTCACCACCTACCACAACTTCCTTAACCAGAAGCTCTACCTCAGGATCGCTCCCGAGCTCTACCTGAAGCGGCTAATCGTCGGCGGGTTCGAGCAGGTCTTCGAGATCTCCCGGAACTTCCGGAATGAGGGTGTGGACGCGGATCACAACCCAGAGTTCACCATGGTCGAGATCTACTGGGTGTACCGTGACTTCCGGGACATGATGGAGCTCACCGAGAACATTGTCACGTATATCATCGAAAAGATCCACGGGAAGTACGAGCTCCCGTTCAGCGACGTGACATTGAACTTCACAAAACCGTGGAGGAAACTTTCGATGGCGGATGCTGTAAAGGAGATCGGCGGCATCGACATCTTCGCCCACTCTGTTGACGAACTCAGGAAACTCGCCCATGAGCACAGGATCGAGGACCCGGACAAGCCGCAGTCCCAGCGTGAGTACCTCATCGCATTCTTTGAAGGGCTTGTCGAGGAGAAACTCATCCAGCCGACCTTCATCTACGACTACCCGGTCGAGAACTCACCGCTCGCCAAGCGCCACCGCGAGAAGGAGGGCTTCACCGAGCGCTTCGAGCTCTTCATTGCCGGCATGGAAGTGGGCAACGGCTTCTCGGAGCTGAACGACCCGGTGGACCAAAAGGAGCGGTTCGAGGAACAGGACAAAAAACGCCAGCTGGGCGATGTCGAGGCCCAGATGATCGACTACGACTTCATCAATGCGATCGGGTTCGGTATGCCCCCCGCCGGGGGTGTCGGCATCGGTATCGACCGGCTCGTGATGCTTCTCACCAACAATAATTCCATCAAGGAGGTCATCCTCTTCCCCTCGATGAAGACCCTGAAGGCAGGCGAAGAAGAAGAGCCGGAAGAAGAGAAACCGGCTGCCGGGAATTAAAGTTCTCCTTTTCTCATCCTTTATTCCGTCCGCAATTCCATTCATTGCATGGATCTCCGGCTATCGTCTCTTCTCCCTGTCCTGTTCTGTGTTTCACTCGTCCTTATTGCAGGTTGTACCTCCCCATCTGCTCAACAAACCGTTCCTGCCTCTCCATCCCCTGCAGCCCATAAGGGGATTCCCATGGAGGAGACCATGGCTGCACTCCCCGCATCCACTACCATAAAAGAGTCAATCGCGGAACAGCTCGCATCCGTGCAATCTGACAGCCCGGTCTTCCGTGAAACGTACCGGATGTTCCAAAATATCAGGTCAACCGAGTATGTCCACCCACCCTATACATCGGATGATACCACAGGGACCTACAAATTCGACTGCCTCGGATTTGTCGACCACGTACTCATGAATGCAACACCGGCAGCGTACAGTGAGATCGGCAAGGGTGCCAACCCTTCGATAGAGTCCTATGCTGCCGCGTTCAATACCATGGACACGAAGAGCCCGGCGGCCCTGTATGGATCAAAGGTCCAAAGGCCCGTTGATCTCAGGCCCGGAGATGTCTGTCTCTGGCTGAGACCGAATACCCTCGACACCGGTCACATGTGGATCATTGCCGGGGAACCAACGATCAACCCGAAACGGGCGGACGAGGTCATGGTCCGGATCTTTGACTCAACCGGCACAGTACACAGCGATGACTCGCGGACCGGATCCGCATGGAAGACGGGTCTTGGCACCGGGATCCTCGGCTTCATGACAGATACCGATGGGAATCCTGTCGGCCTGTACTGGGAGGGCGGGGCGAGCACCGCTGCCGGAGAGAAGGACACGACCATTGTCTGCGGGCGGCTGACCCGGTAACGGACTGAGCGGAAGAAAAAAGGGATTATTCCCGCTTACACCTTTTTCACAACTACCTTCCAGTTCTCGAGCATCTCGAACTCCGGGTCGGTATCGCAGGTGTCGCAGACTGCCTTGGGCGACTGCACGACCATATCGAACATGACGACATTGCCCGCGGGCGGGGTAAGCGGGACGTCCACATCTTTCTGGATGATGTAGCGGTATGGGTCGAGGTTTCTCGCATAGAAGTCCTTGTACTGGTGACGGTCATCGTCCGATGCCTCGTACGACCATTCCGCACCCTCGGCTATCGTCACGTCGTTCGGTATCCAGCCATAGCCTGGCAGGTAATACTCTGACCAGAAGTGAGTTCCCGCATAGCCGGGGACGAGCTGGTAGCCGCCGATGGCCCGGGCCGGGATACCGAGCGAACGGCAGAGCGCGGCAAAGTACATGCTCTGCGTACCGCAGTCACCGTAGCCGGTCCTGAGCATATAGACCGATTCAGGTGTCCCGCTGGCGCTGAGCCATACATGGGGGACATGGCTGTAGGGATGCGAGACAACATGCCAGTACAACTTCTCTGCCTGCAGGTAGGGATTGGTCTCGTTCCCCACAATCGAGAGCGCCTTTGCTTTCATCTCGGGTGAGACTACGATGTTCTTTCCGGATGCGGTGTACTTCTGGTATTCAGGATCGCTCGAGTTGTACGTTCCTACCTTTGCCGGATCGATCGTGTACCGCACTTCATACTGCATGTAGCGGAACCGTGCGGTAATATTGAGGAAATCGCCTTTCACGGACTCCAGGGGGATCTCAAGGTATGTAAGGCCCATATCTGCATCTGTACCGGTCTGCGATTTCACGTACTGTGCCGGCTCAACGGAGATAATGGTCACGTCTTTCTGGGAGGGGGACTCAACGGGCAGGGGGACCCAGAGCCGGAAGGTTCCGTTTTTCGGAAGCAATCCTGCGGGGATCCTGAGCGTTTCTGTGCCTTCCCACCGGACCGGGTTGACATACACTGCCCCCTCTGTGGCAGGGGTCGCTGTAAGGGGCTTCATCTCGTCATAAAATGGCGTCTTGCCCATGCCCGCGGTTGCATTTCGTATCAGGTCAGAATTATGGTACCTCACATTGCCAACGGTATCGGTGAAGTACAGGGTTTCCCCGTCACTCGTGATGCACTGGCCCGTTTTACAGGAGAGCCATGTTTCTTTCTGCCCGGCCGATGCTGACGGATATGCTTCATCGATCATGGCTGCCATGACCGACTGGTTGTACGGAAACTCAACGAACATCCGCGCAGAAAGGGAGGCCTTGTTCAGGGCTTCCTTTGCTTTTGCAGCATTGCCTTCTGCCCGGTACTGTCGGGATGTTTTCTCGTACAGGTCAGCAGCAGCATGATAGTTCTCCAGTGCATACTGGCTTTCTGCCTGTGCATAGAGGGCATCCCCCTGCGACGGGGATGTTTTCTGGGATGTGCACCCGGCGGCAAGAATTGCGACGAACAGGATGAGAAGAACAATGCGTTTCATGGGTATCTTCCTACGTAAAACTATGACAGAGTCTCTGGATATTAACATTGGGATAGAGTCGGAAGACTGCCGGAACAGTTATCCCCGAAGTGCACGCAGATCTCTCTATGTCTCCGGGTGAGATGCCCCGCCGCCACCAGCACGAGGTCTTTTCAGCAAAGAATGCCGCCCACCTCGATACCGCGTTCCGCCGGTTCCTCTACCGTCCCGACCGGCTGGCGGAACGGTACGTAAAGTACGGTGACCGTGTGCTCGATTTCGGCTGCGGGCCGGGCTTCTTCACCCGGGAATTCGCCCTGCGGGTAGGAGAGATCGGGCAGGTCTGGTCTGCCGACCTTCAGGAGGAGATGCTCGACATCCTCTCGAAAAAACTTGACCGCAAGGAACTGATGTCGCGGGTACGGACGCACCGGTGCCCGCCTGACCGGATCGATCTTCCTATAGAGCTGCACGGGACATTCGATGTGGCGTTTGCCATCTTTGTCCTGCACGAGGTGCCGGACCTGGAACAATACTTCCGTGAGATCGCACTGCTCCTTAAGCCGGGGGGTACCTTCTTCTACACCGAACCACTGTATATCGTCCCCGGTAAGGAGTTCGCGGAAAACCTTGCGCTACTGGAAAACACCGGGTTCCGGGTTGAGGACCGGTACTGGTATTTCCTGAACCGGGCTGCTGTACTCAGGAAAGTGTGAGGCGGTGTCCTGCATACCCCCCTCCTCTTTTTTTTTAAATTCCCGGTAACCCCCCTGCCTTGTGGGGGGGTGGTATTCGGTATACCCCTCCCCCTTTCAGCCGGGATCCACTTCCCATTCTCATTTCGGGTAACATCCAGGGCTGATCTCTCCGAGAGTGAAAACCTCCAGAGGGCTCTTGAAAGCCTGTGGAATAATGCGTCCTTTCAAACGTGATGGGGGGGTATCCTGTTGACCCCCCACCCGGTTCGTGAAAATCGTTCCTGATCCCCCCCGCATGGGGAGTGGGGGGTCTGCCGGAGACCCCTGTCTGACGCCTCGTGGACCAGGCAGGCAGACTTACCGGTAATTACCCCGGGAAAACGGGAGCACTATCTCCCCCTCACGGACCGGAACTCATCTCCTTCGCGCCAATCCCTTTGAGCAGGTTTTCCGTGCGGGTGCGGAGGGCGTCATCTTCATTTCCGTCAGCGGCAAATTCACGGAGACCGCAAACTGCCCCGGTGCTCCGGATAGCGGTAAGGGCAACAGCTGCCTGTTCCCGGATTGCCGCATGTTCAGTGCGGTCCCGCAGCCGCGCCACCAGGTCATCGACCGGGCGTCCACTCCTGAGCAGGCCAAGAGCGATCGCAGATGCAAGCCGGATCTCCGGGTCTGCATCGTACAACAGGTCGGCCACGGGCCGGACTGCACGCGGATCGCCGCTCTTCCCGAGAGCCGCGACAGCCCGCTGCCGGGTTTCACTATCCGCGCCGGACTGCGCTGCAGAAATAAGATCATACACTCCCCCGCGGGGCAGGACAGAATACTCCTGCCCCTGCCATTCAAGACTCATATCCACATTATTCACCAATCATCAGCATATTCAGAGGACAATACCAGCTCTCATCAACCGGAAAACCGGTTCAGAAGATGAAAAACAGCCTCCGCTTACCATGAGCGGAGCGTACCCGCGTTGCAGCAATCCTTTCCGGAAGGCCTTGGAGGTACATTACAATATTATAATGTAACCCTATTATAAATAATTATTCGATAAAAAATGCACCCTTTTATGAGGACCTCTCCATATCGGTAATTGTATAAACCTCATCAGACGTACCTCTGGTAATGCTGCGCATTCTGGGTGTAGATGATGATCCGGCCCTGCTTGAGGACTGCAGGCGTTCCCTTAACGAGACTGGCCTGTTCACCATTGATACCGCAACCTCTGCCGGCACCGCGATGCAGGTGCACAACGCTGCACCCTATGACCTCATCATCAGCGATTACCCGGTGCCGGAGATAAACGGGATCCCGCTTGTAAAGGCACTCCGGGAACAAGGCGACACAACCCCGTTCATCATCTTTACCGGGAGAGGAAGCGAAGAAGTCGTGATGCAGGCCCTCAGCCATGGTGCGGACGGGTATGTCAAAAAAGGAGGGGCGAAAGGCGAACAATTCGCCCGGCTCACCGCTACCATCCACCAGGTCATCGGAAAACGGAAGGCGGAAGATCGGGCATTCAGGGTGGAAAATGACCTGCTTGCAGGCATCATCCGCACGGTCCCGGCCGGTGTCGGGATTCTCAAAGGGAAAACCATCACTCACGCCAGCGAACATCTCTGCACACTGACCGGGTATACCCGGGAAGAACTGGAAACCACCGACATCCACACCCTCTGGCCGGATGCCGATACCTGCCTCCTGCCACCGGCAGACGGCAATAACCACACGATGAACGGGAATGCCCTTCCGGTGGAAACCCGATGGCAGAGAAAGGACGGCGCAATTCTGCGGGTCCTTCTCAGTCATGGCCCTCTCTATTCCGTTCATCCGGAACGGGGGACAATCATCTGCCTGTTCGATATCACGATGCATATGATGGCTGACGATGCCCTGCGCATGGCCAACAAGAAACTGAACCTCCTCTCCAGTATCACCCGCCACGATATCTTAAACAAGATCTCGATCATTGACAGCAACATCATTTTTATCCAGAAGAGGAATCCTCCGAAGGAGATTGACTCCTTCCTCCTGAAGATCGGGACCACAACACGCGCTATCCAGACCCAAATCGAGTTCAGCCGGGTGTACCAGGATCTGGGGAGCACGGACTCACGCTGGCAGAAGATCGATTCCGTCCTGCCAAGGAGGATGGTGCCGGAAGGGGTGCAATTCCAGACCACCTGCGGTGATGTGGAGGTGTTTGCGGACCCGATGCTCCAGAAGGTCTTCTTCAACCTCTTTGACAACTCCTTGCGGCATGGAGGGCATGTCCGGAATCTCCAGGTCACCTGCCGCGAGGGCGAGGGGGGACTGAAGATCCTCTGGGAAGACGATGGCGTGGGTATTCCCGATGACGAGAAAGAGCGGGTGTTCGAACGCGGGTATGGCAAAAACACCGGCCTTGGACTTTTCCTTGTCCGGGAGATCCTGGGGATCACCGGGATTACAATCAGGGAGACCGGCACACCGGGGAAGGGTGCCGTCTTCGAGATGAGCATACCTCGAGGTGTGTATCGGTACCCGGTCGGAAAAAAAGGGTAAAACGGGGAACACGAACTACCAGGGCGGGATTCCCTTACTCAAAGGGCCTTTATCTGGGTGACTAGTCCCCGGGCAAATTCATCGCCGGCAAAGATCCGGAGCGGCTCATAGAGATCGTCTGCCAGCACGGGAAGCGTTTCTGATGTGATATGTTCCGGCGCGATCCCGAGCTTCTTGCACTTGATACGGAGTGCGGACTGGGCCAGTGCATGGCCGATTTTCGGTTCGAGAATTAGCATGATACGGTCCGAATATTCCGTCATGGCTTCTCCTCCCCGGACAGGTGCAGCAGCCGATATCCCGCATAAATAAAGCAGCCGGCCGATACGATGTACCCGATGGACTGCAACCACCGCAGGGAATACTCATTTGTGAACCCGAACTCGGTGCCGTCGGCATATATACGGAGCCAGCCGGCGACAAAAGTGAAGAACGCAAACAGGATAAGAGTATCGAGGAAAAGACGGATCTTCCCGGTGAAAAAGCGACGGATGGCAACGTACAGCACCAGCGCCACAAGGAAGATGAGCGGGGCTGCACCTTTCAGGATAAGCACAAGCGGGCTCGTGTTGTAATCGAGAAGGTCGGCCATCTATTCTCCTCCCCCTTTCAGCCCGAACGCTTCGGCAATCTCGGAGAATTTCCTGTACACGAGAACGGCCACAAAAAGACTGACGAGTGCAAAGATGATGGCGCCGGTGCTCTCCATCCACTTGAACTGGATGAGGTAGTCCCCCAAAAACCGGGCACCAGCCCCGATGCAGGCAGCGATACCGCCGCACATCAATGCCCCGGCGATGATCTTCAGGTTGCCCCCGTATTTCCTCCAGGCAAGATAAAAGAACCATGTCCCGATGATGTACAGGATGATGATAAGGCATTTGAACAGCGGATTGAGGCTGCTTGCCTTGTAGGACAGTACCTCGATGACCACGGAACTTCCTTCCTGTCTCGAAATCAGATCTTGAATAAGAAAAATGTATCGGATTTTCTGAAAAAAGACGATCCCGTAATTCGTTACTTATGGTAGGGTTCGCCCCGGAGGATCCGGAACGCCCGGTAGATCTGCTCGATGAGAAGAAGGCGGGCTATCGGATGGGTAAACGTCATGTGCGAGAGGGAGAGCCGGAGGTTGCTCCTTGAGAGAACTGCCGGGGCAAGCCCGAGGTCTCCGCCGATGATGAATGCGATCTGGTTGTTGCCGGCAAGTTCCCAGCGCGAGAGGGCTTCGGCAAGGGCCGTGCTTGACCAGTCCTCCCCGTTGACGTCAAGCGCAACAACATACGAGCCCTCGGGGATGGCTGCAAAGATTCGTTCCCCTTCCTTTGCCATCGCAGCCCGTTCAATTGGCGGGGTTGCAGACACCGGGCGTTTCTCTTCGGGAACCTCGATGATCTGGATCTTCGCATAGGGGCGCAGGCGCTTCTCATATTCAAGGATGCCGTCCTGCAGGAACCGTTCCTTGATCCTGCCGACGGAGATAACTCGGATGTGCATGATACAAGCGATCCTTCCAGTTCAATAATCAATAACGCAGGCTACAGGGAGGAGAAAAGAGACGGGGAAGTACGTTACCTATGGATTACCCTTGGCATCCTTTGTTTCCATCTTCTGGTGGGACAACACATCGAGGAGCACTTCTTTCATCATCGTTTTCATGAGCTCCCTTCCTTCCTCTGATGACATATAATCCTTGAACAGTTCCCTGAACTGTCCCATATCGTGGTGATTATCGACGAAGGATAATAAAGCTTGCGTGATACAGTCCGAGACCGTAGAGAACTTCTTTTCCTCGTACACGAGTTTATTGACTTTCTCGTAGATATTGGGGGGCATTTTATAGGAGATCGCAACACGTTCCCCGCGGCTCGCCTGTACTTTTACAGCCATTCCCTAAAAAATAGGGTAAAATACTATAAATAGGCTGTTAAACGCCCGCGATAATTCATAAGTACTACAGAAACCGGCACTCGTATTTCCTAAATAATTCATATGGAATACTTTTTATAGCGCGGCAGTTAAAGGGGAATTATCGTGAGGTGACCATGATGAACGAGATTCTCCTGTTGCTTCTCCCGATTGTCGGGGTGTTTGCCATCGGCTGCAGCATTGCACTCCTTGCGCTCGGAAAGATGATTGACCGTTTCCCGACCGACGACGAGGAGAAACGTGAACGCAGCCTTGCAAGCCCCATCGAGTCCACGAAGATCGCGGTCCTCATCTTCTGGATCGTATTCATTGTCGGCATCTGGGCGCTCCTGCAGGAGACCCGCTTCGGCCTGATCCTCGGTATCACCGCGATCTTTGCGGTCTGTCTCTTCATGTTCACGGCACTTGGATTCTCGTTTGCCGTTCTCTCAACCATGCGGAGCCGGAGCAGGCATCTGGAAAAACCGGTCATGCAGGTGGGGACTTCCGACGAGATTGTTACCATCTCAAAGCCCGCGTACGAGAGGCCCGCCATTGTATCCCGGAAACGGCCGAACAGCTTCCTTACCGGAATGATGCTCGACGTAATGAAAAAAGAGTGAGATTACCCGAATATCTTTTTTGACTGCTCGAGGGCGTCGACCGCGGGCAGGACTTTTCCGGTCAAAAACTCGATACATGCGCCACCGCCGGTCGATATGTGGGTGAAGTCGCCGTCAAGACCCATCTTCTCGATGACCGCAGCGGTATGCCCCCCGCCGACAACAGAGAAGTCGACCTTTGAGGCGGCCTTGATCATCTCGTAAGTGCCGGTGGCAAAATCCGATTCCTCGAAGAGGCCGGCCGGGCCGTTGAAGACTACGGTGCCGGACTTTTTTAAGACCCCGACCATGTCGTGGATTGCATCCATGCCGATATCGAGGACCGGGCAGTCTTCGGGGGGGATCTTCGTGATAGGATATTCCTTCCGGTGGTTGTTCTCGCGGACAGCAACCGTCTGGGGCATGATAACCCGGTCCTTGTATTTTCCAAGAATCTCCTTTGCCTTCTCGATCTCGGGCTGGTACTTGAGCTGGGCAATCAGCTGGGTGGAGGGTCTGCCGATATCGTACCCTGCCGCGATCAAAAAGACGTTTGCCACGACGCCGATAACAATCACCGTGTCCGCGATTCCCTTGTCGAGCACGTTTCTTGCAACGTCGATTGAGTCGTCCACCTTGGTGCCGCCAAGCACCATGCAGACCGGTCGTGGCGCACCCGAGAAGACTTTCGAGAGCGTGAAGACCTCCTTCTCCATGAGGAGGCCCCCGGCTGACCGCATGGTCATGGGGAGACCGACAACGGTCGGCTGGGACCGGTGGGCAGTGCCGAACGCATCGTTAACAAAGACATCCCCCAACGTGGAGAGTCTTTTGATGAGATGGGTCTTCTTTGCCTCTTCGGGTTTCAGCGTCAGGTTCTCCTCGGCATTGAACCTGACGTTCTCCAGCATAACGACCTCGCCCGGTTTCATCTTATGCACGGCTTCGCGGGCGTGCCTGCCGAAGATACTGTCCACGTAGGTCACGGGTTTCCCGAGAAGTTGTTCCAGCTTTTCGGCATGGGCCTCGAGCGTGGTGAAGTCCTTCTTGCCGGGCCTGCTCTGGTGGGTGATGATGACGACTTTGCTCTTGTCCAGGGCATGGATGGTCGGGAGGTGCTCCCGGAACCGCTTGTCGTCTAAAATAATGTTGGATGAGGGGTCGATGGGGGAGTTGAGGTCGAGCCGGAGGAGGACTGTTTTCCCCTCAGCTCCCAAGTCCCTGATAGTTCCAATCGGCATCGATTAATCCCTTTTTCTGTTATGAAGTACTGCGGGCCTTGATCTTCTTCATCCGGAAGAGCTCTTCTCTTTCCATCTCGTCAAGGCGCATCTTGATGAAATCCCGGGCAGCGGTGAGTTCCGGGATGACCTTGAACTCGAGCGCGTTGACCCGACGCTTGGTCTTCTCGATCTCGTCGAGCAGGCGTTTCATGGTGGTTTCAATTTCTGCACTGATGATGATCGCTTCCACGAGCTCCTCGAATGCCGATGCGGTCTCATCAATGACCGTCGATGTCCCGAGCACACCATAACCGCGGTCCGCGAGCGTTTTCCTGACTTTCGAGGACTCGATCTGCGGCACGACAACACCCATGATATTCTTGCTCTTCAGGGCAATCTGCGGCACTTCCTTGACGGAGAATGCCGCCGACTTCACTCCGATGGCCCCCTCAACGGTGTTTGCGAGCGCCATCATCTCGACAGCGCGGGCGTGCTTCTTGAGGAGATCCCCCTTGCAGTCCTTTGCATCTGCGAGTACCTTGAAAAATTCAAGGATCAGCCCGTCGCGCTTCATCTTAAGGATCTTGTAGCCGCGCTCGGAGAGCTGGATCTTCCTCTTCAGGTTGATCAGTTCCGAGCGGGTTGGCTTGACATCGCGCAGCGCCATGGCTGGTTACTCCTTCTTTGCACCGGCCTTGAGTTTGGGGTGGTACTTGTTGATGAGGTCACGGTCGATACGGGTGAGCTGTTCAACCGGCAGCGACGAGAGGAGCTCCCAGCCGAGGTTGAGGGTGTCCTCGATGGTGCGGTCCTCGTCATACCCCTGGCGGACAAAACGGTTCTCGAACAGGTCCGCAAACTCAAGGAGCAGGCGGTCGCGCTCGGAAAGCGCGTCCTTACCGACGATGGCCACCAGGCCGCGGAGGTCATTGCCTTCTGCATAGCCGGCGTACATCTGGTCGGAGACCTTCTTGTGGTCCTCACGGGTGTGACCTTTCCCGATACCGAGGTTCATCAGACGGGAAAGCGAGGGCAGCACGTTGATGGGCGGATAAATGCCCTTGCGGTGCAGTTCACGGTTGACCACGATCTGGCCTTCGGTGATGTAACCGGTCAGGTCTGGGATCGGGTGGGTGATATCGTCACCGGGCATGGTCAGGATCGGGATCTGGGTAACGGAACCCTTCTGGCCCTTGATCATGCCGGCACGCTCGTAGATGCAGGCGAGATCCGTGTACATATAACCCGGGTAGCCACGACGGCCGGGCACTTCTTCACGGGCTGCACCGATCTGGCGGAGCGCTTCACAGTAGTTGGTCATATCGGTCAGGATGACCAGCACGTGCATACCGAGCTCGAAGGCAAGGTATTCTGCGGTGGTCAGGGCGAGACGCGGGGTGATGATACGCTCGACGGCCGGGTCATCCGCAAGGTTGAGGAAGACGACGGCACGCTCGAGGGCACCGGTGCGCTCGAAGTCCTGCATGAAGTAGTTCGCTTCTTCCTTGGTGATACCCATGGCAGCGAAGACTACGGCGAAACTCTCGGTCGAGCCGGGCACCTTTGCCTGCCGGGCGATCTGCAGCGCAACATTGTTGTGCGGGAGACCTGCGCCCGAGAAGATCGGGAGCTTCTGGCCACGGACAAGGGTGTTGGTCCCGTCGATCGTGGAGATACCGGTCTGGATGAAATCTGCCGGCATGCCGCGGGCGTACGGGTTGATGGCCGCACCGGTGATGTCGAGGCGCTTCTCCGGGACAATCTCCGGGCCGCCGTCGATAGGCTTACCGCCACCGGACAGGATACGGCCAAGCATATCTTTGCCCACGGGCATCTTGATGGTCTCGCCGGTGAACCGGATACCGCTGTCCCTGCCGATACCGGTGGTGGTCTCGAAGATCTGGACAACCACGAGCTCGTCGCTTGTGTCCAGCACCTGGCCACGCTTGATCGTCCCGTCGAAGAGGACGACGTTCACGAGTTCCTGGTAAGCAACCGGCTCAGTCTTCTCTACGAAAACCAGGGGGCCGGCAATCTTGTTGATAGTCCTGTATTCCTTCATGCTGCCGACCTCAGGGTGTTGAACTCAGCGTCCATCTGCTTCTCGATCTTCGCGAGTTCGGGCTTGTAGTCCTTGATGAACTTGATCTGGGGCAGTTCGCCCTTGCTCTTGACACCGATGATCTGGGCCGGGGAAACGCCGGCAAGCTGGGCGGCATAGGCAAGGTCGGCGAACATCTTGATCGCCTTCATCATGTCGTACTGCTTGGTCATGTCACAGAACGTGTCGACCGAGTCATACGCGTTCTGCTGGAGGAAGATCTCACGGATCATGCGGGCCACTTCGATAGTGACCTGCTCAGCCTCGGGCAGGGCGTCGGAACCGACGAGCTGCACGATCTCCTGGAGTTCTGCTTCCTTCTGGAGGACTTCCATTGCCCAGGACCGGATCTTGTTCCAGTCGGGGGAAACTTCCTTGTCGTAATAGTCCTGGAGAGCTTCCAGGTAGAGAGAGTACGAGTTCAGCCAGTTGATGGCCGGGAAGTGCCGGCGCTGGGAGAGCTTGGCGTCCAGTGCCCAGAAGACCTTGACGATACGCAGGGTGTTCTGGGTGACCGGCTCCGAGAAGTCTCCGCCGGGGGGGGAAACCGCACCGATAACCGAGACGGACCCGCCGGCGCCATTGAGGGTCTCAACAAGACCGGCGCGCTCGTAAAACTCCGAGAGACGGGCTGCAAGGTATGCAGGGTACCCTTCTTCACCGGGCATCTCTTCGAGACGGCTGGAGATCTCACGCATGGCTTCTGCCCAGCGGGAGGTCGAGTCTGCCATCAGGGATACATCGTACCCCATGTCACGGAAATATTCCGCGATGGTGATACCGGTGTACACCGATGCTTCACGGGCTGCCACCGGCATGTTGGAGGTGTTTGCAATGAGCACCGTCCGCTCCATGAGGGGCTTTCCGCTCTTCGGGTCCTCGAGGTGCGGGAATTCCGTAAGAACTTCCGTCATCTCGTTGCCGCGTTCTCCGCAGCCGATGTAGACCACGATCTCGGCATCCGACCACTTTGCCAGCTGCTGCTGGGTAACCGTCTTGCCGCTCCCGAACGGGCCGGGAATTGCAGCGGTGCCACCCTTTGCGATCGGGAAGAGACCGTCAAGGATGCGCTGACCGGTGATCAACGGGATCGTCGGGTTCAGCTTCTCCTTCACGGGGCGCGGGACACGGACCGGCCAGCGCTGGATCATCGGGAACTCGCGGCCGTCATCGAGGACACAGATGGTCTCATCAACGGTGAAGTCCCCGCTCTTGATCGTCTTGACCGTGCCGGCCTTTGCGTTGGGCGGGAGCATGATCTTGTGGACGATGTTCGTTTCCTGAACCTCGCCGAGGATCGTACCCGGTTCGACCTTGTCGCCGGCCTTTACGAGCGGCTTGAAGGTCCATTTCTTCGTGTGGGAGAGCCCGGGCGCGGACACACCGCGCTCGATGAAGTTGCCCATCTTGTCGACGAGCACCGAGAGCGGGCGCTGGATACCATCATAGATACTGGTCAGCAGGCCCGGCCCGAGTTCCACGGCAAGCGAGAGCCCGGTGTTCGATACCGGCTCACCCGGGCGGATACCGGATGTATCCTCGTATACCTGGATGATAATGTGCTCGCCCTGGATCTTGATGACTTCTCCCATCAGCTCTTCTTTGCCGACCTTCACCACATCGTACATGTGGGCGTCAAGGTTGACTGCCGTAACGACAGGGCCGGCGATCCTTTTGAGGACCCCTTGTTTTCCGTTTGCTTGTTTTCCTTTTACTTCCACAGATCAACACCCACCGATCTCTTGATTCTCTCCCGCATGGAGAGCCCGCCTTCCTCTTCACCGCCAATCGCAATCACGGTCGGCTTCACGGAATTCTCAAGCGTTGCGCGGAGCCTCCGCGGGATCTTGTCCATGTCGCCTGAGTTAAGGACAAGGATACCGACCTCGCTGTCCTGCAGCACCGTGGTGATGTGCTCATTGAGCTTCTCATCGTTTTCCGCTGCATAGGTCTTACGGATGCCCGCAAGGCGGAACCCGAGGATGAACTCGCTGTTGCCGATTACTGCAATCTCCATTTACATCACCAGGTATTCCGCGATCTTCTCGGACGGCAGTCTCGATTCCTTGCCCCGGGCAAGTGCCCGCAGGTTGAAGACCTCGTACTTCTTCTTCTCGAGATATACGAGAATCGGGTGGATCGAGAACGGATTCCGCTTGCTCATCTTCTCCATCTGCTCAAGCTGGACTCGGGTCAGTCGGACCTCGATGTCGGAGATGCTGCCTTTCTGGCCCTTCAGCTCGTCCAGCAGTGCATGGAGCGATTCGTTCCGGAAATTCACCTTGAGCTGGTCGATGAACTCGTTCGTGTCGCGGATGGAATCCAGGCTGGTGAAGTCCGTCACCGAGAGCGTGCCGCCAGTGACAAACATGTCCCGGACATCCTCATCGGTCTGTGCATCCACACGGAGCCGGAAGAGGGTCTTGGCATTCTTGATATCGATCTCCAGCTGGATGTAGGACAGGAACGCTGATGCGCCCTTGATCCCGGACTTTGCATCGGCAAGGATCTCCCCGTAGAACTGCTTGTACAGCTCGTTTTCCATATGGGAGAACGAACCGGACTCTTTTGCTGCCGGGAACTCCCGTGCAAGCACCGGGAACATCCGGTGGCCTTTCAACAGTTCGATGATCCGTTCGTTGCTTTCTTCGGAAAGGAGCCGGTCCAGCACAACCTTGTCCAAGCTGCCGGCGGGGATTAATATCTCCTTGATCTTGCCGGGTTTCTCACCCTGCACCTTGCCCCGGAGGATGGTTAAGACATTCTGGATGTCCCACCGCCGGAGATAGGCATGGGTGAAGCCCTTGAGCGTGCCCGGTGCAATCTCCTGGATCTTCTGGTATTCTTTTGCGAGGTTCCAGCTTAAGGCGACTTCCACTAGGTCGATGCCTTTGAACGCCGTCCCAAGCTCGTCGATCTCCTGTTTGTATTCGGTTTCTTCGATGACGCGGGTGATCTCGGCAACGCTCATGTTGAGCATCCGCATGTACTCCTCACGCGGGAGGAGCTTGGCTTTCCGCACCCGCATCCTGGTGCACACATAGATGTACGGTGCTGAAATATTCACACCCATACGTGTGCCTCCTTACCCGAACAGGATATCCGACGCATCCTTTAACCCGGATTCCCACACGCCCGATAAAAACGTGCGGTAGCTGTAATCAATCTGCAACTCCGCCCCTTCGCCTTCGACCAGGATGCCGCCGTCGATGTTGACGGGCTCGCCGAGTTTAAACCCGGAAAATTCCGGGTTCTCGGCTATGACCGCCTTTGCTGCGGCTACATCCCGGGCATTGCAGGAGACCTTCCCTTTCGGGATCTCCTTCTTTGCCTCGGCGAGGAGTTTCTTGATTGCTTCGCGATGGAAGCTCTCAGGGAGGGCAGCGATATCCTTCAGCACGGCCTCGTACGCCTGGTCCAGGAGTGCTTTCTGCGTGTTTAAGAGCTCGCGCTTGACAAGGAGGTTCGCTGCGGAGACCTCCTGGCTCAGAATGTGAGCGGCCTGTTTTGCGGACTCTTCTTCGGCAGCAAGCTTGATCTCGCCGGCCTTCTTGTTGGCCGCAGCGAGGATCGCGTCAACGTCCTGTTTTGACTCCAGCCGTATCTTCTCTGCCTCGGACCTGCCTTTTTCCCTGATCTCTTCGACTACTGCTTCCAGTCCCATTGTTCTCTCCCTTAGAAGAGCAGAAGGAGACCGACGACGAGACCGAAGATGACGATTGTTTCAGGGATAACGGTGAAGAGAAGGCCCAGACCGAAGAAGTCCTTGTTCTCTGCAATGGCGCCGACTGCTGCGGCACCGATGCCCATCTCGGCGACACCGGTACCGACACCGGTGAGCCCAACGGCGAGACCAGCGCCGACTGCCTTCATTCCGATCTGTGCTGCCTTAATCGATTCGATGTCTGCTGTTGCTACAACTGCTTCAACTGCCATAATTTATTCCTCCGTAAATCTGCGTTTCATCCCGAACGGGACGTACTTCATGCCTCCACCCTTGTAGAACTTGGTGAAGAATTCGACATAGTGCAAACGAATTGAGTGGAGACCTCCCCCCAGGATACCCAGTGCGGTATTGAGCGCATGACCGAGCAGGAATATGACCAGCCCAACAAGGATCATGACGATACCGACAAGGGAGAGCTCTTTCATACCGGGATTGATGAACATCCCGATGGACATATAGTTGGTCACCATCGCGATCGCGACCGATGAGAGGCCGACCGCGACGAGACGGGCATAGGAAAGAACATGAGAGATGATCGTGGGTAACTCGATCACTTCAAGGACGGACTCCCGCGCGATGAAAAGAACACCGGCAAGGATGAGCGCCGCCCCGGCGAATGTGCCGATATTGAACCCCATTGCAACGGCCGGCAGCCCGGTGAGATCGGGCATAAGCGGCATTACAACATTGGACCAGATTGCGACAAGGATACCCCACATGACAGCGAGCCAGCCGAAGTTGGCCATGACCGCCTTCATGCGGTGTTCCCCGTGGTCCTGTTTTGCATGGTTATACATGCCGAGCACACGGCCCAGCGTGATGTGCAGGATACCAATCCAGATGGCCATCATCATCAGTATCGGGATTGCCGGCCCGTGGGCCCCCGGTTCCGTTGACCCGATCAGGAGGTGCCTGCTGGGCATCAGCCCGGCGTACCCGTGGATCAGGTTCGGGAATCCGCCAACACCGGACGCCCATTCAACGAGTTGCGTGAGCTCAAAACCCAGGAACTCATTGAAGAGCACACCGAAGATGATGCTGGAGATACACGCATTCCGGAGCACGGTCATGAACATCTGGCCGTCTTCGCCCTTCATCATCTTCCGCAGGAAGAACCACATCACCAGGAGAATCAGGCCGTACCCGACATCCCCGAGGATAAGACCAAAGAAGATCGGGAACACGATGGCAAGCATGAGTGTCGGGTCCACTTCGGTATACTTGGGCCGGGAATAGATATCCATGAGCATCTGCGCCGGCTTGGCAAAATCCGGATTGTTGTACTCAACGGGCACATTGTCGTGCTCGGGATCCGTGGGCAATACCTCGACAAGGATCCTGCCGCCGGTCGCTTTCACGAGTGCCGCGCTGATCTCCCCGACCTTCTCCGAGGGTACCCAGCCTTCTGCAACAAAGGTCTGCTTTGTTGTCGCAAACCGGAGCGGGGCCTCGGACTGCTCGGCCTCTGCCCTGAGATACTCCTCGCAGGCCACCATGAACCCGGCATGCTGCTGCCGGACCGCATCGAGTTTTGCCGAAAGTCCGGCAATCTCCTTGTTCAGGGCTGCAACCTGCTCCAGGTAATAGCTGATCCGTTCCTTCGGGAAACCGGTCTCATCAGGGATCTGGACTGACTGGAATGCTGCTTCCTGCAGGGCCCGCTCGGTTTCGCCCTTCTGTGCTGACGGGGCAACGATAACAACGAAGTTCTTCTCCTTCCCCTTGACAAACTGCATCTCATTCGGAACGGAGAGGGACACTTCCTTTGCAACGTAGCCGGCGTAGACGGTAAAATCCCGGTACCCGCGGTACACGGAAAGATCGGCCGCGATGTCTGCAAACGGGGTGATCTCGGCGATCTTCTGCTCGAACTCCTTGACCCTGTTCTCGAATTTTCCGCGTTTCTGCGTCAGCTCCTCGACTTCGTTTGCAAGAACCGGCAGCTCCCGTTCGATCCGTGCCTTCAGTTCGGCCCTTGTGCCGGACTGTGCCGGATCCATGTCGTCTGCATTGATGGAGACGGCGTTCTCGATTGCCCGGATCTTCAGCAGATCAACGGATACTTCGCTTGCCCCGGGAAGTGGCGTACCAATCTTAAAGCCCTCATAGCCTGCTTTGCCGCCTTCGACATATTCCTCGATATGGAACAGGTGGTGGCGGTAGAGCTCCGCGACAACGGGAGTCATCTGGTCCCGTGACGCGGCGATGAAGAGCCGGCTCATCTGCTTAGGCTTTAACATGCAGCTGCTCCTTAAACCGCAAAACCAGCAGCTGCACTGCCTTTGAGAGGTTCTGTTCCCCTTTTGCTTTCAGTGCCGCTGCGCGCTGATTACCGCTTTTGATGATTTCAGCGTGCTTAAGTGCCGCCTGGTGCCGTGCTTCTTCCAGTTTCAGCTTTTTGTACTGTTCTGCATTGCTCTGCGCTTTGGTTACCAGATTGTCCGCCTCAAGTTCGGCCTGGGAATGTCGCTGTTTCTTCTCTTCCTGGGCCTTGCTGATCGTGGACAAGTGGTCATTTTCAGCTTTCTTGATGTCGTTCAGGACCTCAGTTTTCATCCAACCCTCCTCTCACGGCAAGTACAATAATAGGTAAAAAAAGCCATATATGTATTGCTATTTTACTGGAGAAGACGAAAATAGCGTTTTATTGTCTTTTTACCGCAAACACTCGCTGGGGATTTTTATTTTGCCTGCTACCCGGAAATCGGGGAACAACCCCACACCGGCATTGTCAACCGGGGGAAGTTAACCGGTTAATACCCGGAAATTGACATACCGGTGCGTGGCACCTTCCGGGAGGTCCACGATCTCAACACCCTCGGAATGGGCCTTGAGAGTGATCCCTGCAAGCTCGTCGCTGGAGCAGACCAGGTGCTGCTCCGGATGGGTTCCCCGCCGGATAGAGCAATTGGTGGTGATGAGCGGCCCGACACACACCAGGTACGAGAACCGTTTCGAGCCCGGGTGGTCCTTTGGCAGGACGATCAGGGGCATACGGTACGTCCTGACGAATTCGGTGAGCATGAAGGCCGGCTCCAATGCTCCTCCTTCCGGAGCCGAGACTACGATGATATCCGAAGGCTCGATGGTCTGGCTGTATTCTTTATCAGGAGTCTCGATACGGATAGCAAAGAGGGCGTTTGCTTTGGCAGCCAGGAGAAAAGAACGGGTGCCGGAGATGAGCAGGAACTCATCCTTGAGCGGCACGATCATAGTATCAGATTGCCGTCACATTATCAGACTGGCAGCTGGAACAGATGGGTTTCTTGCTGACGCTCTCGAACTTTTCGCCACAGTCATTGCAACGGTAGTTCTTCCCCTTTACCCTCTCGTCGAAATTCAGGTCACCGGTGGGGCCGCCACCAACAGTACACACGTTCGTTCACCTCAATAGGTCATCCTCACCGCGAGAAATTAAAACTATCTGAAAATCCCCACCCAGCAATTCCCGTATTGAATTATTCGCTTGAATTTTGATACCATAACCGTAATTGGAAAAAACATCCGTGGATCCAGATCAGTAATACATCTGGCCGTAATGAGTTGCAAAAGCAGAACGAGGATTACCAGTATTAACGGCTTGGAAAATTTTTGGGTTCGGGGTTTTCACAAGCGCTCTCATTTCAAGTGGTTTCTAATTATTCCCGGTCCGGTTCAGGGTTTTCTGCCACTCGGGATGTGCGGGATTCGGATATATTCCATCCAGCAATTGCATCTCCCCGTGAATAGATCTCCATCCGCTTTGCGGCCCGGTGTAATATCCTGAGAAAAATTCTGAATAAGTATTTCCTACCCAGTCATCATACCCCTGCTTCCAGGTGTTTCGTCCCTGAAGTGAGAAGGAGACGGATACACGTGTTTTATCAGATGCATTATATCGGGCAAATATCGCCGTTTTTTCTGGAATTTTCCGGGGAATATAATGGATATTCGTGTTTTGAATATCTCTTATCCGTGGGCTCTCCCAGGTAAAATTATATTTTGGGACGATCAGGGACCCATTTCCGATTGGATACAATGTATTAACGAGAGAAAAGTCTGGCTTTGAGGGGGTAATTCTGATCCTTTTTTCCATCTGATAAATTTTATTGGTGGTTCTATCTGGTATCAGTCGGTCTCCGTGAATCATAACGAAAAATGGAGTGTAGTTGTCAATATTACTTGAAGTGGTTAAATCAAGGTCCGGGGGGGTTTTTAGAAATTCTGTATCAATCCTATGTTGAAGAACTCATGCGGGGATAAGGCGGGGCCCCGGCCTCGACAAGGGCTCCCTGGATACAACAGGAAAGTGCCAGGATAATCAGGAGTATCAGGATCGATCTGTTATAACGCATTTATCCCACCGTCATTATGAATCATTGTATATTTGATTTCGTTTTTTGATTGGATTATCGTTTGATAAACCATTATATCACACCATCAGAATAAATGCATATTTTTTTCATGTAATCCGGTGAAAAAACGAGATTCAATGGTTCCCGCGGATTTTTCTGATCATTACAACGATTGCAACGGCCCCGAAGGGAATTACTGTCGGGACGGGAATCGTTGGTGTGGCCATTGGCACTACAGGATTAAATTGATCGTCAGAATAGCCGGTGGCGAGGAACGACTCCAGATTGGGGAGATAATCATCTACATCTGAGGATCCGATGATCCCATAATAAGCAATAAAATAGTTTGGCCCGGGAAAGTAACCGGAATTGAATATTGCAAAGTATCCCGAAGTATTCATGCTGTCGTATTTAATTACGTTGATATGCCGGATCGTGAGTTTTCCTGATGTCGTGTTGTCCAATACAGACCGTGCTTCCGCAAAAGTCAGGGTTACATTCGACATCGAACCATGTTGGGATAAATATGTAAAGAGGCGTTCCCGCTGTTCCTTGAAAGTCTCCCATTTGTTGAAATACCACATGATAGCTATAAACCTGTCATTGGTCTTGTTACAGGACATATTCCTTAATGCATAATCTTGGGACAGATCAGGAAAGAATGGTGGCGGACTGTCGGATATATCAGGGGCGCTGTCGGACATATCCGGGGGAATTGTAAGAACCGAAGGTTGTGTCTGAATGGGGGGATATGCATCGGTAACGGTACAGTTTTCCTCGGACTGGTTGACATACGGCGTGAAATCGCGTGGGATAAAAAAGGTAGGTCGATCATAATATGGCGGAGCCCCGGCAAAGGCTCCCTGGATACAACTGGAAAGTGCCAGGATAATCAGAACTATCAGGATCGATCTGTTATAGCGCATTCATCCCACCTGTATCGCACGGTATATTTTATAATAATACACAATGAACCTGTTGCCTTTACGGGACGTTTAAATAATAGCCTGTTTCCAATGAGGACGAAGTGCAAGTCCCGATAACGCAACAGAACCGTCAAAACAGGGGTGATTTTTTTCAAAACGATAACCCCAAGCCAGCTTAATAGAGAATATTATGCAACCACTGCTTTGTGACTAGCGTTTCTTCAGTAACCTGCTAACGAAGATGGCTATCATCGCAGCAATTACCGCTATAGAGGTGACCAGCTCAACAAGCGTTACCAGAACAGGGAGCGGAATCGGAGCATCGGGCAGTGATGCCAGTGGCACTTCGGGATTCACAACATTTGAACGGCTGCTATTCATAAACTGTGGCACAATGATCATTATCCTTTTCAGCCGGGAGGATTGCTCCCCAATGTCGGATGATCCAACAACTCCATAGTAGGCAATATAATAATTCGGACCCGGAAAATAATACGAACCAAAGATGATGAAATATCCTGAAGTGGAATTACTGTTGTATTGAATTACATCTATCTGTCGGATTTTGAATCCTTCGATAAAAGAATTGTTAGTACTGGCATATGTTTCATTAAAATCAAGGGTGATGTTGGAAACCGTACCGGACCGGTTCAGGTACTGAAGAATCTGTTCTCTCCCATGACTGAATTCATCCCAGTCATTAAAATACCATATTTCAGATATATACTTATCTCCACTATCAGATGAAATATTCATGAAAGCATGGTATTTTGACATATTGAGAAAGAACGGTGGTGAACGGAAAGACCAGTTGGTTGGATAGACATCAGTAACAGATAAGCAATTTCCGTTTTCACAGATCTTTTCAAATGATTGATTGGCATAAGGAGAATGGAAAGGGAGAAGATATCCGGGCCTGCCTTCGGGAATTGGTGGTTCAGCTGATACAATCTGAATAGTGCAGGAAAGAGTCACGATAATCAACAGTATCAGGATCCATCCGTTATATCTCATTCAATCCACCATCATTATGAATCATAGTATATTTGATCTCGTCATAAATTTTTTGTTATTTTTCATACAAGTCTATGAACACGATCGGACCGGTCGGCACACTGAAGGCCCGATCGATCCCGAACTATGTCTTGAGACAATCCTTGTTTTATTACAGCATTTCTTACGAGAGAGATATCTCAATAGAGGGATATATAAAATATTTTAGATTCTGTCATATTGCATTGTTCCACTCGACTTATACGTAACAAAATAATAAAATATGTATAGTTAAGCCACAGATCGATTATTATTAGAAATCTGATAAAATAAGAAAAAAAATCAAATCAGTACAACCGGGAAGGAGGGTGTTCACCTGCCTGAGAACAGATGATGAAACCCCTCCTGCCGTAGTGGCATGATACAAGTATCTTCTGCAGGTATGAAGATTTGGATCATGCCTCCAGGAAAAAAGATGGAGGTAAAACAACATGAAACAGATAAAACCGGCCATCGCCCTGCTGGCATTCCTGCTGGCATCGATGGTTATCGTACCGTTTGCGAACGCTGCACCGGATGCTGCGGTATCCGCAAAGGGCAGTTCCGATCCAAATTTTGTCAGTATTGATCAGGCGACATCCGTTGCAACACAATTCGTAAATACAATCTCATCGTCGAATCCGGAATTCGCTGACTGGAAAGGAGCGTCTGTGGAAAAAGAGACTACGTATTACGACCTGGCCGGGAAATATTCTGCATATTCCTTCGATGTCCTGGCAAACGGACAATATGATGGTTATATAATAATTTCTGCCACGCGGGAAAATTACCCGGTTCTTGAATTCTCGAAAGGAAAAACTCCGAACAGTGAAATCCCAACACAAAATGCCGCAAAATCACTTGCCGCTGCTACGGCAGTATCCCGGCAGGCAACGCTTGGCGAAGGAAAACCAGTCTATCTGGGGGGAAGTTTCTATCTCATGCAGTATCCGGTCCAGAAAACCGGGGTATTAAAAAACAACGTCCCGGGCACACAAGATACCATTCTCGTTGACCTGAATGAAAATCAAGTCGTATCTCATGATAGTACAGTAAAATCGGCATCCCAGAGTATATCATCTGCAAACCTTGTAAATATCGGGCTGGATGAACAGAATATCACCCAGAACCTGAATTACCGGAAACAGGATGCACTTGCTGCATGGAATAGTCTTGATAAGGCTACTGCTGCCGCGTCAGCTGCAACAAGTAAATCTGCTTCCGCATCTGCATCGTATAACTACCAGAAAACCATATCCGATGTTCCATATTTTATTGGGAACATGGGTGTTCCCCAACATCTGCTGCAATGGTTCTAGGGTACTGGCGTAATCTCGGTCTGACACGGTTACCTGATGATAATGGGATTAATACTACCACACGTCTACCTAATGGAGATCCATTAAACCAAGCATTAGCTACTGCGATGGGGACCGGCCCCTTCCTCGGACAAGAGGGATGGACATGGCCGTGGATGATTGCCTATGGTATAAACCGTGTCACTCTTGATAACGGGTATCCCTCCTACATCTCGTCGAGTGCGGTCAATACACTTCTTAGTTGGCCGATGATACAAAGCGAAATCGATGCCAACAGACCATTTGAATTATCTGTATTTTCAATAAACCCCTCTACCTTATCGTTCTGGGGACACAGTTATGCAGTTGTCGGCTATGGTTATGACAGCTGGCTTTCCGCACAAAATATCGAAGTATATACAACATGGCAGAACGACCCGCATAAGTATATCACTTTCGGCAGCTGGGATGGGGCAATGAACACCTATGTACGACCAAGATATACCTACACGATTACTTCGAGTGCTGGTCCGGGAGGATCTATCTCTCCTGCAGGCTCTGTTTCCACTCCGGTTGAAACTACACCATCATTTACGATCACACCGGACTCGGGCTATATTATTGACCAGATCCTTGTTGATAATTCAGCGGTTACACAAAACCCATACACATTCCCTCCAGTTACTGCAGACCACACCATCTCCGCCACGTTCAAGCAAACAACACCGCCCGGCAATTACTGGCTTGAGCGTGTTATTGATGTTTACAACGGCCCGAATGGCCTGCCGGCGTATAACAACGCGCTTCTCGGAAGCGATCTCGGGATGTATACAACTCTCGGGTCAGATGGCTGGATCCAGCCTGCGTTCAGCGATCAGCTGGACTACAATGCTGTCACTTCATGTTCCGTGTACGAATACTCATCGTACATCGGAGTGTCCACCCTAGCCGTGAACCCGAACGATTTCATCGATCCGGATTACCGGGAATGGAATATCGGTACCGGATACGAAACGTACCATGTCGCATTCATCAGGCCCAACCAGATGAAGATTTCAGTCATCGGCCCCGGTGGTGGAAACATTCTGGGTGCGGTCTGCACGGTTCCCGGCTCCACAGCTGTGACAGCATCCTCTGTTGCCCCGAAGGTCATCAACATCATTGATAACCAGACCGCGACAACCAAAGGATAACACGGTCACTTTTTTCTATTTTACTTCGGCCCGGTTCATGGTAAAAAACTGCATTATTTCTCATGGTTGGGAATCGATCGTAAGACAATACCTGACTTGCATCCGGAAAAGGATAAACAAAAAAAGTGGATACATCAGATCAGGACGATTCGATTCATCACACCATCTCGAACGAGCCGGGTTTGACCTGAATGGCACTGTCAGCAAAAGCCAGGGATAAAATCCGCATCAGATGAGGACGAAGTTGAAGGTCACGAGCGCGATGATCAGGAGCACGCAGGAATGCTTGACTCCCGCGGCAACGGACGACTCCCCCATCTGTCCGGCGATCAGGCCGGAAAAGAGCGCCTGCATGAGGCACGCATGGTACAGGATACGGGCAAACGTTGCAAGAGGGATAGACCCGAAGCTTGAGATGGATCCCGCAGTGGAGAGCCCCTGGGTATCGATATCGGCAAGGATGGGAAGAAACTGCATGGTTAGGACCGCAACGACAAAGAGAAAGACAAAGAACGACAGGTACACGATTGCCGTATAGATGAACATCTCCGTGAGCCGCTCTTTTTTCAGGGCTTCACTCATCTTCGCATCGCTCGATGCGATCGAGAGCACCTCGCTGATCTGGCCGCTCATCTCGCTTGCCTTGGTGATCAGCGTAACAGTCCGGGCGATTGCCGGCGTGCTGACCCGCTGCTCGAAGCGTACCAGCGCCTCGGTGAAATTTGCCCCCCAGTCCATGTCCCGTTTAATCCGCCGGATCTCGTAGCTGAGCAGCCCGAGGTTAGTATTCACCATGATCGCGATGGCTTGGGCGATAGTGAGGCCGACCTGGTTGATGCCGGAAAGCCGCTCGAGGAAATCGGGGACAAGGGACTGGATGCCGAGGACTTTCCGCGACCAGATCTCGTAAAAGATGGCATACGGGATGAGGATGATGAGCAGGGCAAGGACAATATGATCATCGACAACACCGAGATAGACATCGACGTCCCGGTACAGGGGAACCCGGAGGAACACCGAGGTGATGTACAGGATCGCTATCGGAACGGTGATGTACAGCGTGTGGTCGACATTGGTGATGAAGCTCTCAAGGGGGTGGCGGATATGATCGGCAATGGTCCGTATGCGGTCGTACTTTTTCAGCTGCTCGAACTGGTGTGCCTCGTCCTCCTTTTTGACGATGGTGATGTCCGGGTAGGCATGCAGCCACTTGATGGTGGTGTACCGTTCCGTCTTCTCGGCCTTGATGGAGATCAGGTCGATGAGGACGATGAATATCAGTGACCCGATGGGCAGGATCGCGTACGTGACAAGCGAGAGCTGGAGGACGGCGGTGCCGCCGGTCATCCCCATCACGACCATGATGATGATGAGAAAGAGCGGGCCGGCAACAAAGAGCGTGACGTAGCCTTCGGCAACGAGCGAGAGGACGTTCAGGAATTGTTTCTGCTCGAAACGTGCTTCTTCCTGGTACATCCGAACCCTCATGGAGAGGAACTCTCCCATGTCCCCGCCGCCATCGATGATGGAGAGGAGATCCTCCAAGAATAGCTTGAGTTTCTCCGATGGCGTTGTCTCGGAAAGGTGCCGGATCGCCGTGACGACATCGTACCCGAAGAAGTCCGCGTCCCGGACGATCTGGCGGAACTCCAGGGCAACCTCGCCGTAGATATCCGCACGCTCCGAGATGGATTGGAAGATGGGCATCAGCTGGGCCCCACCTTTTCGCATGGCGTACATATACGCAACCGCGTTGTGGAGGGTCAGGTTGATCTTGATCGCCCGGTTCGTCTTCTCGATGCCGGGTAACCTCATCAGGAGGGCGTACCCGAGATACATGCCGATTGCAAACGAAAAGACGAGAACGGCGACGGCGATGACAAACGCAGGCACCTGGCCACTGAAGAAGGCCGGCAGCTGCAGCCCGAAGACATTGGTGATGCCGATCCGGCCTTCCAGGGAGGGCAGGGTGAAGGAGAGGCTGGCAACAAAGCCGAGCGCGGCAAAGGCGATCCCGGCAAGGAGGGAGACCTGGACCGCACGCCAGACGTACTGTTCCGTTGTCATCCCAATCCGGGCGGAGATCATGTCGGCATGGAGACTCGTGAACCGGACTGGATCGCGCTTAATCCACTGGGAGATGTAGTTCCGAAGCATTATCAGATTACCTTGCGGAGGTCGTCGATATTCTCCAGGACCCTGGTTTTATTGATATGATAGGCATGGAAGAGCGAGGCAACAGAGATGTAATCCCGGATGCCCTGTTTCATCATGGCCGCAAGGATCGATTTACGGAGGCTGATCTCGTTCTCCAGCTGCTCGCGGGTCCAGCCACGCCTTTCGGCAATATCCATGTATATCTGCGACCTGCCGGTATAGTTGATGACGTCGTGGACAGGATCGTAGACGAAGACGTTGTTGACGCGGAGGTTGCCGCTAGAAGGATCTATCCCCGCAATCTCGACGATCTCCTGCGCCCGGCGGACCCGTTCGGTGCCATGGTAGATGAGCCCCTGGACGCTGACGATGTTTAAGGCCTGCATCATATTCCGGGGCACGTTTAAGGGTTCGCTCTCCAGCCGGTGGATGGCGGCATCAACACTGCCGCCGTGCATGGTCGAAAAGGTCGTGTGGCCGGTATTCATGGCCTGGAAAAGCGTCTGGGCCTCGTGGCCGCGGACTTCCCCGACAAGGATGAACTCCGGCCGCTGCCGCATCGCAGCCCGCAGCAGGTCGAACATGCTGATGGCATTCCCACCTTCGGTGAGGGCCTCGCGGGTGACGCTTGCGATCCAGTTGTCATGGTAGAGCGTGATCTCGCGGGTGTCCTCAATGCTGACCACCTTTGCAACGGGGGGGATGAAAAGCGAGACCGCGTTCAAGGAGGTTGTCTTCCCGGATGCCGTCCCCCCGATGAAGAGAAGGCTCTTGTTGTTCTCGATGGCAAGCCAGAAGTAGACAAGCGACTCGGGGTTGAACGTTTTGTTCTCCAGCAGCTCGATGGGGGAGAACGGCTCTTCCCGGAACTTGCGGATCGTGAAGGATGTGCCCCGGGTGGTCACTTCCGTCCCGAACGTCAGCTGGAGACGGGACCCGTCAGGAAGGGTGGCATCAATCATCGGTGCGCCGGTGGAGATATGCTTGCCGGAGCGCTGCGCAAGCGTGATGGCAAGGGAGTTGAGGATGTCCGGCTCGAAGGTGATGTTGGTCCTGATGTTCCGGTACCTGCGGTGGTAGAGGAAGATAGGGATCCGGTGACCATCGCAGGAGATATCCTCCAGCTGCGGGTCTTTCATCAGCGGATCGAGGCGCGACCACCCGATATAATTCCGGATCAGGAAGTATTGGATCTTGAACCGGGTGTGTGGTTCCAAAACGAGACCGTAGTCCCCGACCAGTACGTTCATTTTCTCAAGGAGGAGGTGTTTTCTGTCTCTCCGGATCTCATCCGACGTGAGGATCAGCACGTCACGGAGATCTTCGTGAAGGCGCTCGAGCAGTTCGTATTCGAAATCGGAGAGCGTTGGTTCGAAGAGGAGGTACTCGTCCTGGTTCGTCCTCTTGTTGTGGCCGATGACGACCAGCGAGCAGCCCTGCTCAACCCAGTACTGGTCCACTGCCTCGTAGGTCTCCGGCACGCTCGCCACTACGAGTGTCCCGTCCCGCTCGAAGTCATACTCCTCGACCGGCTCTTTGTCACTGCCCTTTTCGAGCGAGAGGAGCCGGCGGATCGAGAGGCCGGGCTTCTTCCCCGTTGATCCGGCAGAAGCGGCATCCCCGCCTGCCGCAGCGGCCTGCTGCCCGGTTCCACTCCCGGCCGCAGCACCCCCATCGGCCGGTGATCCGGGCTGTGTTCCGGTCTCGACACGTTTGCGGGATTTTATGAGGTCTCCCAGTCCCATGGTCCGCGATCTCCCTCCTGAAGATACTGGTGTTCCGATGTATAGTTCGTGAGATCAAATTATATAAGGCTGTGTCTGCCCGGGGACATCCGGGCGAAGAAACCGGCCCGTTTCATCGTTCCTTTCCCCATTTTTCCCGGAACGGCCCCGCTCCCTCCTGCCGGCAGATATCTTTATCAGCCAGTCCATGACACTTTCTCTTGCATAGTTCCGATTGATCGTCAATTGAGAGGCAAAAATGCAGGATTCCCATCGCAAGAAAATGCCTACCGGTATCGCTTCGCTCGACCCCGTACTTGAAGGTGGCGTCCCGCCGGGATCGGTCATCCTCCTTCTCGGGGACCTCGGTGCGGGGAGTTACGAGTTCACCTACAGTTCGGTTGTCAACATCCTCGGTCTCATGAAGGGGAGCCTGCCGGAGAACCTGGTTGCCCCGCAGGAGATACGGTACATCACGTTCACCCGGATCAAGGACGACGTGCGCCAGGAGATCCTGCACTCGTTCCATATCACGGGACTGGAGGAGCTGGTTGAAGCCATAAAATTCGACGACCTCTCGGAGCTCTACTTCGACAACAGCGTTGTTCCGAATGAATGGTACAGCCAGAGCACGGTCATAAACCGGCTGCAGAAGCGGGCAACCCAGGACAGCCTCCTTGTCCAGCTGGCAAATGTAGTCAACAACGCTACTCCCGGCGGCCTTATCATCCTTGACTCCATCACTGATATCGCAACCCAGTCCACGGTACCGCATTGCTGGATCAACCTTGCCGGGTTCCTCCGGGGCCTGCAGCGGGTAGCGAAGCAGCGGGGCACAACGGTGTACCTGCTGCTGAGCAGGGGGATTTTGGAGTCTGCGCAGGAGCGGGAGCTTGCCGATATCGCGGATGCCGTGCTCCTCTTCAAGTGGGAGGAATCGACCGGCGCCCGGCGGCAGCGGGTCATGTACTTCGAGAAGTTCCGCGGGGTAATGCCCCACCTGGAAGAGAAGGACCTGGTGAAGTTCGCGGTCAGGATCTCGGAGGCCGGCGGGTTTGAGGTCAGCAATATCCGGGTGGTCATATGAACAGCGACCGCGTCAAGATCGGGATCCCGGGCCTGGACGATATGCTGGGCGGGGGGCTGATCAAAAACAGCATCTGTTCGATCATCGGCACCTACGGTACGGGAAAGACGACCTTCTCGCTGGAGTTTGTCTGGGAGGGGCTCAAGAAAAAAGAGAACATCATTTACATCAGCCTTGAGGAACGGGAAGGGCGTATCCTCACCTACATGGAGCAGAAAGGGTGGGATGTCAAGCCGTACCTGAACAAGTCGCTCTTTGTGATCAAGCTCGATCCCACGGATTTCAACCTAGCCAATAACCGGATCAAGAACGAGCTGCCCAAGCTCATCGAGGAGGTGAAGGCAACACGAGTCGTCATCGATCCCATCTCCCTGTTCGAGGACCTCTTCACTACGGATTCCGAGCGCCGGCAGGAGATGTTCCGGTTCATCGAGGGGCTCCGCGACAAGAACTGCACCATCATGCTGACATCGGAAACGCACCGGGACAATGTCTTCTCCAGCCGCCATGGCCTCATCGAGTACCTCTCTGACACCGTCATCCTCCTCCGCTACGTGCGGCCATCCGATCTCTCCGCGGTCCACCTTGCCCTTGAAGTGGTGAAGATGCGGATGTCGTTACACTCCCGCGAGATCAAGCCGTACGAGCTCCAGCAGGACCAGGTGCTGGTGTACTCGGAAGCGAATGTGTTCTAACCGACTGGTTCATCAGAACCAGGAGGTAGAGAAGAACCCGTCAGGGTTCTTCGAATTCCGAAAGGTCGAAGAGCCAATGGCTCTTCTCCTCCTCGACCTTTTTTTGAAGGTCTCGGATTCATCAGAACCAGGAGGTAGAGAATGCTGAAGATCGCCAGACCTGAAGCAGGAGAATCGAACAAGTCATCAGACTTGTGAGATGAGAAGAACGTAGTTCTTAGAAGACCGTAGGTCTTCGACCGAACCCGTCAGGATTCTTCGACTGGCAACGGACCCTCTCGGACCGAAGATTCTACAACGTAAAATCCCCGCTGGCCCGGAAACCATCATAGCCCCCAACCAAACGCGGGATCGTCCCAGCTACAAGCCAAAACCTGTGTCACCCACTTTTCGGCCCGTAGAATGTGGCAAAAATTTACCTCCCACATCCGGCGTAAAAACAGGTCTTTCACCAAAATTATTCCCCCATTTTCCGGAATGTCGAATGTTGAACGCATGAGACATGAGAAGACGAAGTTTTCGAATTATTCCCTCTGGGTCCGGAAATCAGGCCAAACGGAGCCCGTAGAAGGCCCGTATTTCCGCATCCCGACAGGTGGACACCTTACCGGAACCGGGTGGTTCCGGCACAGGATCCCTGGCAACAGGAGAGCTCCCAGTCAAATTCTGCCAGAGATCCAATTGGGGAATTTTTCAGAATTCAGTTCCGGCCGGGACGTTGTCCAGTACCGCAGAAAAAAATTTTGGATCATGTAAAATTTTTTCGGATTTTTTCCGGATTCCTTTGGGAGATATTTTCGATAAAAAACTGTCCGGTTTTCTTTATCAGATCGTGATCCCGAGAATCCCCAGCAGCATCAGGATCAGGACGCCAGGGATCCCGCCGATGGCGCAGATGAGGAGCGTTGCTGCATCGTAGCCGAGGTCCGGTTTTCCCATCCACTGCATGACATGGAGGAAGTTGACAAGAAATAGACCGATGATACCGCAGATAGCGTTCACGACAATGACTGAGAGCTGTTTCACGAGGAACCAGACAATGGCGATGATGGCGACCACAAGGATGATGGCAACGAGAATATTGGTCATGATCTTAGCTTTTTTATTTACCAATAAGACGCTGTTGATTTATTCTTACGGAAGGCAGGATCAGGGACCCGATGGTCCGGGATTCCCGGCTCAGCCCGGTAATCTGGTGCTGGAGATCAAAGACATTCCCCGAGAGCATGGCGCTCCGGATCGGTTCCTGGAACTCCCCCCCTTCCCGGAAGAAAGCATTGGAGAGCTCGACCGAGAACTCGCCGCTCATCGGATTTGCTGTGTGGGCCCCGACAACATTGTGCACGAAGACCACGCGTTCGTCATCAACAGTATCCCGTTTCCCGTCAAGGACAAAGTTATGGTGGCCGATGGACGGGGACCCCCCGTACCCGCCCCGTACCGCGTTTGCGGTGCTCTGCTTTCCATAACGATACGCCGTCTTCAGGTCGTAGGCAAAGGCGCACAGGACGCCATCGAGAATGAAATCGATCCGTTTTGTCGGCATCCCTTCCGCGTCCCAGCGGGAGCTCCCGTCCGCCCCGGGAATGAGCGGGTCGTCATACATCGAGACCAGCGGGTCGGCAACCTTCTGATCGAGGCTGTCCGCGAGCCGCGAGCGTTTGGCATGGACATTGCGGCCGCTCAGGGCGGGGACAAAGACCGTACCGAGGAGTTCTGCATAGGCAAGCGGGGAGAGCAGGATATCGTAGTCACCACTCGGTATGTCTTTTCCCTTTGCGGATTCGCAGGCAAAGAACGTTGCCCGTTCGCCGACCGTAACCGGGTCCACGCGGTCCAGCGCCCACGAGTGATCGAACTCGTATCCCGTGGACTGCCCATAGATGGCTTCAAGCGAGAGGGAGACCGAGGTGTGACGGCTGGTGTACCGTACGCCATGGCTGCTCGCAAGGGTCACTTCAAGGGCTGATACTCCCGCTGATCCCGAGGTCACTTCAGCCGGGTGCTCTGCCGCACCCTCCAGCATGGCCTCCAGGAGTTTCCCGGCAGTCGCGGGGCCTACTTCCAGCGAACGATCGAACGAGAGCGAAGTCTGGTCGAGAGGTTCCGGCCCGGGGAGCCCCTTCCATTCCTGCGGCGTTGCTAGGTTCCCGCTTGCAATTGCCGCTTTCAGGCATTCGCGCCACCGCCCGGGATCGCTCGTGCTGGAAGACCCGATCCGTCCCTTGTGGATCGTGCGGACGCCCAGACCGCAGTCCTCGGAGGTCGATGCATGACTCACCTTTTTCTTCCGCAAATCGGCGGAGACGCTGGTGCCCGCTACGTAAAAAACCTCGACTTCGTCAACGCTCTTCTCCGCTTCCCGGATCAGCTGGTCAATCCATTCCACTGCCACCCACCACCGCATCCACTAAGAGAACATGGGGAGCCCCGTCGCTCACGGGAACGCTCTGGCCGCCCTTGCCACAGTATCCGGGGCTCATCTTCCGGTCGTTCCCGCACAGCACGATCTGGTACAGGGTCGAGAGGATCTCGCCCGACAGGGAGACATCGCGGACCATCTTCGTGCACTCGCCATTCTCAACAAGATAGCCGTACTCCGCGTTGAACTGGAAGATACCCCTGCCCGGGTCGACTTGCCCCCCACGGGAACCGGCAAGGAAGATCCCGTTTTTGCATTCAGCAAAGATCTCCTCTTTTGTGGAGTCGCCGTTCTCGATGAACGTGTTGCTCATCCGCACCAGCGGGGGCTCGCCCGGCATGGCACGGGCATGGCCGGCAACACCGTTCCCGATTGCGGCGAGCGACTCGCGATTGTGGAGGAAGGCATTGACCACGCCGCGCCGGATGATCTCGGTCCGGGCAACGGCAACCCCCTCTGCATCGACAGGGTCAAACCCGAACTCGCAGAGACTGGGATCATCAACGATTGTCAGGGTCTCGTTCCCAATCCGTTCCCCGGTCCTCCCTTTCAGGACCGAACTCCCCTCCTGGATCAGGTCGCCCTCGCTCGCATGGCCAATGGCTTCATGGGCAAAGACACCGGCCAGCTCCGGATCGAGCACTGTCCGCATCTTCCCTCCTTTCGCAGCAACCGCATCCAGCAGGGAGACTGCTGTTTGTGCCGCTTTCCTGCCCGCATCCTGCTGGTGCCGGAGGTTGAACCCGTGGATGGAGTGCTCCCGTTCGTACCCCATCTGGACATTGCCGTTCCGCGATGCCACGGCAAGGACATTGAACCCCGACCGCCCCATCGCGTACGTGAACTCGTTGCCGGAACTGTCGGAGAAGTGGACCTGCTCGAACTTCTCGGTGTAGTTCGCCCGCCGGTTGACGACGAGCGGGAGCGTGGCACTCTTCTCGATTTCAGAAAGGATCGCCGATTTCTCTTCAAGGCTGATCTCCCGCGGATCCTCATTCATGGGAGGGACCGGCAGCTGGCGGCGGGTAACATCGCCAAGAACAACCTGCTCCTCCGTTATCACGGCAAGGCGGGCCGCCTGTTCGAGCATCTCGTCAAACTTCCGGCCGATACAGGGAGAAAAATTGTCGATCTGGAGCACGCCCCACCCGGACCGGACAAGGACCCGGAGGATGGCCTTGTTGAAAAACGAAGTCCCGGCAGATTCGATAATGCCGTTGTCGATGTCGATGTGCGTGATCTCGCCGGTCACGTGTCTCAGGTCGTAGTAGGAGATGCCGTCCATCGCATTCAGGCCGTTGTCGGATTGATCTCCGGCGCTTCTGCGATCATTGCAGTGGACCGCATCGCCATCTTTTTGAGCTTGGTGAGGAAACTCTCCGAGTTCTCCGGTACGAGAGCGTATTTGAGAACATCATCGATCGTGTCGACAGGGATAATAGTAACGAGCGGTTTGTACTTTTCCTCGATCAACACATCGCCAACATTCATCCGGGGAATGAGAACCGTCTTGATCCCTGCCTTCGCTGCTGCTTCGATCTTGTAGGTGACACCACCGATTGGGAGCACATCGCCCCGCACCGAAAGCGAACCGGTCATCGCAAGGTCCTGACGTACCGGGATACCTTCGATGGCGCTGACAACAGCGGTCGCAACACTCACCGAGGCCGAGTCACCCTCCACACCCATGTAGGTGCCGATGAACTGGATGTGGATATCGATGTTCTTGACATCCTTGCCGGTGAATTTTTTCAGGAGTGCGCTGACATTCTTGATCGATTCCTGGGCAATCTCCTTGAGCATCCCGGTGGCAATTACTTCGCCACCTTCCTTTCCTATTGCCGGAGTAACCTCTGCCATGATGGGCAGTACCGAACCGGCATCGCTGCCGGTTACCGCAAGGCCGTTCACGCGGCCGATGCGGGTGCCCTCCACGACCGTCATCTCGTATTCGCGCAGGTGCCGGGTGACTTCATCCGAGACCTGGTCCTCGATCGACCGGGCGGTCTTCTTTGCCGTGATGACATGTGCTGCCGTGGTTATCGGAGCGTTTTCCTGACGGGCAATATCACCAGCAACCCGGATCAAACCACCCATATCACGGAGTTTGAGGGTAAGGTGGCCTTTCCGGTTCGATCGCCGGCGGGCTTCCCGGATGATCTCATCGATGCCGCTCTGGTCGAAGTGCGGGATCTTGCCATCGTTCTTGACCTCCTGGGCGATGAACCGGACATACTTCTGCCGGTTCTCGGGCGTGTCCTCCATGCTCTCGGCCATGTAGACCTCGTACCCGTACCCCCGGATACGGGACCGGAGTGCGGGGTGCATTCCCTGGATGGCGTCGATATTGCCCGCTGCAACCATCACGAACTTACAGGGGACCGGCTCCGTCCTGACCATGGCACCGCTCGACCGCTCGCTCTGCCCGGTGATGGGGAACTCCCCTTCCTGCAGGGCCGTGAGCAGGTTCTGCTGGGAGTGGGGGTCCAGCGTGTTGATCTCGTCGATGAAGAGGACGCCGCCGTTCGACCGGTGGATTGCACCGGCCTCGACCCGGTCATGCGCCGGGGTCTCAAGACCGCCGCTCTGGAAGGGATCGTGCCGGACATCGCCCAACAGGGCGCCGGCATGGGATCCTGTGCCGTCAATGAAGGGGGCGATGTTCTTGGTGTCGTTCGAGACAAGGAGTTTGGGCACCATCGCCTCTTCCCTTGGAGTAGAGTACCGCAGGGCCATGAAGACGAATGCCCCGGCAATCAGCCCCATCAGGAGCTGCATGGTGATGATGGCGTACCCGGCAATACCGAGCATCAGGAGCATCATAAGGGTCTGCCGGAACTGGGACTTCTTCTTCGCTTCGGCCTTGTGGGCAGCAACGATCTGCTTGCCCCTTCCCCCGGCAACAGTCCGGATGACCGGGTTATTCGAGTCATCGGAATTCGGGTACACGAGGATGTCCTGCAGCTCCTCCTTGGGCAGGAGTTCGGCCATCGCCTTTGCAAGCATCGACTTACCGGTACCGGGGCTCCCGATCATCATCACGTGCCGGCGCTGGATCGCTGCTTTCCGGATGACCTCTACTGCCCGCTCCTGGCCGATCACCTGGTCGATTAACGATGCAGGGACTTCGATCTGCGATGATGTCGCAACTCCGCCCTCCGGGGTTGCCGCTGTCGCGGTTGCCGGGGAAGGGGACAACTCGGGAGCCGCAGCTTCCGGTTGTACCGGCTCTTCCGGGAGTGGTTGTTCTGGTGCACTTTCCATGACGATGATGCCCTCTACGGATGGATTTTCATATACAATGTCTCATGCAAGTTTAAGTACTTTCAGCTGATCACGCGGCAGGATGGCGGGACCTTCAGGGCCTGGGTATATTCACCCTTCAATCAGCATCCACCCTCCATCCTGACACCGAGTGGGAAAACTACAATAGGGTTTATCTTCCATGTACTTGGTTGATAAGCGCCGGGCAGGCACCGGGGCGGGGAACGGTTCCATGAAAGTGATGTGTACAGAACGGTCGCAGGTGCTCGGTGCCCGCGTTGCACGGGCGCTGAAAGTTCCGGTTGCAAGTGTCGCCTTTTCCCGGTTTCCCGATGGCGAGCAGTATCTTTTGGCAGGCGATCCCGACGATGAGACGCTGATCGTTGCAAGCGTTGTGGACAACGATGTACTCGTCCAGCTGATGCTCCTTGCTGATGCCTGTGAATCCTCCCGTACACGTCTCGTGCTCCCCTACATGGCCTATGCGCGCCAGGACAAGCAGTTCAAAAAGGGAGAACCCCTCTCGGCACGTGCCGTTGCAAAAGCGCTCAGCCGCGGAGTGGCGGAAGTCATCACTGTCAACATCCACGACCCGGCGGTGCTGGAACACTTCACTGTGCCGGCGCGGAACATCTCCATTGCAGCGGAGATCGGGGCCTACGTCGGGACACTGGGCCTGAACAATCCCCTTATCCTGGCACCGGACGACGGCGCCCTTGCGTTTGCCGGGCAGGTCGCGGCAACCGGCGGGTGGGAATACGACCACCTGGACAAGACGCGGCTTTCCGGCGTCGAGGTCCGTATGGCACCAAAGAACGTCTGTGCGGCCTCCCGCCCGGTCGTCATCGTCGACGATATCATCTCGACCGGTGGCACCATCGCAACGGCGACGGGCATGCTCTACCAGCAGGGAGCAACCGATGTCTATGCTGCCTGTGTCCACGGGGTCCTGACCGGGGGCGCCTATGCCCGGCTCATGGCTGCCGGGGTCCGCGATGTCATCAGCAGCGACACGATCGAGCGGGGCTGCAGCAGGGTATCGGCTGCCGGAACCATTGCAGCGGCGGTACGAACGCCCTGAGCCATGCCAGCGTGTATGATCCCCTTCCTGTTCTGGCGGACCCCCACTCTATGAAGGCTGTCCTTGATGCCAGTGTCTTCTTTTCTGATATCCCGTTAGAGGGAGACCTCTTCACAACACCGTCCGTCTGCGATGAACTCGTGGATATCCGGGCAAAAGGGAACTTCGAGAAACTGTGCACAGCGGGGCTTACCGTTGTCTCTCCGGCCCGGACGAGTCTCCAGGCTGTGGACCGGGCAGCGGAGAAGAGCCGGGACAGCGGCGTGATCTCCGGTACCGACCGCGATCTCCTCGCCCTTGCAAAGGAGCTCGGAGCCATGCTGTACACCGATGATTTTGCCATCCAGAATGTTGCGGGGGTGCTCGGTGTCAGGACACACGCCATTTTTCAGAGAAAAGCACGCCCGGTCCGCTGGAAGTACCGGTGCACGGGATGCGGCCGCTATTACAGTCACGACGGCGATTGCCCGGTCTGCGGTGCAGCAATTAAAAGAAAACTTAAATAGCTGCCAGAAGAGCTTTTGTGCATGTCTTCGTTAGACGATCTGATTGGGAAAGCCAAGGTGCTTCTCTCGGAAGGGCACAGCCCGGGTCAGATTGCAGATGAACTCTCCCTTTCCATGGAAACGGTGACATGGCTCCTCACGCAGGCCAAGGGAACGTCCGCCCCAAAAGACGTCCATATCGACTGGACAGCAGTCTCCAGCCATGCCCCCATGCTTGAAGAGACCGCAATCATGCTCCTGAACCGGTACTACCAGTCCCAGAAGGAGACGACTGCGGGTTCACCGGTTGCGGACGTGATCGTGGGGATCGCTCTCTCGGGCATCCCGCTTGCCACCCTGATTGCAGTCCAGGAGGCGGCCCAGCTCGCAATCTACCACCCGGCAAAGCAGAGCCAGAGCGAGAGACCCACGGGGTCAATCAGCGGGAACTTCGCACCCGTTACTGGCCAGCGCTGCATCATTGTCGACGATGTCATCACCTCCGGCAATACCATGAAGGAAGTCGTCCGGTACCTCAAGAAGCACAATGCGACCCCTGTTGCGATCTGGGTCATCTTTGACAAGCGCGGCATCAGGGATATTGATGGCGTGCCGGTCTGTTCACTCTACAAGGTATCTCCGGTGTAGCCCATTCCTGTTCCGGATTTACACCATACAATTTATATAGAAGTTCAATTCCACCTTTTACAACATCGGAGGATCCATTATGCTATCTGGACAGCCAATTATCATTTTAAAAGAAAATGTGGAGCGTAATACCGGGAAAGAAGCCCAGCGCTCGAATATTGCGGCCGCAAAGGCAATTGCCGGCGCCGTGAAGTCGACGCTTGGCCCCCGGGGCATGGACAAGATGCTCGTCGGCTCCACAGGTGACATCGTCATAACGAATGACGGGGCAACGATCTTAAGCGAGATCGCTGTTCAGCATCCCGGCGCAAAGATGGTCATCGAGGTCGCCCGGACCCAGGACGACGAAGTCGGTGACGGGACCACCACCGCGATCATCCTGGTCGGCGCGCTGATGGAGCAGGCCGAGATCATGCTCGAACAGGGCATCCACCCAACCGTCATTGCCCAGGGATACCGCATGGGCATGGAGAAGGCCCTTGAGATAACAACCGGCCTCTCCCACAAGGTCGATGCAACCGACCGGAAGACCCTCCTGAAGATAACCGACACGGCAATCACCGGCAAGTCGGTTGAGCAGGTCAAGGACAAGCTCGACGGTATCATCGTCGATGCGGTCATGGCCGTTGCCGAGAAGGCGAACGGGAAGATCGTTGTTGACGAAGAAGATGTCATGATAAAGAAGCAAAAGGGCCAGGCAATGGACGATGCCGAACTGATCCGTGGCGTTGTGATTGACAAGGTCCGTGTCAACGACGGGATGCCAAAGAAGATCCCGAAGGCAAAGGTTGCCCTCATCGCGTCCCCACTCGAGATAACAAAGACTCAGGTCAAGGCAAAGATTAAGATCTCCACCGCAGAGCAGGTGAACGCATTCTCCGAGCAGGAGCGCGGGGCGTTGAAGAAACTTGCCGACCTCGTCATCGACAGCGGCGCAAACGTCCTCCTCTGCCAGAAAGGCATCTCCGATATTGCACAGTTCTACCTGGCAAAGGCAGGTGTGTTTGCCATTGAAGATGTCCCCGAGAAGGACCTCAAGTATGCAGCCCGGGCACTCAACGCAAACATTGTTGCAAAGCCGGACGCCCTGACCGCAAAGGACCTCGGCACCGCAGACCTCGTGGAGGAAGACACCGAAGGGAACGTCACGCGGATCTCCGGCTGCAAGAACCCCAAGACCATCACCATTCTCCTCCGGGGGACGAGCGACTACCTGCTTGACGAGCTCGAGCGGGCGGTTGTTGACGGGACCCGTGTTGTCATGGATGCCATGGAAGACGGAACCTATGTTGTTGGCGGAGCAGCAGTCGAGACCGAGATGCTCATGAAGATCCGCGACTATGCCCAGACCGTTGGCGGCCGCGTCCAGCTCGCTATCGAGGGCTATGCAACCGCGTTTGAGGCCATCCCGCGGGCACTTGCCGAGAACTCCGGCTTCAACCCCATTGACAAGATTGTGGAACTCAAGAACGCCCATGCAAAGGGCAAGAAGAACGCCGGCCTGAACGTATACCAGGGCAAGGTCGTTGACATGCTCAGCGAAGGCGTCATCGAGCCGCTCCGTTCCAAGCGCCAGTCCATCCAGAGCGCATCCGAAACCGCGATCATGCTCATCCGTGTCGATGACATGATGATCACCCAGCAGGGTGGCAAGGCCGGTGCTGCTCCCCATATGTAACGGGAACCACCAAATCCCCTTTTTTCATTCAGATAACTATTAGACGGATCGATGAGAAAAAGTAGAGAACCGGGTGCCGAGGTAGTCTAGCCCGGAAAGGCGGTAGCCTCGAAAGCTACTGGCGCTTCGCGCCTCGGGAGTTCAACTCTCCCCCTCGGCGTCACAAACCAAATCTCCCCATTATGCGCTCCTTTTCTAAAAAGGGCTTTAATTTACCTTCAGAATGGTTTTATGGACTGATTTTTAAATAATTGGTGAATTGACTGATCTCCTCAAATTTGCCTTATTTTGTTAAAAAGTCTAAAATATTGCGTATTTTTCGAAAAGATTTGAACTCTGACATTCAAATCCCCTGTTCAGCGTTGAACTAAAAATGGTGTTTTTCAACACACACAAAGCAGAAAGCGCGCGAGAAGAGGAGTTACTTGTTAGCTAATTCATGCAGGAGTTTCAGGCCGTCTTCAGATTTCAAGAAACTGACTACCTTACTTTCAACAACGTCTTCAAAATCGCGCTTGTCGAAATAAGATCGCAACGATGCTGTGATGATATCAGCCTGGTTCGAGAACTCCTCTTTTGCAATTAAGGAATCAATCTTCTTTTGCAAATCAGTGGGAATTTTGTAACCAATCTGTTTCTTTGGTTTTCCACGAATTGTAGCCACAAATTAACCTTTTTTGGCAAAATTGATGTGTGTTTGTGACTCTGTAGTTATACTAGAGATAAACTGCTAATGACTGATTTTCATTATGGAAAAGCTGAGTACGGAGATAGATCCATTCAATCCGCTATTGAAAGAAACGAGCTTTCAGAGAATGATGCAAAGATAATTTTGGAATTTGTCGGGGAGCTCGTTGCACTCCAAGGCATTTCTCTCTCCCGTCGCAACAATCTGATTTTCAGCTTGGTATTTTGGCGAAGGTTCCTCCCACAATATCGTGATGCTACTATGACTGATCTTGTTCAGGCAATCGGTGATGCCAGGATAGCGAAAAATCAGCGAGGTGAACCGTACAAACAAAACACACTTCACGATCACATTACCCTGATTAAACGATTCTATACTTGGTTAATCGAGAACCAGTACACGCACGTTTCTGTTACCCCTGCGGGCATCAAGAGAATCAAACCTCCTCCCGTTCAGAGAGTAACCCATTCCCCTGATGAGATCCTGACTAAAGCTGAGATCAACAAGATGGTCAAGACTACCAAAAACCCAATGTACCGCGCGGTTGTTTGCATGTTGTATGAGGGGGGATTTCGGGCGAAGGAGATCGGTACTCTGACCTGGAGCCAGGTTTCATTCGATCAATATGGGCTAGCTGTCCGGACGGATTTGAAGACGCGGATTCCAAGATACATCAGGCTCATTAAAAGTAAGAAATATCTCAATGCCTGGAAACGAATCTACCCTGGCAATCCCTCTGGAAAAAATCTGGTTTTTCTGAATAATGATGGGAATCCACTTTCTCACAATGTCCTATCTAGGCAAGTCCGGATTATCGGTCAACAGTCAGGGATTATGAAAAAGGTCACACTCCATATCTTCCGCCATTCCAGGATCACGCACCTCATCAAGATGGGAGTTCGTGAAGATGTCATCAAACTGATGATGTGGGGGAGTACGGACACCGAGATGCTTCAGACCTACAGCCACATTTCGAATAAAGATATCAGCGAAATCGTACGGCAGATGGAGGGGATAAAATTGAAACCTTTGACTGAGGATCGGACTCTCGCTCCACGACAGTGTAAATATTGTTGGGAGATCAATCCTCCAATGTTTAATTATTGTGGAAAATGTGGGAGAGAACTCAAACGACCGGATGGATCAAATGATAAGAAAAAGGAGGAGAAGTTATTTCCTTAGTTCCTCTGCTTCAGCATTAAAGAAATCAAGCTTAACTTGGATTGCTTCTCTCTCCAATTTTTGTTCATCAATTTTTTCGAACATAGAGGCTAATTTATTTTTAATGTCATACTCAGGATCAGTAACTTTCCTTGATTTTGCCGCAACCGTTAATACATCAGAGAGGAATTCTTTACCGTTTTTATTTGGTGCAATTTGAATAATTCCTTCAGATTGGGCATCCTTACTGATAAGGCCAATTAAATCGAGAGTATTCCTAACTTGTTGAACTACAGGGATCTCATATTCATCAATTAACTCCTCTTCAGTAAGCGTTCCCTGTTTTTCCAGTTTTACAAGAATTCCAATTGATTCGGGAACACTTCTGACGAGACATAATGTTGCTGCTGCGTTATTATATTCATAATAATTCATGTTTAGAAGAGTGCCACTTGTAGGTCTACTAAGTGCATCTTCCATCTGAAGTGTCCGAGTTTTTTGAGCTAAGCCCATATTATCCATATGTCTTATTAGCCGGTTCACCAATCGGTGATTCTTCCCAGTTGCTTCAGCTATTTCATTCTGTGTGATAAATCCACCACACTCTCCCTGTAATACTAATAAATCTCTTAATCCGACCCGAACTACATCCGTTGTGTCAAGGACCGTCTTCCAAGTATCCAAGGACTTATCACCTGTAATATACGACTTGGCAAATGTGAATGTCCTACCCGAAATACTATGGGAACGAATTACGTCCACACTTTCCAAAGCATTATAATCCCGACTGAAGAGATAACGACGTGGGGAATTTGCCTCAAGCGTATCAGTAAGCTCTGGAAAATCTTGGACACGGTTGATAATATCAAAATGATTCTGTTGCTCTTCGAATAATTTTGCATTATTAAGAAAATTATTAAAAACGTACAATTTGCTGCTGATGGGATAGGGCATTACTTGCAAAATTCTCTGTCCAGATGCGTCAAGTTGGATAAGTCCATCATTAATTAAATGTGGAATTACCGTATCCCGCAAACTAGTGTTAAAACTCGCCCGTTGACTTGTTGTTGGTGTAACATTCCAGACTCGTTCCTTAATCTCACTCAAAGAACGTGTAGAATGTGCAACATCTAAAAATGCTAAAGCACGGGCAAGACTCACAGCAGAACTAAAATGTCCTGCATGTCTCTCATAATTTCGCAAAGGGTTAGACAATACAAATTCTCGAACCCCACGGATCATTTGATCTTCGGCTCTTATGACATTGTTTAATGTAACATCGTTTAAAGAAGAGAGAGTATTCGGACGAATTTGCCTAACAAGAGGATCTGACAAATAAGGGTCATAAAAATTATTTGTCAAACTCTCTCACTCCTTTGATGACTTTTTTTGTGCAGTCATTGAAAAATTCTTTCGAGATAACGAGATTATCACTCTTAGAGTCCAATGAGACGAAATGGGCATCCTTTACTTTTATTCGCCAGTTTTCATGTTTGAATAACCTATCGAGATCGGGAGCAAAATCATAATTCGCTAATGCTTTTAAGAGAATTTCCCGGTCGTTGTTATTTCGTGTAGAGGTGATGACATCAGAATAGGTTGCGAATATTTGTTCATTGATATCAAGAATTGGTGCATACGGATGAATGGTATTATTTGATGCTTTCTTTTCCATCTTATAACTCATAGCGGAGGCCAGTCCTCTAATCAATGTCAAATATTGAATATATTGACGGTTGACTTTCTCGATTTTATAAAGGGGTTCGAACAAGGTCGTAATATCATTACCCGCCGGAGCTCGGATGGTTTTAATTTCAATAATGTTATGGGTGGCACAAGTGACCATTATTCTTCGAATAGTATCAAGTGAGATGGCTTTTCCGATTATTTGTCCTAATTCGAGATCATTAAGCCCTTCTTTCAGATTTTGCATGACTTCCCAACAGTGATTTTCAAAAACAAGAGAAAATGGTGAGAACGGATCGCAAATGAGCTGATCATAGTTTTCAGCAAGCATTGATGCAGTTATATGACTCGTTGTAGAGGACTCCAATTCTGCATCAAGCGCGGGTGTTCCCCCAATCCATTTAATTACAGACTCCTTGTTTGATTTAAAGGAGATCACCAAACCCTCTTTCTGAATTAGGCGGACTCGCCTACTTACAGTTGGCTTACTTATTTCCAAGGCTTCCGCTATCTCATTATAGGAGGCTTGTTTTTTCTCAAAAAGATAATTAATGATCTTGGTATCCGTTTCGGAAAATTGTGTATTCACCAATTTTGCCACATGTGTGATTTTTGGTAAACCTGTTTTTGATCCAACCATCATTACCACCTAATCAACAATGCAACGTTGCATCATCGTTGCAAGATCATGTAACCTATACTCCTAACTTGTATTAATTAATTTATTTTCGACTCGCAACAAGACTGGCGGTGATCTTAACACTACTTGTATGATCGCACACCACTTTCACTCCATGCGGTATCGAATATATAGTGCCTTGATTAATACTACAACATTGAAAGAAGTGCGATACATCCGAGAGATGAGGGCAGTCAATGTGTCAGGTGTTTACACGCTCTGATGGGACTGAACTAGAAATTCTTCACCCACCATATTGTGAGATTTGTGGGAATCCTATTCCTGATTCGTTTGCATTATCTCATCCTTATTGTGGAGCTTGTAAAGATTGTTCCGATAAACTCCATCCTATCGTTCAAGTCAGAGCGTTTGGAAAATATTACTATGAGGACGAAAAGCCCGATGATGTTCTCAGTAATGAGATCCGTCGCTTTAAAAGAGACAAACGGCTTGCCCCACTTCTCTTGGAATGTATGTATTATGCAATTGATGTTCAATATCCAGACCTTCAAGAATTAGATGTGGTAATCCCAGTGATGAGAGGTACGCAGGATGGGGGATACAACCAATCTGGCCTCTTGGCACAAGGTATTGCTGCTCATTATGGGAAGCCATTCGTGGACGTTCTCTACAAACAACAGCCCTATCGATCAATGCATGACATCCATGATCACCGTGAAAAAGAGGCTGAAATTGCAGGAAAGATTGGATGCAATTATGTCTTCGAGAGTGATGAGTCTGTTCTCCTCATAGATGATACGTGTATTGACATGGTTACAAAACGAGAATGCGCTAGAGTGCTTAAAGCGAATGGTGCAAGTACTATCAAATCACTTGTAATTGGGAGAATGGTCAACCGGAGACACATGGAAACATTACGGAGATATAATGACTAAAAATTCTATCAAAGAGATAGCTTTTCTTGCTTGTCTCAATGATACACAGTCGTTAAAAAAAATGGAGTATGTCAAATATTTCCAGGATAGCGTATTCCTGCATGAGTTATTTGACAACACATTCGTCAATTATGTTCATTGTGTTTACCGTTATCCGGATATCGGACCCATTATTGAAAAATCCGAGAATATCCGGAAAAAGAGACTAATTGACTTCTATGTCGATGCCATCAATGGGTACACGAGAGAGGATGTTCGTATCATTTCAATCAATGATAATGCGTATCCAAAAAAACTCATCAATATTTCAGATCCCCCATTCATAATTTATCAAAAAGGGGATCCCTCGTGCCTTACAAAGCCTGCAATAGGTGTGGTAGGATCGAGAACAATCAGTCCCAAAGGGATAGAAAATGTTCGAGAGATCGTTAAAACATGCGTTGACCTTGGATTTGTTATTGTCAGTGGCCTCGCTCTAGGAACTGATACCTATGCACATCAAACAGCGCTTGAATGTGGCGGAAAAACAATAGCAATCCTACCTGGGGATATCGATAACATTGTTCCAACAGAGAACAGAGATCTCGCCAATAAGATTGTTTTTTCCGGTGCCCTTATCAGCGAGATCACTAATCTCACTAAAATGCATAAGGGCCGATATATTGAGAGAAACCGCATTACGAGTGCACTCTCAAATGCTGTTATTGTGATCGAGAGTGACGAACATGGGGGGTCGATTCGCCAGGCTGAAACCGCATTTAAACATGGAAAAACGGTTTTCATTGTCCGAGCGGATAAATCAGATGAAAGAGCGTTCAGAGGGTATAAAAAATTACTATCACTAGGTGCAATATCCTTGGATTCGCCCCTTGATCTCCCGCAACATCTCGAAGCAATCCGAAAGCCAGAATCGAAAATTGCAACACTCGCGGATTTCTCTTGATCCGAAAATCATTATTAGATAACCATACTTCTGAAAACGCGCGAGATGAGAACGTGACTTAAAATGGGCTCTGTTCGGCTGATTTCTGGGGGTGATTTGAACTCCGATCATAAAATCTCCCCCTCGGCGTATTTAGAAACGTTCAAATCTTCTTTAGTTGAGAGTTGAACATTATTGTTAACGCACCCCCTCGGCGTCTGTCACGTGTCTTCATCCTGCCTTTCCGTTCCCGTTCGCGGGGTGGTACAGTGATGCGGATCTCTTCTCCTGAAAATTCTGAAAAATATTCCCAGATTGGTTGAATTTTTTGTAAAAAATCCATATAATTGATTTTCTCTTTTATTACCCGTTCCAAAGCAATAAATATCGAATGTTCATATTATATGATCAATACAGGATGCTGCCCTCAGGGAACAGTGCAGCGGCCGGGAACAGGTGAACAAAGGATGCTCCGGATCAAACAGAACAAACCCCCCATATCCGCCGACGCAAAGGCATTCCGCGCCATCCGCAGGCTGAACCTGAACCGCACCTACATGCCCCTGAAGATCGGGGCAATCGCCGGGTATATCCTGCTCGGGATGCTCTCGGCGTCAACCTCTATGTTCGGTATCCTCGTGGGTGCCATCCTCCGCCTTGTCGGGCTGTAACCCCGGCGGCTCCGGATCCGTTTTTACCTGCCAATGGCGCCTTTGTGACGTTTTTTTGTGACAACGCTTACGGTAATTGCCATCAGGCCCGGTATTCCGGTTGCTTCTGCGTATCGCTCGAAAAAAATGAAAAAAGGGATTGCAGGATTGCCCGGGGATCGTTCTATTCCACTACGGTAACCCGTCCCTGCATCGCAGGGGCAATAATGCAGCTGTACTCATACACGCCCGGCCGGGTGAATTTCTGGCTTGAGGACTGGCCGGGGGCAAGCAGGAACGCGGTGAACCCGCCCGTGACAAAGCTGACCCGGTGGGGTCCCTCGTCTGCATTGACCCACCGGACCTGCGATCCCACTTTAACCGTGACTTCTTTGGGTGAGAAACCGGTGTCGTAGATCCAGACGGTGAGCTCTGTTGGCGTGAGCGTTGGCGTGGGGGGGATGATGGTTGCGACCGGCAGCGGGGTTTTCTGAGTGGTTACCTGTTTGGCGGTTGTTGCCGGAACCGGCATTGAAGACGGTTCCGCGGGAGTTTCCTGAACGCACCCCCCGACAAGCACCAGGACCGCAACAAGGGTGATAAGGGCGAGCCATTTTTGCATAAGAACCGTTTTCCGGGGTATCACAAAAAGGGATCCGTCCTTCTTGGAAAGGGGAGCGGATCACTCCCCCGTGCCGGGCTCCGGGGCAGAGGGAGGAAGCGCAGTAACCGCCATCCCCGCGAGTCTTTGTTTAAACTCGGTAATATGGTAATAATCCGGAAGAACAGTCTTCCGGAAGAGATGGTCTGAAAGGAGCCCGGCGAATTTCCAGGCATCCCGTTGCGGTGCCGGGAGAATCTCCGCAATCTCTCCCGGGCTCAATGCCCGGACTGCCTCCAGTGCAGCGATCACCCGGGCAATGGTATCCTGTTTGCCTGCACCCGACACGCGGAGAAGGAAATCACCGGAACTGACCCTTGACTTCTCTCCCAGGCAGTGGACAAGGAGGAGTGCAAGGACGCGGTTGAACCTGCTGCCGTGGAAGGAGTACACCTCCACGATCCTCCTTCCGGCCCGCTTCCTTTCTCTCACAAAGAGACCGCTCCCGTCCACCTCCTTCGGGATTGTTTGCAGGGCGTTGTGGAGTATGGCCCGTTCAGGATCCCCAAGCGGCAGCCGGGTTGTTCTCTCCTTCCGGATAGCCCCGGCCCGCTCGCAGATGAGGCCGGAGAACCCGGCTTCGCCACTGCCCCTCCAGAAGGTGCGGGCCCCACCAGCGACAGACGGAACAACAACGACAATGTTGTGGCCTTCGTCACACTTCACCATCGACCAGATCTGGCCGCCCAGCGTCACGTCGCCATCGCTGTGGCTGTTGACAAAACGTGCATCGAGCTTCCCCACGGCCTCGCCCTCGGGCGTCATGGCCCGGTACTCCCCGCCGCCGGCAATGACCGAGTACAGGTCTTTCCAGTTCGATCGCCCCAGCACCCGCTCCGCCTCGGTCCCGGGCATCAGCATCTCGCCGTCGGTTGCAATGAACCCCTCATCGACGAGGTGCCGAATCAGGCGTTCCAGCTCCGTCGGCCGGATCCCGGAAAATGCCGGCCGGGCAAGGAGGGTTTTCATAAGGGTTCCCCAGCCAGTCCGCCCCTTCTGAAGGGCAAGGAAGAGCTGCTGGAGGAGGACATTATAGGGTTGCTCCGGTGGGTGCAGGTTCTCGACCCTGCGGTCGATGGCACATTCGATGATGGCACAGCTGCAGAGCAGCTGACAGGGGGTTTCCAGTACAAAGACAACGAACGCCGGGCGTCCCCGCCTCCCGCTCCGGCCCATCCGCTGGAGGAAGGACGACACGGTATCCGGTGGACCCACCTGGACCACAACATCCAAGTCGCCGATATCGATCCCCAGTTCGAGCGTGCTCGTGCAGACAATGCAGGCCCCGTCCTCAGACAGGAACGCCTCCTCGGCCTTCCTCCGCATCACCGGAGAGAGTGACGAGTGGTGGATATGGAGGTTACGCACCCGCCCGGAGAGGGCTTTCATGAGGTGCTCGGCACCGCTCCGGCTATTGACAAAGACCAGCGCCTTTCTCCCGGTAACGACCCGCACAAGCGCACTCGTCCGCAGGTCCTCGTCCGGCTCGATGATGAACGAGAAGTGTTTCTCTCTGGGTGCCGGGGCTACCTCAACCAGTTTCTGGCCCTGCCTCCCATCGGAGAGCCAGGAGAGGATCTCCTGCGGGTTCCCGGCCGTGGCAGAGAGGCCGATCCGCTGGATCTTCCGCCCGGCCAGTTCGTCCAGCCGGTCGAGCAGCACCCTGAGATGGACACCGCGATCGGTCTCCACGAATGCGTGGAGCTCGTCAACGATGACAAAACGTACCTGCCTTAGGTCTTGCGAGAGCTCGCGCTCCTGCAGGAGGACCTCAAGCGATTCGGGAGTGATCATCAGGAAATGGGGAGGCTCCCCTTTCCATGACCGCCCCCCTTTGGGGACATCGCCATGCCATTTCATCACTGACAACGATGTCGGCAGGCAGAATGCAGAGAACCGCTCTTCCTGATCATTGATCAGCGCTTTTGTGGGTGCGATATAGAGGCAGGCCACCCCGGGCTGGCCATTTTTCAGGACAGCGTCCATCACCGGGATCAGGGCAGCCTCGGACTTTCCCCCGGCCGTAGGGGCAATGACCAGCGTGTCGCTCCCCCCGGAGATGGCGACACAGGCCCGTTCCTGCACCTCGCGGAGTTCAAACCAGCCAAGCCGCTGGGAGAGCACCTGCCGGAGAGACTCGTGGAGGGTGGAGAAGACGGATGCCACGGTTGTACCTGAAGAGGGTTAAGCCGCTACCGATATGGTCTTTTGCGCGGATGGCCAATAGCGTGCTATAGGATAGCATTGTACAGAAGTATGCACCAGAGAATAATTGAAAACCGTTATATATTGTGGTCTTCAGAGTAAGATCCGGTAAACAATGAGGTTGCAAGGGGCTTATTCCACTGTTTCTCACAAGAGCCCGTGCTACGCATTCTTCTTTAGATAGGGGACCGTCGTTCTGTTTGGTCCCCGTGTAATGTCGCGATGAAGAGTTTACCAGAGGTTTTTCTATGCTCTTTGGAATTCCTGATCTACAGATAGTGCTCGGCTATGGGCTGTCCATCGGGTTAGCCCTGGCGTGTATCGTGTACGGTTTGCTGTACTGGAACGAGGGGGACGGCGGTCATGGCAGTTAATACGCTGACGATGACGGCGCTGGTGCTCATCTACCTTGCAGCCACCCTCATCATCGGCTATTTCGGGTACAAGAAGACGAAAAGCTCCGAGGACTACCTGGTTGCCGGACGGTGCAGCCACCCGGTGATCATCGCCCTTTCGTACGGTGCAACGTTCATCTCCACGTCCGCGATCATCGGGTTCGGGGGACAGGCGGCAAACCTCGGGATGAGCCTGATCTGGCTCACGGTGCTGAATATCGGGGTCGGCATCCTGCTCGCGTTCGTCCTCTTTGGCAAGAAGACCCGGGAGATCGGGCACCGCCTCTCGGCGGTCACGTTCCCGGACCTGATGTGCAAGATCTACAAGTCCCCGGTCCTCCAGTACATTGCCGGGTTCATCATCGTTGTCTCGATGCCGCTGTACACTGCCGCCATCCTCATCGGCGGGGCACGGTTCATCGAGCCCACGCTCGGGATCGAATACACGACGTCCCTGATCCTCTTTGCCGTGATCACCGCGGTCTACGTGGTCTTCGGGGGCCTCATCGCGGTCATGTATACCGATGCCTTCCAGGGCACCATCATGCTGATCGGTATGACCGTCCTGCTGGCCCTCACCCTTGTGGTGGTCGGCGGATGGACTAACGGGGCGACAGCCCTCACCAATATGGCTGACCTTGTACCCAAGGCACTTGCAAGCCAGGGCATGACCGGCTGGACAACCATGCCGGAACTCGGCTCGCCGATCTGGTTCACGGTCATAACAACGCTTGTCCTCGGCGTGGGTATCGGGGTACTCGCTCAGCCACAGCTCGTGGTCCGGTTCATGACGGCAAAGGACAACAAGTCCCTGAACCGGGCAGTCCTTGTCGGCGGGCCGTTTATCCTGATGATGACCGGTGTCGCGTTCACGGTAGGAGCACTCAGCAATGTGTATTTCTACCAGACTTCAGGCAAGATCGCCATCGATGCTGCCGGGGGCAATGTCGATGCCATCATGCCGCTCTTCATCAACCAGGCCATGCCCGAGATCTTTGTTGTCATCTTCATGCTGACACTCCTCTCGGCAGCCATGTCCACGCTCTCCGCCCTTTACCATGCCATGGGCACTGCCCTGATCTGCGACCTCTGGGGCCGCGGGAGGGAGTGCGCCCTCTCCTTAAAGGCACACCAGGCCGGCATCGTCATCATGATGGTCCTCTCAACGATCCTCGCCCTGCTCATGCCCATCAGCATCATTGCCCGGGCTACCGTCATGTTCATGGGGCTCTGCGCCTGTGCCTTCCTGCCGGCTTTTGCCGTAGGCGTCTATGCAAAGGCGCCATCGACAAAAGCAGCGCTGTGGAGCATGGTTACCGGTGCTGTCGTCTGGTTTGTCTGGACTGCGTTCTTCCATGCCGCGGAGGCAAAACCTCTGGGCCTCTGCCAGGCACTCTTCGGCAAGGTCACGCTCCTTGGTGCACCATGGACCGCGGTGGACCCGATCGTGATTGCACTCCCGATCTCGCTCATCGTCATGGTCGTCATGCAGGTGCAGGCCGGAAAGGCACAGCCGGCTGCTACAGCCGCATAACCGGGATAAATCCCCTGCCGTGGGAGCGTCCGGCTTGCGGGCTCCCTTGGAGAAACTTTTTTTGCCGGCACACCGAGAGATAACCATGGAACTCGCACACCAGAAGTGCACCACGTATAAAGCAGGATCCCCCCCACTCACGAGAAAGGATACTCTCGAATACCTTGCGCAGGTGCCGGGCTGGACCTTAAAAAACGGCCATATTTCCAGAACCTTCACCCTTGCTGATGCATCGGCCTGCATCGCGTTCTTTGGCGAGATTGCAGCCCTCGCAACCGAGGAGGGGCATTTCCCGGATATCTGCATGCGGGAGTCCCGGTATGTCGATGTCTCCCTGTATACCTATCCCGCCGGCGGACTCACCCTCAACGATTTCATCATCGCTGCCCGGCTCAACGCGAAAGACACGGCACAATAAGACACTTTCTTTGACCCGGGTTTTTTTAACCGGATTGGTTGCGCAGGAACAACCAGACCCGGCTCAAGTTTTTCAAAATAATTCCGGGTTTGAAAATTTTTCGCGCGAAAAAAATCCGGATTGAAAAGCTGCCCCTGCCCGACCCCCCTTGGTTTCGCGTGGAGGAATTTTTAGGAAAGTTTACATCGCAGATTCCACATGAAATTAAGGTGTTTTTTGCATACCTGAAAAGGGGGGTCGGGCAGGGGCAAACCGGAAAAAAACGATCGCGTTTGAAAATTTTTTCGTACGGTTTGATGAGAAAAACGTTCAGAAAAGATGCGAGAAGCAGGAGTTGAACCTGCGAACCCCTTCGGGAACAGATCTTGAGTCTGCCTCTGTTGGCCACTTAGATATTCTCGCGCAGAATAGTATGGGGGAGAGGAGAGTAAAAGGCTTTCACAGGACACAAAATGCCGCCAAGAAATTCCCAATTCCCACATCCTTAATTACCAAAATGTCCCCATTAGATGAGCATGATTGAGCGCTTGTGGCAGGGCCGATACCGCGATCTCCTCATTGCAGTCCCGGTAATCGTATTCTTCCTCATCCTGCTGGCGCTTTCAGGTTCTGAGGTCCTGGGCGGGGACCTTGGGGAGTTCGTGCTTGCCGGCGGGATGGTAGCACCCTTTGTCATCCTCGCCTTCCTCGCCTATACAGGGGAGACGTACCGCTGGGCCCGGTATACCGCAGTCCTCTGGCTCCTTGGTATCCTCTTCAGTATCTGGGTCGTGACCCTTATGATCACTCTTGCACCGGTGATCAGTCTCTCCGGCGATGAGGCGGCCCTCGACGCGTTTCTTGAGACGCAGCCTCCGGAATCGATGGGCCTGGTACTCCTCGTCTCGCTCGGGGCTGTCCTCGCCAGTCTCCTCGGCTTCTCCCGCTGGTTGCGTGGGCTCCTGTCCCGCGTCCTCCCGTTCAACCCGGATTCGTTTGCCCATACCATCGGTCTTGTCTGTGTTATCGCGCTCATTGTTCTTCCATTGGTCCCGCTGGCTGTCAACGGCAATGCTCCGTTCCTGGATGCCGGGCTGCAGGAAGCCCTTGGTATCGGGAGCGAGGAGCCGGGTTCCAGCGTCAAGCTCGACATCTTCACCCTCATCTGGACAACCGTTGCCTCGTTCTTCTTTGTCGGGCTCTGGGTGAGAAAAGACCTTTCAGCAACGCTCTCTCGTCTTGGCCTGGTCCGGCCTTCCGCCCGGCAGGTTGCCCTCGGGGTAGCAGCAGGCATCCTGCTCGTAGGAGCCTTTACCGTCATTGATGATCTCCTGGTGCAGCTCTTCGTTGCCTGCGGTATCACGGTGACAGACGAAACTTTGGTGAACAACCTGTTCATCGCTTCCTTCACGCCACTTGCGGCACTCGTGGCATCAGTCGCCGCAGGGTTTGGGGAAGAACTCTCGGTCCGCGGCGTGATCCAACCCCGGTTCGGTATCCTCCTTGCGGCACTGGTCTTTGCATCCCTTCATGCGTACCAGTACGCGTGGGATGGTGTTATCGAGGTCTTCCTCATCGGGCTCTGCTTCGGTGTGCTCCGGCAGTACACCAACACCTCAACGAGCGCCATTGCGCACGGGGTCTACGATCTCGTGCTCTTCTCCCTCATCATGGCGGGGATCACGACGATTTAGGGGAGGGAGAAGGGAGGTTCGAGAAGGAGAAAATTTCCGCCGGATATCTTCAACCCACACCTTGGTCGAAGAACCCTTCGGGTTCCTCGAAGAACTACGTTCTTCTCATCTCACAAGTCTGATGACTTGTTCGATTCTCCAGCCTGCCCTTCCCTTGCGGGAACGGCAGTCTACATGAAATCCGCCAACCCAAGCTGTTGCTGCTTCTCCTCACCGAAGGTAGACTCAATCGCTAAATCGATCACTTCCACCCGCTGCTTGGTGTATTCTGAAATATGGTATTTCCGGCAGATCTCCCGGGACATCTCCAGGTACTTCTTGACAGAGCCCTCGTGGACGGTCGGGATGATATTGCCATTGCAGATGCCCTTGCCTTTGAACTTCGTGCACTTGCCGGCAAGCGGCATGCGACGGTAGCTCGTGTTGCACTTCGTGCACCGGAACTTCTGCTTGGAGAAGGCCGAGAGGTTTCCCATCAGGTCGCGGATGAAGTGCGTGTTTAAGACCCGCTCTGCCACGTCATCGGCATCCACCGCCCGGATCTTCTCAGCGAGTTCAAGTTCTGCACCGAGCTTGTCGGTCATCGTCTTCATCTGGGTGTACATGGATTCGATGGGGCCGGCCGAGATATCCGAGGTGTCGTGGGTGAACTGGAAGCCCTCAAGCTGGGCCGGCGTGCCGAGCCGGTTCTCGACGCGGTCGATGAGCTTGACGATGGTTTTTGGCTCCGCGTACGTGAGGGCACTCGTGTAGACCTCGATCGGGTACCGCTCACAGACATCGACATTGAGCGCTTCCTTGTCGATCTCAGCCGGGTCGATACGGCTCGTCAGCACCAGGGGTGCGTCCATGGAGCCCCCGCGGTTCTGGGGCAAAAACGAGCGCGAGAAGTTGATAAGGCCATCGAGAAGGAGCATGATGCAGTCCTCGTCGCCGTCGCACTGGCCGGTGAAGATGCCATTTGCCACCAGGGTGTGGTCATCGGCAACCGTCAGGCAGTACACGCGTTCCTCAGGGGCGGGGACCTGTTCGGCCAGCTTGATCGTATCGGAGATGACACAAGAGCCCTCGAAGACAGGTACTGCATCGCCGGGTTTGAGTTCCATGGCCCGGATCTTGCGGAGATAGCCGGTGTCCCAGACCAGCATCGCGTGGTCGGGGGTAACGACGAGCTCCTTCCCGCGGGAGGTGGTGAACCGTATCAGTGTCTGCGGGGCCCGGTGGACCGAGACCGAGGTGACCTTCCGGAGCCGGATCTGGCCGGTGGTGTCTACGGCGCGGGTCCAGAACGGACGGGCCGGGTCCGAGTAATAGGTGCCGAGCCGGTCAAGGCCGGGCCGGGTAAGGTCGAAATTCTCCAGCACGAACTTCCGGATCGGGATCTTCTCCCACCGTTTCCCATCGTTGACCTCGATCTCCGTGTCGCCCCAGAAGCAGTTCCGACGTTTGGCGGCATGGAAGAACGGGTGGGCATATCCCACGTTGGCCCGGGTGAACCCGACGATCCGTGCCAGAACGCCGGCGCTCGTGTGCGGGGCAAGGCCGATGACGAGATGCCCGATGAGGTCATCGGGCTTGCTGACCTTGTAGAAGGGTTCAAGGCCATAGCATTTGACGAGCAGTTCGTCCATGAACTTTGCCACGCTGATCAGCCATTCGGCGCAGGAGTCGGAGACGAGGATGTCCTGCGGGTGGAGCTCGACGACCTGCGACCCGTTCTGGAGGTCGTAGCCGTGCGTATCTTTCGTGTACCCGAGCGAACGCATCTTCTCGACGGGAACGCGGACCTCATCAGGCCGGATGTGGGTGAGCGGCAGGTCGATCATATCGAACCGGGTCGTGCCGTCCTTGAAGACAAAGACGTTCTGCTGCGCCCGGAGAATCCCCTTCTCCATTGCCTCCACGGTCTTCTCCCGCGAGATGACGCCCTTGACCCCCTTGACGAGCGCGATGCTGTCGGCCTTCAGGCCCATCCGCTCCATCGCCTTTGCGTACTCTGCCTTCACGTTCAGGCTGATCCGCTGGCTGCACAGGGCGGGGACATCGCAGTTCGGGCAGCGGTCCTGCGTAAGCTCGTGGCCGCACTTTGAGCAGGTGAAGAGGGCGATCGTGTGCCCGCCGCAGTTCCCGCAGCGGTTCATGTAGGTGATCTCACCGCACTGGCTGCACCGGCGCCGTCCCACTTCGATCTCGATGATCCCGCCCTCTTTCTGGAAGTCAAGATCCACATTGTCTGCGTCAATCTCCGCGGTATGCGTGGAGGCGGACTGGAAAGAACGCCGGGCCCCGCCGGAGTCCCCGAGCGGGAAGAGGACATGGGGCGGCGGGTTCATCTTCCGGGGTTTCGATTTCCCCGGCCGGCCCATGCGGCCGCCGATCCGTGTCCCGGACCGGGACCGCATCTTCAGGCCGGAGAGGTGCATCACGAGATCGAGCGGGGCTGCGTCAGCAGGAAGAGTCTGCCAGGTATCCCGTTTCTTCAGGTTGCTGTCAAGCCCGAGCCCGGCAAGGAACGCCAGGTACGTATGGATCACGATCTCGTCATCACGGACATCATGGGGCAGGAGGATCTCTTCAAGCGCTGTCTTGATGGCCGGATCCAGCGGGATGTGGAGGCCATCTTCCTGTATCGCCCCTTTTGCGGCTACATACCCGGCAACTGCCCGGATCTGGTCGGAAGAGATGTCGTCCCAGAACCACGTCCACGCCGGGTGGAGATATCCCCCCTTCTTCGCAGAGTCCAGGGCCTCCGTCTCATCCTTCGGAGGCTTTACCCCATCCCCCACGTCAAGCTGCCACCACTCCTCGCAGTATCCTGCCGGCACGAGCGGATGGTTGTTCTCCAGAAATTCCCCGAATGAGATGAGGATCTCGCCGATATCGAGGATCTTCTCGATCCCCGGGCTGAGCCGTTTTGCCGTGGCTTCGTCATCGATCCGGAGAACGCTGCCTTCCCTGAGCCGCACCGTCGGGCCCTCGAGCGTATCCACCGGCACCACCCCGCAGGCCTTGCCGGGCCGCTCGGTCTTCATCTGGGTGCCCGTCGCAAGGAATTCTCCGAGGACATAGAGCGTGGCCGGATGCATGCCGGCAGCGGCAAACCCGGTGTTCCGGGACCTCCCGTACCGGAGCCGGAACCCCCCTTTCCGCATCGGGTAGGAGAAGACCGGCCGGCCGCCGATGAGATCGCGGAGGTACTTGTCGAGCGGCTTTACTCCCGTGCTCTTGCCGCCATCCCCGCTCTTGGCCGCACCGGCGATCAGCTTGTCGAGCCAGTTCCAGCCCTCCATCTTCATCTTCTCGACCCGGCCTTTGAGCTTCCGGGCCTTCCCGGCAATCCCTTCGCCGATGACGAGCGCCATGCCCCCCCGCACAACGTTCGTCTCCACCCGCTCCAGGTTCCGGTGGCCCGATACCTCTTCCTGCTCGGTTGCTTCACCGTCAATGCAGACCGGGCAGTTCTCGATGATGAGCCGGATCTCGGCCTCGCTCGGGAGGTACTGGAGGTTCATGATCGAGTTGTACTGCCGGATCTCCTCGACGTACCGCTCCACCTCATCCTGCCGCGCAATGTAGCGGTTAATCCCCAGTTTCTGACGCACGTAGTCGCCGACCAGTACCGACATGGCCTGCGCCGTACCTCCGGCACTCCGGATCGGGCCTGCATAGAAGATCATCAGGTACTGGGTCCCGTCATCGTTCTTCCCGAGCGCGACCTTGGCAATTCCTTCCGTGGGTGCCGACACGACGCCTTCTGTCAGGAGCGCCATGGCAACGCGGATGGAGTGGTCGAGGACTTCCATGATGTCCTTCTCCCCGAACCTCCGGGCAACGAAATCGTCACCGATACGGAGTGCCGCCTCCTCGCGGGACATCGTTGCCTCGAGCTCGCGGATCCGGGCTGCCACCCCTTTGACCCCGGTCAGGACCTCCACCCGGTCCGCAAGGTCGCTTGCAATCGGGATCTCGACATCCATGCTGGGGTCGAGGCCCCGCGACCGTGCCTCCTTTGCTATCGCAATCTGGCGATGGAGTTCGTCCAGCAGGGACTTCTCGTAGGCCTCCATCACGGGCGAGAGCTTGAGCATATCTACGGATGGGCCGTGAGGAGATTTATGAGTGCTGATTCAGGAAGCGGTTTTGAAAAGCCGACCCTGGCGGCAGGGACATCATACAGGGTCGTGAGGATGGAAACTGCAAAAACAGGAAAACCGGGCAGAGGTATCAGGTACCCCCAAACGCCCGTGTAATTATTCTTTCTTTGTCTCGTCTTCCTTTTTCGCCGCTTCTGTCTTTGCCTTGTGCGTAAAGATGGATGCACCGGCGCCGATCGATGCGGTGACGATACCAATCAGGGCCGCAAGCACAGTCGGGTTCTCAAGCGGGCTCTCAGAAACGGGTTCTGTGGCAACCGGCTGGGCCGTTATTACCGGGGCAGCAGTGGCGGGAGGCGCCGATGGCGTGGCGACAATAATCTGCGGGGAGCCGGTGCTCATGGGGTGGAGCGTCCCGTACTCGGTAGTCTCCTGGCCGGCAATAACATAGATCGTCCCTTCATAATCGATATACCCGCTGAGGGAAAGGCGGATCAGGTGGTTTCCCGGCGCAAGCCCGGGTACTGTTGCCGGGGTAGTCCCGTAATACACCCCATCGATCAGGATTGCAGCACCGGGAGGGGACGAGGCCACGAACACGCCCCCGGTTGTCGGTGTTGTGGTGGGAATGACCGTTGTCACGGTTGTTGCCGGGATGGTTGTAGTGGTCGTTGTCGGGGCCGCAGTGGTGGTTGTCGGCACTGCGGTGGTGGCCGTCGTTTCCACGGTCGTTGTCGGTGGAACGGTGGTCTCTGTGGTGACGAGGGTTGTTTCGCTGGTCGTGGAAATGCTCGTGTTCGTGACGTTCCCTTCATCGGCCATCACGGGCACGACCATGCACGCTATGACAAGAAGGAGCACAAGATGCGTATAGTTCCTGTTCATGATAGGATCTCCATGATTTCTTATCCTTGTGCGGATCCCTGCCCGTGAGAGATCCGCCGGCCTCCGGTCACGGGAGACCTCCCGGAAGGGGATCATGGTTCTTGAAAAGTATTGCGTGGTCTGCCATGATGAATGTTGCCGGAGGGGGGGAACAGCTGCCAGCGCTCCCTCTGATCCGGACCGGTTCCAAAGTGGCGGAGGTATCTGCGGGAAGCATGAAAAAAGGACGGGTATAAAGTGAGGGGAAAAAATCCCCTTTTCCTGCACAAGAATACAGGGTCTTTTTTTGTGATCCTTACTTTGTGATTGATTCCACGACCTTGTCCATGATCTGTTCGCTGCGGTTCTTCATACCGAACCAGACAACGATTGCGATCGAGGCGCCAAGGCCGATACCGATGCCCCAGAAGATGGGCGTGATGATCGTGTAGATGATCGTGAGGTCAAGCATGAGCTGCGAGAGTGCAAGCATGACAACAACGAAGTACAGGAAGAGCCGGAGCAGGACGAGAACCGGGGTGACCAGTTCGATCTGCGAGGTCTGCGAATACTTCCTGAAGAAGTCGATGAAGTAATCGACAAGGATAATACCCACGACAAGGATGATCACGAATGCGACAACATGCGGAATGTACTCGAGGACCTGCGTCATGAACTTGCTGAGGTAGTCGAGGTTGAGGATGTCAACTGCCGCAAGGATTGCGATAAGGTACACGACACAGCGCATGGTGATGTCGCCCAGATAGCCCAGCGACACATGCGATGTTGCTACGGTCTTTCCCACATCTGATTCCCCGATCACGGGGGCGGTCGATACAGCGGCCATGGCCTTGTCGACGATGATACGGACTGCCTTGCCCAGCACACGTCCGACAATCCAGCCAAGAAGAAGAACAATCACTGCACCAATGATGGCAGGAAGAACTGCCACTACGTTTTCCAATCCACGGGAAATAATGTCAACAGACACCATACAAATTACTCCTGATTCCGATGTTTTTTAATCCTTCTGAAATAGGGTTGCAGCAGGGAATGCTGCATACACTACAGTGTAGTGTTATCGTTGTTTGTATTTAAACTATTCACTAATAGATTATACATCCTGATGATTCATAACACTTATAAATTTTGGAGGTCAATAGATTACCTACAACGCCTCCGGGCATGTTCACAGCCATGATGCAGGATTACCAGCAGGAACTCGGCGCAATACGGGAGCTTTTGAAAAAGAACCAAAATGGCATGAGTGTCACCGACATCTCCAAAGCGCTCAAAAAGAACAAGAATACCATCGGGCGTTACCTGGATATCCTGCTTATCTCCGGGCAGGTCGATATGCGGACCTATGGCATGGCAAAGGTGTACACACTTTCCCAGCGCGTCCCGCTCTCCGCCATGCTGAGCTACTCAAAGGAGCTCATCATGGTGCTGGATGACGAATTCCGGATCATCGATGTCAATGCAAATTTCCTGACCCTGCTCCACCTTTCCCGGGAGGAGGCTGTCGGGAAGAATATCTCGTTTCTCCAGTCTCCCGAAGTGGATGTTCACGAGCTGCTGGACAGCATCTCAAAGGAGAAAAAAAAGGCAGAGACAACCGTCACCTTCCTCGTGAAAGGCAAAGAGGAACGGATTTTTCACCAGAAGTGCATCCCCACGGTATTCGATGACGGGGGAAAAGGGATCACCCTGGTGCTTGAGGATGTGACGGAACGCATCCTTGCCGAGCGCGAGATCCGGGAGAGCGAAGAGCGGTTCCGGATGATGGCAGAGAACATCCGGGACGGCCTCATCATCTTTGAGAACGGGAAGACCGTGTACGCAAATCGTCGTATTGCCGAGATAACCGGGTATTCCTTCAAGGAGCTCTGGACAATGAACACGCTCTCCATCATCCCTCAGGAGTGTCGTGACGAAGTGACACGGCGAATCCGGGACATCGAATCGCACCCGGAGTCCCCGGGCGATCTCAAGATGTGGATCATCAGGAAAGATGGCGAGAAACGGTTTGTCTACATCCGTATTAATGCCGTCAGGCGCGGGAGTATCCTCTACAATTTCGTCGTCTTTACCGATATCACAGAGCTGAAAAACCAGGAGGCAAAGGTCCGCGAGAGCGAGCAGCGGTTCCGGATGATGGCAGAGAATATCCAGGACGGCCTCATCATTGTCGAGAACGACAAGGTGGTGTACACAAATCACCGCATCAACAAGATCTCCGGCTATTCAGACGAGGAGATGATGACCATGGGACTCCACGGAACAATAATCGTGGAGAACGTATCCGGGGGAATGGCTGATGCAGGCCTCATCCCGCTTTCCGAGAAGACGAAGATCGAAGAGATAATCAAAAGTGTAGAGCCGGATTCCGGGGTCCCCGGCGAGTTCAGGATCTGGATCCGGAGGAAAGACGGGATCCCGCGGTTTATCCACGGGAAGGTCACCGCTGCCCGACAGGGTTCCGTGACCAGCACCTACATCACGATTGCGGATATCACAGATTTTGCCGAACGGGAGAACGCCCTGCGCCAGCGTATCGATGCGCTCCAGGACCTCCTGCGCTGAGGCTGGCATGTGCCCATCTTGTTTGCCCGGCTGGAGTTCCGGAGTTTACTATTCATATGTATAACCCATTGGAGAAATGTTTTAATATGATTGAATTCAACACTAGTGAGACATCTGGAAAACAGCGAGAAATTCTTATGACAACGATAAATTACCTGACCAGGGGTTCCCTCATCAGAACCGGAATCCCGTCGTGCCGGGACGGCAGGAGCCACCCCCACCTGTCCCTCCTGCTCCTGGCCGGCATTGCCATGACATTGTTTGCAATCGCTCCGGTGAGTGCAGAGGATGGGACACAATACCTTGCAGGCAGCCCGAAACTCTCTGCGGCTATCTCCGGGAACAACGAGCTCACCCCAGGAAAAGAAGTCCAGCTCGGGATCGTGATCCAGAACACCGGGACAAACCAGTTCAAGTTCGTCCGATCAAATATCGTAAACCGCGATGACCTCCCGAACACGGCAAAATTCCTGACCGTAGGCCTTGGCGCAGGGAGTTCTCCCCTTATCGTGAAGTCCGACCCGCAGCTGACCGGCGACCTTCCGGCAAGCAGCACGGCAACCGCGACCTTCACCGTGAAAGTCCCGACCGATGCAGCGGCCGGAACCTACCAGCTCCCAGTATCCCTGCAGTACACCTACCTCTATAATGCCGACCAGTATGGATACGACACGATCGAATACCGGTACAAAGCCATGAACGAGACCCTCACCATCCCCGTGAAGATCAAGCCGGACGTCCGCCTTGACGTGGAGTCCGTGCAGGTCAGCGGCCTCAACGCCGGGACTGAGGGCTACGTGACCCTTATTGTGAAGAACATCGGTCACGAGGACGGGAAGAAGGCCATTCTCAGCATTGCCCGGAATGACGGCAGCCCGGTTATTCCCACCGAGGGTAGTGCCTATATCGGCGATTTCCGTGCCGGGGGTACGGCAACTGCTATCTTCCGGACATCGATTGACTCCGGTGCAGAGGAGCAGACCTATCCTCTCGACGTGTACGTCAAATACGAGAACAGTGACGGTGACACAATCACTTCCGAGAGCGAATCCATCGGCATCCCGGTTGGCGGAAAGATCAAGTTCGCGATCGTCTCCGGACCGCAGACTATTGCCGCAGGCCAGAAGAAAGTGATCACGGCACAATTCAAGAATACCGGTGGGGCAACAGCACACCAGGCCGTAGGCCGGATCAGCATGGTCGACCCCTTCAGCAGCAATGATGACTCGGCATTCTTAGGAGACCTTGCTCCCGGAGAGATGAAAGAGGCCTCGTTCCTTGTTTCCGCCGATGGCACTGCAACCGTGAAATCGTACGGTATCGATGCTGAGGTCCGCTACCGCGATTCCCTTGACAACCAGGTTGTCTCGGACCCCATAAAACTCAATGTTGAAGTGGTGCCCGAAAAGAACTTCATGTCAACCCTCACCGGCAACCCGGTACTCCTGGCCCTGCTGGTCCTGGTCGTCATCGCAGCTGCCGGATTCTATTACTACCGTAAGAAGAAACTCCAGTAACGGGGAAGAACATGGCCCATTCCCGTTTTTCCAGGACTTGTGGCAATGCTGCCCTTGTCGCAATCGCCATCCTTGTCTGCGCAGCAGCGGTCATCATCCCGGCTTCCGCAGCAACCAAATACCTCCAGGGAAGCCCGGATCTCTCTGCCAGCGTGGTGGGAACCAATGAGTTCTCCCCGGGAGAGGATGCCACCATTACCATCCTCATCAGGAATACCGGCGTCAGTACGCTCAAACAGCTCAACCAGGGCACGATCAGCTACGAGGACCTCCCGACAACGGCGAAATTCTCAACGATCGGGCTCTCTTCGGGGACCGATGCCATCATTGTCAAGAGCGATCCGCAGTTTGTCGGCGACATTCCCGCCGGGGGGGCAGGCAGGACAGTCAGCTTTTCCGCCAAGATCTCCTCGAACGCAACCATTGGCGAGTACCAGCTGCCGGTGACCATCAGTTACCAGGTTCCCGACATTGAGCGGCAGGAGGTCGCTGATGTCTACCAGTACTCCTACACGAAAACCAGCACGACCATCCCTGTCACCATCAGGATCAAACCTGAGGTAAAGATCGCGGTGGTCGAAGCCATTCCTGACACGCTCAGTGCAGGTACTTCCGGGTATGTTGTCCTCAAGATACGAAACGACGGGCCCGAGGATGGCATTAAGGCGAGCGTCAAACTCACGCAGAGCGGGTCGAGCGCAGTCATCCCGACCGACAGCACCGCGTTTGTCGGGGACTTCCCGAGTGGTGGTATCATCTCCTCCCGGTTCAAGATTTCTGCCTCCAAGGACGCTGCTGACCAGATTTACCCGGTCGATGTCTCCGTCACCTATACCAACCGGGAGGGCGAGATCGTCACCTCCCGGAGCGAATCCGTGGGTATCCCGGTAAGCTCCAAGATCAGTTTCTCCGTGACATCCCCCGTTCCTTCTGTTGCAGCAGGTTCGCATGATGACATCGAGGTCACGTACCGGAACAACGGCAGGACCACGGTCTATGAGACCCAGTCGCGGATCACCACCCATGGAGGAGTCACCGCAGAAGGCACGGTCGCGTACCTTGGCGAGATCCGCCCCGGGGAGACCGCGACTGCCCTCTACGAGGTTGCCGTGAGCGGGGAGACAGAGCCGGGGATGTATACCTTCGACAGCAAACTCCGGTTCCGTGACGCGCTGGGTAACAGCATGGAGTCCGACACCGTGCCGGTGACCATTCAGGTTCTCCCGGCAAAGGCCGGTACCATCGCAGGAATCCCGACAACAATCCTGGTTGCAGGGCTCATCCTTGTGGTCCTTGCAGCAGGCATCGGGTACATGGCATACCTGCGGAAGACAAAACCGCAGTGAAGGCATATGACGTTTACGCAGGAGCAGCTGCTCCCACCCCAACAAAAACACTCCCAACACCGTGCCGAGGGACGGCCATGATCAAGGAAATCTTCGAGGGCATCGCACATGCCATCACCAGGAGGCCCAAACTCGTAGCCTGCCTGCTTGTCGCGGTCTTCTGCATTGGTCTGTATGGCATGACCCTGCTCTCCATGCAGACCGGATGGGAGACCTACGTTGACAAGGACACTCCCCAGGGCGCCCTCCAGGCAAAATACAACCAGGAGTACAAATCGGCTTCGATCATCCTCATCATCGAGGCAGGCGATCCGCTCAGCCCGGACGTTCTCGCATATATCGACGACCTTGAGAAGAACATCAAGCAGCAGCAGAATATCGAGAGCGTTGGGAGCATCACCGATTACCTCAAGGCGTACAACGGCGGCTCGCTTCCCTCATCAAAGGATGAGACCCTGGTGCTGGTCAACGCCCTTCCCGAAGACCTGCGCTCCACGCTCTATCCCTCCAATGTCTTAACACTCGTCCAGATCAAGCTCACGCCTAGCCTGTCCGAGGATGTGCAGAAATCGGTACTGAATAATATCGAGTCCGTCATCGATAGCTCCCCCATTCCGCCAGGCGTGACCGTAGAGATGTCCGGCTCCCCGGCATTCGCCCAGCAGATGGGTGCCGGTTTAACCAGCAACATGGGTATCCTCATTGGCGGGGCGATGATCCTGATGGTCATCACCATGGGGATCCTGTTCGCCTATGTCCGCCACCGCTTCATGCCGGTCCTTCTCGTGGGCCTTGGCCTCATCACATCGCTGGGGCTCATGGGCCTTGCCGGGATCTCCTTAAACATGGCCGTGATCGGGGCATTCCCGGTCCTGATCGGTCTTGGGATCGATTACGCCATCCAGTTCCATGCCCGGTTCGATGAAGAAGCACGGAAGGGATCGCTTGATGACGCGGTCTTCATGACCGTGACCCGTACCGGCCCTGCCGTGCTGTACGCGATGCTGGCCACCTCCATGGGGTTCGTGGCCATGTTCATTTCGACTGTCCCGATGATCCGCTCGTTCGGGCTGGTCGCCATCATCGGTATTAATACCTGTTACTGGTTCTCCTGCATTGGCATGCCCACGCTCGGCCTCCTCTTAAACTACAAGCCCAAACCGCAGACCGGGCAGTGCTACGCAGTTGGGACAGATGCCTGTGACACGGTCATCGGAAAGGAGCAGAACAAAAAGAAGAGCGGCTTCTCGTACGCAGATTTCCTTACCAGCACCTCGGTGAAGATTGCAAAGAACCCGGTGCCGGTCCTGCTCCTTGCAGGCCTTATTGCCCTCATCGGCTTCCAGATCGACCCGACCATCCCGGTCAGTTCTGATGAGAACGCGTTTGTCCCCTCTGACATGCCGGCCAAGATCAACATCGACAAGGTCACTCGCATTATCGGGGCAACCAGCACCGCGGACTTAATGGTCCAGGGGTCCCGCGTCACGGATCTTGATACGGTAAAATGGATCAAAGAGTTCCAGGACTATGAACTGGCCCATCACAAGGAGCTGACAGGCGCGACCAGCATTGTCACCTACATCCTCCAGTACAATGGCGGCGCGATGCCCAAAACCCAGGCAGAGCTCGACACCGTCATTGCGAAGATCCCCCAGAGCACGAAAGAGGCATACCTCAGCAGCCCCATGAACGGGATCGTCCGGTTCAGCACCACCGACATGGAAATGACCCAGATGAACGATCTCAAAGAGCAGATGGAAAAGGAGATCAAGTTCCTCGAACCACCCGTCGGGATCACAGTCGAACCGGCCGGGAGTTTCGAACTCTACACCAGCCTGCTCGGGTCAATGTCGGAGTCCAAGGACCAGATGACCCTGCTCGGTTTCATCTTCGTCTTTGCGTTCCTGATCCTGGTATACCGCCACCTCCACGCGGTCTCCCCGATCATCCCGATCATCTTCGTTGTCGGCTGGAACGCGGTGATGATGTACCTCATCGGCCTTACCTACACTCCGCTGACGGCAACGCTCGGGTCCATGACGATCGGTGTCGCCGCCGAGTACACCATCCTGGTGATGGAGCGCTATGCCGAAGAGGAGGAGCGGCTGCACAACCCGATTGCCGCAATCCAGGAGAGCGTCCAGAAGATCGGCAGCGCCATCACGGTTTCGGGCCTTGCAACCTTCTTCGGGTTCTCGGCACTCTGCCTTGCCACCTTCCCCATCATCAGCAACTTCGGCATCTCGACCCTGATCGCAGTCGGGTTCTCCCTGACGGGCGCGATCTTCATCATGCCCGCGGTGCTCTCGCTGATGGGGCAGCTCTCCGAATGGCTTGATTCACGGAAGAAAGGGCACACCGTGCCGCCGACTGCCGCCAGTGAAACTCCGGCAGCACCGGCAGAATAGAACTATTGGCCCTGCCCCGGATCCCCCGGGGCACAATTCCCTTAACCTTCTTTAGTCTTCTTTTCTGGCGTCTTCAACAATGACCGGCACGCCCGCCTCGCCCAGCTTCCAGAGCGTGAGCGTGGCACATGACCGGACAATCTCGTCCGCATCATGCAGCCGCTGCCGCAGGGGCTCGATGGCGGGGGTGCCAATCCGGCAGAGCGCCTGCGAAAGAAAACCACGGAGCTCTGCCTCATCGGACGCCATGGCATCGATGAGCGGAGTAACAGCTTTTGCCCCCATCTCCCCCAGTGCTGCTGCACCATAGCGCCGGAATGCCTGCGCCGGGTTGGCCTTCATGGCTTCAATGAGCGGTGCGATGGCGGGAACACCGATCCGGGAGAGGGCAACCGCTGCGTACCAGCGCCGGTCATTGTCTCCTGCTTCCGCAAGTTCCTTAAGAAGCGGGACAACCGCCGGCTCCCCGATCTCCTGGAGGGCCGCAACAGCAGCGTGGCGGACATCAAGGGAGGGATCGGACAATCGTGCAATCTCCTGTTCAACCTTCTCTGCCACCGCCATGTTCCCGCCTGCATCGCTCATAGGTATCATTGATCTGGGCATTCCACCCTCATGAATATCACGCAAAGCCAAGCCAGGCCGGGACAAAGAGGATGGCAAAGAAGACTGCCATCAGCGCAAGGCCGAGAGGGACGCCGATCCTTGCCCACTCGCTGCTGGTGATCCCCAGCTTGCAGGCCGCGATGATGTTGGGGATATTCCCGGGGATGAGCATCCCGCCGGCAATGAGCAGGCCCATGAGAGCACTTGTGATCTGCTGGGCGGAGAGCGCCGGGCTGATCTCTGCTGCGGCAAGGGTCGCGTTGTCAAGGACTGCTGAGACAATGTTGATCCAGTACAGGCCGGCTGACGGGATGCTGATGATATACTGGAGGATCAGCGGCTTGAACCCCTCCCCCAGGAAGACAAGGGCCATGATGAAGAGATACACCTTGCCGGCCCGGAGGAAGATCTCTCTGAGCGACTCGCGCTGGACGATACATTCAAGTTTCTCATTGCCGGTGTGGCTCCGGGAGAAGAGGACCACCCCGACGACCCCGAGCGCAAGGACGGCCGGGATGATGAAGAGGGCCAGCCGGTCGAAGAGGAAGGTGAACCCGGCATAATACGGGGCGCCCGAGAGTTTCGAGACAACGATCGTGGACAGGGGTTCCCCTAAGGGGGTAAGGCCCGCCCCGAGGCCGATGGAGAAACAGGAGACAACGGTCACCTCCACCTTGGCCTTCTGCACGATCGGCAGGGCGTTGACGATCTCGACCAGGATGATCGCGGCAAGGATTGCGGAGATGATGCTTGAAACCAGGCCGAGCCCGACGATGAGGAGAAAGACTATCCATTTCAGCGGGATCCGGTCAACCATACCGACAATCGCTTCCTGCATACGGTGGTGGAAGAAGTAGATCAGGAGACCGAAGAGGAGGACGATCTGGACGATCCCGACAGGGATGCCCCAGATGCTTGCGATGTTCAGCGAGGAGAAGAGCGCCTCCTCAACGATCGCGATGCTCCAGCCGGTCTGCTCCCCGGGAAGGGTGATGAACCCGGAAAGGGTCAGCGCTGCGACACCACAGACAAAGAGGAATGCTTCGAGATTACACTCGATATATTTCACCCGGAACGGGAGGATGAGCACGAGTATAAAGATGATGAGAAGCCCAACGTTTGCCAGCATGTCCATGTTCTCTCTCCAAAAAACCGATCAGGAGGGCGGTCTGCCCGTTGATGATTATACATCTGACCCAGGATGTTTAATGAATTACCGTCCATTGGCCATGGACAGAAGAGCTTCAACAAGGTTTATATCCCCATGGCACGGTATAGGCAATTGATCATTTCCGAAGGAGGTGCTGGTGTGGCACAGGACCTCATGAAAACGATCGGTGCACTGCAGGACGCGGCAGTCGGGCGCTGCCGCAAGCGGATTGAGGATGCAGCACTGAAGGCGAAGGGACTTTTACGGACCGGGGAGCAGGGCGATAACGAGTCGTCTCCTGCACAGAGACCCTCGTGCGGGGTGACCTCGATCCTGAAACGGAAGCACGGACTATAACGGGGAAGGGGAGATGGATACCGAACGGACGCTCCTGCAGCAGATCCGGGACAAAGAGCAGGAACTGGGATCCCGGATCGAGGGGACGAGAAAAAACGCCGCCGCGATGATCGCTGCAGCACAGAGCGAGGCCGATGATCTCGTCTGCACGGCTGAGAGCCTGGCAAAGACTTCCGCGGAAAAGGTCTACTGGACGGAACGGGGGAGGACCGAGACCGAGATCGCAGAGCTGAAGAGGGCAGCAGAGCAGGATACCGCCGCGGCAATAGCCCGGGCGGAGAAAAACATTCCCGCTGCTGCCGATGCGATCGTTAGGTACGTGACCGGGGAGCAGTGAGGGGCACAAGGGACAGGAGGGCCGTATGCTCCAAGCGATGAAACGGATCCAGGTGGTCGGACCCCGGGAGGATCTCGGGCAGGTAGTGGATTTCCTGTACCAGGCAGGCACGGTCCACCTTGAGAAAGCAACCGAGCTTGTCTCAAAGGAGGAGATCCGCCTTGACAGCGTGCGGCAGGAGGAGACGGCAGAAGTCTCCTCGGTCCTTGCCACCATCAGCGCAATCCTCTCAACCCTTCCAATTACCGCAGACGATGAAACCGCCCAGGATGCGCTGAGGGCTTCCCTTTCGTCAATGACCTACAAGGAGATCCTTGCCCGGAGCCGCGAGATCATCCACACGCTCGAGACGACGACACGGGAGCTTGCGGCAAAGAAAGGCGAACTCGTGCTCTCGGTAACAAACCTGAACCGGTACGAGAAGGTCCTCGACATCATCCAGCCGATCGAAAAGGAACTCCCCGTGCTCGAAGGCTTCGAGGTCACGATCCTCCTCATCCAGCAGGAGCACAAGGATGTCCTGGACCTGATCAAAAAGGAACTCCTCGCAATCACGGGTGATCGTTTCGAGATGACCTCAACAACGGTCGATGCAGAGACCCTTGCGGCCATCATGGTCTTTCCCAAGAAATTTTCCGAAGAGATCCACTCCTTCATCTACTCCGTGAACGTGAACGAGGTCCGCCTGCCAAAGGAATATTCCGGCCGACCGTTCTACGAGATGTATGCCCTTCTCGAGGACAGCCGGCTCCGGGCCCAGGACGAGATAGCCCGGATCGACCGTGAACTCCTCGCTTTCTCTGCAACATGGTACCAGGAGCTCGTTGTCCTGAAAACCTATCTCGATAATATCCACTGCGAACTCGGGGCGTACCGGAACTTCGGGCAGTCCGAGTATGCGTTTGTGATCATGGGATGGATCCCCAAAAAACACGTAAAGAAAACCCAGCAGGAGCTGAAAGCCCGGTTCAGCGGTCGGGTTGTCCTCTGCGAGCTTCCGACAAGCGAGAAGGACATGGAGAGTGCCCCGGTCTTTTATGACAATCCCTTCTGGGTGAAACCGTTCGAGTTCATCATGCAGCTTGTCACACCGCCGCGGTACCGCGAGCTCGATCCGTCCCCCATCCTTGCGATCTTCTTCCCGCTCTTCTTCGGGATCATGGTCGGGGACATCGGGTACGGGCTCGTCATCCTCGCCTTCGCGCTCGTGATCCGGCACAGGTTCCGGGCCATGGCATTTGCCCGGAGCCTTGCCGACATCCTGATCATCTCATCGATCCCGGCCATCTTCTTTGGCTACCTCTTTGGCGAATTCTTCGGCGATTTCGGCGAGCACATGGGCTGGTTCCACCCGGTCCATTTCCTTGGCATCACGTGGAACCGGGTGGACGCGATGATCCCGATGCTCGTACTCGCGATCCTGCTGGGTGTCATCCACGTCCTCCTCGGTCTCGTCATCGGCATCCGGAACGCGGTCATCACGAAGAAACGTAAGCACCTGTACGAGAAGTGCGGCATGCTGCTGATGATCGTGGCACTGATCGTCCTGATCACTACCCTCGCGGGATTCCTGCCGGAAGTTGCCATGTACCCGGCCATCGCTCTTGTCATCGTTGCCCTGCCGCTCATCCTTCTGGGGGCCGGGATCTTCGGCACCATCGAAGTGATGAGCACGGTAGGGAACATCCTCTCGTACGCCCGGCTGATGGCAATCGGCATGGCCTCGGTCATTCTCGCGATCGTTGCCAACCGGCTTGGCGGGGCATTCGAGATCGCCATCATCGGCATCATCGTTGCCCTCCTGCTGCATGCCCTCAACATCGTGCTTGCGATGTTCTCTCCTTCGATCCACTCGATGCGTCTCCATCTCGTGGAATTCTTCAGCAAGTTCTACGAAGGAGGCGGGGTGCCGTACAAGCCGTTTGCCCGGCCGGCGGGGGAGGGGGAGAAGAAGGGGGAGTGAGTGGAAATCCCGGTTCCGGGACCCGATCCGGAACCCCTGATTTTCCCTTCCCGACAACCAGCAGCACGTCCGGACCCGACTTTCGCGGCTGTATTAGCGCTATTTACGTCTCATTTTTTACGACGGAAAAATGGGAAAAATAAGGGACTTAGTCCTGCTTTTTGCCGAATTAGTCCTGCTTTTTAGGGTACTTAGTCCTAAGGGGTCTTGTGGGATCAGAATTCACCGTCGAAGAATCCCTCATTGGGAATTCTTCTCCTGCTCTAAGTCTGACGACCTGTCACACGTCGGAGAATCCCCTCATCGGGATTTCCGGGGGAGTCTTAAAAAACAGGGGGTTCTTTGAGAATGATCTACTGATCCGTGACGGGTCAGTGACCTGTCACGGGTATTTTTTGAAGAGTCTCGATCTGAGGATTCTTAGTATAGCTCGGAGAGATATTTCTCCTTCGGTCATCGTCGGGAAAATGCGGACTCCTTCCTATACTGTTGCCGGCATCTGGTCCCACGTCCGGCCTTCAAGGATCCGGCCTGCACGCTTCTTGAACACACCACCCCACTGCTTGAAAAAGAACGGGACGTTTGATGCAAGACAAACATCGCGGATATCAGTGACCCATTCTTCCTGCATCGGCCGTGCCCCGGGCCCGGACTCGCCACCAACAATGACCCAGTCAATGCCTTGAAGGTTCAGACCCGGAAGCGGACCGATCAATGGTTCGAGCGAGAGGAATTTTGTTTGCGCACTTGTTGCTCTGAGTTCATCGATACGATAGAGATAATCCTCGCACTCAACGCTGACACCCAGCCAGACATTTTTCGGTATCGCGATCGATTGTTCGATCTCTCTGAAGCGATTGGAACGTTTTGTGAGAACTTGAAATGTATGCCACGATGCCTTTCGCATGACATCAAATGTTTTCCTGATGAAGGAGGTCGGAACATCTTTGTGGAAGAGATCACTCATTGAATTGACAAAGATCATCCGTGGCTTTCTCCATTCAAGAGGAAGCGGAAGCATCCGCTCGTGTAAGGTCACCGCAAATCCGTTCCGGTAATTCGGCTGGCCCATTGCTTGGAGCCGGAGAGCCATCCGCTCAGCATAACAATGCCTGCAGCCCGGGCTGATCTTGGAGCACCCGGTGACCGGGTTCCATGTTGTTTCTGTCCATTCGATACCGGAATTTTGAGCCATAGGTACTACCTGTCTCTAGGAGGGAATGTTACTTTCACATTATCTCCAAATGTTGGAATACCTTTTCTTGGAGGACGGGTCTCTGCGGAAGGATTTGTAATTATTTTTCCTTGATGTTCAAGATGAAGCAATGCATCCTTATAATTTCGACTGACAAAACGCTTCCCAACATTATGCTGCTCAAATATTTCTTTCATAGTTTGTGTTTTCCCGGCAAATTCTGTGAGTAACATCTCTTCAAGATCCTCAATCGGACGAGAGTATTCATAGAGTAACATTTGTCTGATTGTTGCCGGATTATATTCAAACGAGGGAACACCCTGAATATCGCTGGAGCTTTCTTTCGCCATAATATCCTTCATTATCTGATAACCACGAGGATGTTTTGTGGCCAGAATTAGATGATGACTCGTACAATGCCGATGGTCATCTTTAAAACAAAAAGGTAGGACGTATGTTGCACCTGCATCATGAAGAGCTTCTGTCACTGCCTCAATGATAGTCAATTCTTTTTCTTCAGCAGGTACTGCATCCAATTGACCCTTCAGTTTCTCAGCACGCTCCTTTCCGAAAAGTGCATCCATGTGTTCAGTTACTTTCGGATTTGTGAGGCTGACCTGTATTCGATTGTAATTAAAGAAAAGGATACAATCACACCCCCAGTTTTTGAGTACAGATCCTATCAAATCTATGGATAATCCCTTGTAACCCCAAGGATCAAGAAAAAGGAGTGTCGGGACGAGATTCTTATCGGAGAAGACCTTTTCAAAGCCAATATCAACTTCATCATTACAAACAGTAGGCCGATATTTTAGAGACTCAATTCCTGGTAAGGAATTGATTGCTCGTGCTAATGATGTGGCGTGCTCAGGATTTGCATCATTAAACAACGCGACTAACATATTTCTTAAATCAAATTCCTGAATTGCTCTCTCTAATATGAGAATCGGTGTAGATTTTGATCCATCCCCATAAAACCCAGGACCAGCAAATAGATCGATGTAAGCGATCTTTCCACTGTATTTTTTTGCTGATGGAATAATTACCTTTGACCACGCCCAAAAATATTTACGGACAATCTCAGTTTTTATCAAAGATTGCTGTCTTTGTTCCTCAAAAAAATCAGTTAATTCCATGCAATATCCTCGATATCTGATCATTATCAGATTTTTTTTATACTTTTTTGTACCTCGTTAAAGAAGCATAATTTTAACGAATATAAAAATAGCAGTCCACAGTATGAAAGTGTCTCAATCAGACTCTTGGATTCCCATCTTCACCTTCTTCTCCCTCACCTTCTTTTTCTTCTTCTCTAAGAGGCTCTTCACCTTCTTGAGCCGGAACAAATCCTCCCGCTCCCGCTCCTCAATTGCGTTCTTGATATACTTGGCCTGGCTCCTCAGCTCCGGGATCAGGATCTGTTCGAGCGCGTTGACGCGCCGGCGGTTCATCTGGATCTCCGCCCCGAGCCGGCGCATCGCGGTCTCGGTCTCGGCGAGCTTGATGAGGAGGTCGAGCTCCACTTCGTACCGCTCGGCCGTCTCATCGATCCGTGCACTCGTGGCAATAATCCCATAGCCCCGCTCCAGCATGCTCTTGGACACGCGTTTCTTCTCGATGACCGGGACAGGCACGCCCATGATGTTCTTGCCGCTGATGCCGACCGTGATGGAACGCCGGGTGGCAAACGAAGCAGAACGCAGGGTCACCGGATCATCGGTTGCGGCCGCGATCATCAGCGCAAGATCGGCAGCCCGGGAGATCTGGTCAAGCTCGTCGCGGGAGTCCGATACGCTGGAGAGGATCTTGAAGAACTCCTGGATGAGCGCGTCCATCTTCTCCCGCAGCAGGTCGCGGCCCTGCTCGGCAAGCTTGATCTGCGCCTTCTTCTTCATCAGCTCCATCCGCGTGGGCTTGACCTGCTCCATCTCCGCTCAGCTCCCTTCGCTCTTCTCCTGCTGCGCAGTCACTTCCTGTGCGGCCGGGTGATATTTCGCGATGTGCTCGCGCTTGATCCGTTTCAGCTCATCCACCGGCAGGGTCGAGAAGAGGTCCCATGCAATCGCAAACGTGGTCTCGATAGCCCGGTCCTCATCCCCCTGCGTGATGAACTGCCGCTCGAAGGCATCCGCGAACTTCAGGTATTTCCGGTCAAGATCGGTGAGCGCTTCCTCGCCCACGATTGCCACAAGCCGGCGCAGGTCGCGGCCGTACGCATAGCTGGCATAGAGCTGGTCGGCAACGCCCCGGTGATCCTCGCGGGTCTTGCCAGGGCCGATCCCGAGGTTCATGAGCCGCGAGAGGCAGGGCAGGGCATCGACCGGAGGGTCTCCTCCGCGCCGGAAGATGTCACGCGAGAGCACGATCTGCCCCTCCGTGATGTAGCCCGTGAGGTCAGGCACCGGGTGGGTGATGTCGTCATCGGGCATCGTGAGGATCGGGATCTGCGTGATCGAGCCCTTCTTCCCTTTCAGCCGCCCGGCCCGTTCGTAGATGGAGGCGAGGTCGGTGTACATGTAGCCGGGATACCCGCGCCGGCCCGGCACCTCCTCGCGGGCGGTCGAGATCTCGCGGAGCGCCTCGCAGTAGTTGATCATATCCGTTAAGATCACGAGCACGTGTAAATCGTGGGCAAAGGCGAGGTGCTCTGCAACCGTAAGGCCGCACCGCGGCGCCGCGAGCCGCTCGACTGTGGGGTCGTCGGCAAGGTTCATGAAGAAGACAACGCGATCGAGCGCCCCGGTCCGCTCGAAGTCCTGCATGAAGAACGAGGCTTCTTTGTGCGTGATCCCCATGGCAACGAAGACCACCGCGAACTCCTCGCCCTCGCCCCGGACCTTTGCCTGCCGGGCGATCTGGGCGGCGAGCTTGCTCGCGGGAAGGCCGGAGCCGGAGAAGATCGGCAGCTTCTGCCCGCGGACAAGGGTGTTGAGGCCATCGATCGCCGACATCCCGGTCTGGATGAAATCCGCGGGCTTGTCACGGGCCGACGGGTTGATTGGCTCACCGGCAATGTCGAGCACCGCCTCCGGTATGATCTCCGGACCGCCGTCGCGGGGCGTTCCCACGCCCGTGAAGATCCGGCCCAGCATGTCCTTGGAGACCGTGATCCGTGCCGGCTCGCCAATGAACCGGGCGGTTGTCCCGACAAGATCGATCCCCCGCGTGCCCTCGAAGACCTGGACAACCGCATGCTCCTCGGAGATATCGAGAACCTGCCCGGTCCGGACCTCGCCGTCCTTTAAGGTGATCTTCACAATCTCGCCGTACGATGCGCCAAGGACGCCGGAGACAAAGATGAGCGGTCCCGAGACGTACTCGATGGTCCGGTATTCTTTGGTCAGGAGGGAAGAGTCCTTCATCGCTCCACCTCCAGATGCGACACCGCAGCAGTCACTTCATCGATCATCTTCCGGACCGCTTCCGCATCGGCCGCCTCTTTCATCCTCCCGATGGTTGCCCGGAGCGGGAGCGCCTGCACCTGCCGCAGGCTTACGCCCCGGTTCATTGCCAGGTTCACCTGCTCGTAGTAGGTCATGATCACCTTCAGCATCATGTACTGTTTCTCCACGGGACAGAACGAGTCGGTGTCGCTGTACGCGCTCTGCTGGAGGAAATCTTCGCGGATCATCCGTGTCACCTCGAGGATTGCTTTCTCGCTGTCGGGCAGGGCATCGGGGCCAACGAGCTGGACAATCTCCTGCAGCTCGACTTCCTTCTGGAGCAGGTACATTGCCTGCTCCCGGAGCTCCCGCCAGTCGTGGGCAATGGACCTGTCGTACCACTCCGCGATGCAGTCAAGGTAGAGGCTGTAGCTCTTGATCCAGTTCACGGACGGGAAGTGCCGGCGGTAGGCGAGGTTTGTGTCAAGCGCCCAGAATGTTCCCACAACCCGAAGGGTGTTCTGCGTGATCGGTTCCGAGAAGTCCCCGCCGGGCGGTGAGACTGCTCCAACGACCGTGACCGAACCGGTCCGCTCTGCCCCCTCCCTGCTCCCGAGGCAGATGACCCGTCCCGCCCGCTCGTAGAAGGCCGAGAGCCGGGTGGCGAGGTAGGCAGGATAGCCTTCCTCGCCCGGCATCTCTTCGAGCCGGCCCGAGACTTCACGCAGCGCCTCGCCCCAGCGTGAGGTCGAATCGGCCAGCAGCGCCACGTCATACCCCATGTCCCGGAAGTATTCCGCAATGGTGATGCCCGTGTAGATCGAGGCCTCGCGGGCGGCCACCGGCATATTGGAGGTGTTGGCGATCAGGATCGTCCGCTGGATGAGTGGGAGTTGTGTACGCGGGTCCACGAGCTCGGGGAATTCCGCGAGCACGTCCGTCATCTCGTTGCCCCGCTCGCCGCAGCCGATGTAGACTACGACCTGTGTGTCCGACCATTTCGCAAGTGTCTGCTCCGAGACCGTTTTGCCCGTACCAAAACCGCCCGGGATCATCGCGGTGCCGCCCTTCGTGACCGGGAACATACAATCGAAGACCCGCTGTCCGGTGATGAGGGGCAGGAGGGGGTCGAGCTTCTTTGTGTGCGGCCGGGGGATCCGGACCGGCCAGGTATGCATCATGCTGAGTTTTGTCGCGTTGTCGAGAACGCAGACGATTTCTTCGACCGTGAACGGTCCGGACCGGATCTCCGTGACGGTGCCTGCGACTTTCGGGGGAACGAGGATGCGGTGCTCGAACTGGAACTCTCGTACCGTGCCGATGATGTCCCCGGGCCCGAGCTTGTCGCCTTTCTTCACGGAAGGCGAGAACTCCCACTTCTTCTTACGGTCAAGCCCCGGTGCGGTGATGCCGCGGCCGATGAAATCGCCGCTCATCTCTTTCAAGACCGGCAGCGGGCGCTGGACGCCATCGTAGATGGAGGAGAGGAGGCCCGGGCCCAGCTCCACCGAGAGCGGCGTCTCCGTGTTCTCCACGGCCTCGCCCAGCGTCAGGCCGGTCGTGTCCTCGTATACCTGGATAACTGCCTCGTCACCCTCGAGCCGGATGATCTCGCCGCGGAGGGCCTCGGCCCCGACCTTCACCACGTCGTACATCTTGGACCCCTTCATGCCCTTTGCCACGATCACCGGGCCCGAGATCCGTGAAATTGTCCCCGATATCATACCATCACCTCTTCAGCACGATGTTGTACCCGATCGCTTTTCTGAGGAGCCGCTCGATATACGTCCGCCGGTCCACTTCCTTCTTCTTTGAGGGGATTGGGATGATGAGCGGGCGGTGCATCTTCTCGATCCGGTCCATCAGCTTCTCGTCAAGCCCGAGCATGTACTCCTCATTTACTGCAACGATCCCGATGTCGTCCTTGTGGAGGAGGGGAGGGATTGCAGCCCGGGCCTCCTCCATGCCGTCCGCCTCGTATACCTCTGCTCCCGCGAGCCGGAACCCCGATGCCCGGTCGCTGTCCGTCACGATGACCAGCTTAAACATAGACAAGCTCCTCCCGGAGGTTCTCGACCGGGAAGTCGGCCGTCTTGCAGCGCGAGATGATCCGGATATTCGTTATCTCGTTGTACTTGGCCCAGAAGTACCCGATGAGGGACGCCACGCTCAGCGGGTCGCCAAGGAATGAGTCGACACCCTCCCGTACCAGGTGCCGCTCCAGCTGTTTCTCGATAACGGAGATCTTCTGGGCCCGGAGCACATCCTCCGGGATCGTTGCCAGGAACCGGTAGCGCGTGGGATGTAACGTGGGGTACCAGGTTGTGGAGAGCATAGCCGCAGCCTCCGCGATCGTGGGAAGGACAAGGACCCGGGCGATCATCTTCTCATCCAATGCCTGACCTCCTTCGAGCAGGAACTTCTGTGCATCCTCGGGTGCGATCCGGTCCCTCACCATCCGGAGGATTGTCTTGATATTCACCACATCGACCTCAAGCGAGAGCACCTGGCGGATCTTCGCGTTGTTTGCCCCTTTTGCAGAGACTGCCTGGAGCGCGTCGTTGTAGTAGAACCGGTCGAGCGCACACTCCAGCATCCCGAGATCCCCGCTCTTTGCAAACTCCGGAAATGCCGTTGTGAGCGGCCGGGCCCAGCGGATGTCCCATGTTGCAAGGAGATCGATCACCGCCTTTACGTCCGGTTGCCGGACAAGCTCGGTGAGGGTTGCTTCGTCCAGTTCGCCAACGGGAACAAGACAGTCCACAATCTCCTCGTTCGTCACGTGGATGTTCTTTCCGCGGAGGATTGTCTTGATGTTCTGCACATCCCAGCGGTGCAGGAAGATGCTGATATAGAGCCGCGCCTCTTTCTCCTTCGAGAAGTCGAGGACCTTCCGGAACGTCCGGACAAAGTTGTTCCGGAGGGCATATTCAACAGCAGTGACTCCCGTGTACTTCCCTTTTGCCTCGATGAGGTCCTCGCGGTACGCGGTCTTCTCGAGCTCGGCTATCAGCGAGTCCATGTCCGGCTGCAGGATAAGGTTGTCAAGCGTCCGGTGGTCGAGGAGCCGGCTCTTCATTCCCCGGATCCGGGCGTTGATATACCCCCAGTCCATCTCAGCCTCCGGAAAGGATTTTGTAGATCGCAAGCCGCTTGTGCTCCCGGATCCGCTCGATGCGCGACTCAACCGTGTTGGCGATGGTGACAAGGCCGTCCGGTGATGCTGCAACAAGGCCGCCGGCGCACTCGATGTCAGGGATGACCTCGCAACGGATACCTATGGCTGCAAGCGTTGTCCTGCAGAGATCCAGGTCGCGTTTGTCAACGTGAAGGACAAACGGATTTGTTCCCACAGCACTCACCGTCTCCCGTGCGAGCCGTTCGAAGATGGCAGGGTACTGCTTGTCCTGCCGGAGCCCGGACAACCGTCTCTCTGCCTCTGCAAAGGCGGAGAGGAAGATCTTCTCCCGGCCCCGGAGGGATTTTTCCTTGGTCTCTCCCTTTGCCAGGTAGAGCTGCTTGTTGCGCTCGATTGCCACAGACCGTTCTGCATCGCGGATCGTAGCCTGCTGGATCTCCTCGGCCCGCTTCCTTGCCTCAGCCCGGATCGCTTCCGCCTGCTGTTCTGCCTTTTGCAGGAGCTCCCGCTCCCTTGCTTCTGCACTTTCCTCCACGGATTTCAAAAGATTATCATAGGCCACGGCATCACCGTCCTCTCATGCCTGCTCCGGCAGGGCGGGGTGCCAGCCCGGTCTCTCCCGGGGTTCCCGGCCCGGGAAAGGGGTGATAAGGATTTTTTTGGGAACGCACTGCTCACGGGGCTTCCCGCACCGGAGCCGATTCGTCTGCGTGAGTCACTTCACCATCAGGATGATCATGGAAGCGACAACGAACCCGAGAATGACCAGGGTCTCGGGGATTGCCTCCAGGATGATGATAGTTCCGGCGGTCTCCGGCTTCTCAGCAATCGCACCGGCGCCGGCTGCTCCGATGCGTGACTGCGCCCAACCTGTACCAATCGCACCAAAGGAGAATGCGATGGCAGCACCGATGGGGACTTCCCAACCAACCATCTCGTTACCTCCTAATGATAGAACCTACAGAGTCCAGCTATAATAAGGTTATTGGGCGTTTTCAGGGCAGACCGGGGGAGTACTCCCGGGCCTGCACGACGTGTCACGCTTTTTTTCCTGCGTTTTTTGCATGGGAGATGACCGCATCCATGGCTTCCATGGTTGCGCGGGGGATGGCGCGGCCCGGTGCAGCCCCGCCCAGCAGGAGGAGTTCGCGGATATCCTCCTTTGTGAGCGTGGAGAACGCGTACTGCTGCCACTTCTCGCGGTCAACGCCGATCCAGATCTCGGCAAGGATCTCCCGGAGCCGGGTATAGTCCCTGCCGGAAAAAGAGGCCCATCCGGCATCAGGGGCGCGGCGTATCTTCTCGATCGCAGCCTCGATCGCCTGTTCTTTCTGGAGCTGGAACCGTCTCCTGCCCAGCTCTTCTTCACTGGTAGAGGGCATAGTTCCCGTACAGGGGAATTATCCTGTCCAGGATTATAGCATTTTCCCTTGCATGGGGCTGACCGTTTTGTGCCGGCCATTCATCCGCAACATTTATGGGTGCACAGCGGGACTCACTCATCATCCCCGAAACGGGGCTGGAGGAAAGAGTATGCCGGAGGTTACCCAGGCAGAGCTGGGAAGGCGCCTGTACCATGTCCACCGCGGGAAGACGGTCGAGAGTTCGATGAAACTGATGCAGCAGGGCATCGGTGCGGACTGGAAATTGCTGTCGGAAGCTGAGATCATGCTCCTCTCTCACCTGCTCCAGTGCACATGGAACAAGATCGACCAGAAGGTATGGGATAAGATCCCGTTCATGACAATGAACATGGAAACGGTCAAAAAGATCCTATCTTATGGTGACGGTGTGCGGCCGGGAAAGAATCCCTCGCCCGAAGCCGTGGAAGAGATCCGGAAGATCCTGCTGGCCGTACGGTGAGAAACTATTTTAAAAATATCTGTGGCCGTGATCTCCCGACGGGGAAGATCACTCCGTTGCCACTTTAACGCACTCCGCAATCGTGCCGATCCGGGCAACCGCGGCGCACATGTCCGGCACGTACGCAAGGGCTTTTCCCGAGTTCACCATGATCGCCTCGTACTGTTCCATCACCGGTGAAACCACCATGCAGGTGTCGGCAAAGACACGGGCGCCGCTCTTCTCAATCTGGTCCACGGTCTTCTGGTTCCGATCAATCACGCCCTGTGAGGCGAAGACATAGAACGGCATGGTGACAACCTTGCCCTTCAGGAGACCGGCTATCTCCCCCAGCTCCAGCGGCGAACAGTGCGGGCAGCCTACGGCAACCGCATCCACCGGGATCTCTTTGAACAACCGTTCGACATCTCCTGTCTCAACGTTGATCACCTCAAGGCCGGAGAGCTCGAAAAGTCCCTGCGCTGCCTCGGGAGTCACGCCCTCGACATGGTACAGTGCCACGGCACCGGTCGCCGCCATCGCCGCCCCGAGCCCCTTGAGCCGTTCGGGAGTCGCGGACTCAAGCCCCGAGAAGAAGGGGATCCGGTTGCCCACGAGTTTTCCCGCATGGTACCCGAGCGCCCCGTAATGGGATATGTCCCAGTTACGGGTATCTGCCTCGACCCGGACGATCACCTGCGGCTTGCGCTTCTCTTCAAGGTGGAGCCCGTAACAGGGCGTCTTCCCCACGAGTGCCGCGGCAAGGGCACCGGGACCTCCTTCCCGGTTCGTCCTCGCCCCAATCACCGAGTTTGCATAGCTGACCGCGGAGGACTCCGACCAGGCAAGATGGTCGCCAAACGATGTCTCGCGGAGGTAGTAGGGTGTGCAGGTGCATTCCAGGGCAATGCCGAGCCGCTCGTAGGCAGCAACAACGGCCTGCTGCTTTGCGGCAAAGTCCGGATCAACGCCCATCTCTTCCCAGCGCTCCCGGGGCATGCCGATCGGGTTCAGCACGGCCGGGACAATTGCCTTTGCATCGAGCGATGTAAGCCACTGGAGGCCGTACTCGCCGATGGTCTTGTAGGATGCACCGCTCACCTGCGCGCTCTTAATCGGGACGAGCCGCTCCGCACCGAAAACCTTGCCGAGCGCAACAATGAGCTCAAGCATCTTCTGCTTCGTCTCGCCCTGCTCCCCGGCAAGGATCCGTTCGTCGTCGCGGTCGAGCTGCATGGCGTCACCACGTTGCGCGGCGGAACTCGTCCTCGCGCCCGAGCACCATGGTCGCATCCACGCCGACTTTGACATTCGTCCCGTCTTCGAGCTGACAGGGATCGAGTGATGAGCCGCGAACCCCCTGGATCACCATGATGTCCCGGTCCCCGCTGACCCGTGTCGCAATGGCGTACTCGACTTCATGAGGATTGGCCGGGTCGATGTCCTCGTCAACGACAACGACATGCTTGAGGGATGTGTGGGCAGCAAACGCCGCCATGATCGCATTCTTCCCGTCGCCCTGCGTGCTCTTCCGGATCTGGATCACGGCGTGAAGGTACCCGCAGCCCCCTTTCGTGAGGAGGACATCCTTCACTTCGGTGACCCCGGCAACTGCCTTGTAGATCTTCGGCTCGTAGGGTGCCCCCATCAGCATCTTGTGCTCATCGCCACCGGGCAGGATACCGTGGTAAATGAAGTCCGGCTTTGTGTACATGCCCGTGATCTCGATGATGTGCTGGCGGCGGATCGGGTCGTATGTCCCGGTGATATCGACGAACGGCCCCTCGTCGGTGAGCTCGGCCGTGATGAATCCTTCAAGCACGATCTCCGCTTCAGGGACGAGCACGCCATTGCTGCACTTCTTCACCTTCAGCGTGCCGCCCATCAGCTCCGCGGCGTACGGGAGTTCTTTCCCGGTCGGCACTCTTGTGCAGCTGGCAAACGTAACCGCCGGGTGCGTCCCGATGGTGATCGCGACGGGCAGTTTTTCGCCTTTCGCAATGGCTTTCTTCACCATCACGTGTGTGTGCCTGCCCTCGACGAGCCGCGCAACAACGCGGTGGTCATCGAGCACCTGCATCCGGTGAATCGACCCGTTTTCGACACCCTCCCAGCGCGAGAAGACGATGGCGGAGGTGAGGTACTTCCCGGCATCTTTCGGGAAGTGGTGCATGATCGGAAGCTTCGTGAGGTCCGGCTTCTGCATCTTCAGGGTCCCGTCTTCAATGACGTTCCCATTGAACTGCGCATCCGCAAGGGTCTTCACCATCGTTGCCTCGTCTATCCCGAGCGCAAGAGCGAGCGAGGCCCGGTTCGCTGTCAGGTTCATCACGGCCTTGTGGCCGGCAAGGTTATGGAAGAAGAGGGGCTTGTCCGTCTTCGCGGCCATCTTCGGCGCTTCCATGTCCGGCGAGACAGCTTCCTTCACATCAGTGACCAGCCCTGCCTTCCGCATCTTCTCAATAAAACTACGCATCGTATCCCTCCCAGCGCCCGCTCAGCGTATGCTCGACATCCAGGTGATCGAGCACCCGGGCGACGACCATATCCACGAGATCTTCGATAGTCTTTGGCCGCTGATAGAATCCCGGGCTTGCCGGCATGATGGTAGCGCCCGCCTCCTCGGCAGCAAGCATATTCTTGATATGGATCCGTGAGAGCGGCATCTCGCGGGTGACAAGGATACACTTCCGTCCCTCCTTGAGGCAGACATCGGCGGTGCGGGTAATCAGGTTGTCCGTGTACCCGTTGGCAACAGCGGAGAGCGTCTTGGAGCTGCAGGGGATTATCACCATCCCGTCGTACTTATGCGAGCCGCTCGCTATAGAGGCAAAGAGCTTGTCGTTGTCATGGTAGGTTGCAGAAAATCCCTCAAGCGACACACCTTCATGGGCTGCAATCTTCGCTGCAACATCCGAGACAATGACATGTACCTGCGCTTCCCTGCAGAGCACCTCAAGCAGGCGCCGGGCATAGACAGCCCCGCTCGCCCCCGTCACCCCGACAACGATCTCCTTCTTCATAGCAGAACAACCGCCTCTCCTGTGATACCAATGTCAGAGCGCGGGGGAAAAAGAGTTTGTGGATTCGAAAGGTCCATCAGGACCTTGAGAAAGAGAAGAACGCTTCAGCGTTCTTCGACTTTCGACTAGTTCGAAGAGCCTGCAGCTCTTCTCTTTCTCGACCTTCTCATGAAGGTCTCGAATTCATCAGAACCAGGAAGACGAGAAGATTTGCAGAGCAAATCTTCGAAAACCGAGAGGCCCATCAGGGCCTTGAGGTCGAGAAACATCCTTCAGGATGTTTCGAGTTCCGAAAGGTCCATCAGGACCTTGAGAAGGAGAAGAACGCTTCAGCGTTCTTCGAGTTCCGAGGGGTCATCAGACCCCGAGAAGAGGAAGATCTACCAGCCCCCTGAGGAAAAGGTTCACTCCTTCTTCTCAGGTACCACCGGCACCCTGTTCCGGGAAGGCGCAAAGAACCTGAACCTGACCTGTGACTCCTCGATTTTCCGGGCATGCTCGGGGTTGATATCGCGGCGTGCCTCGATCACGAGCCTGTTGAGGATGTTATGGAGCCGGAGGGTATCGTAATCCTTGTCCTTGTACTCGTTCAAGAAATCCAGGAGGTCGTTGGTGCTCCGGAGCACTCCCGTGCTCCCGACAAGGTTGAGCCGGTTCAGCGTCAGGGCCAGGTTCTTCTTGGCAACATCCATCTTGTATGGATCCCCGCCGGCAAGGTTGAGCTCTGTAATGGCATTGAGGAGATCGGAATAAACCCTGAACTTGTGGGTGCTCTCGTGCATCTTTCGTTCAGCGCTGCGGAGTTTCAGTACTGCAACCGCGATAGCAGCCACAATAACGATGACGCCGCAGATTGTCACAATCCAGTCTTCAATCATGGTACTATCTCCGTTTCACGGATTCCGCTTTGCAGCGGTAACCCACACTTTAGCGCAATTTCCTGTCATCGTTAATTTGTAGGGTCCATCCCCATGCATCGCAATCCATTGTTCTCTTTCGTAGGGCTGGTCTTTTCCATAGCCATCATGGATTACTAATTTTTGTGTATTTACATCAGTTACATCAATTGAAAACCAGCATTTCTGCACATCATCGCTCAATGGCTGGACTTTAAAGTAAACGCCCCAAGATGGATCGTCAACCCTGAATTCTTTCACGAGGACATCTTTTTCGGTCTGAAAAGTGTAACCTTGGGGATCCTGTAGATAGTGATCGCCAAGAGAGAACGAAACCTGGGGGGTAATCCTAGCGGTTTCTGTCGCCACCTGCGTACCAGTAGACGCAGGTGTTGTGGTCGTGCCCTGGGTGCACCCGGCGATCGCGACACCAGCGATCATCAGGATACAGGCAGCAAGAACATGATACTTCATATGCGTGAGTGTTGGAAGACTGGGATATTATTGTTTATCCGACAGGTCATAAGGCCTGAAGGATTCTTCTCACTCCCGAGTTTGATAAACCGCGAAACTTCGGGTTCCGACCAGTCATCAGACTGGGAGGACGAGAAGAATGCATCAGCGTTCTTTGAGTTCCGACTGGTTCATCAGATCTAGAGACGTTAATCACAAAGCAATTGACGAGGGGCCGCACCAATGGTGGGGAGTCGCATAGGTACACAACCAAAGCGTTCCTGCCCTTACAAGCAAGTCATCTTCGGGATAATTTTCCTGTTTTCCCATAGCAGGCAGCCTGCCCAAAAACAATTTGTACCCACGCGACCCCCTTCAGTCAGATTTCTCATAAACACCTTTTTAGTAAAAATTCCGACGGCAAGTGGGTGGGACCACGCATAATAGCGATGCAGGGGGTCGCACGGGTACAAACGTACGCTGGAGTTTCCTCCCCCTGCCCGGTTCTCCAAGACCGCAAAGCCTGCCTAAAACAGCGTATCCTGCCGGGTCGGTTTTTTGATGTGCAGGATCTCGCAGGCCGCATCGCCGACCGCATCGCGGTGTTCCGGCACCGTGTAGATGCCGAGGCGCCACTGCTCGCGCCGGGTCATGTTGAGGGTCCGGATCCGGGGCGAGAGCTCCTCGAAACTGGTGACGGCATTCCGGCTCTGCACCCGGACGCCAAGGGACATCTCGCGGGGGATGGGGGGGATGTCCACGAGCACTTCTTCGGCCCGGATCCCTGCCTTTTCCGCTATCTGTGCTGCAAGGTCCCGGGACTTCTCCAGGGTAATCCCCTCCTGCCAGGTCGCCGGGTTGATCTGGTCGCTGCCGGCATACACGGCCCGCTTGTACAGGCGCCGTTCGTAAAGCCTGAGCGCGATCCCGCGGGAGACCGGGTTTTCTGAAGTGCGCAGGGAATGCATGCAGCCTGCATCGTCAAAGCGCAGGAACTGCTGTATCTCCTCTTCGCCCATGCCGGCACAGTGTTCCAGGGCAGCGAGCTGGAACATGCTCTCTCCGATCCTGCTGACATGGTGGTAATAGACGGTCGGCCGCATCAGCGTCCGGGCGATCAGGAGGGACTCGGCGGCATTCACCCCGTTCTCGTCCAGCACGGTTCCGTCCGGGTACCGGATCAGGTGCCGGATGAGGCGCTGGGCGTCGACCGTGCCATAGGGCGCGCCGGTATAGTAGGCATCGCGCAGGAGGTAGTCCATCCGGTCCACATCGAAGTCCCCGTGGATGATACCGGAGAGGGGATGCTTCCCCTCAACAACCTGCGACAGTGTCTCCGGGTCCACCCCGGCTTCCGCAAGAACACCTGCAGTCGTTGTATCAATAACCGGCCGGATCTCATCATGGGTCCGGTGCAGGTACTGCTCCATCAGCGGCTCGCTCGCATGCGAGTAGGGGCCGTGGCCGATGTCGTGGAGGAGTGCGGCGGAGACAACGAGCCGGTGCTCGTCCTCCGGCAACTGGAACCTGCGGCAGGCAACATCGGCAAGGAACATGGTCCCCAGGGAATGCTCGAAGCGCGTGTGATTTGCCCCGGGATAGACAAGGAACGAGAAGCCAAGCTGGCGGACATACCGGAGGCGCTGGAGCACGGGCGAATCGAGCAGCCGGAGCGCATAGTCCTCCATCTCGATGTAGCCGTGGACCGGGTCCTTGATGATCTTGGCGTTCACTAAAGAATCTTCATATACATCGCATAAAAGTATTGAGTAATGATTACGTTCCTGTCGGGCGGGACCGGCACGCCCAAACTGTTGCGGGGCATGCAGCAAGTGATGGACCGGCACGAGATCTCGGTGATCGTGAACACGGCCGAGGACATCTGGATCTCAGGGAACCACCTCTCACCCGATGTTGACACGGTCATGTACCTCTTTGCCGGTATCCTCAACACCGACACCTGGTGGGGGATCCGGAACGACACCTTCACCACCCACGACGAGATCATGCGCCTTGGCGTCGATGAGTTTATCGGCATCGGTGACCAGGACCGGGCGGTCCACATCGCCCGGGGCGAGATGCTCCGCGGGGGGATGCGGCTGACAAATGTGACCAAGTTCCTCTGCGAGCGCTACGGTGTCCGCGAGAACGTGCTGCCCATGACTGACACGGAAGTGACAACGCAGGTGAAGACCGAGCTGGGCCCGATCCATTTCCAGGAATACTGGGTGCGGGCACGGGGAAAGATCGCGATCCAGGGGGTCATGCGGAGTTACGCAGAACCGCCGGTGGCAACACCCGAAGCGCTCGAAGCCATCGAAGCGAGCGATGCAGTCGTGATTGGCCCCTCCAACCCAATAACAAGCATCTCTCCGGTCCTTGCCTGCGGGGGCATCAAAGAAGCGATCCAGAACAAGATCGTCCTCGCGGTCAGCCCGTTCATCGGCAACGAGCCGGTCAGCGGCCCGGCTGCGGCCCTGATGCGGGCAGCCGGCTATGAACCGAACGCGATCGGGACGTTCAACTGTTACGGGGGCCTGACCGATATCTTTGTCCAGGATATCCGCGATCCCGTTGAGGTCAGCCACGCGGTGCGTTTCGACACCCTGATGACGGACGAGGACAAGAGCGTGGCCCTCGCAAACGAGGTCCTCCGGCTAATCGCGGCCGCCTGATCCAAAATCCTGCCCCTGCGCGGTGGTCCGGCGGCCCGTTTTGCAAATCTATATATCGCTCCGCAATAACGGTTAACGTAAGAGGGAAGATCGCTTTGATCCGGAACCTACTGATTGTGCCGCTGGTTTTTTTGGTCCTGCTGGCGGGTTGTGTCTACGAATCCCCCAAAGAAACGGGGACAATCCAGTTTACGTCGTCGCCAACGGGCGCCCAGGTCTATTTCGACTCCCAGTTCAGGGGAACCACACCGGTCTCCCTGACAGATGTGGAGCCCGGGAACCATGCCATCGAGTTCCGGTATCCCGGTTATGAGGGCTGGTCTGAGATCATGGTCGTATCTTCGGGCAGGAACAATGTCTTTGCCGCCCTGATCCCCACAGCCTCCGTCGTAACTACAACACCGGCGATCACAACAACGGTTCCGGCGGCATCGTCTTCCTCACCGGTGATCCTGACCGTCACGCCAGGCAGGAACCCGATGATCGTGGGGGAGACAAACACCTTCTCGGGAACCGCCTCCGGAACAAAGAGCGTTATCGTGACGATCTATGGAACCGGGATTTACTCCGCCGGGAGTTCTTCCCTTCCAAAAGACGTTGATGCCTTTGGTAACTGGGCATATGTCTGGAACCCGGGAACCAAACTCCTGCCGGGTACGTACCGGGCCACTGCAACCGATCCTGACAAGAAAACCCTGGCCCAGGCAGAGTTCGAGGTTATCGGCAACGGGGAAGTGAGTGTTGTCCCAAGCACATACTCTGCTTCCCGGGGAGACACGATCAAGTTCTCCGGCCTCTGTACCACCAATGCCCCTGAGGTCGAGCTTGTGCTGTACGGTCCTGACCGTTATGCCGGTGGGATCAAACTGGGTACAGTCTCGGTGCAGGCAAACGATAACTGGGTCTTTTCCTACACCCTGGACAACACCGTGCCGACCGGCACCTATACCATGAAAGCGTACGATGTCCCAAAGACAACATCGGGCTCTGCCCAGTTCACGGTAGGGTATACCGGACAACCCTGATGCATTCTCCCTCTCCCTCCCTTTTCTTCAGCTCCCGGTCAGGAATGAAAAACAGAGTTTTTGGGCGAGATCGGGCAGTATTGCGCCAATCTGGCGAGAACATTTACCCGATACCTATTTGAACATTTTCACCTAATATTCGTCTGGAGAAGTTTTATGAGTGTAGTGAAAAAATTCCTCAACCTGTTCAAGTCAGGGGCGGAGGAGGGCGAAGAGGCGCGCCTGAGAGCACAAAAGGAGCGCACCGAGAACCTCCTGAAAGCCCTGACCGACGGCGACCTCGATGCCCGCTGGGCCGCGGTCCGGTCTGTCGGCGACCTTGGCGAAGCCTTTATTGAACCACTGATCCGGGGGCTCCAGGACGATTACTGGATCATCCGCAGGGGCTCCGCCGATACGCTGGGCAAGATCGGGGCACCTGCGGTCACCCCGCTGATTGCAGCGCTGGCTGAACCCAGTGACGATGTCCGGCAGGAGACGATCCGGGCTCTCCAGCTGATTGGCGAGCCTTCGGTCAGTCCCCTTGTCCAGGCAGCCAAGAATCCCCACCCGCTTATCCGCAGGGGCGCTGTGCAGGCGCTGGGGTTGATGGGCGAGGAACGGGCTGTCCCGGTACTTGTCGAGGCCATGAAGGATACCGATGCCGGCGTCAGGTACGAGGCTGCCGTTGCCTTTGGCCGCATCAACGATCCCCGCTGCATCCCGCACCTGATCGAGAGCCTGAACGATGTGCAGGAGCGGGTGCGAACCGCGGTCATGGCGACCCTCTGCTCTCTGGGGATCCCCGCCATCGATCCCCTTATCCGTGCACTCATCGCCCAGAACGAGGATGTTGGCAGGCGGGCATCCCTTGCCCTCGTGACAATCGGGGAGCCGGCCATCGACCCGCTGATTGCGGCACTCGCTGACCAGAACCCGGGCATCCGTAGGGGTGCAATCGAAGCGCTCGGCCAGATCGGCAATACGCGGGCAATCCCGAAGATCATCGAGTGCCTCGAAGACGATATCCGGCCTGTCCGGATCGAGGCTGTCAGGGCCCTTGCAGCCCTTGGCGTGCCGGCAATCGCCCCGCTCATGCAGGTCTTCCGCGAGGGGGACAACCGGATCCGGTCCGGTGCCATGGAGGCGCTCTGGATGCTCGGCCAGCCGGCAACAACGCCCCTTATCATGGTCTTAAAGGACGAGCAGAGCGATGTCCGGAAGCGGGCCGCACTCCTGCTGGGCGAGATTGGCGACCAGAAGGCTGTCGACCACCTGACCGGGCTCCTCTCGGACGACAACGTTGCCGTCAGGAAAGAAGCGTTCGAAGCCCTCGAGATGATCAAGACGCGGACCGCTCAATAATACCAATATCCGTCTTTTTTCCGTTCGTTCAGACGGTCAGGGTGTCCGTGCTATGCGGGTGTTCTCTTCTTAAAAAAAGTTCAGGGCAGTTCTCCTGCCGCTTTCCAGTAATCGTACTCGTGCTTCCAGAGGTCCTTGTTAAAGGATACAAGACGCTTGAAGTACTCTTTGCGTTCAAAGAGAATCTTCTCCTGTGCGGGATCGGACCACTTTGTCTTTATCGCTTCGGCAAGCTTCTTTCCGAGCGCCTTTGACTCTTTCTCCGCACCGGTAATGGCAGCCGGATCGGCGCCCAGGTGCACGGCAACCTTCCCGACGGTCATTGCACCGTAATTGCCAAGGGCCATGTTCATATAATCCGCAACCTCGTTTGCATAGGATCCACCTGCGGTGCAGACAGCGCACCCGTACTTGCCGGCAAATGCCTGGCAGTGGACCGTGTCTGCCATCCGGTCGAGCATGGTCTTGAGCTGGGCAGTCACTGCGTTGATATAATTCGGCGACCCGAGGACAATCCCGTCCGCGTCTGACATCTTTTCAAGAAGCGCAGGGAAATCGTCGTCATGGATGCACTCTCCTTTTGCATAACAGGTTCCGCATGCAGTGCAGTAGTGGATGTCCAGAGCACAGATATCGACAAACGTAATGTCCGCACCCGCCTGCCGGGCGCTTTCGAGAACCGCCATCACGAGCCGGCGGGTCTGGCTCTTCTCGCCTTTCGGGCTGGAATTGATACCAATGATCTTCATAGTACCACTACAGTAATGATACCTGCAGGAGGCTATTAAGATGCACGGTACGGGACAGTGCCAGCTATCCACGGCAATGCTGCGACGGCTCCATATACCAGCGTGTCCCAAGATCCTGAAGAGAGATTTCCATGCTTATCCGAAGTGTTGCAGACAGCTCCCATGAACGCGTGATCGACCGTTCTCTCTTGTGCGAACTTCTGCATCCCGATAAGGTCCCGGAAGCCACGGGCCTTGGGTGCAGCATTGCCCATGCGATTGTGCCAGCGGGAGAGTCCACGCTGCCCCATGTATTGGACCGGTCGGTGGAGCTCTACTATATCCTTGAAGGAAAGGGGGAAATCCATATCGGAGACGAACAGGCGTCCGTACGGGCAGGGCAGATCGTGTATATCCCCCCGGGGGCCCGCCAGTTCATCCGCAATTGCGGTACCGAAGACCTTGTATTCCTCTGCATTGTATCCCCCAAGTGGCAGGCGTCGGATGAGAGGCTCATCGGCTGATTTCCCGGGCTCGCTGGTCCCTGCAATTGCATTCCATGAATTATTTTTTTATAGTGGGAGGGCTATCCTACCCATATGGCGTTGTCGGGGAGTACGCCAGAGCGGAGGACGCGCATCATCTTCTACCTGATCCTGTTCGTTGCCGTACTCTGGGCGGTCTTTCTGCTACACCGGGGCGAGGTGTTCCAGTTTATTCTCCTGTTCGCTTCGCTTGCAGCAATCAACCCGGTTGTCGGGTTCATCGAAATAAGGAACAGCAGGGAGAACCGTCCCCTCTTTCTCTTCTACTGCCTTACCCTCGTTGCCCTTCTCTGGGCAGCGTTCCTGCTGTACCTGGGCGTCCGCCTCTGGATCAGCCTCTTCCTCTTCATAACCGTTGTCGGGGTTCCCATCCTGCTCAGGGAGATGGAACGGTCCCCGGCAGAACCCTCTGCATGAACGGGGAGCCCTTTTGCTGCTGGTACAGGGGTTCTTTTCCTAAAAAACAAGGGGCGGAAGAACCCCGATGTCTGAAAACCAGGATTAATCCCAGTACGTCTTTACAAACAGACGGCTCTTCTGTACCCTCTGCGTGAAGAGTTTGAGGAAGAGGGGCACGATCAGGATACAGATCACCCCATTGCCGATGAACCAGGCAGTAAATGCCGTAGTGAACGATACGGTCTCGATGAGCGAGAGCGTCAAGACTGCCCAGGCAGCGCCAACCAGGTTGTTGATGATGACGGCAAAGAGAATAACATACGTATAGTCCCGCGGATTGGACATGGTCAGGTCTACCCCAAAACTCCTGACCGCAACGAGCGGGATGAGGACCTGGAGCAGGCCGGCACCAGCCCAGAGGAGCGCGATGAGGGGGTTGTGGACAAGGGTCTCGGACACCAGCAGGCCTGAACCGACAAGGGTCCCGACATAGGCCGCGATCGCACCGTACCCCCCGAACCAGAGGGTGAAGAGGATCATGAAGGCAACGGCGATGAACACCCACGAGATCACCCCACCCCCGACGGTTGGAAACACCGTAACGGAAAGCCATGCAAGGATGGTATCGATGAGGATAAGGACGAACGTAAGAATGACAAAGGAATACGTTGGTTCATTCTCATGCTTCATGAAAACCACTTTATTCCTTATTGTCTCCCTGTATAAATATCATTTTTTCTTACGAATGGAAAAACTACTGTTTCACTTGAGAGGCAATACGGGAATCCCGTTAAATGCAACCGTGATAATGCGTGGCGATAAAGTGGGAATTGTTATGCTTTCATTTCCCGGAGAACGATCTGTGCTGCACGTTCTCCCGACAGAAACATCCCGCCAAAGACCGGCCCCATCCGGCTCTCGCCGGCAACCGCATTCGCCGCCATACCGGCAACCACGAGTCCGGGGAATATCTCCTTTGTATGGTTCAGGATGTTTGTCTCGGCCCGGTCAGCCCACATAAAACCTTCGCCTTTCACCCGGATGTCTCCACCTTTCTTCTCGACAAGACGGGCCACGACTGCATCGTGACCGGTGGCATCAACAGTATAACGGGAACCCATCACCAGCGGATCGACATGGAGCTTTCCCATCTCGACTGCTGTCCAGTTGATGACCAGCCCGCTGATTCGCTTGTCGGCTTTGATCATGACATCCTCCACCGACATGAGGTTGAAGAACTCGACCCCGGCATCGCAGGCTGCTGCGGTAAGCTTGGATACCGCCTCCACTGACCGGGCAACATAATAGCCGCTCTCAAAGGGAGTGTACCGGATGCCGAAGAGGTCGAGGAGGCGGCGTGCTTCTTCCTGCACTACGATCCGGGGGAACATCATCCCGCCACCCCACATCCCGCCGCCAACCGAGAGTTTCTTCTCAATGACTCCGACTTTTTTTCCCTGCCCGGCTATGAGCGCTGCACAGGTAAGCCCGGCCGGCCCGCCACCAACCACCGCAGCATCGAGTTCCAAGTGATTGATAAGCACATTCGTCTGCGAGGCAAGAATTGCCCTGCTGATGGTGAGTTCATCCAGTTCCATGAGGTCAGATCCCTCTCCTGAGATGTGGAAAGGTGTATGTGCAGACTATAAAAAAGGATTTGTTTAATACGATGAGGTGTAAGGTATTCCGGTTCAGCCCGTCGTTAGAGCTTCGGGAGCCTGCATCAGCGGCGGGAATATTCACGGACGATTGACAGGAGTTCCGTTACCGTGCTGATCGGCTCCGGGCCAACGATCACGCTGACTGGCTCCTTCCCGAAATCCCCCCGGTCGCAGATGATCTTCGGGGCACGATCACCGGTTTTCCTGATCGCTTCTGCAGCTTTCCATGACATCGTTGACCCCTCGATATTCCGCCCCCCTGTGGACTCTTCAGACCGGTCAATCACAGCAAACGGCCAGTCCTTCTGCCTGCAGTACCACTCAAGCCACTGGATAAGATCCGGAGGAGAGGAGAAATTGATTGCCACCCGGATCTCCGGGTGATCCTGCATGATCCCCAGAACAAACCGGGCTAGGTGGCCCGATGCCCCGAACCGCGGCCGCCCGGCAGCGTGGGGCATCCCTCCGACAACCGTGATCCGCCCCTCAATTGCCAGCACATCGGCAGGGGTTTTTGCTCCCGGACTGGCATACGCCATATTGGTCCGGACCTCCGGAATAAATGCGGCAAATTCCCGGCAGTCCTCGATCGCACCAAGCGCAATCATCATGCGCCCGTACATTTCTATCTCAACGTCGCTGTCAATACCCATCTGCTTCCCCAAACGCTCCATTACCCGTTGGCAGCCAATCCTAAAATAGTGGCCCTTCCCCCCTTGTACTCCCTGCAGGACACTGCCCGGAAAACGCATGCTCGTTAATCAGATAATAGATCATTTATTGTCTGCCGGGCCAAACATAATGGAAATGGATCTGCCGTTTGTTTTCCTCGACCTCGTGTTACACATCGACAAATACCTTCCGGGGATCATCGAGAGTTATGGTTTCTGGACATTCCCGATCCTGTTTGCCATCATCTTCTGCGAGACAGGCCTCGTGGTAACGCCGTACCTTCCTGGCGACTCCCTGCTTTTCGTTGCAGGAACCCTCGCCGGGGCCGGTTACCTCAACATCGAGGTCCTGATCGTTGTCCTCCTCGCCGCGGCAATCCTCGGGGACACCGTGAATTACTGGATCGGGCACACAACCGGCATGAAAGTCCTGGACATGAAGTGCAGTTTCGTCCGGGCCGAGCACCTTGACAAGACGCGTGAATACTTTGCACGGTATGGCGGTATCACCATCGTGATCGCCCGGTTCGTCCCCTTTATCCGGACCTTCGCCCCGTTCCTTGCCGGCGTGGGCAAAATGAGCTATCGCTGGTTCCTCACCTACAATATCGTTGGAGCGGTCCTCTGGGTCCTCGCATTCACTCTTGTTGGATTCTTCTTCGGGGGCCTGCCTATTATCAAAGAGAACTTCAGCCTCATCGTGTACCTGATCATCGGGGTCTCGATGCTGGCCGTGGGGTCCATCATTTTCCAGATGCTCCGTAAGTCATCGTGTAATGAGAGGGTTACGGGCCCGGAAGGAAAGAACTAAGGAGAACCGTATAAAAAATCCCGTGCCCGTCCTGTTTTCCACGACAACGCGATCCGCGAGAATACAGAGCAAGGGGCCGGGAGCTCGTTTCATATTCTCAATAAAGGGGGTAAGGGGGGCAGGGATCTGTCCAGACCCCGGTTAATGAATGGTGAGTCCCTCAATGACTGCCGATTCCGGGACATCGAATTCCCGGCCGGTTGCGATAATCTGGTATTTTCCGGTGGCCCTGACGTCATACTCGTTACCAGTTGTCGAATACGGCACAATGAATTCCCCGTCCGTGCTCTCCTGGTAATACGTAAAGGTCCTGCCGGTATTCGTGATCAGGGGTACCGCAATAATCCCGTCTCCCCGGATATGCGCACCCTTCACATATTCGAAGGTCTTGACAAACTTCAGGTCAGCAGAATCCGATGCCAGGCTGTTGGTAGGAGATTCGTGGACAAGGCGGTAGTGCTGCAGCGCAGGTACCGTATCGGCCGGGGAGAGGAGTGAGACACTGATCAGCTTTGCATGGTAGCCGGGCCGGGCCTGGCTGTTGAAGGTCCGGGCTCGTTCAGTGGCATTCGCGGTATCCATCTCTTCTGCATTCACGATGAGCGGGAACGACAGGCCGGTGATGCCCGGGTCGGAATATTCGATATAGAGAATACGCGCCGGCTGCACCATGGAGCCGTCAAGGTTGTGGAGGCGCGATACCATAGTGTGATAGTACAGGGGCGTATAGATGAGCCGGGCCTCTACCATGCCGGACCCTTCGGCTCCGGGGACGTACAGGTATTCCATGTAGGGGCTTTCCTTAACCGAGGAGTTGTACCACGTTGCCATAGGCGGGAATTTCGCGGTATCCATCAGGCTGTCGGTGATGACATAGCGCGTATGCAGGTTGTCAAGGATCCTGCTGGCACCGGACTCCGATGTTGACACAAAGAACGCCGCCGCCCCGTCGGGTCCGGCCACTCCCTGCTGGAACGGGTTGGCGTTCGGGATCCGCTTTGCGATAAACGTGATCATGTGGCCGTAATCCCACCAGGTCATGACACCGTACGACTGTTCAGGATAGGCAAAGGTCTTCTGATCGTATATCTTCAGGTAGTCGACACCCGTATCTGGGGTGTTGTTCCCCAGCCAATCAAGCGATTCCCGCCAGTCGGGGATGAGGTTGTCCCCCCGGGCAGAGACGACCGAGTAATTCGTGGAAACGGAAGAATAGCAGAACAGGGCCGCAACAAGAGCGGTGGCGATAACCAGCCCAATCAGGACCGCGTCCGTTCCGGAGCGTGCTGCGGTACGCTTTTTGGATCCCCGGGAAGATTTCTTCTTTCCCTTGCCGGCTTTCTCCTTCTCAATGCTGGCGGATACTGCCGGGGAATGCTCGGATCTGGTCCGCCGTACAAACGGGGAGATCACCGGCATCCCCTTTTCCACAACGAATGCGACACAGACCGCTGCCATGAGGGCGATGGTGATGGCCAGATAATACTCGTACCGCATATGCTGCCAGGTGGAGATGAGCATGACCAGCGACCAGACAAGGGCAAAGACCTGATGGGGGTGCTCATCGATCCAGTTGTTGTACAGCATCACAAGAACTCCCCCGGCAAACAGGATGAGACCGTAATGGTATGTCAGCCAGGCTTTACCCTCCGACCAGCCCATGGCCTCCTCGACGGTCTCGGTAACCGCCTGCTGCCCGAAGAACTGTTCAACGGCGTTGATGAACATGGTGAAGACTTCGGGTAACAGCAGGGAGAGGAGGACAAGGACCAGACATGCGCACCCCGCAAGGGTGGCCGGGTAATACCACGGGTTTTTTCCTTTGAGGAGCCAGGCAAGACCGTACAACACTCCTGTTCCGACGATCAGGGTGAGATACGCGTAGATATGCCCGATGGAATACGTTGAGAGACCCATTCCCGGGTCTTTCAGCCCGAACAGCAGGAGCCCGGCTATTGCAGTGAGAAAGACCGTCCCGTTGATGACAACGAGATACTCGCTGGTGCGGTTCCGGAAAGCATCAACAACGAACTGGGTGAGCGTGAAAAGGCCGACAATCAGGGCAAACAGGATCATTGTCGGCATAGTGAAGAGGCCGAGGAGATATCCGACCCCGGCAAGACCGGCGAGGCCCGCGGTTTTCCCCCAGGTCTTCACGTCCCGGATATCGATATCTGCACCTTTCGCCGACAGTACCGCACCGGTGTACAGCAGGCAGAAGAGTGTTGAGAAGAACACTTCGGCAATATGGTGGTCGATGTAACCATACATCGAGACGGTGAAGAACTGCCCGGCAATAATGGCAGAGAACCCCGATGCCAGAACACCGGTCTTCCAGTCGCCAAATGCCCTGCCCACATAGTACATCAGGACCACCGTGGCAGCCGCAAGCAATGGGGTCACCAGGAGAGCGGTGCCGATGATCTCCGGGCGTGTTGCCGAACCGGTTACCAGGCAGAAGAGGGCGATGATGGTCGGGAATACCGGTCCCCAGTAGATGCTTGTCCCGAACGGATAGTGGGTCATGGCATCGAACCAGCCATACTGCAGGGAGTTGGCAAGCAGCGACTCCGTCTGACGGAGGTTGTAAAACGGATCGTCCATGGCAACCATCCTGATGAGGTCGCTGTGTCCTATTGAGAGCAGGGGGACGAGCCGGAGCCAGAGCGCAAACAGTGCAAAGAGACCGACTGCCAGTGCTATGAGCACTTGTTGTTTCTTGAGTGCCGGGGGAAAAACCATGGGTTTGCCTTCAGGATAACTGATTGTGCTGCAGGATTATACTTTCTCTTCCTGATCGCAATTTTTCCGCCGGTAATACAGAATTCCGGCCCCGATAACCACGATGGCAATTACTGCTGCTGCCATCACCAGGGGATCGAACGAGAAACCAATAGACCGCGGGCCGGCGGCCATCTCCCCTTTGGGGGCTGCAAGAACGGTCTCGTTCAGCTCGGATTTGACAACTACCTGCTCCCGGGTTTCCCGGAACTCCGGGGGAAGGGCAGCCGGATCCAGGGAGGTATTGGTCGTATTGATCTCGACCGGTGTGAAGAATGGCCCGGCCTTCGCTGGTTCGGCTGCCCCTGCCGGACTCAGGAATGAGAATGCCAGGAACACGAACAGAAAAACAAGAGGCAATTGCCTGCTTATCCCATTGTGCAGTCTCTTTACTTTCATGAAGGAGAATGTGCGAGGGGATCCTGCATTATGTTTGTGGTTTTATACTAGGATCTTCCCGTTGTTATCAGTCGTTATACAGTAAATCGGGCATCGCGGAGAGAGTCAGCCGTCATTAACCGCGAGGTCGTACCGTAACCGGGAAAACCGGAAAAAGAAGAGAGGATAGATATTATACCGGCTGGGCATTCATGCTGGAGGGGATGATATGCCGGATCACCATCTCCGGCACCTGTGTCGATGTTTTGACACTCATATCGAAGTTCGCATTTTTCCCGGTTGAGCCAAGATAGGTGAGGGTGATCTGGAAATCCGTCTCGATGACCGGGAGACCCATCACCGTTACCTTTGCGTGCCCGGGGCCGATGACGCGCTGCTGGCCGACAACGAGTTTCTCCTTTGTTCCGTCAACATCACAGAACAGTTCGTTGTCATAGGAGGCGACAAGGATGCGGCTGTTCCCGATCGTCACCGGTTCGCCATCCGGCAGGGTGACGCGGTAATTCGTCGTGTAGGGGAGAGAACTCCCGGTAAGCGATCCCATAACCACAACGGTCAGGGTAAAGACCGCAAGCGTGGCAAGGACAAGGATGAGTACAACGATGCCGACCAGCGCCTTGGTGCCGGTACTCCAGCCCTTCGTGCCCTGCGGCTCCTTGGATTTTTCTGGTTCTGTCATGATTCTTCACCTAAGTGGGGTTCTTTGAATAATATATGGGTTATGGAATTTGACTGGTAGGCATAGGAGAAGGAGATGATTTTTGACAGATTCGTCAGATCCCAGGCAGATCCTTCTCGTTTCCTGCGTCCGGTTACCCACGAAAAGGAAAAACCATCCCTGACTTCTGATTGAGCCCCGAACCCACAATAACATCATTACCTCCCGATGCCCATTGTTATAGGATTTTGATGCGCACGCCCATTGCACAGGTCACCCCCGCATCCGGTTCCGCCGAGATCGCCGGCTGGGTCCACGAGGTCAGGGATCTCGGCGGACTCGCCTTCATGCTGATCCGCGACCGGACCGGCATCATCCAGGTGACCATCCCGAAGAAGAAAGTATCCGAACAGGTCCTTGCCGCGGTCAAGGCAGTCTCCCGGGAATCGGTTGTCCGGGTCAGCGGCCCGGTCAAGGCCATCGACAAGGCGCCCGGCGGCCGCGAGCTTGTCCCGGAATCGATCGAGATCATCAGCCTTGCCGAAACCCCCCTCCCGCTCGATGTCTCCGAGAAGGTCCCGGCCGAGCTCGACACCCGGCTCGATGCACGGTTCCTCGACGTGCGGCGGCCCCGTGTTGCTGCGGTCTTCGAGATCCGAAGCGCTGCGTGCTATGCAATCAACCAGTTCCTCCACGACGCAGGATTCACCGCCATAACCACGCCCAAGATCGTGGCGGCGGCAACAGAAGGAGGCACCGAGCTCTTCCCGATCGCCTACTTCGACAAGGAGGCCTTCCTCAACCAGAGCCCGCAGCTCTACAAGCAGATGATGATGGCAGCAGGTTGCGAGAAGGTGTACGAGATTGGCCCGATCTTCCGTGCCGAGGAGCATGCAACGACAAAGCACCTCAACGAGGCTACCTCGATCGATATCGAGGTCTCGTTTGCCGACCATCTCGAGGTCATGCGCATCCTTGAGAACCTCATCATCCACACCTACGGGTACGTAGAGAAGACCTGCAGCGCCCAGATCGCCAACATCGGTGTCGAGGACTTTGCTGTCCCGAAGGCCGGTTTCCCCCGGCTCCCGTACGCGGAGGCCATCGAGATTGCAAAGAAGGGAATCGAAGAGCCGATCAAGTACGGCGACGACATCAGCCCGGCAGCAGAACGGGCGATCGGTGCCGAGATGGGCGGTCACTATTTCATTGTTGACTGGCCATCCGAGATCCGGCCCTATTATGCCATGCAGTACGAGAACGACCCCTCGATCTGTAAGGCGTTCGACATGATGCACCCGCGGATGGAGCTCTCGAGCGGCGCCCAGCGTGAGCACCGGTATGACCGGCTCGTGCAGCAGATCAAACAGAAGGGTCTCAATCCCGAGAGCTTCGAGTTCTACCTCAAGCCGTTCCGGTACGGCATACCCCCCCATGCTGGCTGGGGTCTTGGAGCCGATCGGCTGGTCATGACCATGCTCGGGCTCTCTAACGTGCGCGAGGCGGTTCTCTTCCCCCGGGACATGCACCGGCTCGTGCCGTAACACCCGACCACGAACTATTTTTCCTTCCGGGTCAATCGATCTGTACGATCGGAGCCGTTTCCCATGTCCAAGGCATATTTCATCAACAAAGTGCTCGCAACCACGGTTGTTGGCAGTTATCCGGTGGTCAAGGCAGGCGGCTTCAAGAGCCTCTTCGACCCGCTGGGTAGTGCCGTCGAGACGGCCGTTACCGACATGATAGGGGCCGGCATCGATATCATCTCTGACGGTCAGGTCCGGGGCGACATGATCGGTGCGTTTGCGGGCAAGCTTCCGGGCATTAAGGGGCAGGAAGTTGTCGGGAAGATCCAGCCTGCTGCTTCCGCGATCACCGTGACGGATACCAAATACGCGATCTCGAAGTTCCCGAAAGTAAAGGGGATCGTTACCGGCCCGTCAACGCTCGCCCACGGCCTCCATATCAGCACCCCGATGTACCGGAACAAGGAAGAACTGGCACTCGACCTTGCCGCTGCGCTTGTTGTCGAGGCCCGGAGCCTCGAGGCAGCCGGGGCTGCGGTGCTCCAGATCGATGAGCCGATCCTCTCGACCGGTGTCGCCGACCTTGCTACCGGAAAGCAGGCCGTGGAGATGATCGCATCGTCCGTGCGGATCCCGGTCTGCATGCATGTCTGCGGGAACATCGCCAATGTTATCGACGAGATCCTGAAATACAACGTGGGTGTCTTTGACTTCGAGTTCTCGAAGAACCAGGCAAACCTCGACATCCTCTCGCGCCGGGACCTGACCGGCAAGATGCTCGGGTACGGCTGCGTGGACTCGACAACCGATACGGTCGAGACCGTGCCGGAGATCCGGAAACGGATCGAGAAGGCCGTTGAATATTTCGACCCGAAGATCCTTCTCATCGATCCCGACTGCGGTATGCGGATGCGGACCCGCGAAGCTGCCTACTGGAAGCTCAAGAACATGTGCGAAGCTGCAAAGGAAGTGCGGCTGGCGCTCTGACGTTCCTGGTACCTTCCGGTTCTCGCATAAAACTTAACCATTTCAGGGTGGGATTATCTGTCATGCAAGCTCGCTATCGGTTTGCCCTTCCCGTTCTTGTCGTTCTTTTCCTGGTCTTTGCCGGCTGCATTCACCCATCCGCAGACAGCACGACTCCCGCTACATCCCAGACCATCGTAACACCCCTGCCCCTAACCTCAGCAACCGCCTGCTCGCTGACGCCCGGTCCCCGGCAGACACTCCCGGCGTACGAAGATGTCAGTATCACGGTAGACCGGAACACGATCACCGACGAACCGACCATCACGGTACGGTTTGATGGCGGCCTTGGGAACGGTATGGTACAGCGGATGACGGTGACGATGATCCGATCGGACTGTGTTACGGAACAGCAGTTCCGGGACAATCCGGTGGTAGGCACCAGCATCACGCAGATGGGGACGCTTGGTACCGACCGGGTAATTGTTGTACTCGTAATGACATCTGGCGATCAGTATACCGTGATCGACCAGAACTACCCGTTTCCGGTGAGAATGGGATAACCCTTTTTCCTAAAAAAAGAATGCCCGGGATACCGGTTTATCCTCACACCACTCTTGACGTGGTCGAGGCCTCGATACCCTTATCGGTGATGATGAACGGCAGGAGCCGCTGGGGGGCTGCCGCGTCCCGGATCTTCTGGACTGCAAGTGTCCGCTCGATCTCCGCCTGCTGGACGCTGTTCCGGAACTCGATGACCACATCGGCTGCACGCATCAGCCGGGTCATCTCCATGGGCGAGTGGATGCCGGTAAAAACAATGAACATCAGGTTTGCCCCGCGTTTCTTCATATCCTCGCGGGCGAGCCTGAGGAACTTGAGCGCCACGTCAATCCCGTACTTCAGGATGATAGCTGAAAGCGAATCCACCACGATCCGGCCTCCCGCCATCTGCGGCAGGTACATCTCGGGATGAAGATCGGCTGCATCAATCATGTCGATGTCAACATCGCCATCGTTCATGAAGTACGTACCTTCCTCCCCGCCCTCGGCCTTCCAGAACTGGAGGGCGGCAAGGTCGAGCCCGGCAACCGGCGTACCGTAGATCATGACAAGAGTCCCCTCGGGAAAGCCGCCGTCTAGGAGCAGGTTCAGGCCGACAATGCCGGTTGTCCGCTTCTTCGACCTTCCGGTAATGGCAATATCCTGGATACGGCTTCTCGTGTCAGTCGGGGCTGCCATCGGGGGTTGCACCGGACAGTATTATTGAATTGCTGGTTAAAAAGTTTGTGGGCTTTCGGGGCGTTTTGTCGCAGAATATCACGCCAAATCGGATTATACGCCCGATCCGCCGAACTTTTGCCGGAGGTCCCTCCTCAGGAGTTTCCAGCCGTGGACCCGCGGGAGCGATTCAACGATCAGCAGTTTCCGCGGGACCTTGTACCCTGCCACGCGTTCCCGGCAAAAGACATCGAACTCTGCCTGGCCCAGGCTCATCCCGGGCCGGAGAACAACTGCTGCAACCGCAAACTCCCCTTTCCGTTCATCCGGTACACCGAAGACCGCGACATCCGCAACGGCCGGGTGACGGACGATCACGTTCTCTACCTCAGTCGGGTAAATCTTCCAGCCCGACATGATGATCATGTCCTTTTTCCGGTCGGTGATGCAGAGGATCCCGTCTGCGTCCAGGTTTCCGATGTCGCCGGTCAGGAACCAGCCGTCCGGCCGGAACACATCCCTTGTAGCATCGGGCAGGTTCCAGTACCCCTTCGCAACGGCAGGCCCGCGAAGGGCGATCTCCCCGCTCTCGCCGTGCGGCAGTTCTTTCTCCGGATCACCCGTATCCACGATCTTGATCTCCGTGTACCCGACCGCGACGCCGACACTCGTAAAATTCTTGGTAAGGTGGGGATACTCGGGCAGCGTTGTTGTCCCGGAACCGATGACAATCGTCTCGGAGAGCCCGTAGGAGTTTGCAACCGGGATATGGTAGCGCTTGTCAAATGCTTCCCAGACAGAGGGGAGGAGCCCCCCGCCCCCTGAGATCATCACGCGGGCATGGCGGAGCCGCTCCTCGGTCCCGGGCGCTGCATGGACGAGCGAATGGATGACCGGGGGCATGCCGGCAAGAATCGTCACCTCGTACAATGACGCAAGAGAGAGATACCGTTCGAGATCGAACCGCTCCATCATGACATAGGTGCCGCCGGCCCGTATCACCGAAAGACCCCACGAGAGCCCGACATGCCCCATGGGATAGATGCCAAGGTAGGTATCAACCGGGCGGAGCCGGAGCGCGTCCCGTTCCGTATCGAGTGCAGTCATCCAGTTGCCATGCGTGAGCATCGCACCTTTCGGCCTTCCGGTTGTCCCGGCTGTGTACTGGATATGGCAGATATCCTCTGTCGAGCAGTTCTCGGCCCGCATGTTCGCGGGGGCGGGGGGGAATGACTCCCAGGCAACCGTGCCATCGCAGGCTCCCCCGATACAGATGACATGGACAAGGTTGGGTGCGTTCTTCCGTATCCCGGCAATGACCGGGGCATCCTGCCGGTCCGTGATGACCGCGATTGCACCGGCATCATTCAGGACATGCAGGAGCTCTTCCCCGCGATAAACGATATTAGTCGGTACTGCAACAGCACCAATCCTCCAGATCGCAAAGTAGCTGATCAGGTATTCGGGGGAACTGTCAAGGTAGATGCAGACCCGGTCGCTTTTCCTGATCCCGAGCGAGCGGAGGCCTGCGCCGACCCGGTTCATCTCGTCCCGTAACATCTTGTAGCTGTACGTCTCGTTCCGCGACGGGCAGATGAGTGCAGCCTTGGCTTCGGGAACGCTCTTTGCATCCAGGAGAGTGGTAACATTGGACATACAATAACGTCCGCTTTTACAAAATTGGGTGCTGATGTATATAGTTGTTCATTATCTGTTCTCCGTTTCCCCGTGAAAGCAGCAGAGCGGGCAGCGATGCCAAACTATTTCTTCTCTCTGGCCCGATGTATCTGCCGGACAATCATGGCGGAAGAGACAACCCAGTCACAGAAGACAGAATCCCGCCCGGATGCCCCGCAGCAGCAGTCAGCAGGATCGCGGCAGGCGGATCCTCAGGCGCAACAGAAGCCGGGCCAGCAGCAGTCCGGGCAGCGGCGACGGCATGACCGCAGGGACCGTGCCCCGTCACAGGGCCGTCACCCGGGAGGGCAGCGCCACCACTTCCGGAGGGATCATCCCCCGCGGCCGCAGCAGGAAGAGACGCCCGCCCAACCGGGAGGAAAACCTGAGGACAACGAGGCAGGTGAGGATGAGGGGGGATGCGCCCGCTCCTCCCAGCAGCACCGACACCACCGGGGCGGCCGGCCCCCGAGAAAGATCATCGAAGAATGGGCCAGTGATATTTACTGCGAATAAGAATCCGGCGCCCTCAATCTTCTAAACCCATTGTTCTTTTTTCAGCCAATCAGCTCTGGTATGTCGGTACTTTTGACAACACGGACGCCGATATTCTCCATGTCACGCAAGTTGGCCCGGTGGATCTCTTCTGTCGCCGCACCCACCGCATCATCGACTATTATGGCCGGGTAATTGTATGCGATCGCGTCGAAGACCGTTGTCCGTATGCAGTTTGGCGTCTGGATCCCGGTGACAACGACACTCGTGATGCCGAGCGTCCGAAGTATCAGGTCAAGCTCCGTGCCGATGAACGCACTCATCCGTGTCTTTGTGAGAATGTACTCTCCTTCCCGCGGTACCAGTTCATCGATGATTGCTGCTCCATGTGTGCCGGCAACCGCAAAGGGCACCTTTTTAAATTTCTCCTGCCGGATGATCTCCACATCGGAGCCGTCCGGGCGATGGATACGGAGGATATGAAAGACGGGAAGGTTCCTTTTCCGGAATTCTGCAAGAACTGCCTGGATCTTCGGGACAACGGCTGTCGCCCCCGCAACCCGGTACGGGCTGTCCTCACAAACGAAATCGTTCTGCATATCGATGATCAAGAGGGCCGGTTTTCCCATTCTGTGTTTCCCGTTAGTCTATTGACACCCGGGAGATAATAATTCTGCAACACATCCGGTGCCCTTCATGGATCCCCTCTTCCAGTATGCCTGCCTCACGGTAACAGGAATTATCGCCGGAACGGAGTCGGGGCTCTTTGGTGTCGGGGGTGGGTCCCTGATGACACCGGTCCAGTTCTGGCTCTATTCTGCCGGCGGCATGGACGCCACGCTTGCAACACGGATCGCCTTTGGCACCTCGCTTGCCGTGATCATCCCCACCATGATCAGTGGCGCGCTCGCCCACCAGAAACACGGGGTGGTGGACTGGCGGGCGGCCGTGCCAATGGGCTGTGCCGCGGTCTTCGGGGGCCTTCTTGGGGGAACGCTTGCAGCTCACCTGCCGGGCCTTCTGCTCCGGGTTTTCTTTGCCATCTTCCTTCTGATCATGGCAGTCCGGATGGTCTGGCATATCCGCGACTGCACGGTCTGCGAGCCCCATGGGACCACCGGCCAGTATCTCCTGATCGGGTTTTTCATCGGCATCCTCTCGGGACTGACGGGACTTGGGGGAGGGGCCCTTCTGGTACCGATCCTTGTCATCATGCTCAGGTACCCGATTCACCGGGCGGTAGGGACCTCCTCGGCCTGCCTCATCTTCTCTTCCGCAGGGGCCATGATTGCGTACATGGTCAACGGGATCGGTGTGAGCGGACTGCCGCCGTACTCGATCGGGTACGTTGACCTTGTCGCGTTCGCAGTCCTTGCCGCAACAACCATCCCGTTCGCCCGGGTCGGTGTCCGGTTTGCGCACGCGTGTTCCGGCAGGAACCTGCAGATCCTCTTTGCCGGGCTGCTTGTCCTGATCGGTGTGGCGATGCTCGTGAGCGGGTAATTATTCAGGATGTTCCGATAATTTTTCTGCTGGAAATTCTCCGGCCACCCGATCGCTCGATCCGGCCGCCAAAACACCCCCCCATAGCCCGATCGCAGGCGACTTTCGCGATCTGTTAGGGTTCTATTAGCGCATTTTCGACCTACCGTTGTAAAATCACCAAAATCGGAGGCGAAAATAAACGTTTCCGGAAGTTTATGACTGGTAATCCGGTCGAATACGTCAATTTCATGGTTCCTGAAAAATACCGGCTGGATCAAGAGGGGTCAAAATGGCCCCCGATCGGAAAAATACGCCTGATTTGAGAATGGGCCATTCGGGGTGCGGAGGGATTCCCATGAGGATTATTCTCCGACGGAGATTACACTTCCGGCAGGGGTGGGATCTCCTCAGTCGAGGGGAGCCTTCGGATCCTTGACTGTCTAATATTTTTGAAAAGAAAATTGGGAAATATTGAAAATGAAAAAATTACTGGTATTCCGGCGGCTGGACCTGCTTGGGGAGCCCGCCCTTGAAGTGCTGCTGGATCTTGTCGTAGTATTGCCGGAGGTTCTCGTTCATCGTCGGGTGCACTTTCTTCTGGGCCTCATCGAAATATTTCCTTGCCACGGTGACGACTCCTTCCCGGAGGGCGAGCATCCCGGCTTCACGGCAGAGCGACTCAAGGTCCGAACCCACGAACCCTTCCGTTGCACCGGCAAGGTCTGCGGCCAGCTTGTCGCGGGCAGGATCAGAAAGGACCAGTTTCTTGTCGGAGAGCATCTCCAGGATGCGCTTCCGTCTCAGGCCGGCAGGAAGCCCCGCTCCATCACCGGTAACCGGGGTGGTTGCTGCCTTAAAATCTGCAACAGAGACGTCTTTTTCTCTCCCGATTTTCTCGATGAGTTCGCCAAGTGCGTCCTCGTTGAATCCGGCGGTCATCTGCACGACCTCATCGAGCGCCGAACCTTCGATGGGCATGAACCGCGTGTGAATCCGGATGATCTTCTTCCGGTCCTCAATGCCGGGCTCACCGATATAGACAAGGCGGTCGAACCGGCCTGCGCGAAGGAGGGCGGGATCAACGATGTCCGGGCGGTTGGTTGCGCCCATGACAACGACATCTTTCAGCTCTTCCATCCCGTCCATCTCGGTCAGGATCTGGTTGAGGACATTGTCGCTTACATGCGAATCGCTGCTCGTGCCACGGGCCGGGGCAAGGGCATCGATCTCGTCAAAGAAGATGATGGAGGGGGAGACCTGCCGGGCCTTCTTGAAGACCTCGCGGACAGCCCGTTCGCTCTCACCCACCCACTTGGAGAGGAGCTGGGGGCCGCGGACCGGGATGAAGTTTGCACCGCTCTCGCTTGCAACAGCCTTCGCGATCAGGGTCTTACCCGTGCCGGGCGGACCGTACAGGAGGATTCCCCGCGGGGGTTCGATGCCAAGATCCTCGAACTTCTGGTGGTCGGTGAGCGGGAGCTCGATGGCTTCCCTCACCTCGGTCTTTGCAGAATCGAGGCCCCCAACGTTCTGCCAGCCCACGTGCGAAACCTCGAGCATCACTTCGCGCATGGCGCTCGGGCCCACATCACGCTGGGCGCTCCGGAAGTCGCTTGCCAGAACCTTGAGCTTGTCAAGCACCTCCTCGGGGATCTCCTCTGCATCAAGGTCGAGCTCAGGCAGGTAGCGCCGGAGGGCACGGATTGCCGCCTCGCGGGCAAGGGCTGCAAGGTCCGCCCCGACAAACCCATGGGTCTGCTGGGCGAGGACGTCAAGGCTGACATCCTCTGCAAGGGGCATGCCCCGGGTATGAATTTTCATGATCTCGATCCGGTCGGGCTCACCCGGCACGCCGATCTCGATCTCGCGGTCAAACCGGCCGGGCCTCCTGAGCGCTGCATCGATGGCATCAACACGGTTCGTTGCGCCGATGACAACGACCTGCCCGCGCTCTTCAAGGCCGTCCATCATGGTGAGGAGCTGGGCCACGACCCGGCGCTCGACTTCTCCTGTCACTTCCTCGCGCCGGGGAGCGATGGAGTCGAGTTCATCGATGAAGATGATGGAGGGCGCGTTCTCGCGGGCTTCCTCGAAGACCTCGCGGAGCCGCTGCTCGCTTTCCCCGTAATATTTCGAAATGACTTCCGGACCGGCAATCGAGATGAAGTGCGCACCGCTCTCGCTTGCAACGGCCTTAGCGATCAGGGTCTTGCCCGTGCCGGGCGGGCCGTACAGGAGAACCCCTTTGGGCGGCTCGATCCCGAGCTTCTGGAAGAGTTCCGGGTGCCGGAGCGGGAGCTCGATGGTCTCCCGGAGCCGCTGGAGCTCGTCCTTGAGCCCCCCGATATCTTCGTACGAGAAGCGCTTGACACCCTCGAACCCTGCCGCGGGTTTGTCCGAGAACTCGATCGAGGTATTCTTGGTGATGATCACCGCTTCCTCGGGCTCGATCTCAACGACCTTGAAGCCAACGATCTGCGGCTGGATGAAGGGCAGGCCGAGCATCACCGGGACGGTGTCGTTCTTCACCACCGGAAAGTCGATAAGGCCGTTGACAACGTGCGGGTTGTTTGCGATCGGGATCTTCTTCGGGAGGTCCTCCGGGGGTGCAAGCACCACCCGCCTTGCCTCGATCTCGTCTGCGATCTTTGCGACCCGGACCGTGTCGTTGATGCTGGCACCGGCATTGAGGCGGGTGAAGTTGTCGATCCGAACCTTCTTCTGGTTCCAGTCCTCGACAAGCGACCGCCAGACCTTGGCAACGGTCTTCCGCTTCCCTTCGATCGCGACCAGATCGCCGGGCGAGATCTTGAGTGCGAGCATTGTCTCGGGATCCAGCCGGGCCTTTCCGCCGCCCTGGTCGCCGGGGTACGCGGAATCCACCCTCAATTGCACTTCTGGCATTACCTTAAAGGTCATATACGCAGGGATTTATAAGTACTGATAATGAGAGTCCTCATTCTCGACCCTTTCCACGGTGCAGCGGGAGACATGATCACCGCTGCCCTGCTGGACTGTGGGGCGGACCGTAATATCGTCGTGCGGGCGATGAAGGCCGTGGTAGCGGAGCCGAAGATCTCCCGCGTGACCCGGGCCGGGATCCAGGCACTCCGGATCGAGACGAAAGCCCTGCCTGTTCATCGCACACTATCAGAGGTGCTGGAGCGTCTCGATACTGCCGCTCCCCATGTCCCGGCGCTGGCGATGGCCCGGCGGGTCTTCGAACGGATCAATGCCGCAGAGGAAGAGGTACATGGCGGCCACGTCCACTTCCACGAAATCGGGGCCGATGATGCAATCGCGGATATCGTCGGGGCCTGCACCGCTCTCCACACTCTTGGTATCGACCGGGTCCATATCCTGCCAGTTACGCTCGGTCATGGAACCGGCACCGGATCCCATGGCACCTTCCCCATCCCTGCACCGGCAACAGCGGCAATCCTCCGGCATGCGAATCTCTCCACGATCTCCGGGGTACACGCGGGGGAGCTCTGCACCCCCACCGGTGCTGCACTCCTGGCCGAGTTCCAGGCAGCCGCGGGTGCTCCCGGTGAGTTACCGGCATACACCATCAAAGCCCTCGGTTACGGGGCCGGGACCCGGGACCCGGCCCATGCGCCCAACGTGTTACGTGCGATGGTTGTAGAGACAACAGGCACCAATAGTGGGAACCCTGAGGACACGGTCGATATCCTCGAAACGAATGTTGACGATGTGAGCGGCGAGGTGATCGCCCACGCGATCGCCCGGTTCATGGATGCCGGCGCAAGGGATGCAAGCGCAATCCCCATCGTCATGAAGAAAGGCCGGCCGGGCTACCTGATCCGGGTGATCTGCCTACCGGAGACGAGCACGAAGATCGCTGAACTGATGGCCATGGAGCTCGGGACGCTGGGCATCCGCTGCATACCTTCCGTCCACCGGTTCATCGCGGAGCGGACGGTTGAAGAGATCGAGGTGGAGATTGCCGGAACGACAAAGAAGTGTCCGGTAAAACTGGGGTGGATGCATGGCTCGGTCTACATGCTCAAGGCGGAGTTCGAGCCGGCGCGGATCTTTTCTTCTGAAGTTGGTATCCCGGTTCGTGAGGTGCTCCGGATTATTGAGGAGACGGCCTGGAAGCAGGTGCGGAAATAACCCCCACTTCTTCCAAAAAATCTTGGAAATGTTATCGTGTTCCCCGGTCAGTGCATATACCCATGAAAACGCCCCTGCAAACAAAACGGCTATCCCTCATTCCGGCAACCCGGGAGATCCTTGAAGCGGACCTGAACGACAGGGAGCAACTCTCCTCTCTTCTTGATGCAACGATACCGGCGGGATGGCCGCAGCCGCTCATGGATGAGGGAGTTATCCGCGAGTTTCTCCGGATGATGAAGGATCCGGCAGAACCACTCTTTGCCGCATGGTACTGGGTGCTCGACGATACGGCAACAGGGACAGGGATACTTATCGGAAACGGAGGCATCCTTTCGGCAGAAGGGCACCCGAATACCGCTGTTCTCGGGTATTCGGTGCTGGAAGAGTTCTGGAACCGGGGTTACGCAACCGAAGCCGTCGGCGCACTCATCCCGGTCATCTTCTCCCTTCCAGGCATACGGGGGATCATTGCAACAACCTATCCCCATCTTACCGCATCCATCCGGGTGCTGGAGAAGAACGGGTTTGTCAGGACTGATGAAGTCCCTTCAGGTGTCGGGGCTGAAGAGGGGACCATCTGCTACCTGCGGGAAAAACAGGGGCCCGTTTCCGGCCGGGAATAACCCGGTATTCGGGCTTTATAGGATACCAGCCCCAATGTGGAAAAGACAACAGACCCATGAAGACCGAGAAACGAACCACCGGGAATGCAGCACTCGATGCCCTGCTGGGCGGCGGGCTTGAGCTCAGAACGATCACGCAGTTTTACGGTGAGCCCGCGAGCGGCAAGAGTACGCTCTGTCTCGTTGCCGCGATAGCCTGCCTCCGGGCCGGCCATGTGGTTGCCTGGATCGATTCGGAGGGATTCTCGACCGAACGGTTCCGGCAGATCGCGGGTGAAGACACCGAGAAGATTGCGGAGCGCTTTTTCCTCTTCGAGCCGGTCGATTTCGAGCACCAGGGATCGATGATCCTCGAGGTGGAGAAGGTCTTGAAAGCGCACAAGCCGGGCCTGCTCGCGATCGACTCGGCCACGGCCCTGTACCGCACCGACCTTGAGAAGGGCCGCGATGCCATGCAGGCGCTCACCCGGCAGATGATCCACCTCCTTGGCTATGCCAAGCGGTACGAGATCCCGGTCATCATCACCAACCAGGTGTACATGGATACCATCAAGAACACCTTTTACGGCCTTGGGGGGACGGCACTGGAACACATCTCCAAGGTGATCGTACGCCTGGAGAAAACGGATAAGCCGGGACTGCGCAGGGCGCGCCTGGTCAAGCACCGATCCCGCCCGGAGGGTGCATCCTTCGAATACGAGATCACGGGAGACGGCATCAGTGTCCGATAGGTTCTTTCTCTTCGCATCTGTCCATCCTTCCGCTACATTCCACGGTTTTTCATAACGCCCGTAAGATTGGAACAATTATATCGTGAGACGCAGAATAGTTCCCTCGCACATGGCATTGCGGAGGGAGATCACTGCGAGGCTCACCAATCTTCTGCGGAAGAACCCGCAGGGGCTCAGTATCACGGAGATTGTAAAAAAGATCGATATCAACCGGAACACCGCAGGCCGTTACCTTGACAACCTTCTCATCTCCGGGCAGGTCGAGATGCGCCATTTCGGGATGGCCAAGATCTACCGCCTCTCCGAGCGGTTGCCGGTCTCTTCGGTCCTCTCCCTCTCCTCCGAGTTCGTGATGCAGGTAGACGCCGGCCTCCGTATTGTGTATCTCAACGGACCGTTTGTCCGGCTCATCGGCTCAGAGGAGAAAGAAGTTACCGGAAAAAATATCGAGTTCACCAAGATCCCTTCCTTTTTCGATAACAACTATCCCCGGCTCCTCGCATCCATCCAGGAGGGAACTTCCGGGACACCCTCCCGGGGCGAACTGGACCTTCCCTCATGCGAACGCTCCTTCTCGTACCGCATTGTTCCCATCGTCTTTACAAACGGGCAGAAGGGAGCCTCCCTCATCTTTGAGGATATCACCGACAGGAAACACGGGGAAGCTCTCCTCCGCGAGAGCGAAGAAAAGTTTCGTGCCCTCTTCAACAATGCCAGCGACATGATCACGTTACACGGGCTCACCGAAACCAGGGAGCATGGAACCTATATCGAGGTGAACGATGCTACCTGCCGGAAACTGAAGTACACCCGGAAAGAACTTCTGATGATGACGCCGCGGGATCTCGTTGCCCCGGACTCTCCGACAGGTATTGGTACGAATGCCCGCATACTGATGGAAGAGAGCCACATTACAGCGGAGACAATTCTCCTTACGAAAGATGGCCAAAGAATCCCCGTTGAGCTCAATATTCATTTGTTCGAATTCAAGGGCAGAACCGTAGCCCTTGCAATAATCCGGGATGTTACCCTGCGCCGGAAGGTCGAAGCCCAGCTCCGGCTCATGAAGACCTCCATCGACAGCGCATACGACGAGGTCTTCTGGATGGATATGGCGGGAAACTTTCTCTATGTCAATGAGGCTGCCTGCCGGGAGACCGGGTATTCGCGGGAGGAACTGATGGCAATGACTGTATTCGATCTCGACCCGGACTTTTCACCGGGGAGGTGGGAGGAGTCGGTTGCGGACCTGCGGAAGAATAAAAAACAGTTCTTCCAGACACGGCACCGGAGAAAGGATGGCGTTATCATTCAGGTAGAGATCGGTTCGGTTTATGTGACGCGCGAGAAAGAGGAGATCTCGGTCTGCTTTGTCCGTAATATTACGGAACGCAACCGGATCGAGGCTGCGTTAAAGGAGAGCGAGGCCCGGTACCGCTCCCTTGCAGAGGCATCCCAGGACATGATCTTCGTTGTTGACCGCGATGACCGGGTACTTTACGTCAACCGGCGGGCGGCAGCTTTCCACCATATTACCCCGGATGAGATGATAGGAAAGCCAAGAAGCGAATTCTTCCCCTCCGATGTCTCTGCTGGCCAGCTCAGGGGACTCCGGCAGGTCTTTTCTTCTGGTGAGCCCGTGAGGAGCGAGAGCCCCATGGCAACACCTGACGGGGAAATCCTGTGGTTCGACCATGCCCTGATGCCCATTTCAGACGCCACGGACAACATCACGTCCGTGCTCGGTGTTTCGCGTGACATCACAAAGCGCGTTGTCGCCGAGCAGGAGCAGCGGATGAACGAGGAGAAGAACCGTTTCATCGCTGAGCACAGCGTGGACATTATTCACCGGCTGGATCCGCACTGTGTTTTGCTGTACACCTCCCCCTCCGTAAAGACACTCCTCGGGTATGAGCCGGGGGAAGTACTGGGGAAGTCTGTCCTTCCCATGATCCATCCCGATGACCTTCCGGGCGTGATGCAGGATCTCCACGGGATTTACGAAACCGGACAACAAACCATCATATCGACATTCCGGTTCCGGCATAAGGACGGGCAGTACATCCTCTTTGAGTCAACGACCCGCATCATCCGCGACCATGACGGGACAGTGAAGGAGTTTTTGAATATCTCCCGCGACATCTCAGGCAGGGAGAAGTAAGACCCCTGAGCAGACAGGAACCTCTTTTACGGCAAGGGGACGATACCGTCGTCCCACTTTCGCCCCCCGAACCCTGTACTTATTAACCAGTCCCCATCAGAGCTGGAGTGATGACCGGATGCGGAGGAAAGCTGGCCCGGCTGACATCACAAAGCCAGTATGACATCTGTGTTCCCGGGGAGTGTATGCAGCAGCTCTCGACAGAGATCTGCATCACCCGCAACCCGCACGCAGCCGGGTGCAACCGGCTGCTCAAGGTGCTCCTCCATGGCAGCTGTTCGTATGACTGCGCCTACTGTTCGGTCCGTCTCGACCGTTCGCACCACTCGTTTGCGCCCCATGAGCTGGCAGAGATCGTCCACGAACAGTACCGGAACAACCTTACCGGAGGGCTCTTTCTGAGTTCCGGAGTGCCACACGACACCGATGACGTGATGGACGGGCTCATCGAGACGGCCAGGATCCTCAGAGGCCGGGGTTACCCGGGGTACCTGCACCTGAAGGTCCTTCCCGGGGCGAGCCGTGATGACATCCGTGAGGCTGCACGGCTTGCGGACTGCATCAGCCTCAATGTCGAGACAACCGGGGAGAGCCGGCTCCGGTTCCTGTCGGGGATCAAGGACTATGCGAACGATATCATCAAGCGGATCGGCTGGATCGCCGATGCTGCTCCGGGACGTTTCATGACACAGCTCGTTATTGGGGCCGCGGGGGAAACCGACAGGGAGATCTTCGATTGCATTTCCTCGCTCTACGGGCAGATGCACCCGTCGCGGATCTATTATTCCGGTTTCCATTCCCTGCCAAAGACCCGGCTTTCCTCCCATGAAAGCACACCTGCGTGGCGACCGCGACGCTGGTACCAGGTCGACAGCCTCATACGGGAATACGGCTTTTCACGAAAGGAACTTCTCCCTCTCCTGGACGACAACGGGATTCTCCCCAATGACGACCCGAAAGCACTCCTTGCCCGCGGCAGCGATCCGGTTGACCTGAACTCAGCCTCTTTCGCTGATCTGATCCGGGTCCCGGGTATCGGTCCAACCACCGCACGCACCATCATTGCATCACGGGAGGATCGATGGATCCGTGGTCCTGATGATCTGGATATGGACGCGGCCTGCCTGAAGCGGGCTATGCCGTACCTGGCCTTTGAAGGAACCCCGCGCCAGGCAACCCTTGCCCTGTTCGGTTGAAGTACGATTAACGATAGAACGGGATCAGAAGATAATCCTGCCGGCAAAGACCGTTGTAGCCGGGCCTTCCATCTTCGCCCCGCCATCGTTCAGGGAGATCGTCAGCGGCCCTCCCTTTGTCTCGACATCCACGACATCACCGGCAAGTCCCAGTTTGTGGACTACGGCTGCTGAAGCCGTTGCGCCAGTCCCGCATGACAGGGTCTCATCTTCCACGCCCCGCTCGAATGTCCGGATCCGGATGCTGTCTGGGCCGGTCCGCTCGACAAAGTTTACATTCGCACCTTTCGGGAAACTGGCGTGGTGGCAGATCTTCGGGGCTATCGACCCGAGATCAACAGCATCAACGGCGTCAACGATGATGACAGCATGCGGGACACCCGTGTTCACGGCATGGACTTCGTAGCCTTCGATGGTCTCATTGTACTCTCCCGAACCGGTGGCAGGAATATCGTTCCTGTCGAATTTTGGCGGTGTCATAGTGATGGTTGCAGCAAATGTGTCCTCTTTGTACCCCATTGAAATTGCTATTTCGCCGGCGAGAGTCTCCACGGTACAGGTCTCCTTCACGTACCCGGCATCGAACGCGTACTTGGCAAGGCAGCGGATACCATTTCCGTATATTTCAGCCTCGCTCTCGTTGGGCTGGAGAAGACGCATCCGGAGATCGTTTTTCTCCGATTTTGAGAGAAAGATCACCCCGTCAGCCCCGATACCGAAGCGCCGGTCGCAGTAAATTGCTGCGAACTGCCCTTTCATGTCATCGGGAATAACGGTATGCTCCCGCTCATCGATAACGATGAAATCATTGCCGTTCTCGTACAGTTTGCTGAAATGAATTTCCATGCGGAACCCCTGCCATACCCGGCTGTTGCGTACTGTTCTGGAGAGTTGTGCCATTCCATAAAGGCATCGGTTGGCACTATTGCGGAATAGTAAAAAACGGTATCGCAGGGATATTCCTGCACCGTATCATATTATTTTTTGTTCCCTACCTGGGGAGGGGAGGTTGCCTTGTTCCGTGCAAGGCCGGAGAAGTCCGATCCTTCAAAGTCCAGGGTGGCAAAATAATCGTTTGCGGTCTCTGCTCTCCGGATCAGTTTGAATGTACCACCGTTCTGCATCAGGAACTCGGCAGACCGGAGCTTGCCGTTGTAGTTGAACCCCATCGCGTAGCCATGCGCTCCCGTGTCGTGGATAACCATGAGGTCCCCTGAGCTGATCTCGGGAAGGATCCTCTGGACTGCGAACTTGTCGTTGTTTTCGCAGAGGCTGCCGGTCACATCGTACACGTGGTCCAGGGGACGGTCCTCTTTTCCCAGCACCGTAATATGGTGATAAGCGCCATAGAGGGCGGGACGCATCAGGTTTGCCATGCACGCGTCCAGCCCGACATAATCGCGATGCTTCTTCGCAACGTGGCGTACACGGGAGACCAGGTAGCCGTACGGTCCGGTCACCGCCCTTCCGCTTTCCATGACGATGCGTATTGGCGCAAGACCGTTCTTGACAATGATCTCCTTATAGTGCCCGTGCACCCTGCGTGCATAGTCCTCAATGTCCACCTGGTGATCGACAGGAGAATAGGGGATGCCGATACCCCCGCCAAGGTTGATGAACTCCACCCGGATGCCGGTTTTCTCATGGATCTCGACGGCGAGGCTGAAGAGCAGCCGGGCTGCATCGGCAAGAATCTCCTCATCGCGCTGGTTGGAAACGATCATAGCGTGCAGGCCGAAACGGGTTGCACCTTTCTGCTGTGCGGTTGTGTATGCCCTGAGGATCTGATCGTGCGTGAGCCCGTATTTCGCTTCACTCGGATTGCCGATGATCGGGTTGCCGTGGCTGTAGTCGTCCCCGGGGTTGTAGCGGAAACAGAGAAGCTTGGGGATCCCCGCGGTCTTCTCCAGGAAGTCAAGGTGGGTAATATCGTCGATGTTGATGATTGCCCCCAGTTTTTTTGCCTGGATGAACTCTTCTGCCGGCGTATCATTGGAGGTGAACATAATCTCCTCTCCTTTGATCCCGACAGCATCGGCCAGCAGGAGCTCGGGGAGCGAGCTGCAGTCTGCTCCCATACCCTCCTCGTACAGGAGACGAAGGATGTACGGGTTGGGGAGGGCCTTGACCGCGAAGTAGTTCTTGAATCCGCCCGCTTTCCCGTCTGTCGTTGTTACCCACGAGAATGCCTTGTATAACCGTCGCGATCCGGCACGGATCGCCTCTTCATCGTAGATATGGAACGGCGTGGGGTATTCCTTCTCCAGCTTCTCAATCTGGAGCTTGGAAAAAGGAACTGTCTTTTGTATGGGTTTTGATCCCTGCATGCGTATAGATAATCTTTCCAGAAACTTATCCTTTGAGATGGTCGGGGGAGAGATGAGAGAAAAACAGTGATGAGTGGAATACCCTGCCGGAGAATTATATGAAACTGACGGTCCGGTGACCGGTAGCCATATACGGTTTTCCTCTTCCCTGCCGATAGCAATTATTCCCCGTTGAAACCCGCTGGGGAACCACCGCCCGGGTTAAATTCCCCGATCTCCCACCCGAGATACTCGCGGATAATCACGTAGGCCATCTGCGGCGGGATGGCCCCCTGTTCGGTGACGATGAGGTCGATATATTCCGGCGGGGTGACATCGAATGCCGGGTTGCGGACCGTCACGTTCGGCAGCGTCCGTGCGATCTCGTCAGGCAGGACTTCGTTGGGGGGTCGTTCCTCGATCTCAATCAGTTCCCCGACAACGGTCCGGGGTGCGAACTTGTAGGTCTCAGCGGCAACGATCACGTTCACCCTCGCCTCGGCAGCGGTATGGGCCACCTGAGAGGTCCCGATCTTGTTGACCACTGCCCCATTCACCGTCACTGCGTCCGCCCCGACAATGACGAGATTGACATTGTTGATAAATGACCGTACCGCCGAATCGACGATGAAGTTTGTTTTGATCCCTGCATCGTTCAGGGTTCGGATCGTGATGTGCCCCTGGTTCCGGGGCCGGACTTCCGTTGCAAAGACCTCGATCTCCTTGCCCTGCCGGCGGGCCTCGATCATGCAGCCGAGGGCGACCTCCGAGTTGCAGTGCGTGAGGATCACGTCGCCATCCCGGATATGACGGGCACCGAACCCGGCGATCCGTTCCACCGCATGCTGCGAGGACTGGATGAACTGTTCGGCGCGGTGGATAACCCCGTTCCTTGCCTCGTCCACGTTCACGGACGGGTCAAGGCCGGCCATGACATAATGGACGGCATTCGGGAGCGATACGGCAGTGGGCCGCGTCGAGACGAGCAGCGCTGCGGCTTGTTCCATCTCCTTTTTGAACGCTGCAGTGTCCGGGGCAGCCAGGGAGAGAGCATGATCCCTTAAGGCTTCGGCTGCCGTCCGGGCGATCCTGCCGGCACCCCGGATCTCCATGCTCTTTATCTTCTCAGCGGTTTCAGGTACGGTCATCAGCTTCACTGATCCGATCTATCAGGGAACTACAAAGAGTTATTGCCGGGTGCCACCATGTCTGTCGCCGTTGTCTTTGACAGTGCCGGAACACTCCTCTCTACCTATCGCGTTGCAAAGGACATCTGCAACAGGAAACTGCTCCCGGGGATCGAGACCACCACCCTGACGTTCAGTTCTCCTGACCGTGTGCTCATCGTCCTCCCCGTCCATTCCAAGGATCTGATGACCGTTCCTCCGGATACGCTCCTGTCCGAGTACCTGATCGACCGGCATATCGGCTTTGGGGTCAGCTGCACCCGGAAGATCCTGACTGCCGAGGACATCGGTGACGTACTGTATACCGATCACCGGGCTCTTGCAGGCGACCTCCAGGAGTGCATCCGGAACGTCTGGTCCGTATGCAAAGCGGAGGAGATGGTCACCCTCAACAGCGGGGCGATCATCAACATGGCGCACCGGGCAGTCGAGTTCGCCATTACTGCCGGAGGCTGGCCGTTCCCCGGCGCAAAGGAGACCATCACAGCCCTTCACCGCATGGGCATTCCCACGTTCATTGCGTCCGGGGACCGGGTAACCAAGCTTGAGAGGATGGCCGACCATTTCGGCATCCCCCGTGACCGGGTGTACGGGGTTGCCACACCCTCGATCAAGGCACAGATCGTCCATGATCTCCGCCAGGAGTACGACAAGGTCCTCATGGTGGGTGATGGGATCAATGACCTCTTTGCCCTGCGGAATGCCGATATCGCCATCCTGACCATTGAACAGCCGGGCGATCGCCCCGAGGAGCTGTTCAAGGAAGCGGATTACGTGGTGAAAAATGTCAGCGAAGTCAGGAAGATCGTGGAGAATCTCCTTGCCGGGGGGAAAATTTGCGATCGTGACGGCAGCGGTGTATCATATAAAAGGTAATATGCGACCTGTGCTACATTAGATACAAGGGTACTATGAAGGCTCCATTGATCACGGTTGAGAACCTCTGCATGGATTTTGATGGTAACAGGGTTCTCAAGAATATCTCCTTTGAGATTGGCGAGGGAGAGATCCTCGGGATTATCGGCAGGAGCGGGGCCGGTAAGACGGTCCTGATGCACCTCATCCGCGGGGTCGAGCAGCCGCCGACCAGCGGGAAGATCATTTATCACATGGCGGCCTGTCCATCATGCGAGCATATGGATGTCGGCAGCTCTGCGGGGAAGGCCTGCCCCCATTGCGCGGGAAAACTCGAGCCGCTGGATGTTGATCTCTGGGAGGAGAGGAACGAGAATCTCAAGCGGCGCGTGATGCGGCGGACCGCGATCATGTTCCAGCGTACCTTTGCCCTGTACGGGGATGACCGTGTCATCGAGAACGTCCTTCACGCCCTTGATGACATCGGTTACCCACCCGAGAAAGCCATCAACCGGGCGGCAGACCTCATCGATCAGGTAAAGCTCTCCCACCGCATGATGCATATCGCCCGTGATCTCTCGGGCGGGGAGAAGCAGCGTGTCGTGCTCGCCCGGCAGCTGGCCAAGGAGCCGGTCATGCTCTTTGCCGATGAGCCTACCGGTACGCTTGACCCGGGTACTGCGAAAATCGTCCACGCCATGCTCAATGATGCTGCGAAAAACAACAATATGGGTATCGTGGTTACCTCCCACTTCTCCCAGGTCATTGAGGATGTTGCCGACCGTGCCATCCTTCTTGTCGATGGGAAAATTGCTAAGATCGGTGCTCCGAAAGAGGTTATCACCGAATTCATGAAAGGCTATGATGATACCGAGAAGTTCGATGAAACGGAACTCGGCGACAACATCGTTGTGGCTCGCGATCTCGTGAAGCGGTATATCTCAGTGGACCGGGGCGTGGTTAAAGCAGTCAATGGCGTCACGTTTGAGGTGGCAGCGAAGGAGATCTTCGGCATCATTGGTAAGAGCGGGGCCGGTAAGACCACACTCTCGGGAATCATGGCGGGCTTAATCGAGCCGACAAGCGGCGAGATCAATGTCCGTATCGGCGACGAATGGATCGACATGACCAAGCCCGGCATCGACCAGCGCGGGAGGGCAACCGGCTACATCGGCCTCCTCCACCAGGAGTACGACCTCTTCCCCCACCGGACTGTGCTTGACAACCTCACCGATGCGATCGGCCTTGAATTCCCCAAGGAGCTGGCAATGAGGAAGGCACTCGTTACCTTGAAAATGGCCGGATTCACCGAGGATAAGAGCAAGGAGATCCTGGACCGGATGCCCGGCCAGCTTTCCGAGGGAGAGCGGCACCGGGTGGCGCTGGCGCAGGTACTTATCCGTGAGCCCCGGATCGTTATCCTCGATGAGCCCACGGGCACCATGGATCCGATCACCAAGGTCGATGTCAAGCACTCCATCATGCACTCCCGCGAGGAGATGGACGAGACGTTCATCGTGGTCTCCCACGACATGGACTTCGTACGGGACATCTGCGACCGGCTTGCCCTGATGCGGGGCGGCAAGATCGTCCAGATCGGCAAGACGAACGAGGTCCTTGCGGCCCTTACTGAGGAAGAGAAGAAGGTCATGGGCCAGCCCAAGGCATAAGGTGTCCCATGATCACCATCCATCTTGATGGCAGGAAGATGGATCTGGCCAAAGGGAGCACGCTGAAGGCCATCCTCTCCGAACACCCCCCGGACTGCGTAGTGGGTATCATCCGCCCGGCAACGCAGGAGCAGAGGAAGACTGCAATCCTTGCCATTTCCACTACTGCAGGTGAGATTACCATTGAACTCGGGGGTACCGGTGGCATCGGCCTCGAATCCCCGGATATTCTCCCTAAACTTTCACTCCACTGGAGCGACCGGTATGCTGCGGCATTCGGCCCGTTCCCGTCCTCCATCCGCCCGCTCCGCAAGCCCCGCGTTTATGAGAGGGGTGATGTCATCCTCGGTTGCGGAGGGTACGAACCGGAACGGTCGTACCTGATCTTTGCGAAGACCCGGCATTCGGCCGACCACGGGGCGGACGAGGAAGGTGGTGTGCTCGGCAAGGTTGTCAGCGGGCGCGGAGTACTCGACCGGTTTTCCACGGGCGACCGGATCATGAAGATCGAACCGGTCATCAGCTGGGCAGACACCAGCCGTTCCTTCACTACGACCGACCCGAAACTGGTTCTCGAAGACGGCATGCAAGTAGTAACGAGGGTCGGGATCGTTGCCCAAGGGTACGCCCCCGACACGATCACAACGGAAGCTGCGGCCAGCGTAGAGCACATGCTCGTCACCCTCCAGCACGGAAAGTTCTTCGTGGGCCGGGCTGCTTCGACCCATATCCTCGACCCGCACCTTGCCGGGCCGGACGAACTTCAGAAGGAGTACCGGAGGCCGCGGAGAGAGGGAGCTGTCACAATTCGCAATGCCGGCAAATCAGCCGGAGGAATGTTCATCTACCGGATGGATTCCCCGACAAGCCCGGCCCACAATATGGCCGGTCAGGTAGTCTCCGGCATCGAGCTGGTAAAACTGGCAAAAGAGCACGATGTGCTCCAGGTCATGGTCCGGCCGGAGCGGATCAGCCTTCTCGGGCGGCCGCTTGCAAAGGCAAAGGAGATCGCTGCAGCAGCCGGTTTCACGCTGAAAACCGACAAAGAGGGAGACGACCGGATCATCGTCTCGCAGGAGCCCGGCACAACGCTCGATGTCTTAAACGAGAGACTCGCCACGGTGACAACAGCGCCGGTGGACAAGGTCATCGATATCGAGCTCGATGATGCCGCAGCCCCGGTGAGCTGCGAAGTCTTCCGGAAATTCACCGGTCTCAAAGATCACGACGCCGGCATGATGCCAGTCTTCTTCAAGTTCGACGACGTGGTCCTCTTCAAACCGGCAATCGCTCCCGGTATCAGGATCAACCCGGAGAACCAGCCGGTGGACGAGTCGCCGGCCAATGCGCTCGCGATAACGAACGACGGCCGGAAGGGTGCCGGGCTTGTCGGCGTCCGCCTGTCAGCCAACCGGGAGTTTGGGCCAACGTCGGAACCCTTCGAGGGGACGAACATCATCGGGCGCGTGATCGATACCGAGAAACTGAAAAAAGTCAAGGAGCGGGAGACTGTGTATATCAGGGAGGTGAAGCGGTGACAGACTATACTCCGACCCATGTCGGCACTGTAACGAAATACGTTGTGGTGGAGTCGTTTGAGGTCACGCCCACGGACCTTGCCCTCCGGGGGTACGAGATCTCGAAAGGCGTGATGATCAAGGAGACCTGTTTTGGACTCGTCGTGAACGGGAAGGAGGAAGAGGTGGACCGGATCGTTTCCGAGCTCCGGAAGATGGACCCGAGCCATATCTTTGTCAAGGACCGGGGATTCCCGCCGGGCGATTCCCGGCGCTGCCGGGCAAACCTCGGGGGGGCCCGGCCCGGCTACAATGGCATGGAGTACGAGATGACTGTCATCCCCTATGTCTCGCACGGCCTTGAAGAACTGCAGAAACGCGATGCCGCAACCGTCCCGGCACCGAAAGACCCGCTCGACAAACCGGCACTGGATGTCGTCACGCTGAAGAAACTGATCGATGCACAGGAGTCCTGACAATGGCAAAAGTATTCATCTATCCCGCAACAAGCCTGATCCTCTCTGACCTCGTCTCCCGGCACGGCCACACACCGCTCTCGTCGGCCGTTGCCGTCCGCGAACGCATCCAGACCGCAGGACTCGAGTCCCCGCCCCTCCAGATCACACCCGAAGAGCCCAAGAAGGGCCTGAAATGGGCAGCCGTCGAGGTCCCGGCCGGTGTCCGGGGGCGGATGGCGCTCTACGGCCCCATGATCGAGGAGTGTGAGGCCGCGATCATCATCAACGATGCCGATCTCGCGTTTGGCTGCATGGGCTGCGCCCGCACGAACGAGCTCATCAAGTTCCTTCTCCGGCAGAAGGACATCCCGAAGCTCGACCTCGACTACCCGAAGAACGAGGAGGAGGGCGTGAAATTCGTGGCAGCTATCAGGCGCTTCCTGAATGACTTGGGAGGTAAGAAATGACCCCCCCGGTACGGATCGCCCAGCTCTCCTGCGGCCCCGATTACTCCGGTGTCCAGCACGAGATCGATGCTGCCGCAAAGGAAGTGAACGGCGAGGTATTCTTCCCGGACGTTGCCTTAAAGGACATCAAGCGGGATTTTGACACGTTCGGGCTCGATGTCCGGAGCCCCGACCTGAAGCTTGCCATTGCCCGGGCAAAGGCCCTGGTCGAGGGCAGGGTGGACGCTGACGCTGTCTTCATCGCAACGTGCTTCCGGTGCGCCGAGGCCGCTATCGTGCGGAACGAACTCCGGCGCTACATCCACGAGCACTCGAAGCTCCCGGTTGTCAGCTATTCGTTCACCGAGCGGACAACTGCCGGCACGCTCCTTACAAGGATGGAGGCCCTGACCACCATCGCGCGTCGGCGGGCGCTCCTTGCCCGGGAGACCCAGCAGGGGATCACCCTTGGCGTTGACTCAGGCTCGTCCACAACAAAGGCTGTGGTCATGAAGGACAACAGAATTGTCGGCACGGGATGGACTCCCACAACGGAAGTGCTGAAGAGCGCCCGTTCCGTGGTCGATTCCGCCCTTGCCGAGGCCGGTGTCACAATGAAGGAGATCGAGGCAATTGGCACCACCGGGTACGGGCGGTTTCTCGTAGGGAAGGACCTCAACGCCGACCTCATCCAGGAAGAGCTGACCGTCAACTCGAAGGGAGCAGTCTACCTCGCGGACAAACAGCACGGCCCTGCCACGGTCATCGATATCGGCGGCATGGACAACAAGGCCATCGCCGTGATGGACGGGATCCCGGGCACCTTCACCATGGGCGGCATCTGCGCCGGAGCAAGCGGCCGGTTCCTCGAGATGACAGCGAAACGCCTCGGGGTCGAGATCACCGAGCTTGGCCCGCTCGCCATGAAAGGATTCGGCGGCCGGGTGCCGATGAACAGCTACTGTATCGTCTTTGGCACCCAGAGCCTGGTGAACGCCCTTGCTGCCGGGTCAACCCGCGAGGATGTTGCCGCCGCTGCCTGCCACAGCGTGGCCGAGCAGGTCTTCGAGCAGCAGCTGCAGGAAGTGGACATCAAGGAACCGGTCATCATGGTCGGGGGCACGTCCCTGATCGAGGGGCTCGTCCACGCGATGGGCGAACTCCTCCAGACAAAGGTGGTTGTCCCGCACCATTCGCAGTATATCGGCTCCGTAGGATCGGCACTGCTGGCTTCCGGGTTTATCAGGGAACGTTGAGATGCAGGCCATAGAACATTTCGAAGTCGAATGCCCCGAGGCACTGGGGGCGGAATACTACACGCAGATCGCAAACGACGTCCTGCTCGACCACAACCTGATGAAAGTCATCGACAAGCTCCATATCTATATCGACCCGAAGGTGCCGGTCTTCGTTGCCGTCGGGACCTTAAAGAAGATCTCGACACGGGTCCGGATCGGGGACTTCGCCAATGTGAACCCGATGGAGACGAAGATCACGCTCGTCATCTCGGAAGAGACCTACATGGCCCCGATGCTGAAGATCCTCTGGGAGCGCTTTGGCAAGGAGAAGGTCGAGCAGCCTGACCGTTTCACCGTAATCCTGTACAATGTTCCTGCTACCCCCCAGGAGATCGAAGAGATCGTGGTGGCCGACCCGAGCGAGTCGCTCCACAAGGATCTCATTTACGCCCTCCGGTGCATCGCCCCCGAGGGCTTCCGGCTCCGAAGCGAGGTCTTCACCGGTACGAAATTCAAATTCGTGGCAAGCGAGAACACGCTGGCCGAGGACATTGGGACTCTGGTTGCTGAAAAGTTCAAGCTGATGGGCGAGGTGCCGCCATGACGCTCGTCCCCGTCACCTACAAGGGCGGCATCTACCAGCACGACATCGTCGTCGATCTGATCGAGGACCTAGGCGGCTACATTGTCCAGAAGCACATCATCGCACAGGAAGTTGTCCTCCAGTGCTTTGTGCCCCGCGAGGACATCGAGCTGATCCGGCAGATCTCGCGGCCACTTTTTGGAGAGGTTACGGACTCGCCCCTTGTCGGCACCGAGATCGCCATCGTGAGCATGAGCCTTGAGATCCATCACCTCCCCCATCCTTCCTGTGATATCGCTGAGTATGTCCGCAGGCTCGGGGCCAAGAGCAATATGGTCAGCCTGGCTCGGGGGCCGGGGAAGCGGATCGCCGGCCTGAACGATGAGGAACGCGACGTGATCAACGAGCACGACATCGCGGTCTACCTCATGGGCAACTTCGAGACCTGCATCGAGTACAAGATGCCCACGCTCCGGCGCGGGATCGAGGTGCCGATCGTGCTCTGCGGCGGCCCGGACAAGGAAGTTCTGGAGCGGATCATCAGTCCGCCGGTAGACGGGTACGTGGGCAACGTGGGCCGGTTCATGCGGCGGACAAAGGAGGCCGATGAGCTTGCGAAGCTGGACGAGATCATAGCCGAGATCACCCGCGTGCTTGAGAAGAAGCGGGAAGAGATTGCCAAGGATCCCCTCTCGGTCTACCCGGCCCGGCTCATGGGATTGATTCGGGAGCAGATTCCCGAGATCCTGCATGTGACCTCCCCGACCCCGCTGACCGTCCAGATGGCAGGGCTCCGGGTTAAGCTTCCCTACGACACGTTCGCAGAGAAGGTGAAGAAGGTGACAATCGAAGATGGGATTATGCTCGGGGAAGTGGCAGAGGTCCTTCCCTCGCGGATGAGGGATTATATCATCGTGAGGGTGCTCCCGTTCTCGGAGACGAACATTGCGGTCTGAAACGAGGTACTGGCATGGGAAAGTCATCGAAAGAGACATTTGAGGAGAAGCTTGCGCGGATTGTTGCCCAGGGCGCAGACGTAACCGCGGAAGAATGGATGAAGGTCATCGAAGAGGAGTACGGGAAAGTCCCGCTCATCTTCCGGAGGATGGGCGAGCGCCCTGAGGTACTCATCTCCCACCTGCTGTACAAGGGGACCGTTGCGGAGACCAGCCCGCTCGACCCGAAGTACGTGGAGCTGATCAGCATGGCCGTGGGTGCGGCCTTGAAGTGCCCGCACTGTACCGGTTACCACATGCAGGCGGCGATCAAGATGGGGGCCACCCGCGAGGAGATCCTCGAAGTCATCCTCTTGTCCGGCATGATCTCCAACTCATCCGTGCTCGCGAACGCGTATCGTATCGTTGACGAGAAGCTCGAACGGTGCGTGCCGTGCGAGGTGAAGGGTGTGGGCGGGGGGAAGAAAGAGAAAACAGCCTCTGGAAAGAAACAGAAGTCGGGGGAAACATAAATAGCCTTTGGTCAGGGAATAAAAACGGGAAATTGCTCTTTTTTTGGAGACAAGGAAGACAACACTGCCAATCCCGAGCGCCGCAATTTCAGAGACACGTCCCATCGGTGTCTTTGTCGGGTCAGGGATGCCAAATGACGGGTTATGAAACAATGATCTGGCTAAAATTTCATTTCGAATGGCACATATAATATAAAAAAATATTGTATTATAGGTGTTCATTTCAGACGTAAATCTCTGAACCGGAACAGCTATTGCCAATCAGCAACGGGGTGAATACCCTGGTTATCAGAGCCACCCCGGCGCTCACGAACTACAGGAGTTTTTCATGAGATCATTCAGCATATCGATCATCATTGCAGCCGCGGTCCTGCTTTTTCTTACACCGGCTGCTTGCGCAGCAGAGGACCAGACAGGCAATTCCGGTGCAGTTATGCAGGTAGTGACGGCGATACCCATACCGGCACCCACACCGGCAACCATATCTTTTCCTGCAGGCAACTACACGAAACTGGAGATCAACCCAGCATATACGCAGTTCGCCCTCAAACCCGGGGAATCCAAAGACATGACCATCACGGTCAGGAACCGGGATAGCAAAACCGTGACGCTCACGCCCAAAATCACACTGCAGCCGTACAACATTCCCTATGAACTGGATCCTTCCTGGATTACCGTCACCCCGGCTTCCGCGGATGTACCTGCCGGTGAGAGCATAAAATTCATCATGAAGGTATCGGCTCCGTCGGATGCTTCCCGGGGGCCATATAACGCCAACCTGGTCTTTACAGACGAGGAATACCCTTCGGCCTACCCGACACCCTACCCGAACTATATCCACCAGATGAATTTCAACGTGAATGTCATCGTACCTCCGGTAATCCAGATATCCCCCCAGTATATCTCCGATCAGGTTGAGGCAGGAAAAGAATACCGGTATACGGCTGAGATCAAGAATACCGGGGCGTCGTCCGTTCAGCTGGCCCCGAAAATCAGCAGCGACAGTTTCATCTCGTATGGTCCATACGGTGTCACGGAACCCGGCCTGACTGCCGACTCGTTCCAGCTGATCGCACCCTCTTCGATCCCGCCCGGCTCGACCGGCACTCTTGAAATTATCATGAAGGTTCCCACAACCGCAACAGGCTATTCGAACGGGTATATTGACCTCGGTATCGATGATCCGTCTCTTATGCAGGGAGAGGGCCGGGTATCGCTGAACTTCAATATCTGGAAACAGCCCACAGCATCATATGTGAAACAGTTCACGCTGGACGCAGCAGAACCGGTCTCCATAGAACTCACTTCGGGCTATTCAGGATATTCCGCCCCAATCGCAACCAGCACCATCCGCGAACCCTCGTTCGAGACCACGATCACCGGTCCCGACGGGATCGTGACTGCCAGGCCGGTCCAGAAGATTATCCGGGGATCCGTCAACCTTGATGGCGATCCGGTTGTATCACCCTCATCGGAGGAAGCCACCTACCATGAGGCCAGTGTCCAGTACACCGTGATATATACTGTTGAGGGCAAGCCCGGAGTCTGGCAGCTCTCCGTAACGCCAAAAAATACCCAGAACTTTGAATACAAGATTACCCTCGGGAATATGAATACGGGTATCCCATCCCTGAACCTCTTTTCTTCTCCCTAAGTGGGGAGTAAGAGCGCAGTAGCATCGGGAAACGACACGGACATCACTGAGTGGCATCGTGCCGGAATGCCATAGTGCAGGATGGGGAGAGGGAAATGGAATAACCTTCTCTTTTGAAAATGCCTTGATTATTATCAGGCAGGGGGATGAATCCCCGGCCTGTTTATTCGTTTTGCATCACAACCTCACGGGACAAGCCCCGCAAGGATCTCCGCCAGTTTCTGCGCTGTCACCGGGTCGAGCACCTGCGCCAGCACAAGGCCGGCGGTGGCAAGAAAGAGGGTCCAGAAGACCTTCTTTGTCTGCTCGTTCTTGCCGAACGCGTCCAGATCCGAAGAACTGCGCGAAGCGCAATTCGAGGATGAGAAGAATTCGCAAGAATTCTTCGAAGCCGCGTCCGTGTCCACCTTCATGGCGTACCGGACGAGCCGGGGCAGGAATATGAAGAGCGGCAGGAACAGGATGCCCGCACCGATGAAGGCTAGAGGGAGTTCCGTCCGCCCGGCAAACCAGATCCCGACAGGAACCGCGATGGTCCCTGCAAGGAGGCAGGCCATGAAGACCTCGCTGAGACTGAATCAGGTCCGGTACCCGGCGGGGTCTGCAAGCGGATCCTGATAAAATACAACTATCCCCAGGACAAGCAACCAAAAGCCGTGATATCCATTCTTGAACAAGCTGAGCTCCTGTGCGCTGAGATTAGTGCGTAACAATCAACCAGACCCTGCTCAAAAAAAATCAGGCAGACCTTACTGGTCAGGTCCGGATAAAGGCCAATCGGAGGCAGAAATGAACTCTGTTGAACCCGCCCCCGGATCCCCCCTTTCTTCCGGGGAGTCTTGGTACTCTCCACCACTCAGTGCATACGCATATCCCTTGAAATTAACCCAAACGGGCCAATTCGTGGTTCAGGTTGACCTAAAAAAGCGGGAGGTACTCGGTGAGAAATCGTTTATATGTCTGCACCTCACCCCTGACTGCGGACGATGCCGCAACTGTTTCGAAAGTGGGCGTGGTGATGAGAGGCGTCACATCCATCATACCACCCTTCCAGAAATAGCTCATATGTCAGTCCAAGACCGGAATATCACCTGTAATCATGGCGTAGTCGCTGCCTCCGGCTGTTTAACCCGAACCATAGGACAGACATTACAGCCAGCCATCTCCCCGAAACAGAACAGGAATCGCTCCCGGATCGTCCGCGGGAGATCATCCTCAGGGATGGGCACAAATCCCAGCTTCTTGTAGAACGGGATGAGGACCAGCGTTGAATGGATGAATATCTCCTCTGATGCGCATGCCTTCAGCAGTGCCTCGACAGCCACCCGTGCATATCCTTTCCCCCGGTACTTTTCCGACGCAAAGACACAATCCATCTCCACGCCATCCGGGTGGAGGGTATGCCGTGCAGTCGCAGCAAGCCGACCATCTTCGAAAATCCCGAAAATACGTTCACGTACCTTGTCTGCTTTCTGGTCCCGGTACTCCTCCCAAAGCTTTTCAGCCAGAAAGAATTCTTCAGGTTTGAGTTCCCGGACTTCAACCGTCATGACTGCTGCCTCTGATCATCTTACCGGACAGTCCTTGAACACGATACTATATCAGCGTGCGGGATCCGACTGGTTCGAAGAACCAGGAGGAAGAGAAGATTTTCCATCAGGAAAATCTTCGAACCGTCACATCTGCCTGCTCATACACTTATTATCCCACGGTACCCACCTTTACCATAATGTGCGGGATTGCAGGCCAGTACTGTCTGGACGGGAAGGCCCCGGATAGTGACCTTCTCGCTGCAATGGCCGAACGGCTCGCCCACCGGGGGCCCGACGGGCAGGGGATGAAGATCTGCGACAGCACAGGCCTTGTCCACCGCCGCCTTGCCATCATCGACCTCACAGACGAGGGGCTCCAGCCGATGTCAAACGAGGACGGGACGCTCTGGCTTGTATTCAACGGCGAGATCTACAATTTCGTGGAGCTCCGCGAAGAGCTGCTGCAAAAAGGCCACCATTTCCACTCGCATTCCGACACCGAGGTCATCCTGCACGCCTATGAGGAGTGGGGCGAAGGATGCCTTTCGCGGTTCAACGGCATGTGGGCCTTCGCCCTCTGGGACGGGAACAGGAAACAGCTCTTCTGTGCCCGGGACCGGCTCGGCATCAAGCCGTTCTATTACACGCAGGCGGGAGGGTCCTTTTTGTTCGCGTCCGAGATCAAGGCCCTACTCTCCCACCCGGATGCCGGGAGAAAACCCGATGACCTGATGCTTGGTACCTTTCTGGCGTGGGGCGTGCTCGACCACTCGGCCCGGACCATGTTCGACGGCATCTCCCAGATCCTGCCGGCTCATTATCTGGTCGTGGATGCAGACGGACCAAAGCAGCCGGTCCGGTACTGGGATGTGAAGGTCAGTCCTGCGGTGCATTCTCAAGCTGCGGAAACCGGGGCCGTGTCCCGGCTTCTCGATCTCCTCCACGATGCAACCCGGATCCACCTCCGGAGCGATGTGGCGGTCGGGACCTGCCTCTCGGGGGGGATCGACTCCTCGACATTAACCGCGCTCATCAACGACATCATCAGGAAGGACGCCCCGGCAAGCGTCGGTTCCCGGCAGAAGACCTTCTCCGCGGTCTTCACTGACAGGAGGTTTGACGAGAGCCGCTATATTGACGAGATCGTGCAGGCAACCGGGGTCGATGCCCACCGGGTCGAACCTTCGGCCGGACAGCTCTGGGACGACATCGATCACCTGGTCTGGGTTCAGGACGAGCCGTTTGGCTCCCTCTCCATCTATGCGCAGTACTGCGTGATGCGGCTTGCACAAAAGAACGTGAAAGTCGTCCTTGACGGTCAGGGCGCAGACGAGCTCCTTGCCGGGTATATCGCGTACCAGGGAACGTATCTGGCAACGCTCCTCCGCTCGTTCCGGTGGCTGACGGCAGTACAGGAACTGGCCGGCAGCATGAGCCGTCACCGGGGGTTCTTCCGTTCCGCGCTGGGTCAGCTCCGCGAGCGGAAAGCACGCCGGGGTCTCCTGACCTGCAAGGCGGAGAGTATCCTGCGATATAACGGCAGCCTTGACCATGTACTCCACCGCGAACTCACCGCAACCAATCTGCCCTCGCTCCTCCATTACGAGGACCGGAACTCGATGGCATTCTCGATCGAGTCACGCGTGCCCTTCCTCGATTACCGGTTCGTGGAATATGTCGCAGCCCTGCCGCTGAACCAGAAGATCCGGCACGGAATCACGAAGACCTGCCTCCGCCATGCCATCAAAGGAATTGTTCCGGAATCGATCCGCTGCCGGATGGACAAGATGGGGTTTGTGACACCGGAGGAGGTCTGGATGAAAGAGGATCTCCGCCCGTTCATCCTGCAGGTCCTTTCTCAAGACACCTTCCGGATGCGGCCGTACTGGGATGCCGGCGCGGTGATCCGGGATTACCTCGCGTTCCTTGAGGGAAAGTCCCCCTACTCCCCCGAGATCTGGCGGATCGTCAACACCGAGTTGTGGCTCCAAAAATTCTTTGACCAGCGCCCTGCCTTGGCAACAAACAGCCGTATAAGGTCTCAGGAGAGGATGCCGGGCTTTTCCCTGGTGCAGAAAGAGAGCGAATCCTATAAATGATCATTTCCCGACAGATATATAACGAGTTCCGGAGTTCCGGTGGATGCCGGATTCATTCCGGATTCTCTTCAGGCGTCCCATGAAATCCATCATCCTTGCCGGCGGTGTCGGGACACGACTCTGGCCGCTCTCCCGGGAATACTACCCCAAGCAGTTCATCCAGCTTGGCGGCCCCTCGCTCTTCCAGAAGACGTATGAGCGGGCGGTCCGGCTCTCGGGACCGGAAAACATCTGGGTTGTGACAAACGATATCCACCAGTACCTTGTCCGTAACCAGGTAGAGGAACTTGGGTACACCCTTAACGATTCCCGCTTGCTTGTTGAACCGGAAGGCAAAAACACTCTGCCCGCTATCGGGTGGGCATTGCAGCGTATCCGGGAGGCCTATCCCCACGCAACAGCCGCGGTGTTCCCGAGCGATCACATCCTGGGTGAGGCCGCCCTCGACCAGATCCGTGCAGCTGATCCAGTGGCAAAAAAATACCTTGTCACCTTTGGCGTCAAACCGACTTCTCCCCATACCGGGTACGGGTATATCAAGCAAGGGAAAAAACTCCCCCTGGGAAATGTTGTCGACCAGTTCAAAGAGAAACCTGATGAGAAAACTGCAAAGGAGTATGTCAAGCGGAACTATCTCTGGAACAGCGGGATCTTCCTCCTCTCGACAGACTGTTTCTTTGCCGAACTCAAAAAATACCAGCCCGGGCTCTCCGGGGCTCTGGGCGGGGGGGAGGATCCGGACTATGGATCGCTTGACGCCATCTCCATCGATTACGGGCTGCTGGAACACTCAAAGAAGGTTGCCGTGGTGCCGCTCGAAGCGGAGTGGAATGATCTCGGTACATTCAGGGCCCTGTACGAGACAGAACAGCATGGCCGTGATGGAAATGTCGGGGAAGCCGAGTACCTCGCCGCCCGGAACAATTACGTGCATGCGCCGGGCAAACACGTCGGCCTGATCGGGGTGAGCGATCTCATCGTTGTGGACACTACCGATGCCCTCCTAGTCTGCCATAACCGACAGGCAGAACAGGTCAAGGATCTAGTCACGCGGCTCAACCAGAAGAATGACCCGGTGACGCAGTTCCATCGCCAGGTACACCGCCCGTGGGGCTCGTACACGGTCCTCGAGGAGGGCGCGATGTACAAGATCAAGCGGGTGACCGTCAGGGCCGGGGAGCGGCTCTCCCTCCAGCTCCACCATCACCGGAGCGAGCACTGGGTCGTGGTGAACGGGACTGCCGAGATCGAGCTGAACGGCGAGAAAAAGCTGTTGCGGAAGGGGGAGAGCACCTATGTCCACAGCGGAATGAAACACCGGCTGAAGAACCCCGGCCTCATCCCCCTTGAGGTCATCGAGGTCCAGCTCGGCGACTATCTCGAAGAGGACGATATCGTCCGGTTCGATGATGAATACGGCAGGAAATGACAGAACTGCCTTGAGACGATCAGGTTATTTCTTTTTTGCTGATTTGCGGTTCTTCCCCAAACTTCCTGAGGAATAACCGGTGTTCTCCCGGACCAGGCACTCCTGACCGCTGCCGATAAGGTCTTTGCGTCCTGCTGCCACCAGCCCTTCGACGACCAGTCCGCGGTTCCGCGGTTCGCGGTACTGGAGCAGGGCACGCTGAACCTGTTTCTCCCTTCCCTTTGCCACGTGCACGGGCTTTCCGGTGAACGGATCAAGCCCGGTATAATACATGCATGTCGAGACGCTCATCGGAGTCGGGGTGAAGTCCTGTACCTGCTCGGTATAGAGATTGTTGTCCCGGATATACTCGGCCAGCCTGACCATATCACGGACGGTGCATCCCGGATGACCGGACATAAAATAGGGGACAAGGTACTGCTTCTTTGCTTTTCCTTCCTGCAGGTGTGCAAACTGTTTGCGGAACCGATCAAAGACTTCCTGCGGGGGTTTGTTCATCAATTTCGTCACGGAAGGCGAGATATGTTCCGGAGCCACTTTCAGGTGACCGGAGACATGGTGGTCGCAAATCAGTCCAAGGTACTCCCCCAGATCTGCCTCCACGAGATCGTAGCGGATACCAGAGCTGATGAAGACTTTCCGAACGGCGGGAATGTTTCTGAGAGCCATCAGGAGATCGCACTGGGCTGCATGGCTTGCATGGAGGGTCCGGCAGGCCGGGCCGCACTGTTTGTCCCGGCAGGCCCCTGCCTTCTCCCAGAGATCGCAGTACATGCCGTACATGTTTGCCGTCGGGCCCCCGACATCCTGAACAATGCCTTTGAATCCCGGTATCTTCGTCATCCGGGTTACCTCCCGCACCAGGGATTCTCTGCTCCGGCACTGGACAATCCGTCCCTGGTGATGTGTGAGGGCACAGAACGAGCAGGCGCCAAAACATCCACGATGGCTTGCCACCGAGAACCGGACCGGCTCGAGTGCCGGGACAGGCTGCTTGTAGGATGGGTGAGCCTCGCGGGAAAAGGGAAGCTCGTAAATGTGGTCAAGTTCCGGTGTGCCCATCGGCAGGGCAGGGGGATTCTGGATGATGACCGTCTTCGGGTGGGGCTGGGCAACGGCCCTCCCCCGCACCGGGTCCTGTTCGGCATAATGGAGGGCGAATGCCCGGGCATAGGCCTGCCTGCTCCCGGAGACCTCGGAGAAGCCGGGGATCTCCACGATCCCTGACGGGGGGCTGCTTCTCCATTCGGCAAGTTCCATGGTATAAGCAGTTCCCCGTATATCGCGAAGGGCTTTCACGGATTCGCCGGCACCGAGCCTGCGGGCAATCTCCACCATCTGCCGCTCGGCCATCCCGAACGCAAGGATATCGGCAGGGGCATCAGCAAGAATCCCCTGCCGCACCCGGTCCTGCCAGTAGTCGTAATGCGCGAATCGGCGGAGGCTCGCCTCGATCCCGCCAAGAACAACAGGAATACCGGGGAAGAGCTGCCGCACCTTATTGGCATAGACAATAACGGCCCGGTCCGGACGCTTCGGGACCCCGCCCGGTGAATAGACATCATCGCTCCTCCGCTTCCGGTTCGGGGTGAAGTTGTTCACCATTGTGTCGACATTGCCGGAAGAGAGGCCAAAGAAGAGGCGGGGAGTCCCAAGCCGGGTGAAATCCGCATCGGACTTCCAGTCGGGCTGGGCGATGATCCCGACCGAGAAACCGGCGTCCCACAGCGTCCGCCCGATAAGTGCGGTCCCGAATGACGGGTGGTCAACATATGCATCGCCCGTGATGAGAATAATGTCGAACCGGTCAATGCCAAGCCGCTTTCCTTCTTCCCGGGACATCGGGAGAAAATGTGGCTGCGGGATCATAAAGAGCGTGGTTGCACTGGCCGGATGGGCATGGGTGGATTACACCGGCGGTTTCTTGGTAAGATCGCGGATGATCTCGGCAAGACCGCCCGGCAGCTCGCTCTCCCCGTTGTTCTTCCCGCTTGGTGTTGCCGGCTCCCCTTCCTCCCCGGGCAGGGTCGCTTGCCCATTGTCCTTTGCGGCGGGGTCTTTTAAGACCGGGAGGTGGAGCTGCATCTTTTGGTCGAACTCGCGCCGGGCAGAGAGGCCGGTGATCTCGTAGATGACGGCCTCGACAATAAGGTACGTGACAGCTCGTTCACGCAGGCAGCCGGTCAGGGCATGGCCGGCGCGGCCCACGGATGCATGACAGTGGATATAGGGGCCGATTTCCCCCGGGTAGATGGTCCCGACGCCAAAGACTTCCCAGCCTCCCTCAAAAAAGACATAATGCGGGTCGGGCGGGATGACCGGCTTCTCGGGCCCGGTCACCATCTTCCCGTCCATCAGGGCACCAAGGAAGACTATCGAACCGGCCTGGATACCCTTGTCCGCAATGAATTGGCGGAGATAGGCTAACAGGTCTTCCCCGTCGTCGATTCTCACGACAAAGATCCGGCCGATCTGACCTTCCGTGTATTGCATATCATCAGATCCGATATCTGGTATTGATATGGTGTGCCCCGGTTTATATCATATACGGCAGGAAAAATGTGCCCGGCACAGCACGTCGCCGGCAGGAGGGGGGGGTCAGCGGCCCCCGGCACCTCCGCCGCCAAACCCTCCACCGCCACCAAAACCGCCTCCGCCAAATCCCCCGCTACCCGAGCTGCGTTGGCTGGGCGGCGAGAACGTTGAGAGCGGGACAAAGGCATGGGTCATGCCCATGACCCCGAGCGGCACTCCCGTCTCGGGGATATTGATGTTGAGGGCCTTCATCGCGGCTTCGACCTTCTCACCAACGCCAAGAGCCGTGCCATACACGAGCCACTCGCCCCACATCGGGAGGTCGGCGGGTGCGTACTTTTGGATCATTGCCATGTTGGAGAGGAACCGGGTAAAGGCGTCCCACTCCAGCTTGTCGCTGTAATGGTCGTCCTTCCAGTGCCCGAAGAGGGTTGTCGGGGCCGCAAAGGCAATCACTGCCTGGACAACGACAACGATCCAGAGCGCCAGGGTGGGAAGGAGGATATACGACAGCATGGGCGTGACAAGAAGGAGGATAATGGTTATCCCGAGCATAACGAACGCCCCGAATAGGAGGGGGACAACATGGTCCCTGCCATCCACGATGTACTCGCCGGAGAGCGAGGTATCCACCCGGCTGGTCACATCGGAAAGAGAGCGCTGGTACCGGAGCGCAGTCTCCTCGGCGCTCCGTTCAGTCTCCGCCCGTTTTGTCAGCCCTGTAATCCGCATCGTGTCAACAATCCCGTCTTCGGCAAGGGTGTTGAGAAACGCAATGACGCGCTGCTCGTACGTATCCGTGCCGCTCTTGGACAGGACGCGTATCTGGATTCCTTTGCCTTTGTCGGTTTCCGTAATGGTGATATTCTTCCTCCGGTGGAGGTCGAGCAGGGTGGCATAGTACCCGTCCGCGTCAAAATCTGTGGCATCATTTTTAAAGATAAGGTTCACCTGCCAAGGCTTCAGGTTCGTCCGCGGCATAGTACTCAGGTAGGCAGGCACCGTGAACTCCTTCTCCCTGCCGTACCTGTGGTATATCACGATCAGCAGGAGGGGGACAAGGATGACTGCAACCATGCTGAGGGCGTTCAGGAGCCATGAGGCATAGTACTGGAGGTTATACCAGAATGCCCCTGAAGCGGTACTCTCTTTCACGTTGGGGATTTCTGACCTGAATCCCTTGATCCTGCTGAAGGCCTCTTGTGTGCCAAGCATCTCGACGGCCAGGATCTCGTCTGCTGCAAGGCTTCCGGTGATGACATAGCTGTCGTCCGCTTTACGAACCTCAAGGGAGGGGGGATAGGCGTAGACCGTGTCGATCCCTGCCGCCGGGACCATGATGTTCACGCTGCGATACGGGATGTGTGTTGTGCCGGCCAGCTTCAGGTTGAGGTGTGTTGCAGACGCATCATACTCGAGTGGGGGACTGAGAACGTACGAGTACCGTGCAGGATACTCGCTGGCAGTGAAGTACGATGGATTGTAGATCCCCACCTCGTTGTACTCTGCGAGGCCCTCCAGCCGGCTGCGGGATGACTCACTGGCAGATGTCCCGTACAGGGTTACCGTTCCCTTTGAGTCACGGATATACCCGGTTGTCCCTGAAGCGGGTTCCATAGCCACGAAACGGATAAACGGCTCCACGCTGTCAGTAAGGGTGAGAGGGGCATCCCAGATACGGTAAAGCATCCGGTACTCTCCGCTGGTACCAACGTGATACGTGTACTGCTCGGAGAGTGTCCCGTCGTTGGAAAGGACTGCTTCGTAGGAGGTGACTGAGAGGTCCCCTTCAAAGAGTGGGGGGAGGATGAATACGAGGATGAGGGCGATGATGCCAAGGGCAAGCCCTGCCCCGACAACCAGCCCCAGTTGTCGTGTCTCGCTCACAGGAATTACCCGGTCAGAACTCGATCTTCGGCGGGGTCTTTATGGCTTCCTCGAACTGGAGATATTCGAGCTTGACAAGGTGCATCATCTTTGCTACGAAATTCGAGGGGATAGTGTCCATCATCGTGTTGAACTCCTGCGAAATGTTGTTGAAGGTGTAGCGCTGCCGGGCGATCTCCTCCTCCAGGCCCTTGACCGAGTCCATGAGGCTTGTCACGGTGGTCGAGGTCTTGAGGTCGGGATAGTTCTCGGCAACCGCAAGGAGGCGGCCGAAGATGGAACGGGATTCCGCCTCGACCTTGTTCAGGTCGCCGGGGCCGGCTGTTGCAACGCTCGCCCGCATGGCGGTGACGCGTTCGAGTGTCTCCTTCTCGAACTTCGCATAGCTCTTGACAGCGCCGAGCAGCTGGTCAATCATGTCGAGCCGCTTCTTCATGGCAACCCGGATCTGGCCAAGTGTTGCCTCGGATGAGTTCTTCAGGCTGACAAACCGGTTGTAGATGCTCACAATCCAGAGGATGAGTCCGATGATGAGCAGGACAATGATGCCCGGGATAATCCAACCAATGATTCCTTCCAGCATTGTTCTCGCTTGTACTGATGATCGTTTTGAGTGATAAGGTAATTGGCGACCGGCAGGAAGCGATACCGGTATCATGCCCGCACAAGAAAACAGCAGACCCAGTACCTGGAGAAAAAGGGAGGCTGGTTTTCAGCCAGACATTACCTGAAAAAATTCATCGCGATCGGGATCGTGATTTAAAACAATCACGGGAATTCCCCTCACCCTTCAGGTCACAGATCTATCGAATCGAAAAACAATCCTGATCGATCAAACCCTGATAGTGATTGTTTTCCAGATCGTTAAAAAAACGGGGTATTATTGGATAATCATCGAGCCGACAACCCGGAGCTTGCCGCCTTCCAGATAATGGAGCACAATCCGGGCACCAGGGAGATAGACCAGATCCTTTTCCATCGTGAGGGTCAAAGTCGGCATCCGCCAGTCGCCTTCAACAACAGTTTTCTCCAGCCGTGTCGGGAGGAACTGCATCCAGTGTCCGGCATACAGTACCATGCCCTCCTTGAGCGGGGCAGGCCAGTACTTCACCAGCTGGGCCCTACCGGTCACTGTGTTTGCATGCTGCACGGCCGGATCTGTGGTGAGCACAAAGCCGCGGTCAAGGTCCTCTGACTCAATGTTCTTCAGGGCCAGTCCTACGCGGTCACCGGTCACTGCTGACTCGGCATCGTCATCGTGCTTCTGGATCGAGCGGATCTGGGCGGTCTTATCCGTGGGGAGGACGCGGAGCATGTCGTGTTTTTTAATGCTGCCCTGCGCAACAGAGCCGAGGACAACAACGCCGACACCCTTGACATTGAAATGGGCGTCCACCGGCACGATGCCCTTTCCGGCGCCTTCGTGGCTCTTCTGGTGGGCGGTCTGCTTCACCGAAATCTCAAGCATCTTTTCCCGGATCCCGACCATGTCCTCTTCGAGGAGCTCGTAGTGCTCAAGCACCGTGCCCTTGATGAGCGGGGCGATCTGGTCGGGTGAGATATAGTTCTTGAGGATCAGCCACCCGGTCGATTTACCAGCGGACTGGAGCATCAGCACGCATTCTCCAAACGCTGCATTGATCTCATCGACCACGAGGATGATGCGGTCCGACAGGGAGACTGCATAGAAGAGAGAGGACAGTTTCTCAGGATACCGGGTCGGTTCGATGAACGTGACCGTTGCATCGCCTTTTTTAAGATTATAGAAGGTGATGTCACTTGCCGTCCCCTTCTTACCCAGATCCTTGGCATAATCCGGGGGGGCGAGGATTGCGACGGTGAGGTTGGACATAACAATAACTATTCGTGTACAAGTATTAGGGATTTTAGCCCGGATCTGCCCTTCAAATGATTTTCACGCTGTCCCCCGGGGGGATCCGCATACTGATATCCGGTGGGTAAAACAAACAGTGATATTTCCCCAGATGCTATGCCTAGTGATGTATTTTCCAGGAATCGGCTCTTTTATTGAAAGAGTCCGGGCAGCGAATCCATCTCAGTTCTACCTCTTTCTGTTGATAATTTCCATTCTCATCCAGGCATTCGGGGCTGTATGCACGAAATTCGCCGCGGGGCTGGGACCTTCAAGCACCTTTTTCGGTATTAATGCCACTCTTATCGTTTATTGTATCATTCTGGGGGGGATGGGGCTCCAGGTACTCTTCTGGCAAGCCTCTCTGAGACACTTCAGTCTCTCTTTTGCCTATCCATTCAGGAGCCTGGTGAGCTTCATCGTATTGATTGCAGCATTTTTCCTTTTCCAAGAGGCGGTTACCCCTTTCAATGTTGGCGGCCTGATTATCATCTCCATTGGTATCGTTTATCTCGTGAAGGATAAGGAGGCATCTGACTGATGTTTTATTTCGCCCTTACCCTTGTTGTTATCATCCTCACGAGTATAGCTCATCTGCTTTTGAAAAAAGGCTCTGTTGATGCAGCGGCCGCCAGGAAGAAGATGTACCTTCATCCTCTTTCAATCACTGCATACCTGTTATTTGCTGTAGCCGCACTTCTCTCAATATTTGCCATGAAAGGCCTCGATCTCAAGGTCTTTTTTGCCCTGACATCATTGACGTACATCTGCATCCCGCTCCTGTCTTTCGTATTCCTCAAAGAGCCAACAACCAGAAACAAACTGCTGGGGATCATCATCATCAGTTTCGGAGTGATTATTTTCTATTTCTGATTTTTCAGATGCGGGATCCGGGTGCCGCACAGGAATGGTCCTGTCCCTAGTAGCTGCCTGTGATAAATTGATTACATAAAAAAACCGTACAATATGATTGGAAGATCCTTAGCGGTATTGCTGCTTTTTCTTCACGAAACAGGTGCCAGACTGCCCCCGAGTTCAAGGTTATAATCGAATAACACCGGTGTTGAATGATAGAATGGGATTATTACTGGACAAGAAAGCAGACCGCTCTCCACAGTACGTATGACCAAATCGCGGTCGTATACCGGCAGAATATCATCAAACCCCACCTTGAACGATTCATCCGCAAATATATGAGGCCGGAAGGGATGCTCCTGCATGCCGGTTGCGGGGGCGGCCAAGTCGAGGAGGAGATTACGGGTTCATATACTATCATCGGTATGGACATCTCCCCGAACGCCATTGACCTGTACAGGAAAGTACACACCGATCCAAAACTTATAATGGGGGATATCCTTTCCATCGGAATAAAAGATGGATCCCTTGACGGGATTTACAACCTTGGCGTAATGGAGCATTTCAGCGAGGAGGAGATCGACCGTATCCTGCGCGAGTTCCACCGGGTTCTCAGGAAGGATGGCGTTGTGATCCTGTTCTGGCCACCAGAATTCGGGTCGACAGTGATTTTCTTCAAGCTTGTGCATTTTGTCCTCAACTCGGTTTTTAAGAGAGATATCTACTTCCAACCCCCGGAGCCCAGCCGGGTCCGCTCACGAAAATGGGTTACCGAGAAAGTGACACGCGCCGGCTTCTCCTTAGAAGAGATCAGTTTCCGGCTAGAGGATTTCTATACCAATATGGTGATCGTGGCCAGGAAAAACGAGGGATCAACAGGTGCATCGCATGACTGATCGGAAACAACCCGCGGGGCAATGTCCCGTTTGTGGTTCAAAGGACCTCAGGACCCTTTACGATGATACCTTGGGGAACGACCTTCCCCCGTTCGATTATGCGTTTTCTCCCGAACATATGAGGACCTACGAGGTTGTGAGGTGCAACACCTGTTCCCATGCATTCTGTATTCTTCCGGCTGATGATATCTGGAAGAATTATCAGTCCGTCGTGGATGCGGAATACCTGAGCCGCGAAGAAGCCCACCTGCTTACGGCAGAAAAGGTCGTAGAGACCATGCAGAGATACATCCCTTCCGGAATACTTCTTGACGTCGGTTGTGCAACCGGCGATTTTCTGGCGGTTGCCAAAAGCCGTTATGCTGTCGAAGGGCTCGAACTCTCGCAATGGTCGTCCGATATTGCAAAGAAACGCGGGTTCACGATCCACACCTGCACGCTGAGCGAGATTCCACCGGAAAAGAAATACGATATCGTAACGCTCTTCGGGGTCATCGAACATTTCGAATCACCGGCACAGGAAATTGCGCGGATCTCCCGGCTTGTCAGGCCTGGCGGGTACGTTTTCATCTGGACCGGTGACATTGATTCCTGGCTTGCCCGGTTACTGGGAAGAAAATGGTGGTACATCCAGGGCCAGCACATCCAGTTCTTTTCCCGTACCTCCCTAGACAGGGTGTTCTCTGATGTGGGATTCGTTCCCGTTGCCTGTGAGAGATATCCGTTCACGACAAGTCTGGGGTCCCTGAGCAAGTCGGCGTTCAGGTACAGGATCCTGAGGCCGGTCGCCAGACTGTTTCTGGACAACAGGATTGCCCGGAATCGTGTGATAACCCTGCGGCTCCCTGGAGAAATGCTCGCCGTGTACCGGAGAGCTGGGCATTCATAAAAAGGGTTTTTTTCCCGGGGCGTATCCCGGAATCCGTAAAAAACAGATTATGATGCAGCTTTACTCTTCCCCATCCTGAGTTTCCTGACAATCCCCAGCGGGTTGATAACGAACCAGAGGCAGACGAACAAAACCAGGTACTCAAGCGTGAACGCAGCCAGCGTGAGATACCATCCCCCGGAGAGTGTTGGGTTAGTATACACCGTGCTGGTATAATAAGCGCCAAACATCAGCGGAAACTCGATGAAGGCTGTTATCTGGACCAAGTATACCAGGATGATCTTCCGGTAATCATCAACGGCAAGAATGCAGAGGATTGGGGTAAACCAGACGATATACTGGGGGCTCCTGACCTTCACGCAGAAAATGACCAGAACAATTGCGACCAGAACCAGTTTTAAGAGCAGCATGGGATCTTTCCTGGGAAACGCCCAGGCCGTATAGACCAGCGCGAGAAGCCCGATGCCCATGATGGCAAACATGACCGTGAGGACCATGTCAAGGGAGACGCCCAGGCCAAAGACATCATGTAGCCAGGAATAGATTGTGAACGTGGCCGTATTCGAGTAGTATTCCATGCCGGTCCGTACCGGGAGATAGGTTCTGAGGATATCCTTCCCAAAAAAGAGAAATGGCACGATGAATATCACGGCGAGCGGAATGAAAATCCTACAGACATTGAGGATCTCCTGCTTGAGGGAGGAACTATGGGTATTGTACAGGACCATGAACGGGAGAGCGATGATGGGGAAAATCTTTGCAAAAAAACCCAATGCAGTTCCGAGATAACCCATGATTTTCTGCCCGTAGAGGGTGAAGAGCAGGGCGATCATGAGGAAACACGTAGGAAAGGCATCATATTTTGTCAGAATAAAATATGCAGCAGAAAATGCCGTTGCATACACAAGGCCTGCATACAATGCGGTCTTCTCACTCCCTAATTTAAGGGCAATAAGGTATACACAGACGGTAATGACAATATCGCAGAGAACCATCAGAGCCTGGAAACTATAAAAGAATGCCAGGGCATTCTGAAAAAGCAGTGCGGGTACAAGGGCTATTACAATAGGAATGAAAATCAGGACGGGATAATCGAAGAAATAGTGAACGTAAGGCAGCTGGCCCTGCGTAAGCATAACCCCGTGTTCCAGATAGAAGCCGATATCGAAATAATCGATAAAGGAGTGAAATATCACTGGTGTGCCAACGAGAACGAGGAGCTTCGTCATCAGCGATGCGAGGATAAGATAAAAGATATGCTGACGAAAAACCGTTGTATCGACATTATCAAACCTGATGGAAAAAAATTCAAGGGGCCGCTTTCCAGATTGCGCTTTACTCCCCGATACATCACCAACTGGCTTATTTTTCTTTACCATTGTAGTTCTCCAGATCAAATATTCGCATAGAGTAAATTGAATTGTTATAGGTATCGGTTTCTATTTCCGGATCCAGGTAACCCGACGATTAACAGTAAAATTCCAGATAAACCCAACAAGGGTTCCAATTAACTGGGCAGCCAGATAATAGATACCGAATACTGCAGTCAGTACTAGGAAGATGCCCCAGTTAATCACTGCACCCCCGGCCGATACGATATTGAAGGTAACAAAACGGTACCACCGGTTTGAATACTTCCTGTTCTCTTCGGAACGGAATGTCCAGAGATCATTCCAGACGAAATTATTCAGGATAGATATTTCGATGGCAATAGCACTGGCAAGGAGATTCGCTGGATAATCGTTAAGGGCCGTGTACTCAACAAGGAAGAACATGATCCCAAGATTGACGACAATGCCGGAAAGCCCCACAATCCCGAACTTGAAGACCTTCTTCCATTCCCGCCAGGCTGCACTCTGGTGATGGACAAAGGAATAGACTGTGATATCTGCTACCTGCTGGGCGTACTCAATGATTGTTTTAATTTTCAGCTTGCTTGATCCAATCTCCCGGTCGCTGAATTCAAACGGGATCTCTTTGTCATTCTCCCACGAGCCTTTCCCCAGCACTTCCAGAAGAATCTTGTATCCTCGTGGTTTCAGTTTTGCCCCTGCGATGACGGATTTCCGGACAGCAAAGAATCCGCTGACTGGATCGGTAACTTCCGGGAAGAGGAGGCGCCCAAGGAAGGTCGCGCCAAGGGAGATGATCCGGCGCTTGAGCGGCCATTTCCGGATCCCGCCACCTTCCATGTACCGGCTCCCGATCACAACATCGGCACCTGCGCGGATTTCCGCATACATCTTCGGGATAAGAGCCGGGGGATGGGAGAGATCGGCATCAATGACAACAAAGACATCTGCACTCGCTTGAGAGAATCCATCGGCAACCGATTGCGAGAGCCCGTGATCGGCTGTCCTCACGAGGAGATTCAGGTTCAGCAGGCTCTTTTTGAGTTCGGTGACAATGGCAATTGTATTATCTGGAGAGTTGTCATCGACAACCAGTATTTCCCCATTGAGGCAGCTGTTCCGGAAGACCGTATCCACTTCGCTGATGATGGTACGAATATTTGCTTCTTCCCGGAATGTGGGGATGATTACCGTCAGATCATACATGATGGTGCAGCGTTATACGTGTTATCCTGATCGGATTGGGGTGAACAAATAAATTCCCGGCGTCGCTTCAACGCCTTTTGTATGTTCCTGGAGCCAGGCAACAGAACCTCCCGAGGGATCGGCCGAGCTGATATCCCCGGTAACGATATAGTATACCCTCTGAGTGGTATTCAATTCCCCGAAGGATGCCAGTTCTTCCGCGCTCTGGGCACCGTACCTGAACGTCTCTTCGGTGGTATTGGAGTAGTAATAACTGAACGGCTGGGAGATGTACCCGGGAACCAGAACCAAGATATCCCCCGGCCGGGCTGCCTGACGCATCTGTCCGGCAAATCCTCTCCAGTCCTCTTTGGAATACGACGTGTAGTAGTCAACAAAGAATGGAGTGGTCACACTGAGGACGACAAGCAGTGCCATGACCGCGTAGACGATCTTCCGGCTGGAAAGCAGGGCATAGACAGGCTTATACGAGAGTGCAATCCCGACAAAATAGACCGGCGCCAGAATGATGAGGTACCGCGGCACCATCGGGATCTTGTAAGAGAGGAACCAGCTGATGACAAACGGAAGAACAGTGAGGGCGAGAAGAAAGATGCCCTTGTTCCGGTCGATGAGAAATGCATGGATGATCCCCACAATAAACAAGAGGAGGAAGAGGAACATCACGAGCTCCGAGAATCCCGACAGCTGGCGGAACGTCTCCAGGATGATGCCGGCACCCTGGATGCCGAACGTCGGTCCGCCCGATGTCCTCTTTACGAAGAGCTGTACCGTAACGGCAAGGAGGGGCAGGCTGATCAGGGCAAAGGCTCCTGCTCCGATAAGCACGGGTTTGAGCGCCGAACTGTCCTTCTTCCACTCCATGACCTTCACGCCAATGGCATAGAGAACCAGCGCCCCGGTGATGACAAGGGTATAGAAGTGGGCCCAGAAGGCAAGCGCTGAGAGGAGGCCGAAGAGAGCCCAATGGACCGTCTTGTTGGTCTTCAGAGCTTTCAGGAAGAAGACCATGGCAAATGCGATGAAGAAGAGCCCCATGGAGTATGCCCGGGCTTCCTGCGAGTACAGGATGAGGAAGGGGGAGAACGTGCAGGCCGCTGCAGCGATGATCCCGACATTCCGGTCCATGAACTCCTTCCCAACCCAGTATACGAGGGGGATGGTCAGGACGCCAAGCAGGGCCGGGACGAACCGGAGGATCACTTCGTTGTTCCCGAGCATCAGCATCAGGTGTTCGACCCAGTAAAAGAGGGGCGGGTTGAACTCGCCGCCGGTCGTTGCCTCCCAGATCCCGGGGATGGACATCGAGGCGAAGGTATAGGTCGAGGCTTCGTCCAGCCAAAGGGAATTGAAGTCGAGGTTGAAGAACCGGAGTACAGCCCCGATCGCCGTGAGGGCGAGGAGGATCAGAACATACCTGCTGTGGGTGAGGAGGGCGATGATATTTTCCGGCGTAAGATCCCGGAACGTGCTGATGGGGGAGACAAATCCGTTGTCCAGATCGCAGGCATCCGTTCCGGAGGGTCTTTTCCGGTCTCCCTTCTCCTCACGTTTCTTCGCCATGATAACTCAGTACTATTGCGTAAATAGTCCCATATAGATTATTGCACTGCGATTTCCTTCGGAGATTTATGTGGATCCAGGCAGATCTTCAGGGATCGCTGCAGGGTAAGATCACCGATCGTCTTTGAGCAGGAGAGGTGCGCTGAGCGTTTCGAGAAGGGCTTCCGGGATGGAGACAACGGTGGACGATTGTTCCAGCATGAGGTTGACGTGCTCGCAGGCCCCGACATGCCGGAAGTCCGTCCTGAGGGCTACGATCTTCTTTCCTTTCGCAAAGGCATATCCCATCTCCCATGCGGTCCCGGAATCGGCGTCAGCTCCATCGATGACAGCAACAACAATGTCGGCTGCATCAAGAGCTGAAAGGTTGGTGGTAAAGAGCCGGGCCTGCACATCCTTCTCCCTGCCTGCCGAATCATCGCCGGCATCCTGTGGGAGGTGAACGGAGAAGAAGTTCTCCCGCAACAGACCGGCGAGGTAGGCGTTATACGTCCGTTCCGCTGCCGAGAAGAGGGGGGCTGCCAGGTACACCCGGTACCGGGAAAACGTGATTGCATCCATGGCCGGAATCTCCGGGAACCGCGAGAGAAACACCCCTCTTCCCGCACGTTTCGGGGATTCATCGCCCCTGCTGCCGTAATATGTGGTGGTCACCCCGCAGGTGGGAGAAGAGTTAACGCCGATGATGCACAGGGGCGGGCCATTTTCCCGGATGATCTCCTTCACCTCTGTTTCGAGATCATCAAGCAGCCGCAAAAATGCCGGGCTGTCCAGTCGTTCCAGGAATGTGCCGGGCTGGCGGGCTGGCCCGAGGTAAAGCGTCTCCGGGCAGGGCAGCGGGATCATCCGGATCCCGAATTCTTTGCACCGGGCCTGCGTGCGCCGGAACGCTTCGATGTCCGAGGGTTTCGTGATCCCTTCGGCACGGAGGCCCGGGTTGAGGATGCAGGGGCTGCAGAGCACGTACATTATTTAGAGTGTTGACACGCACAGATGATCAATGATACCCCTGTATGCCTTCCGGGACAACAGCTGCGATCCCCGGAAATGCACGGTCAAGAAACTGGAGCGGGCCGGGTTTCTCAAAATCTTCCAGAAACTCCAGCAGGTCCCGAGGAATACCCTCATACTCGATCCCACGGCAGAACGGGCGCTCTCCCCCGCAGACCGGTTCGTAAAATCTCTTACAGTGCTGGACTGCTCCTGGGAGGTTCTCGATACCGGCGCAATCAGTTCGTGGAGGATACGGCGGGCCCTCCCCTTCCTGATGGCAGCCAATCCTGTCAATTTCGGCAAACCCTGCAAGCTCTCTTCGGTCGAGGCGGTTGCAGCGGCACTCTACATCATGGGGGAGAAAGACCGGGCAAAGGAGCTGCTCTCAAAAGTGAACTGGGGCATCCGGTTTCTTGAAGTCAACAAGGAGCCGCTGGAACTCTATGCCTCAGCAAAGGACAGCACGGAAGTGGTGAAGTACCAGGCGCTGTTCATCTGAGGGGCATCCTGTTTTTATGTCCACGTGACCCATGGGCATGCAGCCATCCCGTTTGAGCGGGAAATTATTCAGGGACACTCACCAGCCGTTGTTCCCTGTCAGGCCGTGCAATCGTTTCGCATAGCTTTTTCATTTCCGGCGCAATGTACGATTGTATGATCAAGGTTGCCATAAACGGGTACGGGACCATCGGCAAGCGCGTGGCCGATGCGGTGGCCGCCCAGAAGGACATGAAGGTGATTGGCGTCTCCAAGACCCGGCCGAATGCAGAGGCGTTCGTGGCAAAGCAGCGCGGGTTCCCGCTCTATATTGCAGACATCTCCAAAAAGGAGGCATTCGAGAAGGCCGGGCTCAAAGTTGCCGGCAGCGTGGAGGACATGTGCAAAGCGGCCGATGTTATCGTGGATGCTACGCCGGGAAAAATCGGTGCAACGAACAAGGCCTTGTACGAGAAACTGGGCAAGAAGGCCCTCTGGCAGGGTGGGGAGGAGCACGAACTGGCAGGGTTCTCCTTCAACTCGTCCTGCAACTACAAGGACGCCATCGGCAGGCAGTTCGTCCGGGTGGTCTCGTGCAACACCACGGGCCTGTGCCGGATCATCAATGAAATTGACAAGGAATATGGTGTGAACCATGTCCATGCCATCATGGTCCGCCGTGGATCGGACCCCGGCGAGATCAAGAAGGGGCCCATCGATGCGATTGTCCTCGACCCGGTCAGCGTCCCCAGCCACCATGGGCCGGATGTCCTTTCCGTGCTCCCCCACATCTCCATCACCACCATGGCGATGATCGTCCCGACAACCATGATGCACATGCACGCGATCCAGATGACCACGAAGAAACCGGTTACCAAAGAGCGGGTCATCGAGCTCATCAACAAGCACCCCCGGCTCGGTCTCATCAAGAAGACTGCCGGGCTCAAGAGCACCGCCGAGCTCAAGGAGTTCGCGATGGACCTCGGCCGGCAGCGTTCGGACCTCTGGGAGAACTGCATCTTCGAAGACTCCATTTACGCAAACAAGAACGAGCTCTGCTTCTTCCAGGCCATCCACCAGGAAGCCGATGTTGTTGTGGAGAACGTCGATGCAATCCGCGCAATGATAGGCGGCGAGAAAGATGCAGCAAAGTCCGTTGCAGCCACGAACGCGGCACTCAATTTCAAAACAATCCAGAATAACCATTAACTCCCTTCATAACCCATTCTTTTTGATGGACGCATACGAGCGTGTTACCCGGAACACTGTCGAAGTCGTCACCGACGACGATCTCCGGGCGCTTCTCACAAAACCAGTCAAGCGTGTCTATGCCGGTTACGAGCCGAGCGGGGAGATCCATCTCGGCCACCTTGTCACGATCAACAAACTGGTCGACCTCCAGGCGGCGGGTTTCGAGGTCACCGTGCTGCTCGCCGATCTCCACGCGTTCCTGAACCGGAAGGGGACGATGGAAAAAGTCCGCGAACTGGCCGATTACAACCGGCGCTGTTTCGAGGGGCTGGGCCTTAAGAACGTGAAGTACGTCCTTGGATCCGAGTTCCAGCTCAACCGGGAATACCAGCTGCTGGTGCTCCGGCTCGCGCAGGAGATCACCCTGAACCGGGCAACGCGGAGCATGGACGAGGTCGGCCGTCAGATGGATACACCGACGGTCTCCCAGATGATCTACCCCATCATGCAGGCTGCCGACATTGCGCTGCTGGGTGCCGATGCTGCTGTCGGTGGGATCGACCAGCGGAAGATCCACATGCTTGCCCGGGAGCACCTCATCAACTTCGGGTACAAGGCGCCTGTCTGCATCCATACGCCCATCCTGAACGGGCTGGACGGCAAAAAGATGTCTTCGTCGCAGGGGAACTACATCTCTGTTGCTGATACCGAAGACGAGATCCGGAAGAAATGCCAGAAAGCGTTCTGTCCTCCGGAGATCGCGGAGAACCCGATCCTCCAGATCTTCCAGCACCACGTCTTCCCCCGGCTCCCGGAGATCACTATCAAGCGGCCGGAGAAGTTCGGCGGGGACCGCTCATTCGGCAGCTATGCCGACCTTGAAGCAGCCTATGGGAAAGGAGAGATCCACCCGCTTGACCTCAAGAAGGCCTGCGGGGAATCCCTTGTCGAGATCCTTGCACCCGTCCGTGACTACATCCAGTGAACTGCAGGATCAACGAATACCGGTGGCACCGCGTGAAACGGGAAACCAACATCGATAAAAGACTGGAGCGGTTCGACCAGAAGCTCGAAGAGATGGGCGTCCGTATCAAGGATGCCAATGATCTCAAAGTCCGGGATGATGTCTTCGATGAGATCACTCTCCTTTCCTTGTACAAACTCGTCCACAAGAAATGGCTCTCGGTGCTCGGGGGATCGATCAGCACCGGCAAGGAAGCAAACGTATTCTATGGTGAACGTGACGGGGTTCCTATCGCCATCAAGATCTACCGGATCCGCACGGCGAATTTTACGACCATGAGTTCGTACATTGTCGGGGACAGGAGGTTTTCCCACGTCAAGAAGGCCAAGAAGGAGCTGATCTTTGCCTGGACACGGAAGGAGTTCTCCAATCTTGCCCGGGCACGGGAGGCGGGAGTTGCCGTGCCGGAACCATTCGTCTGGGACCGGAACATCCTCATCATGTCATTCATGGGCGATGGTGAGACACCCTGGCCCCAGATCCGGAACGCGGACCTGCCGGACCCCGCGGATGCCTATGCCCGGATTATCAGGGATATTGATATCCTGTACAACAAGGCTGAGCTGGTCCATGCGGACCTGAGCGAGTTCAATATATTGTACGGAGACCAACCATATCTCATAGACATGGGCCAGTCGGTCACCCGGGATCACCCCCGTGCCCTCCCGTTCCTGATGAGGGACATCAAAAACATCAACCGGTTTTTTAAGAACCGCTGCGAGACCCAGGACGAGGTCGAGATCTTCAATGCCGTGACCGGGTTGAATGTTGCCGAGCCGTGATGCCGGCCCGGATTGCCCTATGAACCACCAGACCGTACAAGGGAGAGATACGCTATGATGCAGGAGATAAAAATCACCGGAAACAGGGTTGGCGTGCTGATCGGAAAGGGCGGCGCCACGAAAAAGGAGCTGGAGGCAAAGACTCACACCACCATCACCATCGACAGCAAGGAGGGGCTTGTCAAGGTCGAAGGGATCGAGGAGGACACCGTCTCGCTCCTCAGGGCTGTTGAGATCGTCAATGCCATCAACCGCGGCTTCTCGCCCGAACGGGCATTCGAGATGATTGAGGATGAGGACCTCCTCCTCGAAGTAATCGACCTTGCCGGCATGGCAGACAACCCCCGCCAGCTCGACCGGCTGAGAGGACGGATTATCGGGAAGGATGGCCGCGCCCGCGAACAGATCGAGGACATGACCGACGTGGAGATCTCGGTCTTCGGCAAGACCGTGGCCCTGATCGGGTACCCCGAGCAGCTCAAGACCGCCCGGGCGGCCGTGGATATGCTCATCGAGGGGGTCCCCCACGAGAATGTCTTTGCGTTCCTTGACCGGAAAAAGAAAGAGGCAAAGCAGGACATGATCAGCTACTATTACTGAGGGGTTTTTCAAAAGCAGATTTTCATATTTATGTATTCCGGTGCATTTCCTGTGGAGAATAATTTGATTTATTGGTTAGATTTCTCTAAAAGAACTGAAATATCGGCTTTTTTCAGTGGAATTAAAGGGGTTATTTTGGAGGTGTGACATGCAGATCAGCGAGATCCCCCTTCCGGAACATCTTAAACAGCAGTACCTGGCAAAGGGCATGCAGGTACTTTACCCGCCCCAGGCAGAATGCGTTGAGCGGGGGATGTTTGAGGGCCGGAACCTGCTCGTCGCCATTCCCACTGCAAGCGGCAAGACGCTGATCGCAGAGATGGCGATGCACAGCCATATTGCCCGTAAAGGCAAGTGCCTCTATATTGTCCCCTTAAAAGCGCTGGCAAGCGAGAAGTACGAGGAGTTCAGTAACAAGGGTGTGCGGGTGGGTATAGCCACCGGTGATTTCGACCGGCGGGACGATATGCTCGGCAACAACGATATTATCGTTGCCACCAGCGAGAAGGTGGACTCCCTCCTGCGCAACAATGCCCGGTGGATTGCCGAAATCACGCTCCTTGTCATCGACGAGGTCCACCTCATCGACTCCTCCCACCGCGGGCCGGTTGTGGAGATGGTCATAGCCAAGATGCGGTACCGGAACCCGGCCATGCAGGTGATCGGGCTCTCGGCAACCATCGGCAATCCCAAGGTCCTTGCCGGGTGGCTGGATGCGGAACTGGTCACCAGCACCTGGCGGCCGGTCGACCTCCGGCAAGGTGTCTTCTGCAATGATCGAATTCACTTCCGAGAGGGGGAGCGCCGGGTCAAGGTTGTTTCGAAAAATTTCGATGACATCAACCTCTGCCTAGATACCATAGCTGAGGGAGGCCAGTGCCTGGTCTTCGTTTCATCGCGCCGTAATGCCGAAGCTTTTGCCAAACGGGCTGCCGGAGCGATCAAGAGCGAGGACCCAGGCCTGAAAGAGCCTGCAAAGGAACTGGAGAGGACCGCGGAGACGGAGATGGGGAAGACGCTTGCCGCCTGCGTTGCAAGGGGGGCGGCATTCCACCATGCCGGGCTCTCCCGCCCGGAACGGGCTGTCGTCGAGGAGGGATTCCGGAAGGGCCTGATCAAGTGCATCTCGTCAACTCCGACACTTGCCGCGGGGCTGAATCTCCCTGCACGCCGGGTGATCATCCGCGATTACCTCCGGTTTGCAGCCGGTGAGGGCATGCAGCCAATCCCCGCGAGCGAGTACCACCAGATGGCCGGAAGGGCCGGCCGGCCCCGGTTGGACCCCTACGGCGAGGCAGTACTCATTGCAAAGGACGAAGGGCAGGTCGAAGAGCTGTTCGAGTATTATATCGACGCCCCGGCAGAAGAGGTCCATTCAAAGATTGCCGAGCCGAACGCGCTCTATACCCATGTGCTCTCCCTCATCGCCTCCGGGTTTGCCGGCACGCGAAACGAGCTCCTCTCCTTCATGGACAGGAGTTTTTACGTCCACGAGCACCGCCAGGGCAGGCTGATGCAGAGGGCAGTCGATACCGCACTGAAATTCCTTGTTGACAATGACATGATCCTTGAGGTCGGCGAACATCTCGGATCCTCGGAATTCGGGACCCTGGTATCAAGGCTGTATATCGATCCCCGAAGCGCCGCCATGATCGTTTCGACCCTCCATAAGGAGAGCGATTATTCCGATCTCGGGCTTCTCCACCTCATCTGCAGCACGCCGGATATGCCCCGGCTCTATGTCCGGAACACGGACCGTGCAGCCCTCGACCGGATGATGGATGAACATGACGGTGAAATCTGGCTCGAAATGCCCGGTGAGGAGGAGGAACAGGAGGAGTATTATCGTGCCCTCAAGACGGCGATGCTCCTTTCGGACTGGGCCGACGAGATGCCGGATGCCCGGATATGCGAGCGCTACTCGGTCGGGCCGGGCGACGTGTACGGTATGGTGGAGAGTGTGAACTGGCTGCTGCATGCCAGCGGGGAGCTCTCACGGATGTTCGCTTTGACCTTCCACCCCAGGATCCGCGAGTACGAGACCTGCATGAAGAACGGGATACGGCGCGAGCTCCTCCCTCTCGTGAAGCTCCGTGGCATCGGGCGTGTCCGTGCCCGCCGGCTCTTCAACAATGGTATTACCTCCCCCGAGGCCGTCCTTGGGGCAGGGATCGAGACGGTGACAAAACTGATCGGCCGGGGTATTGCCGAGCAGGTGTTCGCCCAGCTGGAGAAGCGGGTCCGGGCGACACCTCTGCCGGAAGGTGAGGATAATATGGCGGGGCAGTCAACACTCTCCCGGTTCAGGTGACTGCATGAACGGAGATACCAGGACTTGTGAGATCCGGGCGGCCACGTGCTGGATTGCTGACGTGCCATCCTTTCTCAGCCGGCTCCGGGAAATCGCAAAGCAGTTCAGTACGCACCTCATTTGTTTTAATGCCGATATACTCGCCGGAAAGCGCCATGCAGAGGCAGCGTTGCGTTATGCGGTCCGCTCGTGCAGAAAGGGCGCGGCCATATCCAATACCCTCGAGATGGAGGCTCTGTTGTATGCTGCAGGATCGCGGCAATGCAATGTTGCTGCATCCTTCGGTATCCACGACGGAGAGAATCACCTGTGGGTCTGCTGTTATCCACTCTCCTCGGGGATCTGGGATGCCCTGAGTGCAGACGTTTCATTTACCGACGGGACGGGACAAGATACAATAGATGGGGAAAAACGTGACGGTCTCATGAAAATTTTCGGGATAACCTCCGAAGAGCTTGGCACTCTTGACAACCCGGAAAAAATTGTCGACCTCGTCCTGGAGCGGGTTGCCCTCCTTGAAGTCCAGCGATAGTGGTATCTTGCCGCTTCACGGTCTGTCTTTCTCCTTCATCAGATCATTTTCCCCGGACCGATCCCACTTACAGATTTCCGTGCGAGAGGATATGGGCAATCTCAGGGACGATTAGTTCTGTTGTTGCAAGGGTTACCGCAGGAGTTGATCCGGGAATGCAGAAAACCGCCTTTCCCTTACAGGTGCCGGCTACCGCACGGGAGAGCATCGCTGCCATGCCGATCTGCTGGATGCTCTTCATACGGAAAAACTCGCCAAAACCTTCAATCCGCTTTTCCAGGAGTGGCGAGATCGCCTCTATCGTACAATCATCATGGGTCAGACCGGTTCCTCCATTAAAGATAATGCAGTTCGCCTGTTTCATGGCAAGGTACCAGGCATCCCGGATATTTCCAATCCGGTCGGGAACAATGGTGTAATACGTAACCGGAATATTGTTCTCCCTGAGGATCTGCTCGATAGCTCTTCCGCTGGTATCGATCTCTCGGGTTCTTGTTGTGGAGACCGTGATGATGGCAGCAGAAATTTCAAGAGGCCGGGTATGGGCGTGGTTCATAATACTGTGATGTTATCTGTCCCGGATTAAGAGAATTCTGTAATAGGTTGGAAGATTGACCAATGCTTCCTGTTATTCTTTCATGAGGGGGTTGCTAATAGCCCCCTTTCTTGATTCCCATCCAACAAATAAGCGTCCAGATTTGCAGGGGTATATGTAATTCTCGTGCTTTTTCCTGTTTTTTGAGGGGTTTTGCGTAGGGGTTTACCAGAAACGGTAATTCATTTGTCATCTGTTGTGCTGGTTCTTCGGCAACAGAGACCCCTTTGTTTCTTCTGGAATTGTCTCCGGCAGGTCCGGTCTGTTTCCATGATTCCGGCTGATACTTTGATTCGAATTGAAAGTAAGCCAATATCATTTCATACAATTTATATAGTATTAAAGATATACATAAAAATAGCTATTATTTTGAAAATATCAACAGAGTATCTGTTGATGTTATTTTCATTCCACAGGAAATAAAGGGGTCTCCCCCACTAGCATATTAAACCTTGTGCCGCGTTGCTGGGCAATATCGAAGTGAAAGTCGAAGTCAATAGTGGCAAGGCAACCGTATGTAAAATGAAAAAAAGAAGTCAAAATGATATGCGCATATTTTACCCCTTTTTTAAAAAAAACAGATAATCGTGCGATCTCCATGGGAAATAGAGGGGTTTATAAACGGTCAGACAAACCGATCGTTATTTACTCTCAACCCACTAATCCTCAGCTCCTCAGTGTGACTATGCCGGAAACAGATGACCCCTCAACGGGACTATTCAAAAAATATCTCACCAATAACCGCATTTTCAAGGACCGGGAAGTATTGCGGCACTCCTATCGCCCCCAGATCCTCCCGCACAGGAAACCCCAGATTGATGAGGTTGCCTCGATTCTTGCCCCATCTCTACGAAATGAGACCCCCTCCAATATTCTCATCTATGGAAAGACCGGAACTGGTAAGACCGCTTGTGTCCGGTATGTCGGCTCAGAACTGGAGAAGGCAAGCAGCAAGATGGGGACGCTTTGTAGGATTGTGCACTTGAATTGTGAAGTGATCGACACTCAGTACCGGGTCCTGGCCCAGATCGCCAAATGCCTCGATGTGGTCGATGAGATGTCAAGCGACAAAACCCGGACCCACATCCCGATGACCGGGTGGCCGACCGATCAGGTATACGCAGAACTGAAGAACCAGCTTGAGGCTGGTGGTGGGGTTCTTGTCATCGTCCTGGACGAGATCGATAAACTCGTGAAGAAGAGTGGCGATGACACGCTCTACAATCTCACACGGATCAATGCCGACCTTAAAAGTTCCAAGGTATCTATCATCGGGATCTCCAACGACCTGAGCTTCAAGGACTTCCTGGATCCCCGCGTTCTTTCATCCCTCTCTGAAGAAGAGATTGTATTCCCTCCCTACAACGCACCTCAGCTGGTCGATATCCTTGCCCAGCGTGCCGAACAGGCATTTGTCACCGGAGCAATAGCAGAAGGCGTCATTCCGCTCTGTGCAGCGCTCGCCGCCCAGGAGCATGGCGATGCACGGCGGGCACTCGACCTTTTCCGGATCTCCGGGGAACTCGCCGACCGGGATGAGGAGTCCAAGCAGGTGACGGAAGGGCACGTCAAGCAGGCGCAGGCCAAGATCGAGACGGACAGCATGATCGAATGTATCGCCACACTCCCAACGCAAAGCAAGCTGATTCTCTATTCGATGCTTATCCTGGAACAGCTGGGACAGAATATCTTTACGAGCGGGGAAGTCTCACGTATATACCAGGACATCGCCCCGTCCATCGAGCTCGATGTGCTCACCCACCGGAGGATTACCGACCTGATCTCTGAGCTGAACATGCTCGGCGTTATCAACACCCGGGTCGTGAGCCGCGGGCGGTACGGCAGGACTAAGGAGATGTGGTTCGATGCCAACACGGGCAAAATCCGCGAAGTCGTCCTAAAGGACTCGCGCCTCAATGGACTAAAAGATCTCGATGTCTCCCAGATGGAAGCCAAGTGGCTCAAGACTTGGTTCAGGTGAATTATGACGGATGAAAAGGATCTCGAGCTCCTCCGCATCCTGGAGGAGAACAGCCGGCTGTCGACAGAAGAATTAGCGACCATGACCAGCCTCGCCGCAGCCGAGGTTGCACGCCGTATCGGGGCCCTTGAAGCCGCCCAGGTCATCAAACGCTACTCAACGGTAGTCAACTGGGAAAAAGCCGGAAACGGCGAGGTCTCGGCCATCATCGAGCTGAAAGTGAGCCCCGAGCGTGATTTCGGGTACGATCGTATAGCCGAACGCCTCTCGCGGTTCCGGCAGGTCAGGAGCCTACGCCTTATCACGGGTACGTACGACCTCCAGCTCATTGTAAGCGGTAAAGATATGCAGGAAGTCTCACGGTTTGTCTCCGAGCATGTCGCACCCATGGACCGGATAAGGGAGACAGCAACACACATCATCATGAAGTCGTACAAGGAGAATGGCAATGCGTTCTTTGAACAGCCAGAAACGGAACGACTTCCTTACAGCCCGTGAGGTGCAAGGATGCGGAATTTTGTCTCACAGCGCACGCAGGAGATCCCCCCATCGGGGATAAGGAAGTTCTTCGACCTTGTTCTGACCATGGATGATGTGGTCTCCCTCGGGGTAGGAGAACCGGATTTCAACACCCCTTGGAACATCTGCGAATCGAGTATCTACTCAATTGAACAAGGAGGGACGTCATATACCTCGAACCGCGGGCTCCAGGCCCTTCGGGACACCCTCTCGCAGTATCTAGACCGGCACTATGGCGTGAGCTATGACAGCAATAACGAGATGGTCATCACGACCGGGGTATCAGAAGCGCTCGATATTGCTATCCGGGCGATTACCGATCCGGGTGATGAGATCATCATCTCGCAGCCCAGCTATGTCTCGTATGCACCTTGCGTCACCCTTGCGGGAGGGACACCGGTCCCGCTCCGTTGTATGGAGAAGGATCACTTCAAGATCAACCCGGACACCCTTGCTGAGCTGATAACCCCGAAAACGAAAGCGCTGGTCATAAACTTCCCGAACAACCCGACCGGGGGGGTTATGACGAAGAGCGACCTCATCGCTGTCGCGGACATTATCGCCGACCACGATCTCCTCCTCATCAGCGATGAGGTCTATGCAGAGCTGACCTATGAGGGGAGCCACTGCGTTGCGGCAACGGTTGGCGATCTCTGGGAACGGACGATCACCTTAAACGGATTTTCCAAGGCATATGCCATGACCGGATGGCGGATCGGGTATCTCTGCGCGCCAAAAGAACTCTGCGATGCGGCACTGAAGATCCACCAGTATGTGATGCTCTGCGCACCCGTTATGGGGCAGGTGGGGGCTCTCGAAGCACTCCGGTCGGCTGAGGAGGACAAGAACAGCATGGTAAACGAGTACCGTCTCCGCCGCAACCTGTTCGTGGCCGGACTCAACCGCATCGGCCTTCCCTGCCACGTGCCGGAAGGAGCGTTCTATGCATTCCCGTCTGTTGAGAAAACAGGACTATCTGACACGGAATTTGCCGAGCGCCTCTTAATGGAACAAAAGGTTGCTGTTGTCCCCGGTAGTGTTTTTGGCCCCGGTGGCGAGGGACACCTGCGGTGCGCCTATGCCGTTTCGAGGAAGGACCTTGGTGTGGCGATTGAGCGTATGGACCGGTTCCTCCAGAGTCTGAAATAAGGGAAAGCTTCGCACAACACTCCCCTTTTTTAAAAAAATACTCAATAATCGGACTTCTGTCTCAGGGAATAGTTTATTGGGAAACTCGCACAATACTACATGAAACAGAATGAGTTGTACAATCATCGTTGGTGGATTTTTCGGGGATGAGGGGAAGGGCAAGGTTGTTGCCCATATTGCCCATAAGGACAGACCCACAATCATCTCCCGTGGTGGTGTGGGCCCGAATGCCGGGCACACTGTCCAGGTTGGAACCAAGGAATACGGAGTCCGTATGGTTCCGTCCGGTTTTGTCTATAAAGATGCGAAGCTGTGCATCGGCAGCGGGGTCCTTGTCGACCCCCGGGTCCTGAAACACGAAGTCGAGACACTGGGTGTCAGGGGCCGCGTCTTTGTCGATAAGCGTTGCGGCATCATAACAGAAGACCATATTGCCCGGGACAAGGGGAGTGCTCATTTGGCGAAGAAGATTGGCAGCACTGGATCCGGCTGCGGGCCGGCAAACTCCGACCGGGTCATGCGCACCTCCCCGCAGGCAAAGGATGTTCCAGAACTTGCCGAATACCTGCTTGATGTGCCAAAAGCAATCGACGATGCCCTGAAACAGAAGCAGAACGTGCTTCTCGAAGGCACACAGGGATTTGGAATCTCCCTGTATTATGGGACATACCCCTTCGTGACCAGCAAGGATACTTCAGCATCCCAGATTGCCGCAGACAACGGTGTCGGGCCGACAAGGATCGATGATGTTGTCGTTGTCTTTAAGGCATATCCCACTCGTGTCGGGGAAGGGCCGTTCTCCACCGAGATGCCGGCCGAGAAGTCCGATGCCATGGGAATCCAGGAGTTCGGCACCGTAACCCACCGCAAGCGCCGTATCGGTGGCTGGGATGGCGATATGGCCCGGTACTCGGCCATGATCAACGGGTGTACTCAGGCAGCCATTACCGGGATCGACCGGGTAGACAAGGACTGTTTCGGGATTACTGAATACACGAAGTTGACCAAAAAGGCCAAAGACTTCATCAAGCAGGCCGAGGAAGACATTGGTTGCCCCGTTGCCCTGATCTCCACCGGACCGGAGATTACCCAGATCATTGATATCCGGGATGAACTGAAATGAGACGCTCTTTAATGGATATCCTCTGCTGCCCGGTCTGCAAGGGGGATCTATCTCTTCACATTGATGCAGAAGATGCAAAAGAAGTTCTCGAAGGGACCCTGCACTGCGCTGCCTGCAGGGTGGATTATCCAATCCACGAGGGCATCCCCAACCTCCTGCCTCAGCAGGGTTCGTGATAGAGAAGGTTCCGGCATGACAATCCCCTTCTTTTTTTTAGCACTGATATCTACTACTGACGGGAGTGATGCCGGGCACGAGGTTCATCTGAACCGGAGCAGTATCAACTCCATTGATGTCCCTCGGGATAAGATTGTTGCAGAGCCCGGGGGTCTCCTCCGCATCCGGTTTATGAACCACGGGGCGCCAATTCATATCACGATCACAGCATCCAATGCCGGGGCATTCACCAGTTTCTTTCATGAGAACCTGTACGTTGTTGATGAATCGACTCTTGCAATACCCATCCTCATGGACTGCCCCCCGGGCACGTTCGACCTTGACATCATCTCGGGCTACGGTGTGATGAAAGCACAGATTCCGGTTAGCATCCTGCCCTCGCAGGCATCGCGCCCGACAATCCGTGAGGAATATCCCCTCCAGCCGGTTGCCCACGGCCGGCCTCATCCCCTGATGCTCATGATGGGAGTCGCGCTCTTCCTGTACTGCGCCTGGTTCTATACCGGGATAAAGTTCCTTAATATCGCGGCATTCATCACGCTCATTGTCGGGGCACTCTACACATGGTACCGTCAGCAATAACGCTAGCGGCCCCGGCCCTCTGCGCGGCACTTGTTCTTGACCGGATCATGGGTGATCCGCATTCCCGGTATCATCCGGTCGCCCTTCTTGGATCATTTATAGCATTCTGGGGGAAGCCGGGTTGTTACCCGGCCAGTATCCAGCGTGTTGCAGGAGTCCTGTTCTGGGTGATGACAGTATTCCTGTTTTGCATTCCATTCATCCTCATTTCTCTCTATGCCCCCTGGTACCTGTATCTCCTCTTTGCTCCCGTGCTCCTGAAATTTTGCTTTGCCTGGAGATCTCTTGAGGAACACAGTCTTGCCGTAGTCTCGGCACTAAAGGAGGGCATGGAAAAGGGCCGGAAGAAAGTCAGCCTCCTGGTGTCCCGGGACACTGCTGCCCTTGACCGCGATCATATCCTCTCGGCAGGCTATGAGTCCATGACCGAAAATCTCAACGATAGTATCATCGCCCCCCTCTTCTGGTTTACCATTCTCGGCCTCCCGGGAGCCGCAGCCTGCCGGGCTATCAATACCATGGATGCCATGCTCGGGTACAAGGATGAGCGTGAACGACTCGGGTGGTTTGCTGCACGTATGGATGATATCATGAATTTCATCCCGGCACGGGTAACTGTCCTCCTCCTTTTGGTCTGGTTTGCCGTTAAAGGTACATTACCTAAGGCATGGCAGGTGATGCAGCGCGACGGCCACCTGCGCCCGGGTTTCAATGGTGGTATTATCATGGGAGCCATGGCAGGGGGGACAGGCACCCGGTTTGAAAAACCCGGTATCTATACAATCGGAGACGGTGACCGGACACTTGATGAAGCGGGCGCGGATATCCTGTCAGCGGTCCGGGCGGTGACCGTGATGTATGCAGCTCTTGCCTGCTGTACTCTGTTTTTATGGGCTGTCGTGATCAATAGTATAGGCATATGAAATTAGAAGAGCTGAGGTTTGGCACCGAGCTCCTCAAGCGCGGCTTTGCATCCATGCAGAAAGGGGGCGTGATCATGGATGTCGTCAATGCCGATCAGGCGAAGATAGCCGAAGAGGCAGGCGCAGTTGCGGTCATGTCGCTTGAGCGGGTGCCATCCGATATCAGGAAGGCGGGAGGCGTTGCCCGCATGGCAGATCCCGAGAAGGTCATGGAGATCATCGATGCGGTTTCCATTCCGGTCATGGGCAAGGTCCGCATCGGCCACTTTGTCGAAGCGCAGGTCCTGGAAGTCCTTGGGGTCGACATGATCGATGAGAGCGAGGTCCTGACCCCCGCAGACGAACAATACCATATCGACAAGAAGCAGTTCACGGTCCCCTTCGTCTGCGGCGCCCGCGATCTCGGTGAGGCGCTCCGGAGGATCAATGAGGGTGCGGCCATGATCCGGACCAAGGGAGAGGCCGGTACCGGCAATGTCGTGGAAGCAGTCCGCCATATGAGGACAATCATGGGAGAGATCCGGATGCTCCGCGGACTGGACAAGCAGGAGATGGCCGATTATGCCCGCGAGATTGAAGCTCCCGCGGAACTGGTCTTTGAATGCGCCGAGCGCGGCAGGCTCCCGGTCGTGAACTTCTCCGCAGGCGGTATCGCCACCCCCTCAGACGCGGCGCTCATGATGCAGCTGGGTGCGGACGGTGTCTTTGTTGGGTCCGGCATCTTCAAATCCTCGAACCCGAAGCTGATGGCCAAAGCCATTGTCGAGGCGGTCAACCATTTCGACGATGCAGAAGTGCTCGCAAAGGTCAGCAAAGGCCTTGGCGACGCCATGCCTGGCCTTGATGTCCACAAGCTCTCGGACGCCGAGGTGCTGCAGACCCGTGGACGCTAAGATTGGCGTTCTCGCGCTCCAGGGGAACGTGAGCGAGCATATCGACGCATTCCTCTCAGCGCTCGAACGGATGGGCCACGGCCTCTCTTCTGAAGTGTTCGAAGTGAGGAGCCCGGCCGATCTTGCGGAATGCAACGCCCTTGCCCTGCCGGGCGGAGAATCGACAACCATCTCCCGCCTGATCGACAAGAACGGGCTGTATGAGCCTCTGCGGGCGTTTCCGGGGGGGATCTTTGCAACCTGTGCCGGGATGGTGCTGATGGCCTGCCATGTGGAAGACCCCCGGATCCATCCTCTGGGGCTCATAGATATGGCTGTTGATCGGAACGCGTTTGGCAGGCAGCGAGAATCTTTTGAAGCAGACCTCGCGATAGACGGGCTTAAGGGAGGACCGTTCCATGCCGTTTTCATCCGCGCCCCCGTGGTCAAATCGGCAGGAAACGCTGTTCATATCCTTGCCGAGATCCCGCAGGGTATTGTTGCCGTTGAACAGGGGAGACACCTGGCGCTTTCCTTCCATCCCGAGCTCGGGGAGGATACCCGCCTTCATGAACGGTTCCTGCAGCGGCAGGGGATTGCGATTCTGGTCTCGTGATTGTTGCAGGGCAACATGAACAGATCCGGTACTGGTGCCTGATCGGAAAGTGATTTTACTTTCGCGGTGCTATGCACAAGAGAATATCCACAACAGCACCAGTCTCTTTCAGCTGCAGCCTGTCTGCAATCCAGACTCCCGTACGCTTTAACCCCACCATAAGATCAAGTCAGGGATACCCATGAGTTCACAACCGGTTGTCGACAGTATCCTTTCCGCCCGGTACCTCCGGAAAGGCGAGAAGGATTTTTCTGATATCTGCCGCCGCACAGCAGCGGCCCTTGCTGAAAATAACGAGGAAGAAGCCCGGTTCTTTGAGGCCATGACTTCACTCCGTTTCCTTCCCAATTCCCCCACGCTGATGAATGCAGGAACCGAGCTCGGCCAGCTCTCTGCCTGCTTCACGCTGCCGGTCCCCGACTCCATTGATGGTATTTTTGACGCCATGAAGCAGGGGGCCATCATCCACAAGACCGGCGGCGGGACCGGGTATAACTTCTCCCGTCTCCGCCCCGAAGGTTCCCCCGTCCAGTCAACCGAGGGGGTGGCCTCAGGCCCTGTCTCGTTCATGCGGGTCTTCAACGCAGCAACGGAAGTCATCAAGCAGGGCGGCCGCAGGCGCGGGGCAAACATGGGGATCCTGAATGTCTGGCACCCGGACATTCTTCCTTTCATTACGGCAAAGACAAAAGAGGGTGAGTTTGCCAATTTCAACATCTCCGTGATGGTCAATGACCGGTTCATGGATCTTGTCTCCAAAAAGCAGTTCGATACCGTCTGGCTTACCCATCCCAGAACGGGAGACACGGTAACGGTAGGCCGGATCTGGACAGCCATTGTCGAGGGGATCTGGAAGAATGGCGAACCGGGGATCCTGTTCTTTGATGAGATCAACCGGAGGAATCCGACACCGCAGCTGGGAGAGATCGATACCACAAATCCCTGCGGGGAACAGCCGCTTTTCCCCTACGAGAGCTGTGTCCTCGGGAGCATTAACCTCGCTGCCTGCATGCGGGGTGGTGTGCTTGATGAGCGATTACTTGAGGAGACCGCCCGCATGGGTACGCGCTTCCTTGATCTGGTCATAGATAAGAACACCTTTCCCATCCCGCAGATTGCGGAAGCAACGAAGCGGACACGGAAGATCGGCCTTGGCCTGATGGGAGTTCACGACGCCCTGCTCATGGCCGGCCTGGCATATGACTCTCCTGAGGGGCGGGCATGGTGCGAGCGGGTTATGCAGCTCGTGACCAGTGCCGCTGTTAAAGAATCACGGGAGCTTGCTGCAAAACGCGGACCCTTCCCCTCATGGGAGGGGAGCACCTGGAAGGAATTCCCGGTCAGGAACGCAGCGATGACAACCGTCGCGCCGACCGGTACCATCTCGCTGCTTGCCGGGTGTTCGAGCGGGATCGAACCCATCTTCTCGTTTGCCTACACGCGGAAAAATACTGTTGGCAAGACGTTTGTCATAGTCAACCCGGTCTTCCGGGAGCGCCTTTTAAAGACCCTCTCCACCATGGGCTTTGGTAACGAGGAATTGGAAAAGAAAACAGAGGAAGTCATCACGCATGTGCACGAGAAAGGGACCGTCCAGGACCTTCTCTGGCTCCTGACGGATTTCCGGAGCCTGTGCAAAACAGCCCTGGATATCGGCTGGAAAGACCATATCCTGATGCAGGCAGCACTCCAGAAACACGTACATGCCTCCATCAGCAAGACCATCAACATGCCGGCATCAGCAACGCGGGATGACTGTGCCGAGGCGCTCCTGATGGCCTGGACACTGAAACTCAAGGGTATCACCATCTACCGGACCGGGAGCCGAGAGGATGTAGTTCTTTCCCTGAAAGAGAACGTTACTGCACCAGCCGCACCTGCAGCCCTTCCTGCAGGGAGGAATGTACCAGAAAAGATCCCTGCGCTCTCCATTGACAGGCCAAAAGAGCTATCAGGACGGACCTACCTTTGCCAGTCCGGCTGCTGCCGTCTTTACGTCACCGTCAACCTCATGGATGGAAAACCGATGGAGGTCTTTATCAGGACGGTCGGGAGCGGGGGCTGCGAGGCCAACAGTAGCGCCCTTGGCCGCGCTATCAGCACCGGCCTCCAGAACGGGGTTCCGTACAACAAGTTCGTCAAGCAGTTTGCCAAGGTCAACTGCGTTGTGGCCATCAAGAATCCGTCATCGGAAGGCCATTCGTGTGCGGATGTTGTCGGGCGCTGCATCGAGCTCTCGGCAAAGAACCAGAGCATCACGACCTTAAAGGACTGGGATATCCGTGAGGTGGGAAAGACGAATCCCTGCCCGGACTGCGGCGAGCCACTGGACTTCGGTGAGGGCTGCAATAAGGGGATCTGCAAGCACTGCGGCTGGACCGGGTGCAGCTGAGATTACCCGTCCTGTTATACACGATTACCAGAACTCCGGTCATCTTCTCAAAATATATGGGGAAAGAAACACTCCTTTCTCCATGTCATATGGGAAGACCCTCCTTTTCATCTACAATGCCGATAGTGGCATACTGCCGGGATTGAAGGAGTATTCCTCGAAGGCTGGCATAGCGCACGAACGGAATTTCTGCAACCTGACGGCAATAACCAGTACCCCGATCGGCATGAAGAAAGACTGGAAACGGTTCGTCAGGGACCTGAACATACCCACCCGGTTCCTGAACCGGAATGAATTCATCTCTGAGATCGGGGCAGGGCTCATCACGTTCCCGGCTATCCTTGTCCAGATGGGAAAAGATTTCCTGATTGTTGCCAGCAGCGAAGAGATCAACAGGTGCACGAGTCTTGATGATCTGATCAGTCTTGTGCGGCAGCGATCGCTGGAGATTCCATAACTACAAGATGGATTATCTCTTCCAGTCCTTTTTCATGGCCTCCGAGTGCATCTCCTGCGGCATGAGCTCGATGGCATACCGGAGTGCAGTCCGGGGCATCCGTTGCTTGTTCTTTATGACATAGGCAAAGATTTCCCCGGTATGCTTCCGGCTCGCCTCTTTCAGGAGCCACCCATACCCCTTCTGCACCATGTCATCTGAATCGGTCAGCAGCAGATCGGCAATTTCCATGGACTCTTGGAGAAAATTTCCATGCTTTGCCGGGATGATGAGGGATACTGCCGCTGCACGGCGCATCCACCGGTTATCGGACTGTGTCCAGCGTTTCAGTTCAGTAACAGAGTCCGGGAATTGCTCAACGAACTCTCCCAGCGTATGATTGCAGAAACCGTCACAAGACGCCCAGTTGGTGATGTATGTATCGATCCAGTGCCGGAAAACAATCAGGTCGCTCCGTTCGTACTGCCCTGAGAGGGCGTGCGCCCATTCGGAGACGATGAAGGACTCTTCCATATACCCTGAGCGGTAGAGTTCCTCGCACAGGGAGAAGATCTCCGGTTTTGGCCGGCTCTTTACATCTTTCCAGTATTTCTTTGCCAGTGCGATCACCGCAGCCGTTTTCGTACCATAACAGCGGATCTCCTCTTTGAAGAACCGCTTTGATGTCTCCTTTATTGCAGGGTCGGCAATATTCTCAAGATCGTCCCGTATCCGGGTGATGACCGGGTCCATACAAGTGTGTTGCGGGAATCATGGATAAGGGACACGGTATGCGGGGAGTGAATGTGATGCATTCCCTCAAGACTGTCAGGGAAATTCATTGTAAAGACGAGACAAAAAAAAGACAAGACATTCACTGTGATACAGCTATCCCCGGAGCCGTGATCTCTTCCGCGGTAATTTTTTCGAGCGCTTCCGCGATGAATATCTTGACGAACGCATTGTCGCTGTTGTAGGCCTGCTGCAGGGCATGCGCTGCTCGTGGACCTCCAATTTTTCCCAGTGCTGATGCTGTGACCCAGCGTATATCCTGGTCCTCGTCCATCAGTGTCCGGGTGAGATAATCGACAGAGCTTTTACTCCCGATCTTCCCCAGAGCGTCAACGGCAAAGAACCGCACCCATTTGTCCTCGTCACGTAAGGCATGATGCAGGTATTCAAGTGCCGGTTCTCCGGATGTTCCCAGGGTAACGACGGATTTCCACCGCTCAGGGCGCACCCGGTCCTTTAAATCCAGTAGTGCCTGTTCCATAATACACTCCTCCTCCCAATTGGGACAGTTGCAGCATCACTGTCAGGTACCTATCAAAATTTGCCAATGGATGTTGCAGATCAGGTCTGCATGGCAACAGGCATTTGCCGTCTCCGTCATAAGAGATAGTTTGTCGGCAGAAAGGTGGTTTTCGCAAGAAACAGACCCTTGTGGTAACTATACCGGTACCTTTGATAGCAACCAGAGCAGAAATGATGATGCCAAGAGTTATCGAAACCGGTACTCCCCTTTTGGTACAACCATGTCGAACCGGGCCCCACACTCCGGGTTCCCGTTCTCGGATATACTGATCCCGGTGATAGAGAGGATTTCTGAAGACAGGAAGAGGCCAAGGCCCGTGTGTTTCCCGTACCCTCTCTCAAAGAGCCGCTTCTTCTCCTCTGTCGGGATCCCGGCTCCATTATTCTCGCACGTGAGGATCAGTCCGCTATCTGTTTCACGTGAGGAGATCCGGATCCAGGTCAGTTGTACTCCCCCGTACTGGAGGGCATTATCGATCAGGTTGTAGAAGACCTTACTCAGGAGCGGATCTGCATATACATCAAGATCCGGCCGTTCGATCTCAACTCGGGTTCCTCTGAGTGGCAGTAAAGCCACAGCTTGGGAGATGACTGCATCAACATTCTGCCACGTGGGAGCGTTGACACCCATCTCTTCATAATCCTTCGTGAATTCCAGCTGGCGGTTGATTGTTTCCACGACCGTGTCCGCCTTTTCCAGGGATTCCGTCAGATATACCGGTTTTTCAGAATTGAGCCGGGCCAGTTCCAGGTATCCTGATAACGCCTGGAGCTGGTTGCGGATATCATGCCGCGTGATGCCCGAGAGCAGGTTCAGTTTCGCGTTCGTGTGGAGGAGGGCAGATTCGGCATGTTTCCGCTGCGTGATATCATCATAAATGGTGACAAAATGATCCGGCTTCGGGCTGAACACTGAACACCTGAACCACTTGGCAAGCTTCCGGAACCGGATCTCGAAACGTTCCGGTGTTCCGGTTGATGTGACTCGTGAAAAAGCCTCCAGCAGTTCCGGGTGTTCGACTTGGATTTCAGGAAAGATCTCCCGGTTCCATTTCCCGGTGATCTCCTCTTTCCCGCAGGTCTGCTTGAATGAAGCATTGGCATCGAGATACAACCAGTCGAATGGCTTTCCCGTGTTGTCAGGGATCAGCCTGCAGTACGCTGCGCTCTCCAGCATGTTCTCGAAAAGCGAACGGTACTTGACCTCGCTCTCTTCCAGCTCGGTCCGGGAACGGATCATGTTCAGCATCAGGAAAAACCCTGTCACAAGAATATCGGCAATGATAGCGACGATGAAGAACCCGGTATTGAACGCATCGGTGCTGAAAAGCGTGTACTGTGCGGGGATTAGCAACCAGGCAATTATACGGGCTGTCAGAAACACAACAGGTACTGTCAGGGTGGCAGCAAAGAGATACCGGATAATGCGGTTTTCCTTCTGGCGTGACAGGATGGCGGGAGCCGCTGCAATAATAAGAGCAGGTGCGATAAAGACAGCTAATATGACAGCCCGCCATACCATGGAATCGAGAATGAATGTGAAATACCCATAGAGGAGGAGAATCGGAAGGATGAGAAGGTAGTACTGGGCCGGCATTGACCGGGACCAGAAAAACCTCCTGATAGCATCGATGCGCAGGAAGATGGCAAGCATACTGAACGCATTGGCAAGGATTATGGTGAAGAGTGCAGGGCCCGCCCCCTGCAACATGAAGAGGAGATATGCAACTGACTGAAAGAGCATGCCGAGGGACCAGAGTGCAAGACCCTCATACGTCTTCTGGGTCTTCCAGTAGACTAGGATCATGAGCGCGAGAAACGCGTTTATCAGGCATATCAGCAAAAAGATGGTCCTGAGATCCGGTGCCCACATTCTCATGCTCCAGGCCCGGTATCACGCTGCCGGGCATCAGCGTCATTATTCCGTGGGGTAATTTTTCTTATTATAATATGAATATTTATCGCCGCCCATATGATGGGAATCGGTGGACATAAATTTTTATCCAGCCAATAATCCTGAAGGATCCGCAACCCAGATGTATTCGGTATTATATGTCGATGATGAACCCGCTCTTCTTGATATCGGCAGGATTTATCTCGAAAAGTCCGGTCATTTCCACGTCGATGTGGCAGAATCGGTCGATGAAGCGATAACAAAGCTCGAAGCCCGACCCTACGATGCCATCGTATCGGATTACCAGATGGCGGATACCGACGGGATCCAGTTTCTCCGGATCATCCGCAAGCAGTACCGGGACATCCCGTTCATCCTCTTCACGGGGAGGGGCCGCGAGGAAGTTGTGATCGAAGCCCTCAACAGCGGGGCAGATTTTTACCTCCAGAAGGGAGGGGAACCAAAATCCCAGTTTGCCGAACTGGATTACAAGATTCTGGCTGCGATAGATCGCAGGCGGGTTCACAATGAACTCAAGGACTCACGAAAGCAGCTTGCAGACCTGATCAATTTCCTGCCGGATGCGACCTATGCCATCGATATGAAAGGCCATGTCATTGTCTGGAACCGGATGATGGAGGAGCTGACTGGCATCCCTCCCGCGGCGGTCCTGGGAAAAGGGAATATTCCCTCGCCCATCCCCCTGTACGGGAACCATGGTCACGCTCTTGCAGACTGTATCGTCCGGGCAGAGGAGGAGCCGGAGAAAGCATATCCGGATCTGCGGCGGAGCGGGGACCGGCTGATTGTCGAGACATATTCTCCGCCCCGCCCGGATGAGAAAGGTGGCTATTTCTGGCTCACGGCATCTCCCCTCTACGATTCCGGAGGCAGGATTGTCGGTGCTATTGAATCTGTCCGCGATATCACGCAGAGAAAAGAGACGGAGAAGAAACTGAAGCGCGCCCATGATGAGCTGAACATCACCTATGAGCACCTTGCAGCAACCGAGGAGGAACTCCGGCAGAACTATGAAGAGCTTGCAAAGAGTCAGGTTGAACTGCACTCAGCATACGAGCAGCTGGCTGCGACCGAAGAGGAGCTCCGGCAGAACTACGAGGAACTGGCAAAAAGCCAAGAAGACCTTATCCGGAGCGAGGAGCGGTACCGGAATGTCGTCGAGGACCAGACCGAGTTCATCTGCCGGTTTACCCCTGACGGGAAGCTGACCTTTGTGAACGAGGCCTACTGCCGGTATTTTGGCCTTGACCGGCAGATGTGCATTGGTTGCCATCATCCCGTGATCGTCCCTGCGGAAGATGCCCAGCGGATTAAAGAAGAGCTGAAAAAGGTCACAAGAGAGAATCCCGTTGTCATCATTGACAACCGGATCATCATGTCTTCCGGTGAAATTCGATGGCAGCGCTGGAGTGATCGCGCCATCTTCGATACCAATGGCAGGATTATTGAATTCCAGTCTGTGGGCAGGGACATCACAGAAAGCAAGCGGATCAAGCAGGCATTGCAGGAATCGAACCGGAAGCTGAACCTACTCTCGAACATCACGCGCCACGACATCCTCAACCAGCTGACCGTGCTCCTTGGAGCACTAGGGCTCCTTGAACTGGAGATCGCAAATCCCGAGCAGCGCCGGCTCATTTCCAAAGCAATCCAGTCAAGCGAGATCATCAGGAGCCAGATCTCGTTCACCCAGCAGTACCAGGACATCGGGGTGCACAAGCCCCGGTGGCAGAACCTTCATGCCGCGGTCACGACGGTATGCATGGATGAAGGGTATTGCATTGTTGACATCGATGACTCCCTGCTTTCCTGTGAGGTCTATGCCGATCCCCTGCTGAGGACGGTCTTTGCCAATCTCTTCGAGAATGCCGAGATGCACGGGGGGAAAATGACCATGATACGAGTCATGGGCCAAGAGACCCCGTACGGGTATACCATCGTTGTTGAAGATGATGGCGATGGCATTCACAACGGCGACAAGCAGCGGATCTTCCAGAAGGGTGTGGGAAAGCATACCGGGCTTGGCCTGTTCCTCGTGCAGGAGGCACTCGGGATCACGGGCCTTACTATCCGTGAGGTAGGCGAGTATGGCAGGGGCGCCCGGTTCGAGATCCTGGTCCCCAAGGGATCATTCAGGATCTCTGCTGCCAGCCATTCCCGCCATTATTCCGCTCCCCCTCTTTAACCTCAGTAACCGCCCACGACAGTACGGTAGGTTTCCTGCCGATCAGTGCACGGCCCGGTGGGTCTCCATATCGATTGGGATCTGGAGTTCGGTGAGGAGCTCCTCATCAGGAACAGTATCCGGGTCCTAAAGATACACCTCCCGGTGGTAACTACACGCAACGAACTCCCGCTCTTCGGCATAAGCGCCGATCCGGCTCCACGCCTCGTGCAGCTTCGTGTACGATCCTTTGTGGATAAGCGAAAGGCATTTCCCTCCCATGAGGGTTGTGACTTCCATTTCTGGATCGGTGAGGACAATCCGTCAGGTTACCGGAGCTGCACATTCCATGGTGGCATCCTTTTCACGGTACTCGCTGTCATAATAGAGCGTCATGAACGGCCCCGTAACCTTCACGTTCTGGTTCTCTTCCGAGAGGATCTGGCTGCAGAGTGCCGGCATGAGCCGGGAGATCGTTTTTCCATACGGGCCGGTACCTCTCTTTCCCACAATCCGCTGGGAGGCTACTTCCTTGATAACTGGTTCAGTGAGTGACATGTAGATCAGCTCCAGCGAGGCCTCCTCGGTTTCGAGGATAACCTCAATCTGTTGTAACCGTTTGACCTCGGACCGGATTTCCTTGCGGCGCCTCTCGAAGAGCCGCCGGATGGTGGCCGTATCCCGCCGCTCCTTTGCGTCAAGGAGTATTTCGATCTCGTGTAACGGGAATCCCAGACCACAGAGCGTCTTTATAGACACGCCTCGCGCAATCTGGGCTCCGGAATAATACCGGTAGCCGGAACAGAGGTCTTTTGCCTTCGGCACAAGCAGCCCTCGCTCATCATAGAGGCGAAGCGCTTTCTGGCTGAGCAGGGTGATGAGAGAGAACCTGCCAATAGGAATCCGGTCATATGCCATGGTTACGATACTATGTGATGCAGATGACAAAATAGGGTGTTGGAGTCTGCAGCAGGGCAGGGTTCCAGCATCTTCTCTAAAAACACTATGTGCAAGGGATTCTTTGGCAGCAAATCCGGATCAGGTGGTATGGCAGGTTACTTTTCGCGATCAGAATTCTGCATAACAATGTGGGAGATGTCCTGGACAATCCCGTTGATGAAAATGACAGTTCCGTTCTCGTCAAACTCCGCGAGTGCCGTGACATTAACGGAGAACTTTGTCCCATCGGGTTTTTTCAGGTCAAGGACCCGGTTCTTCACAAACCGGTTTTTCCTGAGGTCATCGAGCAGCTCACGCCTCCCGTCCGGCTGGTTGAAGATATCGGCAACCGGAACATCGCGGAGGTCGGAGATGGACAGGTACCCGAGGATATTGAGGAGGGCCGTGTTTCCCCACACGAACCTGCCACGGGGATCCCCGGTACTCCGGTAGATCCCGACATTCAGGTCTTCCACAAGAGTGCGGTACTGGTCCTCGTGCTGGCGCAGGTACTGCTCCATCTTCTCGCCGGTGATGTCCTGTACGATAGATGAAGTCCCCAGGATCGCCCCGTTCTCCCCGACAACGGGAGATATCGAGAGCAGGACATCGACGACCCGGCCTCCCCGTGTGGTCATCCGCATCTCCCGTCTCCGGACAGTCTCCCCGCGTGCCACCTGCCCGAGAATTGATGCGAGGTCATCCCGTGACGGCCCGGTCAAAAGATCCGTGATAGGCTTGGAAAGGACTTCGCCGTCCGTAAACCCGTACAGCCGCTCCGCTGCCTTATTCCAGCTGGTGATCAATCCTTCCGGAGAACTCCCGATGATGGCCTCCCCGATGGACTGGACAATTCCCCGGTACCGCGCCTCGCTGATGCGGAGCATCTCCTCGTATTTCTTGCGGCCGGTGATATCCTCTGCAATGAACGTGAAGCCATCGCTCCCGTCTTCGAACGCCGTTGGCACCTGCTTGATTCGGAAATGGAATTCATCGCCATGAATTATACAACTGAGATCGCTGACATGTTCACCGGTTGCATGGGGATCGCGCGACTCCCCGCTGGAACAGATAAGGTGGAAAAAAGGATTGTCAATCTCTTCGGGAAGGTGATGAAGGAGTGTGTCGCGGGGCAGACCGGCCAGGGATATCACGGGCTCGTTGACCTGGAGGATCTTCCGGTCACTGCCGGTTACGATGACCGGATCCTTGGAAAATTCAAGAAGGGCAGAGATTGGAACCCGCCGCGAGACAAAGTAGACTTTTGCCGCGCCTACGACCTGCATCTCGACCTGTCCTGAAACAAGGAGCATGTCGAGATATTTGGCAACGAGGTTGCGGTTCATCTTCATCTCAGAGGCTAGATCTGATATGGTCATTCCCCGCGGGTGCCACTTGAGGATTCTCTTGATCCTGTCGACTTTTTCAGAATCCAGAACTCCCATATATCTGTATTGTGCATATGCGGTAGTAGATATACTCTCCTCTCAATAATTTGCGCATGATGGATGCTATCCATTCCCGTCAGGGACGGGATCCCCCGTTCCATCGCTGCCCTGAGTGCATGGCAAATCCCCACAGCGTACCAGTCTTGCAGAAACGTTGGGCAAATATTGAATATCCCGCCGGAAAGAACGGATGGCTGACCCCGTATCGGGTCGGTGCGAAGCAGTATGGATGGAATCACGGAACGGGTAGTGGCAAGGACGATGGATTCCCGGTCGGTATCGGCTGTTCGCAAATTCCGGCAGCCTCTGGTCGAATACCTGATCAGCGGGCTCGATGACAATGACAAGTGGGTGCGGGTGATGGCTGCTGAGATGCTCGGGACTGTCGGGGATCCCCGTTCTGTCAGGGCACTCCAGCCACTTCTTGCCGGATGGGACAGTGATCTGCGGCTGGCTGCAGCACGGTCGCTTGCCAGGATCCGTTCACCGCAATCAGCGGCTATTCCGCCGGCACTCAGTTGCGATCACTGCATGATCCGTCTTGTCGCGGATGAGGCGCTGACGAGACTGAAACTGGAGCAGGACAGTGAGAACAGCCTATGAGAAGAAGGGAGCGCCAGGAGAATATCTACCGGCGGGTTCCTGGATCGGAACCCGCTCGGTGCAGAAAGAAGAAACAGTCACCGAATAGGGAGAAAACACGAGGAGGGAGATGAACATGTACGGCATTACCACGATTCCGCTGGAAGCCCGGATCCTTTATCGCCGGGGGATGGATCTTTTGGACCAGCGGAAGGACGATGCTGTGGTGAAATACCTGCGGCAGGCCATAATCATCGCACCCCGGTTTACAGGAGCGTATCGGGCACTGGGGATCTGCATGACCCATCTTGGGAGAGAACAGGACGCTGCGGACTGCCAGTACCGGCTGGTCACGATGGCGACAAATTCCACCCCAGGCACGGCACGGGCTGGCGTCTGATACGTAAAGAGATAATTCTCTTTTCACAAATCCCCCACGTTACGGGGAGAAAGACGGCGAAGAAAAAAGTATGGTTAGATGAAGAGCGGCGCAAGCACGAGCGTTAACGTCGCGAGGAGCTTGATAAGCACGTGGAGCGACGGGCCCGCGGTGTCCTTGAAGGGGTCGCCGATGGTGTCGCCGATGACAGCTGCCTTATGGGCCTCGCTACGCTTGCCGCCATGGGCACCGGTCTCGATATATTTCTTGGCATTGTCCCATGCACCACCAGCGTTGTTGAGGATGAGTGCAAGAAGGATGCCGGTGATGGTCCCGACCATGAGGAAGCCTGCGAGGGCCTCGTACTTCATGGTGACGCCGATGATGATCGGGAAACCGACCACAAGGATACCGGGGAGGACCATGCTCCTGAGGGCACCTGCCGTGGTGATGTCGATGACAGCTGCATAGTCAGGCTTCTTGGTACCTGCCATGATGGCCGGGTCCTTGAACTGAACGCGGACGGCATCGATGACGGACTGTGCTGTCTTGGAGACAGCGCGGATGGCGAGGCTCGCAAAGAGGAAGACGAGCATGGCTCCGAGAAGCGCACCGACAAAGACCGGGACGCTTGCTAGGTTGACGACCTCGAATGCCTTGCCGGTCAGCTTGGTGATGTCGGCCATATAGGCGTTGAAGAGCAGGAATACCGCAAGGGATGCACTGCCGATGGCATATCCCTTGGTGAGTGCCTTCGTGGTGTTGCCAGCTGCATCGAGCTTGTCCATGCGGTTCCTGACTTCGTCAGGTGCCTGGCTCATCTCGACAATGCCGCCTGCGTTGTCAGCGATGGGGCCGAAGGTGTCCATGGTGAGGACATAGGCACAGACCATCAGCATACCGATGGTTGCGACTGCGGTACCATAGAGGCCACCGCCCTCGATGCCGGTCATGGTCCCGCACCAGTAGGAGAGCAGGAGCGAGATACCGATGAGAACCGCCGGGATGGCGGTGGTCTCAAGGCCGACAGAGAACCCGGAGATGATGTTTGTTGCCGCTCCGGTCTCGGATGCATTGGAGATCTCCTGCACCGGGCGGTAGTGGTGGTCGGTGTAGTAGAGCGTGACCCGGAGGAATGCAACGGAGAGGGCAATCCCCACGAGACCTGCAAAGAAGAAGTAGATCCAGTTCGGGGTTGAACCAAGGAGCCACTGGACACCGAAGTAGAGGAAGACAGCCGAGATGACTGCGGTGATGTAGTACCCCATGTTCATGGCGTCCATCGGGTCTGCGCCGTCTTTACCGCGGACGCAGAGGATACCGATCATGCTCGCGAGGAGACCCAGCGCACACATGATGATCGGGAAGAGGATACCGTTGACGCCAAAGATCGGGAAGAGCGCGACACCGAGGATCATCGCACCGATGTTCTCGGCAGCGGTGGACTCGAAGAGGTCAGCACCACGTCCGGCACAGTCGCCTACGTTGTCGCCGACAAGATCGGCAACCACGGCGGGGTTCCGGACATCGTCCTCAGGGATACCCGCCTCGACCTTGCCGACAAGGTCTGCACCGACATCTGCCGCCTTGGTGTAGATACCGCCACCGAGCTGGGCAAAGAGAGCCACGAACGAGGCACCAAAGCCGAACCCGACGATGACGAACGGGGTGTGGGTCGGGTCAGCACCGAGCGCAATGTAGGTGAGCGAGACACCGAGGAGTGACATCGAGGTGATGATCAGGCCCGAGATGGCCCCGCCGCGGAACGAGAAGTCGAGGGCTTTTCCATCGCTCTTCTGTGCTGCGGCTGCCGTGCGGATGTTCGTCCTGACGGCAATCCACATGGCGACGATACCGGCAACGGCACTGCAGGCCGATCCCACGATGAACGCAGCTGCCGTGGAAAGGGCAAGCGCCTGCTGCCCGGTAAGAGTATAGACAGCAAAGATCACCACGGCCAGAATAATGGCCAGGATGGCGATAGTCGAGTACTGGCGTTTGATGAATGCTTCCGCACCCACCCGGATCGCATCGGCGACCTCGCGCATCTTGGGCGTACCCTGGTCCTGCGAAAGGAGGTTACGCGTCAGGATTGCTGCAAGGCCCAGCGCGACGATACAGATCGCAATCACGATGAGTAATGCAAAGTCGATCATTCCATGACCTCCCTGCTGCATCAGACCTCTCCGTCAGGGGAGCAGCATCCGGTTTGTACCGGCAGGACTGCGGACTGACTGGATACTTGGACAGACACATCAGGTATGATAAATTGGCATCAGCAGAGACCTGCTCAAATGACCCATAGGAGGGCATTCTATGCTTCAGGGGGGATGCCCTGCACACGTACATAACCCATCCTAAGAGATTATTAGTGCATTTTTGTAGCATTAAATTTTTATCTTATATTCCCGCCCTGCACCACTCCCGAATAGCGGAATAATTGGGAGATTTTTCTTATTTTAACGCTAAAACTGGCGTTTTCGCATTCCCGCACCACACTCTTTGCCCGGCCCGTTCGTGCACAATTCAATATGATTAATAATGGAAAATTCCCATATTCCCGGAGGGAGGGTATCTGGTGCAAATCTCTCAGTTATTAATATTCCTGGTTCTTTTTCCACTGATTGCTGCATTTTTTTTGCTTTTTGCAGGAAAAAGCCTTGAACGCAATTGGATTGTGAAACTGGCCGCACTGGCAATTGGTGCGATCTCGCTCTGGCTCCTTGTTGCAGGATTCGACAAGGGAATGATGATGTTTGGTGTTTCCGGCAAGGCGCTGGATCTTGCCATGCTCGCCATTGAGCTGGTGATAGCGGTCTACCTGCTCTGGCTCGGCCTGAAACACAAGAAGTATTCCGTGGTGATCCTGGTCGTGATCCAGGCAGCCCTGCTCCTCTGGTTTGAACTGGCCTTCGGCCATACCCTTGTCGAGCTGCCCAACAACCTCTTCGTTGACCAGTTCTCCATCATCATGGCGATGATCATCGGGATCATTGGCAGCCTCATCTGTGTCTATGCCCTGGGCTACATGGAGACCTTCCACGAGCACCACAAGGAGATCGCGGACCGGCGGGGAATGTTCTTCTTCATCCTCTTTGTCTTCCTCTCCGCGATGTTCGGGCTGGTTTTCTCCAACAACCTGCTCTGGGTCCTCTTCTTCTGGGAGATCACGACGCTCTGTTCGTTCCTCCTTATCGGGTACTCGCAAACAGCCGAGGCAACGAACAACGCGTTCCTCGCCCTTGCCATGAACATGCTGGGGGGGGTTGCCTTTGTCGTTGCCCTGATCTACCTTGCGACCCTCGATCCGTCCGGCAGGCTGCTGGAACTGAGCACCCTGCTCACATCCGGATATGCTGTGGCCATCGTTCCCGCAGTGCTCATCTGTTTCGCCGGCCTGACAAAAGCAGCCCAGATGCCGTTCTCGTCATGGCTCGTCGGAGCAATGGTTGCTCCCACGCCGGTCTCGGCGCTGCTGCACTCCAGCACCATGGTGAAGGCCGGTGTCTATATTATCGTCCGGTTCGCCCCGGTCCTGACCGGCACGACCGAAGGGCTCATGATCGCCCTTGTCGGCGGTTTCACGTTCCTTCTGACTTCCTGCATGGCGATATCCGTGAGTAATGCCAAGAAGGTGCTTGCCTACTCGACCATCGCAAACCTCGGCCTTATCGTGGCCTGTGCCGGAGTCGGGACCTACAACCTGATGTGGGTGGCGATCCTGCTGATCATCTTCCACGCGATTGCAAAGTCGCTCCTCTTCCTCTGCGTCGGTACCGTGGAGCACCGGATCGGGAGCCGTGACATCGAGGACATGGGCGGCCTTATCGAGCGTATGCCCAAGCTCGCTCTCATGATGTTTATCGGCATGGCCGGCATGTTCCTTGCCCCGTTCGGTATGATCATCTCCAAGTGGGCGGCTATCGAAGCATTCATCCAGGCACCCTTCGGTCTCATCTTCATCATCATCCTTGCCTTCGGGGGGTCAGCCACTCTCTTCTTCTGGAGCAAGTGGATGGGCAAGATCATCTCGGTCATGCGCCACCAGGAGAACGTGGAGAACTCGATCCGGCAGGACAAGTGGATTGTCCTCTGGATTCTCACGGCGCTTGTCGTCATCGTGGCCCTGATCTTCCCGCTGATATCATCAACGCTCATCGAGCCCTTCATCATGCAGATCTACGGTCAGACAACGCGGCTTGCAGAAGCCAACATCATTATCATGCTGCTGATGCTCGGCCTCCTCATGATCATGCCGTTCTCGATGTTGTTCGAGAGCAAAACGCCGCGAATCGCTCCACCCTATATGGCCGGCAGGACCACAGAGGGGGGTATGAAGTTCCACGGATCCCTTGGGATGTCCCGCGACTTGGTGCTCTCCAACTATTACCTGCGCTCCTACTTCGGTGAAGAGAAACTCTTCATGGTAGGGGTACTTGCATGCTGGGGTATCATCCTCATCGCGCTGGTCATGATCGTGGGGGTGGTGCTATGATTCCCGATCCGTGGACCGCAGTCCTCAACGCGGTCATCTACCTCCTGCTGGCTCCGGTTGCCGGTGGGCTCATCGCTGGTATCGACCGTAAAATCACGGCACGAATGCAGGGCCGGGTAGGACCGCCGCTCCTCCAGCCGTTCTACGACGTGGGGAAGCTCTTCGAAAAGGAGAATCTCGTGGTAACGACGACCCAGAACTTCTACGTCCTGAGCTACCTCGTATTCATGGCGGTGTCGGGAGCCCTTTTCTTCTCGGGCGGGGACATGCTGCTCGTGATCTTTGCGTTCACGCTCTCGCACATCTTCCTCGTTCTCGGGGCCTATGCCGCTTTCTCCCCCTACAGCCATGTTGGGGCAGAACGCGAACTGATCCAGATCATTGCCTATGAGCCGATGATCATCATCACGGCGGCGGGCATGTACATGGTCACGAAGAGCTTCTACGTGAGCGACATTGTACAGTCCGCAGTACCCCTTGTCCTCTACCTCCCGGGTGTTTTCATCGGGTACCTGATTGTCCTGACAATCAAGCTCCGGAAGTCCCCGTTCGATCTCTCCACCTCCCACCATGCGCACCAGGAACTCGTGAAGGGTGTAACGACGGACTTCGCCGGCCCGAACCTGGCGAAGATCGAGATCGCCCACTGGTACGAGTACGTCTTCCTGCTCGGGGTCGTGTACCTGTTCTTCGGCTTCAACCCCCTGCTTGCCATAGCCGCGATCATCATCGCCTACTTCCTTGAGATTCTCATCGACAACACGACCTCGAGGGTCAAGTGGCAGATGACTCTGCGGAGTGCCTGGCTGGTTGCCGGTACGCTCGGTATCATCAACCTGGGCGTCCTGTACTACCTCAGGATGGTGGTTGTTCCATGAGTTACCTCACCAAATCCCCCTGGATTATCCATTACGACGCATCGTCCTGCAATGGCTGCGACATCGAGGTGCTTGCGGCACTCACACCTGTTTACGATGTCGAACGTTTCGGCATCATCAACACCGGGAACCCCAAGCACGCCGACATCTTCCTTGTGACCGGCAGTGTCAACGAACAGAACCGCGAGATCCTGAAGAACACGTACGACCAGATCCCGGACCCCAAGGTCGTCATTGCGGTCGGGATCTGCGCATCCACGGGCGGGATCTTCCGCGAGTGCTATAATGTCATGGGCGGGATTGACAAGGTCATTCCGGTCGATGTCTGGGTCCCGGGTTGTGCTGCCCGGCCCGAGTCGATTATCGATGGCGTAGTGAAGGCCCTCGGTATCCTTGAAGAGAAACGGAAGGCGATGAACCGGCCGGCAGGTGATTCGGTATGAAACAGGAACAGACAATAATCCCCATCGACGTTGGCAGGCTCATCGGGAGCGTGGAACAGTTCAGGAACGAGGGCTACCGTCTCGCCCAGATCGGCTGCACGAAGGTAGGTGACAACTCCTTTGAGATCAACTACTCGTTTGACAAGGACTATGTCCTGCAGAACCTGCGGATCACGGTAACAGCGGAGACTGAAGTCCCGAGCATCACCGGCATGTACTGGGGGGCGTTTGTGTACGAGAACGAGATGCACGACCTCTTCGGCATCCAGGTGAAAGGGATCAACATCGATTTCAAGGGCACGTTCATTAAAACAGCCATCAGGTACCCGTTCGGTGTCTCGGTTGCAAAGGAGGAGAAGAAATGACAAAACAGATTATCGTCCCCTTCGGGCCCCAGCACCCGGTCCTGCCCGAACCGATCCATCTCGACCTTGTCCTCGAGGACGAGAAGGTTGTGGACGTCATCCCCTCCATCGGGTACATCCACCGCGGGTTTGAGAAGCTTGTGGAGAAGCGGGAGTTCACCGAGTACGTCTTCATTGCCGAGCGCACCTGCGGCATCTGCAGTTTCATCCATGGTGCAACGTACTGCCAGGGTATCGAGCAGATCATGGGCATCCAGGTTCCCGAACGGGCGGATTACCTCAGGACGATCTGGTCCGAGTACTCGCGTCTGCACTCCCACCTCCTCTGGCTCGGCCTCTATGCCGATTCCTTCGGCTTTGAGAACCTCTTCATGAACGCATGGCGGATCCGCGAGCGGATCCTCGATGTGATGGAACAGACCACGGGCGGTCGCGTGATTCAGGGCTCCTGCAAGGTCGGCGGGGTCCGGAAAGATATCTCCAATGCAAAACTCGCCGAGATGAGCCGCGACCTCGACAGCATCAGAAAGGAGATGGAGGAGCTGACGACCGTCTTCCTCAAGGATGACACGGTCATCCACCGGACCCGGAATGTCGGCGTCCTCTCACGGCAGGACGCCTACCATCTCGGCGCTGTCGGGCCCACGGCCCGGGGCAGCGGCGTTGCAATCGACCTCAGGAAGACCGGCTATGCCGCCTACAGCGAACTGGACTTCCCGGTGGTCACAGACAGCTGCGGGGACTGCTATTCCCGCTGCTTGGTACGGTGCAAGGAGCTCTTCACCTCCGTTGACATCATCCAGCAGGCGATCGCAAAGATTCCTGACGGCCCGGTCGATGTCAAGGTGACCGGCGCGCCTAACGGCGAGTTCTTCATGCGGGCCGAGCAGCCCCGGGGCGAGCTGGTCCACTACCTGAAAGGCAATGGCACCAAGTTCCTGGTCCGGTCACGGATCCGGACGCCCACCCTGACCAACATCCCGCCGCTCGTGAAGATGCTGCAGGGATGCGATCTCGCCGATGTCCCGGTAATTGTACTGTCCATTGATCCCTGTATCAGCTGCACGGAGAGGTGATCTGCGATGGGTTTTTTTGAGATGACAAAAACGGCACTCAGGACCGTGCTCTCCCGACCGGCAACCATCCTGTACCCTGCACAGGCGGCAAAGAGGACCCCGCTCACCCGTGGGCACATTGTTTTCGACGGGAGCAGGTGTATCTCCTGCAGCATCTGCCAGCGGAAGTGTCCCGCCCAGGCAATCGTCCTCAGCAAGGAGGCGAAGAGCTGGCAGATCGACCGGTTCCGCTGCGTGATGTGCAGCTCGTGTGTCGACACCTGCCCGTCCAAGTGCCTCTCCATGGATCCGGTCTATACCGCACCGACCTCGGCGAAGGGTGTGGAGGTTTTCACCATTACTTACGTGAAGCCGCCCAAGCCCGAGAAGAAGGAAGAGTCGAAGACCTGATGGTCTTCTCCTCCTCGAGGTTCTGATGAACCTCTCGGAAGTCGAAGCAATAATTCTCTCTCATTTTTGGGATCCCTCAATGTTAACAGATACTACAGATAATCCGACCTGGACCATACAATATCATAACGGCGATTTTCTGGGCTTTACACGTCACCGGATCCGGAAGATGAACCAATCAGAACCTTTATGTCTTCCCCTGTGATATTGTCCCATTGTTAAGCACTGGGATCCTGTAGCCCATACAGGGAGGTACAGATTGAAGTGCCGGATCTTGATCTGCTGGTGATGACTGCGCTCGGATGCGCGACAATCGTGTCAGCATTAATCGCAGTCATGCACGAAGATCTGATCCGGTCCGTTGCTGCCTACGCGGTCTCCAGTGTCTGCCTTGCGGCGATCTTTTTTTTGCTGGCCTCGCCCTTTGCCGCCGCGCTCGAACTGACCGTTGGTGCCGGCCTTGTTGCTGTCCTCTTCCTTGTCGCACTCATCCTTGCCGGCGGTGAAGCCGGGGAGGCCGGGACATGAACCATCGGTCGGTTCTCGGCCTGGCACTTGGCGTCCTCTTTTTCCTCCTTGTTATCCTCATTCTTGCACTATCTGTTGCGGCAGTGCCTGTAGCATCTCCCATCACGACCAGTGCCGGTGAAGCTCTCTGGACAGGACGCACGTTCGAGGTGGTCCTCCAGGGGATCATGATCCTGTCGGCCATCATGTCCATAATCCTGCTGCTCGGCCCGGGCCGGTTACGGGGGGGGGTGTCATGATCCTCACGGCCATTGCTATCGGCACCGGCCTCTTTGCCTGCGGGCTTGTCTGCCTTGTATCGCGCAGCCACCTCATCAAGATGGTGATGGGGCTCGAGTTCCTCGGCAAAGGGATCAGCGTCTTCTTCATCCTCGGGGGATACGCAGCTGGTAACGTTGCGGTCTCGCAGGCAGTTGTGTTCACCCTCATCGCAATCGAAGCCGTAGTGGCCGGCCTTGCCCTTGCCCTCGTCATTGTCCTGCGTCGCACCTGGAAGACCTTTGACTCCTCTGCCCTCCTTCGGCTGGACCGGGGTGAGCCGTGATGGCCGAAAACCCCTGGATCCTGCCGCTGATCGTAGGGATACCGTTCATCGCTACCTGTCTTGTGATCCTGCTGGACCGGCGGCCGGATGCGAGGGAGGGCGTCTCCCTGATATCAGCCATCCTGACCTTTGCGCTCTGTCTCCTTGCCCTTCCCTCGGCTTTTGCGCCCGCACCGCTCACGACACCTGCGCTTGCCGTCCTCCCGGGACTCTCCCTCCACCTTGCCGCGGATGCGCTGGGATTGCTCTTTGCCTGCATCGGCTCGGGGCTCTGGGTTGTCACAACGGTCTATAACATCGGCTATATGCGGGGCAGGAACGAGCATGCACAGACCCGCTACTATGCCTGCTTTGCCATCACGATCGGGGCAGTGATGGGAGTTGCCCTATCATCGAACCTCTTCTCGCTCTTTGTCTTTTACGAGATCCTCGCGATCGCGGCATATCCTCTCGTGGCGCACAGCGAGACAAAAGAGGCGCTTGCCGCGGGACGGAAGTACCTGATCTACACCCAGGCAGGCGGGGTTGCTGTCCTCGCCGGCATGATGACCGTCCTTGGGATGGGGAGCTCGCTCGATTTCATTGCCGGCGGGAATCCGGGTATTGCCCTCCTCTCACCGGAGTTCGCCCGCATCGGTTTCCTCCTCCTGATGGCAGGGTTCGGCGTCAAAGCGGCGCTCGTTCCGGTCCACGGCTGGCTCCCCAGCGCGATGGTCGCGCCAACGCCTGTCAGCGGGCTCCTCCATGCAGTAGCCGTCGTGAACACCGGCGTCTTCGGACTGATGCGCCTGATGTGGGACCTGTACGGGCCCCGGTTGATGCTCGAGCTGGGCCTCCGGAACCTGGTCATTGCCGTCGCCGTCATCACCATCATTGTCGGTGCGCTGCTCGCCCTGAGGCAGGACGACTTCAAACTCAGACTCGCGTATTCAACGGTCAGCCAGCTCAGCTACATGGTCCTTGGGGCGGCAGTCCTCCTGCCGGCAGGACTGACCGCTGCAGCCGGTGCCTGGGGTGCCGCGGCCGTGATCGGGGCTTCCTATGCGTTCACGGCCCATGCGTTTGGGAAGCTGACCATGTTCTTTGTCGCAGGTGCTGTCGCGGTCGAGACCGGGAAGACGAAGATCTCCGAACTTGACGGCCTCGGGAGAAAAATGCCATGGGAGTTCGCCGCGTTCACGCTTGCAACACTCTCGATGGCAGGCCTCCCCCCCATGGCCGGCTTCATCGCAAAATGGTATCTCTCGCTCGGCATCGGGGCCGGGTATACCGGCGAATGGTGGATCCTCACAATCCTAGTTGCAGCAAGCGTCCTGAACCTTGCGTATTTCCTGCCGGTCGTGATGCGTGCCTTCTTCCCGCCCTGTGCGGTTGATATCCATGGTGTTCGGTGGACTCTCCGCGGCCCGGTCATCGTAACTGCTGCGGGCGCCCTTGTCTTCGGGCTCTGGACGGCTGGTCCCTGGAGCCCCTTTGCCCTCTGCCAGCAGGTGGCGGCAGGGGTGACCGGCAGCACCGCAGCCGTGGTATCGGGCACGCTCGCATTCGGGACTGCCATCCCCCCGTTCCTAATCTTCTTCATCGGTGCCCCGCTCGCCCTTCTCGCAACCGGTCGTGCACGCCAGGCTATCCTCATCATCACCGGGGCCCTTGGCCTTGCCGCAGTCCTCCTGTTGCCCGGGGGGTATTTCTCCGGTCCCGTTGCCGGCGGTGTCATGCAGTGGAACCTTCCCTTCATGGGATATACCCTCACCCTGCTCCGGGTGGACAGCCTCTCGTACCTCACCGGCGTGATCTTTGCCATCATCACCTTCCTTGCGATTTTGTATGCTGCGGCATTCGCCCCGGCCCGCCTCCATCTCTATGCCCTCCTCTACGCGGGAGCGTCGATGGGTGTGGTCTTTGCCGGTGACTGGATCACGCTTTTCTTCTTCTGGGAGGTCATGGCAGTCACCTCGACGTTTCTCATCTGGCAGGAGGCCGGCGGGGCCATTGGTGCAGGGTACCGCTACCTTCTCTTTCACGGACTCGGGGGCACGCTGCTTGGAGCCGGTATTGCCCTGCTCTTCATTGGCGCAGGTTCTCCCATCGTCGGGCCCCTTGCCGGCATCCCCGATGCCACGTACCAGCTCTGGGCCTCGGTGCTCATCGTGCTCGGGATCGGCGTGAACCTCGCGATCATCCCGCTTCATACCTGGCTGCCGGATGCCTACCCGCGGGCGCATATAGCCGCCAGCGTCTTCCTCTCCGTGTACACCACCAAGGCTGCCGTCTATCTTCTTGCCCGTGCCCAGCCCGGCACGGAATACATTGCCTTCATGGGTGCCCTGATGGCCGTCTACGGCGTGGTGTTTGCCGTCTTCCAGAATGACATGCGCCGGCTCCTCTCATACCACATCGTCTCGCAGGTCGGTTACATGGTTGCCGGCGTCGGGATCCTTGGCTGGCTGGGAGCTGCAAGTGCCACCGGGCAGCTCGGCCTTGACGGCGGGATGGCGCATGTCTTCAACCACATCCTGTACAAGGCCCTCCTCTTCATGGCTATCGGTGTCGTCATCTGGAAGACCGGCGAGAACCTGCTGAGCCGGGTCGGGGGGCTGCAGAAGAAGATGCCCGTGACTGCCCTTGCGTACTGGGTTGCCGCATTCTCCATTGCCGGTGTACCGTTTTTCAATGGCTTTGTCTCCAAGGGCATGGTCCTCGCCGCGGCGGAGCATACCAGCATCTGGCTCTGGATTCTCCTTGAGATCGCCTCTTTCGGCACATTCCTGTCATTCCTGAAGCTGGGCTATTTCGCGTTCCTCCGGGACGGGGACTCGCAGGTATCCGATCCCCCGCTGCTGATGCAGGCTGCCATGCTCGGCGCCGCAGCCCTCTGTGTCATCATCGGCATCTACCCGGCAACCCTGTATGCCCTCCTCCCCTATCCTGTAACCTATGCCGCCTATGACCCGGCCCACGTGATCAGCGCAGTCGTTGTCCTGGGCGCTGCAGCACTCTTCTTCTTTACCGCCGGCAAAACCCTGCTCCGGCCGCACGACACCCGGCTGAAGGACGTGGATGTTGTCTATTACGCCGCAGGCCGCGGGCTTGTCGCGTTTGCCGGCCGGCTCCGCGATGCCTTCGTCCTGATATATGAGGTGGCGACTGCAGCGGCACTCCTCCTCTTTACTGCAGGAAAGGCAGCCATGGCATGGGAGAACCGGGATGTGAACCATGACATGACTGTCTTCTTCGCAGTCGTTGTAGCCCTCATCGGCATCATTCTCGTGTGGGTTGGTATATGATCGCTTTAGATCCCGGCACGCTTGTGCCGCTCTATATCGCTCTCGGAGGCATCGTTCTCTACGTTGTGATCAGCCGGATCCCTCCCGGCTACCGGCGGTGGAGCGGCACGCTCACGGCCCTCTGGCTCGCTGCAGCGTTCCTGTATCTTCTCCTCACCATTCTCGAAAGTCCGCCATCCCCGGGTACACCGTATCTCGGCCTGACCTGCGGGCTCCTTGTGACCGGTCTCGGGGGGCTTGCTGCGTTCGCTTCGCAGGGGAACCTCGACCCGGACGGGCCGGTGCGGTTCTATTACCCGCTCTGCCTCTTTGCCCTTGCCGGTGCCACAGCGGTCGGTTTTGCGACCGACCTCTTCACTATCTTTGTCATGGTCGAGCTCTCTGCTCTCCCGATCTACGCCCTCGTTGCTTACCGGTACCGGGAGGACAAGAACGCGGTCCCTGCCGCAATGAAATACCTCGTCCAGGGGGTTTCCGGGACCCTGACCGCCCTTTTCGGGGTCTCGGTCCTGTTCCTTGCCGGAAAGACAACGGACCTCTCCAGTCTTCCCGGAGCCCTGTCGGGGACAAGCCCGGTCGTAATCCTGCTTGCGGCAGTCCTCATCCTTCTCGGGTATGGCGTCAAGCTCGCCATCGTCCCGCTGCATTCGTGGCTGCCGGATGCCTATGCGCTCGCGCCGCCCGGCGTTACGGCAATCATGGTCGGGGCCACAAAGACCGGGGTGCTCGTCGCCCTCTTCCTCTCCCTGACAGCGCTACCTTCCGGCAACGGGACCATTTTCGTTCTCGGGCTCATTGTCACGTTCTTTGCCCTCGTCACCATGACGGCCGGCAACCTCCTTGCCCTTAACCAGAAGGATCTCCGGTATATCCTCGCGTATTCGAGCGTGGCGCAGATGGGATACATCCTTCTCGGCTTCGGCATGGGCCTTGTGTACGACTTTCCCTTTGCGTTCACGGCAGGGCTGTATTACACAATCGCCTACAGCATCATGAAAGGCGGCGCGTTCATGGCCGCGGATGCCTTTTCGTGGGAAGCCGGCACAACTGAGGTGGAGGGGATGAGGGGTATTGGGGCCCGGCACCCCCTTCTCGGGATCGCCTTTGTCATCTTCGTCCTCGGCCTGATCGGCGTCCCGTTCACCTGCGGCTTTTTGGGGAAGCTCCTCCTCGAGCAGGCAGGTATGGCAACATCCCTGATGAGCGGGGTTGTCCTTGCCCTGATCCTTGCGGTCAACAGCGTGGTCTCTCTTGGGTATTACATCCCCGTCCTCTCGATTCTGATGTTCTCCGCCCCTGCTGTTGCCCCGGTGGCGGGACCGGTGAGGAAGAAGGCCGTCCTTTCCCGCAGCGTGCTCTTTGCCGTTGTGGTCCTTGCCATTGTCACGGTCTATCTGGGCCTCTTCCCTGAGTCGTTCGACTGGATCACGCACGCTGCCGGACAGCTCACCCCTTGGGGGCTGGTCTGAATGGACCTGCCGTTCCTCCTCACTTCCGCGCCCCTCATCGCAGTGTACGCGCTTGTGGTCTGTTACCTGGTCTATGCCTGGTCCCGGAAGGTTGCACCGGAGTTCACACCTTCGGTGAACAAGACCATGCCCTATGTCGGGGGAGAGGCGATGGAGGGGAGTGCCTGCCTCCCGGGATACCAGTTCTTCTACGTGGCCCTCTTCTTTGTGGTAGTCCACGTGGCCGCACTCATCATCGCAGTCGCTCCCGCCGACGCTCCGCTGGCAGGCACGCTGGGGTATCTCGGCATCATTGCCGTAGCCATCACTATCCTGAGGTGGGAGCAGTGACCCCCCGGCAAGGAGGTGAAGTGGTGTCATGACAGGTGAGCGGCAGTCCTTGAGCCAGCGCATTGCCAACTGGGCACGGGTGAAATCCCCCTGGGTCACGGTCTTCAACAGCGGTGCGTGCAATGCGTGTGACATCGAGATCATTGCCTGCCTTATGCCACGGTTCGATGTGGAGCGGTTCGGGATCCTGGCCAAAGGGTCGCCCCGTCATGCAGACATCCTGATCGTGACCGGCGCGGTTACCCGGAAACAGGCTTCGAGGCTTCGCAGGATTTGGGAACAGATGCCCGAGCCCAAGTACGTGATCGCCTGCGGGGCATGCGGGGCCGGCGGGGGCGTGTTCCAGGGGCTGTACCATGTCGTGGGGGATGTCGGAACGGTCATCCCTGTCGACATGTACGTGGCCGGCTGCCCCCCGCGCCCGGACGAGATCATCAACGCCGTTGTCGCCTGCCTCAACCTGATGAAGGAGGATCTTGCCCGGGGAGGAAAGGAATGGCGGAAGAAGGCAGGGGACACGGACAGGAAGGAGATCACACCCGGCACGGGCACGAAGGATGTGAAGGTATGACGACACAACTGACAATGGAGCAGGTATCGGGAGCACTGAAGGAGTATGGATCCGCTGAGCAGGTGCGAAAAAACCGCATCCGGGTGAATACCGACCCGCAGAAGATCCTCAGTGCCATCAAGGCAGCTCAGCAGTTCCTGGACTGCGATCATCTCATCCTCATCAGCTGCACGGACGATACGGGGAGTTTCGGGCTGACCTACCATCTCACCGGCCCTCACCGTACCATCATCTCACTGGCCGTTTCTGTCCCCCGTGAGTCCCCGCAGGTATTCTCCGTCTCGGATATCCTCCCCCCGGCCGCAATCTACGAGCGGCAGATCCATGACCTGTTCGGGATCGTCTTTTCAGGTCACCCGGGCCTGACTAGGCTCATGCTGAACGAGGACTGGCCTGACGGCGAATACCCCCTCCGGAAGGACTGGAAACCGAACAAGGCGAACTCCTATGGCGGCGCTGCACCGGAGGGGGCCTGATATGGTGGAAGTGATGGTCCCGATCGGGCCCCAGCACCCGGCGCTCAAGGAACCGGTCAACTTCCGGATCTATGTAGAGGGGGAGAAGATTGTCCGGCTCGATCTCGACCTCTCCTACAATCACCGGGGCATCGAGAAAGCGGCCGAGGAACGCAACTTCATCCGGGTCCTCCCGCTCCTGGAGCGTGTCTGCGGCATCTGCTCCCACTCCCATGCCACGGTCTTTGCCAAGGGTATTGAGGAGATCATGGGCCTTGAGGTCCCGGCACGGGCACAATACATCCGCACCATCATGGCTGAACTCGAACGGATGCATTCCCACCTCCTCTGGCTTGGCGTTGCCGCCCACGAGATCGGGTTCAACACCCTCCTGATGTGGACCTGGCGCGACCGGGAGGCCGTGCTGGACACGCTCGAAGAGATGTCCGGCAACCGCGTCCACTACAACATGAACGAGATCGGCGGGGTGCGGCTCGACCTGTCGGAGAAGCAGGTGGCGGCGGCACAACAACGGCTCCCCCTCCTGGAAGACCGCATCGCGCAATACGTTGACATGGTCAGCCACCAGGAGACGATGCTGATCCGGTTCCGGGGTGTCGGGAAACTCTCGAAAGAGGAGATCCTGAAGTATGGGACGGTCGGCCCTACCGCACGGGCAAGCGGGGTGGACTATGATGTCCGCCGGGACGATTCGTACCTTGTCTATGACGAGGTTCCCTGGAACGTAGTCACGGACTCGAGCGGCGACGTGTACGGCAGGACGAAGGTGCGGATTGGCGAGCTTTCCGAGAGCCTGAAGATCGTGCGTCACTGCATCGAGAACCTCCCGGAGGGGCCGGTCCGCGTTGCCAGTACGCCCAAGATGGCGCCAAAGGGAGAGATCCTCTCGCGGTACGAGGCCCCCCGTGGCGAGCTGGCGCACTTCATCCGGACGAACGGCACGGACAAGGCCGAGCGTCTTGATATACGGACACCGACGCTGGCAAACTGGACCTCGGTGGCAAAGGCGCTCGTCAACCAGAACCTCGCGGACATCCCCGTGATCGTAGCGGCCATTGACCCCTGCCTCTCGTGCACCTCGCGGATGACCGTGATCGATACCGGCACCCAAGCGCAGGGCAGCATCTCGTGGGAAGAGCTGGTGAGGAAGTGCAGGGCACGATACGGGATGGGAGTGCAGCCATGATAGATCCCCTCCTTCTGACAGTGTATATCCTCATCTTCCCCGGGTTTCTCTTCCTTTTGGCCTATTCCCTCTTCTTTCAGTATATCGACCGCAAGCTCGCGGCCCGGATGCAGCACCGGGTCGGCCCGCCGCTCCTCCAGCCGCTTGCCGACTTCATCAAGACGCTGGGCAAGGAGGTGATCGATGTAAAGGGTGTTGACCGCGGGGCTTTCAGCGCAGCCCCGCTCATCGCCCTTGCCGCAGTCATGACTGCATTCCTCTATATTCCAATTATCGGGGCAAGCCCGCTCGCCTTCCAGGGAGATCTCATCCTCGTCCTCTATCTCATGACGTTGCCGACCCTGACACTCTTCGTTGTGGGCTGGCTGAGCCGGAATGTCTTTGCCTGTGTTGGCGCAATCCGCAGCGTCACCCAGCTTTTCATTTACGAGGTGCCGTTCTTCCTGGTCATGCTTGCGCCGGCGCTGATGGCAGGCACCTGGTCGGTATCTGAAATCGTGGCATGGCAGCAGGCACATCCCTGGTGTGCAGTTCTCCAGCCAATCGGTTTTGTTATTGCGCTCATCGCCCTGCAGGCAAAGCTGGAGCGGACGCCGTTCGATATCCCCGAGGCAGAGACCGAGATCGTTGCCGGCCCGTGGACCGAGATGACCGGGCACCGGCTGGCCCTCATGAAGCTGGCATTCGATGTCTCGCTGGTCACCGGCAGCGCCCTCATTACCGCCCTGTTCCTCGGCGGCCCTGAGGTCCCGTGGGTAATCACACCTGCGTGGCTTGCCGCCCTTGCAGGCTTTGGCCTGTTCCTCGTAAAGACCCTCGCGGTCCTGTTCATCCTCTCCACCCTCCGGGTCGCCACCGGCCGTATCCGTCTCGACCAGCTCAACGATATCGGCTGGAAATACATTGCCGGGGCGGCCGTTTTCCAGGTCGCCCTCGTCCTTGTCATGAATGCATGGTGGGTGCAGCCATGAGTGTCATCCGGGAGATGCTGCACAACCTGGTTACAAAACCCTTCACCATCCTCTACCCGTACGAGAAGGCCCCGATCCCCTGCACGTTCCGCGGGGAAGTGGCGATCGACGATGACAAGTGCATCGGCTGCTCGAAGTGCTCGCTGGTCTGCCCGCCGCAGGTAATCACGATGATCGACGGCCCGCGTGAGGTCGAGTTCAAGGGAAAGAGCCTTGCACGGAAGAAGCGGCCGCAGGTGAAACTCTATAAGTGCATCCGCTGCGGGCTCTGCGAGCGGCACTGCCCCACCGGGGCGATCCACCTTAAGGACACGCTCTCGGGTTGCGGTACGGACAAGGAAGCCGTGATAACGTAATGACCACCAGGGATCCGGCATTTCCCGACCTGCGGCGAAGACTGGGGGGCACACGCCTGATTGCCGTAGTCGGAATCGGCGATGAACTCAGTCATTCGGACCGGCTGGGAATGACCGCAGCACGGGAGATCGACCGCCAGAGCATCCCCGGCGTACAGGTTTTCCTTGCCGGTACTGTGCCGGAGAACATCACCGGCCCGCTCCGGAGGTACCGGCCGGACCATATCCTCCTTCTGGATGCGGCAGAGATGGGAGAGCGGCCCGGGACGATTGCCCGGATCGAACCGGGACGGGTCAGGGCGGGTCTCTTTTCGACACATGCCCTACCGCTGCCGGTGGTCATGGAGTATATCGAACGGGATATCGGGATACCCGTTACCCTGCTGGGGATCCAGCCCGGCAGTAGCGGGGCAGGGGATTCTCTGACCGGGAAAGACCGGGCATATCTGAAGGAGAACCTACGACAGTTATCAGAAGCCCTCCGGGACCGTTAGCTGTATAAGGAATTTCGCATCATGCAAAGCTGAACGTCTCCGGCATCAGCGTCTGTAAGTCCACAACGACCGCGAGCGCCGGTGTCGGGTTCACGTTCATCTGCTTCTGGAATGCGGTCTGGGACTGCCAGGTGCCGGCATTGACTCCGAGTACGCCACGGTAGGTGGTGATGCCCTTGATGTGCACATGGCCCGTGTGGAGGATCTCGGGGATTGGGTCGATGATCATCCGGTCGGTCCTGCCGGCGGCAATCGGTGTCCGGCGCCCGTATGCGGGAGCGAGGTGACGGCGGATGAGCATCTCTTCCATCATCAGCCCGGAATGCTCGTAGGATGCGCCGGGGATGAGGCCGATCATGTCGTCGATGGACCGGCCGTGATACATCATCACCCGGACTCCCTGAAGATTGACGACGGCAGGGTTCTCGACCTGCATGCAGTTTTGCGGGAACTTCTTCGTGAACGCCTCGGGGATGACCGGCTGGGGCTCGGCGCCCCGCACCACATCGTGGTTTCCCGGCGAGATGATGATCTTCATCCGCGAGGGGAGATCGGAGAGCATCGCCCCGAAGGCATCGTACTGCTCGTAAATGTTCTTGATCGTCAGCTCTTGGTCCTGCCCGGGGTAGATGCCGATCCCATCTACGAGGTCTCCCGCAATGAGGAGGTACTGGTAATCGGAATCCGAGAGCCAGTCCGCGAACCGGTTCCAGGCCTCTTCGAGGAACGTGTTGCTGCCCACGTGGACATCGGAGATGAGAACAGCCTTTCCCGGCTTGTCGCTCTTGAACGGCGTATTGTCAATGCGGATGTCCGGGCGGTAGAGGAACTCTGCAAAGAAGAGGCGGCCGTCGTTCGAGAGTTTTCCCTTGACCCCGATCACCTCGTCATGGACAATCTTCTCTGCATCGGCAAAGACCGGGCGGTCCTTCCGGAAGAGGACGGAGATGCTTGCCGAAGAGTCCTCGATCTCGGCGATACGGTGGCCGTTTTTTGTCGTGCTCACGTCCACGACCATCCCGATGACCGTGCATTCTTCCTGCCGGTACCGGGTATTTTTGGTGAGCCCCTCGATCGGCATCGCCCCGACGCGGCCCCGAATCATCCCGCCAAGCCGGCTGAAGCGGTCGCGGAAATAGTGCAGGTAATCGCCGGTCCCGTTCACGGGGCCCGAGGTGCCCGGGTTGCCGCTCACTACCTCAACCGTAGGATCGAGGAGGAAGCGGGTGCCGTCCCGGGTCGGGCGGATGCCCGGGATGTGCTTTGCGGAGACGACAACCGTATCCTCCGGCACCCCGGCGATGATGCGCTCGATCAGGTCCGGCTCATCGTTCTCCAGGATATAGCGGACCACCTCGGGGTGGACCTGGAGCTTGGTGTCGAGGAACCGGAGCGCGATCTCCTGCGCAGTCAGCATACCAGATCTTTGGCTCCCGGGAAAATATAGCCTGTTATCCTGTCATTGCTGGAACCCGGGGGAACGGGTTCATTATCCTCCAAAAACAACAGGTACCATCAGATGGGCAGGCGGATACAATGTACGAGATCATCGCAACGCTGGTACTGGGCCTTGTCATCGGGTTCACCGGTGCGCTCGTCCCCGGTCCCACACTGGTGGCAACCATCAACGCATCCCTTGCCGGGAACTGGACTGCGGGGCTGAAAGTCTCCCTGGGCCATATCGTCATCGAGACCGCCATCTTCTTCCTGATCATTCTCGGCCTTGCCAGCATTGCGAGCCCCTACACTACGGTCATCGCCGTAGTCGGGGGTTTCGCTCTAATCGTCTTTGGTGCCATGACCCTCTTGGGGAGCCGGAACGCCACGCTCTCCACCGGCCTGAAAAAAGACGGGTCCGGTCCCTACATGGCCGGGCTCGTGACGAGCGCCGCCAACCCCTATTTCTGGATCTGGTGGCTCTCGGTGGGAAGCGCTCTCCTCCTCCAGTCGCTCGCGGGGGGGATTGTTTTTGCAGTTGCCTTCATGATAGGCCACTGGGGAGCCGATACGATCTGGTACACGTTCGTCTCTACCACTGTTGCAAAAGGGCGAGCCCTCCTCTCTGACCGGACCTACCACATCGTCATGGCGGCCTGCGGGGTCTTCCTGATCCTCTTCGGATTGTATTATCTCTCCGGGGCGATCCTTCCGTATTGAACGGAGGGCGCACCACCTCCGGTGCAATGCCGTATAGTTAATCTGTACACGGTTCAACACTATACAAAACTCCCGACCAGGTATCCCGATGGCTGACAAAGACTCCCCCCGTGACTTCCGCACGCTCATCGCACAATTCCGCACCAGCGAGCACTGGGCGGTCTCGCTTGCCCGTGATCTCCTCTGGGTGGCCTGCGTTGTCGGCGGCATTGCGCTTGCCCTCTTCCTCATCTGCGGCACCTGGCCTGCGGTCGTGACCATCGAGTCGGGGAGCATGGTCCCGAACATGAACATCGGGGATCTTGTCGTTGTTGTCCAGAAGGACCGGTACGGGGAGCTGATGAGCTGGGAGGAGGGGAAGGCAGCGGGGGTGCCAAAGTTCAACAGCTACGGCGACGTGCTCATCTTCCGGCCCAACGGCAATACCGTTGTCCACCCCATCATCCACCGGGCTGTGGCGTACGTGAAAGCGGGCACCCCGATAACGGAGATCCGGGGCAATCAGCTCGTTACGAATTACACAGCTGACCATGACGGGTATATCACCTGGGGAGACCACAACCCCTACCCGGACCAGTTCTCCCGGTATGAGGCGATTGGTACTCCCGAACCGGTAAAGGATGAGTGGATCGTCGGCAAGGCACTCTTCACGGTTCCCCTTGTCGGCTACCTCCCGCTCCATATCTGGGAAGTGGTGATCGTTGTTGTCATCATCATGGCCCTCCACGAGCTCTGGCTCCGCTCCCGCGAGGAGAAAAAAGAGAAGGGCAGCGGACAGAAGAAGCGGCAGGGAAAGAGGAAGTGAGGTGGCGCCATGACAGAAATCCAGGCCCTCTTATCCGATGTCATGGAAGGCCACCGGCTCACGGAGCAGGAGGCAGAACAGCTCCTGAAAACAACCGGCCGCGATGTGTGGCGCATCACAGCGGCTGCCGACGAGATGCGGGAGCGCCGGGCGGGGGAGGTCGTCACCTATGTCCGCAACCAGAACCTCCACGTGACGAACATTTGCAAGAACCTCTGCAGGTTCTGCGGGTTCGGCCGGAAGGCAACGGATGAGGGGGCGTACTGCCACGACAAAGCCGCAATCCAGGAGCAGGCACGGCTTGCAAAGGAACGCGGGGTAACAGAGATCTGTTTCCTCTCGGGCGTCCACCCGGGATTCACGCTCGACACCTACTGCGAGATGATGGACTGGGTGCATGAAGCCTTCCCCGGCGTCCACATCCATGCGTTCAGTCCCGACGAGGTAGCCTATGCGGCTAAGAGGGGGAAGATCCCAACCCCCGAAGTCATTGAGAGGCTGAAAGAGGGGGGCCTTGGAACCATCCAGGGAACCGCGGCGGAGATCCTCGTTGACTCTGTCCGTGAGGTCATCTGCCCCCGGAAAGTCCCCACGGCAGACTGGGTCCGCATCATCAAGGAGGCGCACCGGGCCGGCATGCGGTCCACCGCGACCATCATGTACGGCTCGTACGAGTCCCCGCGGGACCAAGCTGAGCACCTCCGGCTCCTCCGCGAGGTCCAAGATGATACGCACGGGTTCACCGAGCTTGTCACCCTCCCCTTTGTCCACACCAATACCCCGCTCTGGCAGCAGGGCCTTGCCCGGGCCGGGCCTACGGGCCGCGAGGATCTCCTGATGATCGCAGTCTCGCGCCTCTTCCTCGACAATTTCACCAACGTGCAGGTTGCCTGGGGAAAGGTCGGCCTGAAGATGACCCAGCTCGCCCTCATCTCGGGCGCCAACGACCTTGCCGGCACCATGTTCACGGACGACGTGACGGGCGATGCCGGAGGGGCGGGTTCGGATTATCTTGACCCAAAAGACATGGAGCGGATCGCAAGCGATCTCGGGCGGAAGCTACAGCAGCGGACAACGCTGTACGAGCTGCTATAAGAAAAGAGAAGACCGGGTATTCAATTCCTAGCGATCAGAGCAGTTCCAGCGCCTGTTTCCCGGTCATCCCGTTCGTGACGCCGCGGTTCATTGCCGAGCGGTTCGTCTCCTTGACGATCCCCTTTAAGAGGTCGTCGATGGTTGCGATGGAGGGACCCGATGACGGTTTTATCTTTGCCGCCGGGTAGCTGAACGAATCGAGAGCAACAACATCGAAGGCGCCGCACCCGACCATGCCCACGTCCGTCTTTACCGCGACCAGGTTTGCCGGGCCAAGAGGGATGACGATCCCCTCTGCCACTTTCCGGGAGAGTCTGACTTCAGTCTTCTGCATAGTCCCACTGGAATGGTCGCTGTTCCAGAAGATGAATCCTGCGGGACAGGATTTCGATATCTTTATTCTTCCGGGATGCCACTCTCCGTAGCAGTACCGGGGGAGACATTGTGGAGAGGGATGTAAAGAGATTGCTGGACGATGTCCGGGGGGGCCACCGGATGAATGCAGAAGAGGCGCTCCTGCTGTTCGGGACAAAGGGCCGCGATGTCTGGGAGATCGCTTCTGCTGCCGATGAAGTGCGCGAGCAACGGGCTGGCAATGCCGTCACCTATGTCCGGAACCAGAACATCAATGTCACGAACCTCTGCGTCAATGCCTGCGGGTTCTGCGGGTACTCGAAGAAGCCCGGCGAGGAAGGGATCTACTTCCACGACAAGGCAGAGATCCAGAGAAGGGCTGCCCTGGCAACGGAGCGGGAGTGCACAGAGATCTGCACGGTGAGCGGCCTTCACCCGGACTTTTCCGCCCGGTCCTACACGGACGTGTACCGCTGGATCCACGAGGCAGCACCGGGTATCCACCTCCACGCGAGCAACCCGATGGAGGTCGCTTATGCCGCACGGAAGAGCAAGATGAGCACGGTGGAGGTGCTCGGGGCGATGAAGGAGGCGGGCTTAAACTCGATGTGCGGGACGGCGGCGGAGATCCTGGTGGACGATGTCCGTCAGGTGATCTGCAAAGAGAAGATACCCACGAAAGAGTGGGTCCGGATCGTCACCGAGGCCCACGGACTCGGGATTCCCTCGACAGCAACCATCATGTACGGCCACTGCGAGAGCGAGAAAGACCGGGTGGCCCACCTCGCAATCCTCCGTGACATCCAGGACGAAACGAACGGGTTTACCGAGTTCGTCCCGCTCTCGTTCATCCACATGAACACCCCGATCTACCGGCAGGGGAAGGCCCGGGCCGGGGCGACCGGACGGGAAGACCACCTGATGGTCGCGGTCTCGCGGCTCTTTCTCGATAATTTCAGAAACATCCAGGTCTCCTGGGTGAAGGAAGGGATCAAGATGGCCCAGATCGGCCTGATCGCCGGCGCCAACGATCTCGGCGGAACGGTCTTCGAGGAAAGCATCTCAAAGGGCGCCGGGGCAACCAACACCGATTACCTTGACCCGAAGGAGATGCAGCGGATAGCAGAGGACATCGGCCGACCGCTCCGCCGGAGAACAACGCTGTACAAGCTGGTCTCGTAAAACAGGAACTCGTTAAAAGGAACGGGACAGGGTCTCAGTCGTGGCTGGGCTTTAAGAGCCGCACGATCTTGTCCCCGATCTTCTGCGCCCGTTTCATAGCCTTTTCGTCTTTTAAGACATCGCCCTCATGGTAACCTGTGCCCTTGACGCACCCGAGCGACGAGAACTCGTGCGTGGAGAGGAAGGCTTCAAGCGTCTGGATGGTCCGCACCGCTCCCTTGTTCGCATGGACGGCGACTGCCACCCCTTTCTTGCCCGAGAGCTTGCGGTCATGGTACAGGGAATAGGTTCGGTCGATGAAGTTCTTGAGCTGGCCGCAGACATCGTAATAATAGGTCGGCGACCCGATGACAAGGACATCGCACTTCATCACTTTCTGCATCACATCGTCCCAGTCGTCGTTCTCGATGATACACCATTTCCTCTCCTTGCACTTCTCGCAGCCGAGACAGGGCAGGATCTTCCTGCCGGCAAGAGACACAAACTCGGTTTTCACCCCGCCCTCTTCGCAGCGGCCGAGGATTGCCCCGACCAGTTCTGCTGTGTTCCCCTTCTTGCGCATACTCCCCGATATGCCCAGGACCTTCATTTCCCTCATATGATACCCTTACTGCCGTCCCGGCTCATGATAGTTGTGGTGACTGCAACGAGGCCGAGCCGGTTGAAGGCAGAAATGATCTCATCATGCGGGTTTTTTTTGCGGGAGAAGAGGTGGGAGGGGCAGCGGCAGTCGCTGCAACCGAAGGAGGGAACTGACGCTCCTCCGAGTTCCTCTGCAAGCCGGCACTCGAGCCGGTCCCCGGTCAGTGCATGGACAGTATACCGGAGCTCGAAGAGGTCCGAGCAGGAGAGAACGTCGACATGCCATTTCGGCCGTTTATCCTTTGCTTGGGAGAGGCTGACATGACGGGAAAGCCGGGCAAGCCCCCCGCTGCCGAGCGCTGAACCGGCATAGATATGCCAGCCCCTCCGGAACGCAACCGTCCCGAGGGCCCCGACCTGCACCGTGCACGCGGGATTTTTAAACACCAGAACGTAGATGCCCTTATCCATACCCGGTCTTCATCAGCCCGACTGCCGCAGCAATGCACCGGCCCCCATCCTGCTCAGTGGGCTCGCCATGGCCCGCGTACAGCCCTTCAACATCCAATGCCCCGAGCCGGTCAAGTGACCGGGCAAGCTCGGTCCTGCTCCCGCCCGGGAAGTCGTACCGCCCAAAGTAACCATCGGCGAAGACCGTGTCGCCGCTGACGAGCACCCGGTCCTTTTCTGAATACAGGCAGATGCAGCCGGGAGTGTGGCCGGGAGTATGGATGACCTGGAAATTGCCGATCGTGTCCCCGTCGTTCAGGACGATGTCGGGAGCGATACCGGGCGATCGGGCGCCGAAGTTCATGGCAAGGCTATGGAGGTCCTCGACAAGCCCTCTTGCGTCGGCTTTATGGATGGCGACCTTTGACTTGCACATGTGCGCGATCTCCTTTACGTGGGCGATGTGGTCGTAGTGGCAGTGGGTCAGGACGATGGTGTCGATCGCTTCCTTATACGGCGCAACCGCCATCGGCATCACGCCGGTATCAACGAGAATGTTGCCGATAATGTACGAGTTCGCAAAGATCGATCCGCCGGGTATCCACCTGACCTGCATGCACAATAATAAGGACCCGGAACAGATGTTTCTTATGGATTTGCTCATCCGCAGGTGCCAGAAGGGGGTCCCCCGGGAACTGGGGGCTGTGGCGAAAGCGGAAAAGATTGAACCGGCAGCGCTCGCACGGGAGATTGCCTCGGGCAGGATCGTTGTCCCCCACAACCCGGCCCGGAAGCACAAGGCCTGTGCCATCGGCGAAGGCTGCACGGTCAAGATCAACGTGAACATCGGTACCTCGGGCTCCCGCTGCGACCCGGCGCTCGAGATGAAGAAGGCAACGGCTGCGCTTGACAACGGCGCCGATGCCTTAATGGACCTCTCGACCGGCGGCGATCTGGTCGCGATCCGGAAGAAGATCCTGAAACTCGATACAACGGTCGGCACGGTCCCCGTGTACGAGGCAGTACGCCGGGCAGGAAATGCCGGCGATGTCACGGCCGACCTGCTTTTTAAGGTCATCCGCGAGCACTGCAACCAGGGAGTCGACTTCCTCACGCTCCACTGCGGCGTGAACCTCCAGGCCCTTGACGCCCTGAAAGCCGATCCCCGGCTGATGGGCGTCGTCTCCCGCGGCGGATCGTTCCACTGCGCCATGATGATGCAGCGGGAGGAGGAGAACCCGCTCTTTGCCGAGTATGACTACCTCCTCGAGATCCTTGCCGAGTACGACGTCACCATCAGCCTTGGCGACGGGATGCGCCCCGGCTGCCTGCAGGACGCTGGCAAGCTGGCAAAGTCGGTAGAGTACAACACCCTCGGCCTTCTTGCAAGGAGGGCACAGGAAGCCGGCGTCCAGCGGATGATCGAGGGCCCGGGCCACATGCCCCTCGACCAGGTGGGCTACAACGTGAAGATGATCAAGGAGATCACCGATCATGCCCCCCTCTACCTCCTCGGCCCGCTCGTTACCGATATCGCGCCCGGCTACGACCACGTGGTCGGGGCCATTGGCGGGGCTGCGGCCTGCCTGAACGGTGCCGACTTCCTCTGCATGGTCTCTCCGAGCGAACACCTGGCCCTGCCTGACGTTGCGGACATCATCGAAGGCACCCGGGTCGCAAAGATCGCAGCGCACATCGGCGACACCGTCAGGAGGCCCGAGGGCTGGCGGATGGACCGGGAAGTGAAGATGGCCGAGGCCCGGCACGAGCTGGACTGGAACGGGCAGTTCCGGCATGCGCTGTACGGGGAGCATGCCCGGAAGATCCACGAGCGCGATGGTGCAACGGAGACCTGCTCGATGTGCGGGGATCTGTGTGCGGTCAAGATGGTGAACGAGCTGTTCGGGACGCAAGGGAAAAAGAAGGGGTCGAAAAAGAACGTGAAGAACAAAAGTTGAATAAATCTGAAAATTTTTCAGCTATTTTTCAAATCCCTCTCAACTACTAATATCTACTAATATCTACTAATTTAGTAGATCCTTCGGCGAAGTTTTTTGCGGAATGCAATAGAAACACCAAATACTAATAAATACTAATTTGTGCTAATTTAGTAGTTAGTGAGACGGAACATATGCAGAAACTGCCTGAAAAACCCCCGGTTAAATGGGATGACGCCTGGAATGCGGGGAATGTAAAATTTTCAGAAGACGAAGCTTTCCAGAAGGCTGTTTCAGAATACAACCAGCGTTACCTCTTCTGGGATGAGCTGAAGTTCCGTGTGGAGGATCCCGAACGGAGGAAAGCAATCTGGGCGCTGATGAAATTCCTCCGGGTTATGCGGTATGAGCGGACGAGGATTGCCAAACTTTCTTTGAGCTACTCATTCATTCCGGAAATTGTCAAAGGATTGCATACAATCGACCGCTATCTATCAGGTACGATTCAGATCCATAACAAGACTATCCGGATGGAACAGTCGTATATCATCAACTCCCTTATGGAAGAGGCGATAGCTTCCAGTATTCTGGAGGGTGCGGCGACGACCCGGAAAGCTGCAAAGGAGATGCTCCGGAAGGGACGCAAGCCAAAGAACCATGCAGAGCAGATGATCCTCAATAATTACGAAGTCATGCGGTTCATCCGGGTGAAGAGGGATACCCCGCTCACGAAAGAACTGATCCTGGAAATCCACCGGATTGTGACAAAGGGCACGATTGATGAAGCATATGTCGGGAAGTTCAGGACGGAAAATGATGTAGTGGTTGTAGATCCAGGGGACGGGACGATCTTCCATACACCACCGGATCATGCCGAGATAGAAGGATTCATTGAGCAATTCTGCAAGTTTGCGAACCGGAAGGAGGAAGGATCAGATAGAGCAGCTGGCGATTTTATTCATCCGGTAATAAAGGGAATTATCCTGCACTATCTTTTCGGATATTTCCATCCGTTCAATGACGGGAATGGGAGGACCGCGAGGAGTATCTTCTACTGGTACGTCCTCTCACAGGGATATTGGTTATTTGAGTATATGGCAATCTCCCGGATTCTCCTCAAGTCGAAAAAGAAGTACGGGCTGGCGTATCTGTATACGGAATACGATGACAATGACATTACGTACTTCCTTAAATACAATATTTCCTGTATAATCCAGGCACTCGATGATCTCCTTGGATATCTTGAACGCAAACAAAGTGAACAGAATGCCACAAATGCAATCATCACAAAGATTCGGGATATTAATCCCCGTCAGGCAACCATCCTGCGGCATATGATGGAACACTCTGACGAGTATTTCACCATCAAACAAATCTCGCAGATGTTCGGTGTGGTCTACCAGACAGCGAGGACGGATCTGTTGCATCTTGTCAGCCTGGAATATCTCATTATGGAACAGCGGGGGAGGGAGTTTATCTTCATATTCAACGAACATTCTGAACTGTGGGAACAGAAGGCCAAACCGGTAAAGAAGGATAAACTTCAGAGCCTACTTCAGGACTTCCCGGACACTGAATGATTGAATGCGTCAAAGATTCTAGTCGAATCCGATGTTAAAGTGCCCAACGTCCGCAAACCTGAAGGCTGGCGGATGGACCGCGAAGTAAAAATGGCCGAGGCCCGGCACGAGCTGGACTGGAACGGGCAGTTCCGGCAGGCTCTCTATGGAGACCATGCCAAAAAGATCCACTGCCGGGACGGGGAGATCGACACCTGCTCGATGTGCGGGGATCTGTGTGCGGTCAAGATGGTGAACGAGCTGTTCGGGACCGGGAAGAAAAGGAAGAAGGAAGCGAAGCAGGGAAAGTGATCCAACAGGGAGGGGTACCTACCCCCCTTATTTTGCAGGAACCGGAGTACTGCTTCTTCTGGAACTTCCGACGGAAAGCGGTTTTTCCGGTCATTCATGATATAGAAAACAGGAGGGGTACCCATCCCTCTTATGCCAGGGGGGTAGCTACCCCTCCCTCAGTACAAGGGGGGAACCCTGGCGCCGGATCCGGGCCGGCACAATGGGAGGGGTGGGTACCCCTGCAGGGCAAATACCGTGTTCCCTCCCCCTCCCCACCGTCCGCTTTGCAATCTGTTCCGTTGTCACTGGCAGATCCTGTGCAAACGGGATGGCTCCCCACTTTGCTGTCCCGGGTTTCTCCCTCTGATTGGTAAATGTCTTGTCAATCACTTCGTTTCATTGTTCATTATGCGTCGCCAGGTCCCTTTCGGCACGATGATCTCAAACCGTGCCCCCCGGCCGGGGTGTCCGGTCTCCGTGATTGTGATACCCGTTATCGCAAGGATCTCACGGGAGAGGAAAAGGCCAAGGCCGGTATGCTTTCCAAAACCGCGTTCAAAGAGCCTCTGCCGGTCTTCCGGGGATATACTGGCACCGTCATCCTCAACGGCAATGACCAGCTCCTGGCCGGATTCCTGTGAAAAAAACCGGATTGCCGACATCTCCGGACCCCCGTACCGCAGCGCATTGTCAATAAGGTTGTAAAACACTTTCTCGAAGAGCGGGTCGGCATAGATTTCCAGGTCCCCGATCTCATCGATGATCCGGATATCCCTCAGGGGAAGGGCATTTGCTGCTGATTTGACAGCCGCAGAGACAGCCTGCCATACCGGTGCATTGACCCCGAGATTCTGGTATTCCTTTGTGAAGGCAATCTGGCGTTCAATGGCATCGGTCACCCGCTCCGCTTTCTGGAGGCATGTATTCAGCTCCGCCGGATCCCCCTGGGATTCCCGGGAGATTTCGAGGAACGCTTTTAAAGAGAAGATCTGGTTGTTGATATCGTGCCGGGTGATGCTTGAGAGAAGGTTCAGCTTCTTGTTTGTCTCCTTGAGTGCTGACTCCATCCGCTTGCGTTCGGTGATGTCCCGGTTGCTCGCTCGCCTGCCGATGAACTCCCCCTGTGCATTGTAAATCGGCTGGCAGACATGGGCGATCCACCGGATATCCCCGTTCCGGTGGATGATCCGGAAGTCCACGGCACCAGGCTCCGGCTGGGTGAACCCGTGAATCATGTGGTGGTCCATTGCATGGTTATCCTCGGGATAGATGATCGTTTTGAGCAGTTCTTTGTCCCTGGCAAATTCCTCTGCAGTATAGCCGGTGATACGCTCGCACGAGGGAGTAGTGTACAGGAAGGTCTCATCAGGAGCGATCCAGTATTCCCAGTCATAGGTGTAATCCGCCAGCAGCCGGTGGTCCTCCGCACTTTTCCGGAGGGCATCTTCGCTCCTGCGGCGCTCCGTGATGTCCCTGCCAATGACCTGGATCCCGTACACCCTGCCGGCATCGATGATAGGCGATGCCGAGAATTCAACGATGGCATAGTCTCCGGTCTTTTTCCGGAACCGGAGGGTTACCTCTACCGGCCCGGATCCCCGGGAAATATGCGGCAACGCCTCTTCAAGGATCCTGTAATCATCGGGATGAATGAACTCCCGGGGCATCCGGCCCAGGATCTCCTCAGGATCATATCCGGCAACAGCCTTGACGGATGGAGACACGTACTGTGCCTTGCCATCGGGATCCGTGAGCAGGATGACATCGGAACTCCGTTCGGCAACTCCCCGGAACAGCCTTTCGTTCTCCTGCAGCCGCAAGGTCAGGAACGAGACAACGGCCGCGATGAGGATGAATATGATAATCCTCCCGGCTGCCGAGAGGGGCTCCCGGAATGCAACCGGCGCCAGGATACAGGCCAATACGCAATACAGTACGGAGATGACGCATGCGAACAAGATCCCGCGGCGGGGGAAAAAATACGAGGCGAGAATGATGGGTATGTAAAAGAGGTGGGGGAGGACTGTCGTTATACCCTGCCGGAGAAAGTAGCCGTTAAGAAGCAGCACGATCAGGGTTACACTGGCAATGATGACAGCAGTAGCCGTCGGCCGTTTCTGCATCTCGGATATTACAGCGAAATTCATCTTGGATCTCCGTATTCCATGAACGCTTCACGTTTGGTATGGGAAGGAAATGCAATAATACTTGTCACAGAGAAAATCGACAGATCTCCTTCAGTGCAGGTATAATAGAGGGATGTGCTGATGGTGACACCCCGGTTTATTTCTTACCCTCCATGGCAGCCGCCCTCACGATCTGGTCCATCGTCACGGGCAGGGTCTTCTCGAACGGCACGGACCAGTGGAAGAGGATGGCATCGACAACCGCTGTCCCCTTGATCGTGACCTGCACGATGCCTTGTGCCGCGAGGGCCGCGAGCGCCGCAAGGAGGATTGCATTGTCAGACCTGACCGGGACCGTGATGAGCGTACTGTCGTTTGCCTTGATCGTCACCCGGCCGGTATTTCCTGTCGCGATCTGCCGGACGGTAGCGCAGTCCCGGCACAGCACTTTGAAGGAGACTTCCTGCACGGTCACACCAAGCGGGTTTTTGTTCTTCACCCGGATCGCCACGTCGAGTTCAAGGGACGAGATCGACAGGGAGCGGAGCCGCACCTCTTCAAGGCTGACTTCCGGTTCGTGCAGGAAGGGCATCGTAAGAACGTTGTCCCGAGCCGGTTAAAAATCCTGTTCATCTGTTCCGCTATTTCCGGCTCCGGAGTTCGTTTTCCATTGCAGCAAGGGTGGCGTTGGCCTCTGCCTCAGTTATTCCCGGAGTATCCCGGATCCGGTCGAACCGGTTGCACATCAGATCAGGGCACTTCCCGCAGTGCGGGAACTTCCGGTCATTGTTGCAGCAATCGTAGATCGCACAGTGGTCAATGCCGATGAATGCCGTCCAGAAGGGGATACCTTTTGTCTCCGGGCAGCCCCTGCACTCCTTCCCGTGATGGTCGCAGTCGCTGCACGAATACCCGCAGACGGTCTGGATCTTCTTTTTTGCCATACCCACGTGTCAACACCGCACCAGCATAAAGACACGGGATCCGTGATGTGAAAGTGAAAAACAGGACCGGGCTTACAGGAACGTGAGCGGGTGGAGTTCCGCTTCCGCTCCCTTCCCGGATTTGATCCGTTTGATCAGCGCCAGTTCGGACTTCAGCCCGAGGTCACGGCAGAGCCGCTCGGCCTGCTCGAGCTTGTCTGCAGTGACGGCGTATTTCTCCGGGCGCTCGTCCGCTGCGGCATGATAGAGCAGCGCCTCGGAGATGAAGGTCTGGACAATCCCGTGGTCAGACGAGATCTGGCAGTAGATCTCGAACGCGTTGGCGTACTTGTTGTCTAGGTTCTTTGGCAGGGGTTTGTTCAGTTTCAGGCGGGCGACCCGCGCCAGCTCACACTCCCCGATGAGCCCGTGGGCGAACCAGTTGATGTTCCGGATCCGCTGGGCAGCTTCCTTTGCCTCACCATACAACCGGGCGGCCTCGTCCACGAACCGGCCGGCGACCTCCGGTAAGGAGAGGAACGCCCGCGCCCGGGCAAGCTCCGCTTGTTCGGGCAGCAGCCAGACATGGCCCCGGGGCATGGTCTTCCCATAGACCTCCCCGGCCTTCGTATAGCAGGCCTCTGCCTTGTCCAGTTCGCCAAGGACACGGTGGACGGCCCCGGTCCTCCTCAGGATATCGGCTTCCAGCTCACGGATGTCCGCGGCCTTCCCGGAAGGATCGGCCGTATGGCAGAGATCGAGCGCTTTTTTGAATCGTGCGGATGCGTACGGCAGGGCAAGATCCCCGCAGACGAGCTCCACTTCGCCTGCGCCAAAGAGGCTCCGGGCCTTCGTGACGGGTCCGGATTCCCGGTTCTGATAGGCAGCGAGGAATGCCTCTTTTGCCCCGGCAAGGTCGTTGGTATGGAGCAGGATATGGCCCTTCGAGATCGGGGCCTCTTCAAGGATTGCAGAGAGTCTGAGGCCCAGCTCCTGCGCCCGTGCCACCCCCGTTTCGAAAGCCTGGAGCGCGATCCCGTACTGGTCGAGGATATGGAAAAAGTCAGAGAACCAGAAGAAGAACCGTACCTCGCGTTCTTCGTCCGGGGCGGTTGCCACCGACCGTAAAAAGTCACGGGCAATGAGGCCGTCGAAGTCGCTTGACGGGATCCTGCCCACATAAATATCCTCGTAGATCGCCTCCAGGTAATCGCCGATTGCAGTCTTGTCGCCGAGAATTTTCTGGAAGGCCTCGTACGCGGAACCGATCTGGTGGCTCCGTTCGGTCCGCTCGCCAACAGCCGAGATGAACTTCGGGTGGGGCAGGGCAGTCTCCCCATGTGCGGACATCTGTGAGAGCTCGTGGAGGAGGATCGTCAGGTCGAGGAGCCCGGTCTTCGGGCTGTCCCGGCACTTGACCAGGATGTACTGGTTGAAGATCCACGGCCGGCGGATGTAATAGTAGGGATTCGTGCACTCGCTGCCTGCCTTGGCCAGGATCCCGCGTTCTGTTAAGAGCTCCAGGCGTTTCCGCATCGCGGACTTGGTGATAGTGTGATCCTTACCCCCCTTGGAGAAATTGACAATCTCCAGGATCTGCGCAAGATGGAGCGGGCCATCGTACAGGGCAAGCAGGGTCTCCCTGCCGGGAGTAGAAAGGGTGGTGTCGTCCTGCACCATCCGCTGGAAGGTTGCACGATCCGGGTACATTCGTACAATACAAGGAAAACCGCGTCTTTAATGATTCCGGTTCTTTCCCTGCCGGTTGGAAAATTTCCTTCCGGTTTTTTCCAACTTCCTGTGCTCTTTATAGCCCCATGGGAAACGGGAACATAACAAATGAAAGGAGTATCATCATGGAAATTCACGTTACAAAGACACCGGAGCTGACGATTGTTACAATCATCGGCAAGCTCGATGCCAACACCATTGCCGATTTCCAGAAGAGCGGTGCTGACCTGCCGGTGATGCCGACGGTCCTTGACCTGTCCCGGCTGGAGTACATGAGCAGCTCGGCACTCCGGGCGCTCCTGCAGATGAAGCGGGAGTTCTCAAAGCAGGGTGTGCCGGTCGTCATTGCCGGCAGCGACGGGCTTGTCGACAAGGTCCTGCGGGTGAGCGGGTTCGAGCAGATCTTCGTCCTGTTCCCCTCGGTTGACGAGGCGGTCAGGGTCATGACCCGCGGGGGGGGCTGATCGTGCAGGCCTGTGCACAGCAGACGAATCCCGTCCTGGTCGTGGCGGAGGCAGAGATCCGCCGAATGCAGCCGGAGGATGCACCCGGTGTTGCACGCCTGATGCAGGACGTGTACGGGAACACCTATCCCAAGAAATACGTCTACGATCCGGTACAACTGCGGGAGAAGAACGCGAAAGGTGAGGTCTTATCGGTTGTAGCAGCAGGCCCAAAGGGAACGGTCATCGGCTATGCCGCACTCTCTGCCTATTATGGCTACCCGGAGATCGGGCTGCTCGGATCGATGGCTGTAACCCCCTCCTGCCGCGGCCGGGGTCTTGCAGGAACGATCCTCCGGCACCTGATTGCCTGCAGCGATGGCACGGAGTTCCGGGCCCTGACGGGCGGGGCGTTCACGGCCCACCCCCACTCCCAGCGGGCCATGGAACATGAGGGATTCTCCCCCAGCGCACTCCTCCTCGGGTCGCAGCCGCAGGAAATCTCGTTCCGGGAGCTCACCGGGGCCTTAAGCCAGCGGGAGAGCGTGGTGTTCTATACCAAGGCGCTTCACGAAGAGGAGTTCGCCTTCCAGTACCTTCCCGAGAACCACCGGAAGACCATCCGCGAGATCAGCGGGAAACTGGGCATCCGGATCAATGCGGACGGGTCCGGAAAACCCGGCCGGGCACGGACAGTGATCGAGAAGACCATCAATCCCGATACCGGTGCCGGCCTGATCTGGATCCGGAGGGTCGGGCCCGATTACCGGGAGGCCGTTGCTGACACCGCCCGGCAGCTCCGCGCCCACGGCGCACAGGTGATGCGGATGCACGTTGACCTGAACGACCCGGGAGCGAATGCCGTTGTAGCAGCGGCAGAAGAGGCCGGGTTCATCTTCGCCGGCATCCTGCCCGGGGAAGAGGGATACATCCTCATCCTGCAGCACCTGCAGGACATCACCATCGATCTCCGGAAGATCCAGACGGGAGGAAACGCCTGCAGCGAGCGGCTCCTCTCCTATATCGGTGCACAGATGAAGGAACATGAAGATGGGGCCGGATCAGGCTCCTGAAAAACCATCGGAGGAAAAATCATGGTCACAAAAGACAGGAGACAGAAAGCCGTTGTCCTGGTGGACGGGTTTGCAACATCCGGCAGGGTGATGGCGTCCCGGTTCCTGATGCAGGGGATTCCCTGCATCGAGGTGCTCAGCCACGAGGCATTTCCCGAGAAATACTTAAAAAAGAACCATGCGGAAGACTACCTGGAGGACCCCCTGTTCACCGACAAGATCGTGTTCCGCGGGGACCTGGACGCCGTTGTCCGGCAGCTGGACCGGTATGCGGTCATCGGGATCATCCCGGGCAGCGAGATGGGAGTCCCGTTTGCAGACGCGCTGAGCGAGCGGATGGGGCTCTTCTCGAACGGGACGGCGCAGTCGGTTGCCCGGCGCAACAAGTTCCGGATGCAGTGTGCGCTCCAGGACGCGGGAGTCAGGACAAAGCAGTTCATCTGCACACAAGACGAGAACGAACTGATCGCCTGGTTCCGGGCCGGGTCGTTTGCAGAGGTCGTAATCAAGCCTATGAGCAGCGCCTCCACGGAAGGGGTCACGTTCTGCTCGACCGAGGAGGAGGTCCTTTCCGCGTTCCGGAACCTGATCGGGACGACCAACCACCTGGGAGACAAGAACACCGAGGTTCTTATCGAGGAGCGCCTCTGCGGGACGGAGTTCGGGGTCAATACCGTCTCCTGGAACGGGAAGCACCGCCTTGCCGAGCTCTGGCAGTACAGGAAGGTCAAGGTCGAGGGCGTAGGGAACGTGTACGACTGCACCCGCCTCCACGACTGGCCTGAGGGACAGCTGATGGAGCTGGTCCGGTATGCCTTCTCTGTCCTCGATGCCCTCGGGATCCGGTACGGGGCTGCCCACACGGAGATCATGCTCACAGAGAAGGGCCCGCTCTTAATCGAGTCCGGAGCCCGCATCATGGGCGGGACGATCCCTCCCGATCTCATCGTCAGCTGCTCCGGTCAGTGCCAGGTCGACCTGATGGTTGCGGCATACAGCGATCCGGAGAAATTCCTGGAGACCATCGACAAGCCGTACCACCTGAAGCGTCACATGATCAGAAAGCACCTGATTGCACAGCACGAGGGGACACCCGAAGGCGAGATCGCGGCCATCGAAATGCTGGCCCGGCTGAAGAGCTGTGCACGAGGCGATTTCGTCAACCTCATCAGCGACTGGCACGTGAACCGGACCGTCGACATGATGACAAGCCCGGCAAAGGTCTTCCTCATCCACAAGGACCCCCGGGTCATCCTCGAAGATTACCGTCGCATCCGTGACTTCGAAACCTACCAGGAGAACGAACTCTTCAGCATCTGAGGAAGGTAGTACCTTATCCGGTCGTGATCAACCATGACGGTGGCAGAGACCAGCGGAGCGGAATCAGGAAGGATGGACCCGGAACGGAAGCGCCTCGCGGCATTCCTCCTCTGCTTTACCGCCTTTGCCACCATGCTCGGGATCGGGATTATCACTCCCGCCCTACCATTGTACGCACAGCTGATGGGGGCAACCGGCTTCTGGATAGGTGTCATCTTCTCCTCCTTTGCCCTGTCGAGGACGGTCTTTTTGCCGGTCTTTGGCGCGATGTCGGACTCCTGTGGCCGGAGGAATCTCCTCCTCATCGGCCTTGCCGGGTACTCCCTCTTCTCCGCCCTGTACGTGCTCGCGGACTCGGTGTACCTGCTGACGCTCATCCGTTTCCTCCATGGCATCGCGGCAGCGATGGTCTTCCCCATTGCCATCGCGTACATGGGGGACATTGCGGATGTCGGGGAAGAGGGGCGGATGATGGGCGGCTTCCACAGCGCGGCTTTCCTCGGGATGAGCTTTGGCCCCCTTATCAGCGGGGTCCTGATGGACTACCTGGACATCTCCGCGGCGTTTCTCTGCCTCTCCCTCATCACGGCCGTCACTGCGGTTGTCTGTTTCCGGTTCCTTCCCGATCACCGGGCAAAGCCCCGCGACCCCGTCCCGTTCCTTACGGCAGCCTGCCACCCGGCCCTCCGGATACCGGTGTTCTTCTACCTCGTGTACTCGGTAGCGTACGCAACGTACCTCGTGTACCTCCCCGTTATTACCGGGACGGTGCAGCACTTCACCGGAACAGAGGTAGGCGTCCTGATCTTTGTCGGGACCGTCATCGTGGCCGGGGTCCAGAAGCTCTCCGGCAGGATCGTGGACCGGTCCAACAAGTACTTCCTCCTGGCCATTGGCATAGCGGTGATCGCCGCAGCCTCGTTCGGTATCGGGCTTTCCGCGACCTTCGCCGAATACCTGGGTGCCGTCATCGTGCTCGGCTGCGGCTTTGGCCTCTCGCTCACCACCATCGCAGCACTGGTGACCATTGCCGGCCGGGAGACAGGCCAGGGCGCTGCCGCGGGCATCGCTAGCATGGCTCAGGGCATCGGCCTGATGGTCGTTCCCGTCATCTTCGGGGTCGTGATGGACACCGCGGGGATCCACGCGGTCTTCTTTGCAACAGCGGCGCTCACGCTCATTGCTGTCCCGGTCCTCCTGGCCGTCGGGAGGAGCCGCCCAGTGGAGCTGAAGACTGCCGCTCCCGCACCCGTGGAACGGTAAGGAGATCACCATCGGCAGGCTGGAAAAAAACCCTGCGAATTGTTCCAACATCCTGCCCGCTATATACCCCCGCATCCAACCACTGTATCAGGCCCGGAACAACCGGGCAGGAGAGAACAACCATGACCAGACAGATGATCCGCAGGAACTGTCCCGGAAGCAATGAGCGTTTCCGCAGCCATACCGAAAACGAACGGAGGGACACGCCGCTGTCCGTGTTGTGGGAGATCTTTCATCACGCGCCTTCACTGCCCGTTCCGGCCGTGACGGAGTCCCACCTCCAGTAGTACGGATGAAACCATCATACACAGGCAGACTCGCCCGATTCACCTTCGTATCATTGCATTGGCACCAGCAGCAGACCGACGGCCGGGGAAACACCCCCCGCCCTCTTTTGAAGGGTGACAAACCCTTCGACCACAAAGCACTCATTACACCCTGTGCCACAGCTATGCATCATGTCATTACCCCAATTACCACCGTTTTTTTACCAGATTTTCGAATCTCTTCCGCGGCAGGGGCCCGGGTCATCAGAAGCGACCCGGAAGGTGTGGTCGCTGCTCCCCTCCGTTCCCCGGGACGCAAAAATCCTCGATGTCGGCTGCGGGAGCGGGACGCAGACCCGGGATCTTGCGGCCCTCACCACCGGAACGATCACTGCTGTCGACATCCACCAGCCGTTCCTGGATAAGGTCGATGCATGGGTCAGAAAAGCCGGCATGGCACACCGGGTCAAAACGATCTGTGCCTCCATGGACGCCCTGCCGTTCGACAAAGGATCGTTCGACCTTATCTGGTCCGAGGGAGCCATCTTCATTGTCGGGTTCGAGAAGGGCCTCAACCTCTGGAAGCCGCTCCTGAAAAAAGGCGGGTACATGGTCGTGTCCGATGCCGACTGGTTCGAGCCAAACCCTCCCGAAGAGCTCAGGAAATGGTGGGAGAGCGAGGGATACATCCCTGTGCCCGAAGAGGAGATGAAGGAGCGGGTGAAGCGGACCGGGCTCCGCCTTGTGGCAACGTACCGGCTGCCGGAGGCCGGGTGGTGGGATAACTACCATGTCCCGATGCTGGCCCTGACCGCGGAGCTCCGGAAGATCCACGGGAAGGACCCGGGGAATGCCGCCCTCCTCGATGCTTTTGAGCACGAAGCGGACATGTACCGGAAGTACAAGCGGTGGTACGGGTACACGTTCTTCGTGATGCAGAAGGTCTGAACCGGGCGCCGGTTAATACCATCCCTCTATCACTGGTTTCGTACGAAGCGGGCTGCAATCTGTGGTTACCGGCCGTGCCGGTAACGCAGCTGTCACCTTCGCCCTCTCTCTGATAATGCTCCCGCTCATCCCCGGATATCTCGGCAAGGGAGCCTGAAACTACTTATTGTTATACGACAGAAGAGGGTACAGGAGTGATGCGATGAACTGGTGTATTTCTTTGTGTAATGATCCACACCGGGTGTACATAAAAGAAAATTACACATTGAACAATTCCTTCATTTCATCATAAAATTTTCAGGCCTACAAAAATCCAACAGAACAACGAACCCCTCGTCATCTTTTATTCATCCGGTTTTGATTGCACAGGGCGACATTTCAGATTCCATGAACATCGCCCGGACGTTACGTCAGGTAATCCCTGATGGTTATGCAAAACAGGAAGCCATACCATGAGTATTCATTCGTTTTGCAGGGACTGCGAGCATATCATGTCCAAAATGGTACCGGGAATCCATTCACCGCTCGTTGAAGAAGTATCGTGCCCAGCACGGTTCAACCCAATGGAAGGGAAATGGAACCCGGAGCGTGGTGTGAATCCCTACGAATGTCCACGGAACGAGCAGTTCATGCAATTACTACAACGCCGTAAAGCACGATCATCCCGATGAATGTACGGATGCGGGTTGATAAAAAAGGGAGAGAACGGCCGGCTAGGAAAACCGGTCTTTTCAGGTCCCGGATCCGGTTGAAAGGACTGAACAATGCGACTGGTTCCGGGCCACCGGAACGATCACCGGTGCCCCGCCCTCTTGTGGCAGTGCGCTGAACATTTTTCGTGCACGAACCCCTCCTCCCGCTTCATCGTCCACTGGAGGAGCGGGATGATCGCGTCCCAGAGTTCCCTGCCGTCATCGGTGAGGTAGTACTCCGCGAGGCCCGGTTCGATGCGGCGGCCTGCGACCGGTACTACCAAGAGATCGAGAAGGAGCTGGGCATGGCCGGTGTCTGCGGGTTCTGCCTCTGGGTCTGCCCGCACGGGCGGAAGAAGGGAAAAAAGGGAGACACGGCACGTACCGGATGAACCCCCCGGGGGCTTTCCCCCGGTTTTCCCCCCGAGGTGCGGCCCTCTTCCTGCGGGATTCCGGTTATCGATCCCTTCCGGCATACCACGGAAATACGATCCGGAGCTCTCCGACACCTTGAAATGGATTTCCGCATATGATACCGGTATGCGTGTTTCTTTTCCCGGCCTCTGTGCCGTTGTCTGTGTACTGATCCTGGTCGCTGCTGCCGGTTGTACCTCACCGGGCGGGGCCGGGCCTGCTGCTGCCACGCCCGTATCCGGTGCCGTGCAGGACACCGGGCGGGTGATCGATCTCAACGATCCGGCCGCGCTGAAGGCTTTCCTGGAAAAGTTCGACACGTACGCGGAGACTTCCCGGGAGAAGGCCGGCATCTCCGGTATGGCGGTTGCAGTCGTCAAAGACGGGAACGTCATCATCATGAAAGGCTATGGCACAAAAACTGTCGGGAAAGCCGACCCGGTGACCAACGATACTGTCTTCCAGATTGGCTCGACCTCCAAGGCGTTCACCGCGGCTCTTGTTGCGATGGAAGTGGACCGCGGGCGGATGAACTGGAGCGACCCGATGACACAATATGTCCCGGACTTCGCCATGAGCGATCCCTGGGTGACAAAGGAGTACACGATCACCGATTCCCTGGCACAGCGGAGCGGCATTGGCGACCACTGGGGCATGGACCTTGCCACCTTCGGGCTCGACCGGGCCGACATGATCCACACCCTCCGGTACGCAGAACCGGTCTCCAGCTTCCGGAGCTCGTTCATGTACCAGAACGTGCCCTTTGTCGCGACCGGGGCGGCGATCGAGAAGACGAGCGGCAAAACCTGGGAGGATAACCTTCAGGAGCGGATCTTTACTCCTCTTCACATGACCGGTGCTTCCTCGACCTATGCAGCGTTCCAGGCCTCGCCCGATCACGTGACCCTGTACCGGCACGGTGTCCTCTCCAACAACACGACGGGCGCAATCCCTATCGATCCCGACTGGGCGTTCAACAACGTCTCCTACGAATTTGGCCCGGCCGGCGGGATCAACGCGAACATCCAGGACATGGCGGCATGGACGATCTTCCAGCTGGGTAACGGCAGTTACAACGGGCAACAGCTCATCAGCCCCGCGGGCATGGCCTACATGCACACCCCGCGGACGCCCGTGAGCGACACGATGATCTCCCAGAAGAACTACTATTGCCAGGCATGGATGTATACCGGGCAGGACGGCACCCCGGATATTGTCTGGCACGACGGCGAGACGCTCGGTAGCCACTCGGTGGTCCTGATGGTCCCTTCCAGAAACCTCGGGATCGTGGTCCTGGCAAACGAGGCCGGCGGGACAGCGCTTCCCGACGGATTAGCGTTCGCGTTCTACCGCCAGGCCTTCGGGCTCGCAAACCCCGATGTCTCCGCGATTGTTCAGGCACAGGCCGACAAGAGTAATGAACAGCTCCTTGCAGACCAGCCGGTCCGCCCGGCTCGCCCGGCGGAGCCGCTCGCCCCTGAAAAATACACCGGGAGTTATACGAACACTATCTATGGGAAGGCCGTGGTCGCAGAACAGGCCGGTAACCTGACGCTCACCTTCGGGAAGACCCCGGTGACCTTCGACCTCTCGCCTTGGGACGGGAACACCTTTGCCTCCACCTGCCCGCAGTGGGGACCGGACTATCACGGCCAGGTCATGTTTGCCACCGGTCGCGACGGAACCGTGACGGGCCTTACCACGAGCCTCATCCTCGATAAGGATTTCAAGCGGGACGCTGCGTTTGTCCGGGTGTGACGGTATCATACCGGTCACCCTTTTTTCATCAGGGTCAGTTTTGTCCGGAAATCCTCCCGGAGGCCAGGCACGGCGAGGGAGTCACGGCCTGCCGGGGCACCGGGAGTCCCGGAATAAACCCAGTCCAATCTTCAGCAACAGAAAAACGGGATAGTGAATATGGTAGTTACTTTTTCACGAGTTTCAGGATCCGGATCGCGAGCCACGCGGCATTGTCCCCGTTGTCCACGCCCACGCAGGCAACCGGGACTCCTTTTGGCATCTGCGCGATGGAGAGGAGGGCGTCCATCCCGTTCAGTGTCCCTGCAACCGGGACACCGATCACCGGCTTGTCGGTCTTTGACGCGATGACGCCGGGCAGGGCTGCCGAGAGCCCGGCAATGGCGATGTAGATCTTTGCATCGCAGGTCTTGATGTAGGCGTCCAGCTTGTCGGGGTCCCGATGGGCCGAGAGGATCTGCGCATCGTACGTGATGCCGTTTGCGTCAAGGACTTTTCTCACCTTGTCGGTGATCGCCGCATCGGAAGCGGACCCGGATACAATCGCAACGTCTGCCATAACTGCTATCCAAACTTATATTGCGTCTTTCTTAAAATACTATGAGCAGATCCATATGGAAAAAGAACTTCTCCTGATGATGCCAGGCCCGGTGCCGATACCGGAGCGGGTCAGGTTCGCGATGTCGCGTCAGGCAATAAACCACCGCAGCGCCGATTTCGGTGCCGCGTATGCCGACTGTGTACGGGTTCTTAAGACCTGCTTTGCTACAAAGAACGACCTTGTTGTGATCAGCGGTTCCGGCACTGCCGGCATGGAGGCCGCAATCGCCAATGTCTCACGGGACAAGAAGATTGCCTGTCTCGTGAACGGTAAGTTCGGCGAGCGGCTCTACAAGATCAGCCAGCGCTATGGCAAGGCGACCGAGATCAAGTCCGAGTGGGGCACCCCCCTCAATCTCGAGAAGCTCAAAGAAGAGCTTGAGAACGGTGCCGAGGTTGTGACCCTAATCCACAACGAGACCTCCTGCGCCATCAAGAACCCGGCCGAAGAGATCGGCAGGCTCTGCAAAAAGCACGACGCCCTGTTCCTGATGGACGGCATCACCTCTATCGGCGGCGACACCGTGGAAGTCGACAAATGGGGCGTTGACATCGCCATCACCGGCTCGCAGAAGTGTTTTGCCGCGCCTGCCGGCCTTGCCATGGTCTCGGTCAGCCCGAAGGCCTGGGAACGCATGACGAAAAACCCGCCGTACTACCTCGACCTTGCGGCATACAAAAAGAGCGCGAGCGGGACCCCGATGGAGACACCGTACACTCCGGCTGTACCGCTCTTCCTTGCCCTCCGCGAGGCCTGCCTGATTGTCGAGGAAGAAGGTCTCCCCGCCCGGATCGCCCGGCACCAGAAGATGGCAAAGGCAGTCCAGGCAGCGGCGCAGGCATGGGGCCTTACCCTCTTCCCGAAGATCGACAAGCTCCACAATTACTCGTCCACGGTCACGGCAATCGAGTACCCGGCCGGCGTCAAGGATGACGAGATGCGGGGCATTGTCAAGAAGATGGGCATCATCATCGCCGGCGGCCAGGACCACCTGAAGGGGAAGATCTTCCGTATCGGCAACATGGGCTCGGTCGGTCCCCTGGAGATCCTTGCAACTCTTGCCATCACCCAGCACGCGCTCAAAAAGTGCGGCTATGCGGTGAAGGGCGACGGTGTCGGCGCAGCTGCCGAGGTGCTGGGATGAGAGTCGGTATTGCCGACACTACCTTTTCACGCGTCAACATGGGAGCCATCGCAGTCGATGAGCTCAGGAAACATGCCAGTGTGGCCATCGAGCGGGTGACGGTGCCGGGGATCAAGGACCTTCCCGTTGCCTGCAAGAAACTGATCGAAGAACGCCGGTGCGACATCGTCATGGCGCTTGGCATGCCCGGGGGCAAGGATAAAGACAAGATATGCGCCCACGAGGCATCGACCGGCCTCATCCAGTGCCAGCTCATGACGAACACACACATCATCGAGGTCTTTGTCCACGAGGACGAGGCCAAGGACGACCGCGAGCTGGCCTGGCTCATGGAGCAGCGGACCCGCGAGCATGCGGTGAACGCGGTGAAGCTTGTCCTGCACCCAAAAGACCTGGAACGGCAGGCCGGCACCGGCCAGCGCCAGGGATTTGAGGATGCCGGGCCGGCCCGCCGGTGATGCAATCACAAGAGTTTATGACCAACCAGACGAGATGATCTGCTATGTGCGATACCAATCCGATAAAACTGGGATTCGTTGTCGCGGAGTTCAACCGCGACATCACGTATATGATGGAGATCGAGGGCCGCGAGCACGCAGCGTTCCTCGGCGCTGAAGTGACCGAATGCATGTATGTGCCCGGCGCCTACGACATGCCGCTTGCCATCAAGAAGCTGCTGACTGCCGGAAAGGTCGATGCGGTCGTGACGATTGGCTGCGTCATCGAGGGGGCGACCCAGCACGACGAGATCGTGGTGCAGCATGCGGCCCGGAAGATTATCGACCTCTCCTTAGAGTTCGGCAAACCCGTTGCGCTCGGCATCTCCGGCCCCGGCATGACCCGGCTCGAAGCCAACGAGCGGATCGACTACGCAAAGCGGGCTGTCGAGTCAGCCATCAAGATGGTCAAAAGGTTACGATGAAGCCGCTGTCGGCAAAGATTGCCGGCGTAACAGAATCGGCAACCATCGCCATCTCCAACAAGGCCAAGGCGATGCAGCGGCAGGGGATCGATGTCATCAGCCTGTCTATCGGAGAGCCTGATTTCGCCACCCCGCAACACATCACGGACGCCTGCATCGATGCGCTGAAGCGGGGCGAGACGCATTATGCGCCGAGCAGCGGCATCCCTGAGCTGACCGCCGCAATCGCGGAGAAGATCGAGCGGGAGAACCATTTCCCCTGCACGCCCCAGCAGGTGATTGTCGCCTGCGGGGCGAAAGACGCGATCTACGAGGCCTGCGAGGCCGTCCTGAACCCGGGCGACGAGGCGATCATCCTCACACCGGCCTGGGTCTCCTACGAGCCCTGCATCCATATCGCTGGCGGGAAAACGGTCTTCCACGAGATCAACCAGAAGACCTTCCAGCTCGATGACTCTCTTCTTGAAAAGGTCAACAACAAAACAAAAATGATCATCGTCAACTCGCCCTCGAATCCCACAGGCGCTGTTTTCAACAAGAAGTCCATGCAGCTCGTAGCCGATCTCTGCACGGACAAGGATCTCTACGCGATGTCGGACGAGATCTACGAGAAGATGATCTACGGGAAAGAGCACCTCTCGCTTGCGGCAATCGGCGACATGCACGAGCGCACCATCACCATCAATGGTTTCTCCAAGGCCTACGCGATGACCGGCTGGCGGCTCGGGTACGCGGTTGGACCAAAGCAGATCATCACGGAGATGTCGAAGGTCCAGCAGCACTCCATCAGCCAGGTCACGACCTTTGCCATGTGGGGCGGAGTTGCGGCGCTCAAGGGTGACCAGCAGTGCGTCGAGAACATGCGGCAGGAGTTCGACAAGCGGCGGAAATACGTCATGGGCGAGCTCAAGGCAATGGGCTACGAGACGGCCCCGGCCGAGGGTGCGTTCTATGCGTTCGTGAAGGTTGCCGGTAACGATATGGAAGTGGCATCACGCTGGCTTGACAAGGGGCACGTGGCTGCTACACCGGGCAGTGCGTTCTATGCATCGGGTTGGATCCGGCTGTCGTACGCGGCTTCGATGGAGAAGCTGAAAGAGGCGATGGCGAGGATCAAGCGGGTTGGGTAGAAGAGCCCGGGTTAATTCCACGATTTTAAGCAATAATTCGTCCTGAGTGCTTCTCAGGAAACCGGCCGATCTGAGTTGGTTTCCTGAGAGACGCTATTTTTGAGAAGCAGCCGCCGGTGTTTTGCTGAGATCAGACATGTCGATTCAATAGACACGTTCCAAAAACGTGTCGAAAAAATCAGAAAAAATCGACATGTCACTATGGCTCTCTCAGGAGATGGAGGAGAGCGGGATGAATGTAAATCCGCTCCCGGCCAATTTTTCTGGATTCGAGTACGCCGATCTTTTCCATTTCCTGAAGGTAACTCGCCGCAGTCTGGCGCTTGGCGATACCGGCATCGACAACAAACTGGGTCTTGCAGTATGGCTGGACGAAAACAAGCTCTACCAGGTCCTTTGAATAAACCGTTGATGGCAGTTCACGCTTGCACTTCTCTGTTGTCTCATCAAGAAGATGTCGTATCGCAAGAATTCGCTCATATGTCCAGACAGATGTTTCCTCAATGACCGAGAGCATGAAGAGTATCCATTCTTCCCAGGCACCTTCTTCCGTTACCTGACGGAGCAACCGGTAGTAATCGTTTTTCCGGGCTATGATCCCGCGGCTTAGGTATAACACGGGGATATCGAGGAGTCCCCGCTCGATAAGAAACAGGATATTCAGAATACGCCCGGTACGCCCGTTCCCGTCTTCGAACGGATGGATCGCCTCGAACTGGTAGTGAATGAGGGCGAGGCGGATTAACGGATCAATTGAGTTTCCTTCGCGGATGTATTGCTCCAGACGGTCCAGTTTATCACGGAGGATATCCCCGCCTTCAGGTGCAGTATATATCGTCTCATCGGTCGCCCGGTTCTTGATCTTGGTATCCCCGAACCAGCGGATCTGGACCTCGCGATCCAGCAGAACCTCGCAGATCTCTTTAAGAACAACGTTGGAGATGTGGTATTTACCCAAAAGATCGTATCCTCGACGTAATGCACTCCGGTAACGCAGGACTTCCTTTGTCTGGGGATCGGTTGCTGCACTTGGGATAATGGATGCCCGGTACAGATCGTCTCCTGTTGTGACAATATTCTCGATCTCCGAACTTGCTTTTGCTTCCTGAAGCGGGATAGCGTTGATGAGGATGGCCTGGTTGGGAATAAGATCGCCGGCACCTTTCAGAGTGGCCAGAGCCCGGTGTGCCGATATACATTTTTTCAGGATTGGTTTTGTTTCGAGATCTATTGCCGGAGGAAGTGGCGGGAGCTCGTTATTGGGACGGAGACGATTAAAGGCCATATTCCGCTCCCTTCAGCAGGTTCATTATAATATACTGACGTCTTCTGAATCATCAAATTGCTGGTGAATGAGGATGGGATCACCTCGCCACGATTTTACCAAGAGTATGTATTTCCAAGATGGCTGAGGGTGCGCTCTATTCGTTCGTGAAGGTTGCCGGAGCTGAAATGGAAGTGGCATCACGCTGGCTTGACAAGGGGCACGTGGCTGCTACACCGGGCAGTGCGTTCTATGCGCCGGGATGGATCCGGCTGTCGTACGCGGCTTCGATGGAGAAGCTCCGCGAGGCGATGGCGAGGATCAAGAGGGTGGGGTAGAAGAGCAGGTGAAGAAAGTCTTCTGGACCTTCTTCATGTCGATGGCCGGGCAGATCCTAGCACAGGTGCTGGACCCGGTGACAGCTCAGCAGATGTCGGGTTGATTACGGGGATGTGTGGGTGAAAACCGAAGGTCGTATACCATCGCCCACCTTTTTTTCTCCATTCAGGATAAAGGGCCGGTTTTTTCAGGCTTGAAATAAACTCTTGGAATTCTGCATTATGAAGATTCGGGAGAAGGTTCCAGGGATAACACCGGCATCACCCCCCTGTTTGGGACAAGATATTTTTCAAGATATTGCCGCACTTCAGGATAGATCTCATACCGGACATTTTTCCTGTTTTTTTGTATGGAGACAATTCCATCATCACTAAGTCTTCTCATGTACCATGTAACCAATGGTCCTGATATTCCCATCATCACTTCCAGATTCTTCCTGTTCGTATCGGGATTATCAAGCAGTAATATGAGAATACGGTTATCAGTCTCATTCCGGATATGCTTAAACACCGTTTTCTCTACCTCTGAAAATTTCCTGGAATTTTCGAAATACCGTGTATGGCCGTTCATATTCATAGCGGAGATCTTTCCTGTTGTCATGAGAATGATGAGATGGTACCGCAGTGTCCCGGGTTTGATGTCGGTCTTTCGCACTAAGGAATTGAAGTAGATACCCGGATTATCTTGTATACAATGATAGGCAAGACTCCGTGTGTCATTTTCAAATACGATTGTTCTGGTAACATGCCGGTATCCCAGATATGCGTATAGTTTGATGAATAAGAAGAGTTCAACGGGGAATCCGATAAAGGAGGATACAGAAAGAGCCAGTGCGAGCAACATCATTCCCGGGGGAAGGTCCCAGAAATCGACCGGCACGGTTTCCAGCGGCGTACCCGTATCCATATCTGGTGTTACCGGTTCGACCGTGTATCCATTATGAAACCCGCAGGAACCGGATGGTACTAACGAAAATGAACAAAGAACAAGAATCAGGATGATTCCGTACCTGATCATTTTCTTCATCCATGAATATTCAGGGTACGATAAAAAAAGGGTTATGGTCTAACTCGCGGATGCAGAATAAGTGTAGCTTTGCACGCCACTCACCCGGTATCCATAAACCTTCGACCACCAGGTGCCGGATGCAAGACCGCCGGATTTGGAAATCCTCAGGTTAACCCGGCCATCGATCCGCCCGTCCGCGGAATCATAGTAGGGACCGAGTGTGGTATCTGGGGCAGCGATCGTGAGCGAGAGGGAATTTGAAGGGGTGCCCCAGTACAGATCGGCAAAGAACGAGGTTTTTCCCGACGGTACATATGTTGAATACCATTGAGTCTGTCCCTGGGAAATCGAGGCCGAACTCATTCGGGATATTTCCGGCAGCCTGAGGGTATTGTCGCCAGGTGTCACGACATACCCGTCTTTTTCTTCAACAATCTTTGCCGATACAACCGGTACGGTCAGTGCCGCACCGATAACTAACAACAGTGCTAACCAGTGAACCTTCATGGTATCACGGGAAAGCGTTCCAATTACAGATTAATACCTTTTGTCGGTCAAAACTTTACACGTTGCTGAAGTGTAAAGTTTTGGATGAGAGAACGTTTATAGAAGGATTGGGTATTTGTGATGCGGTTATCTAAAACGATACCCGTCGATCCGGAGAGAACATGGTATCACAACCTTATTCTCTCTCCGGGTTGTTGGTTCCTCTCGTTTTTAAAAAACGGGTTTTTTCAGGTTCGAACGTATCTCGTTTATTGGTGAATAAAAATACCTTTTACGAAATAGTTCGTGTGATTGGTATTCCAGGGACATGTAAAGTTTTGACCGACAAATCGTTTATAATCCCGGGGCAAACTGCTCATTGCGGACAGCCGGAGGGCGTCCCAATCAGTGGAGGACGGGGTTTACATAAGTATGCACACTTGACGAACCCAATCCTGCCCGTAGGCATGAGATGAAAGACTTCTCTTCATAGAATGTTTGGATCGTGCCTCTGTTAGTAGAGAAAAATGGAGGTATTGAATTACATGAGAAAAAACAGATTATGCGTTATCCTGTCTGCATTATTGCTCGCAGCGATGGCGGTGGTACCGATAGCGAGTGCGTATAGGGCTGATGACTGGGGTCCGAACTATGGTTATGCAAATGACTTCAGTAATGATGCATATAATGCCGCAGTTCAGCAAAGCAACATGGGTTACGGTGCTTATTATGATTCCAATGTTCCTGCATCTTCTGCATGGAGTAACCTGCCAAGTGATCAGGTATTTTCCTTTAACGGTCATGGTAACAGCGGAGGAATTGTTTTTTATGACAATTCCTGGATTTATGCCAACAATCCATCTGACCAAAAAAGCATATCAAAATTAACCAGCGGTCAGATCAATGATCTTGCACTTGCAGTATTTGTTAATTGTAATTCCGGGTCCGGTGGTTCCAACCTTCTCTCAACGACTGTAAACCGCGGCGGAGATGCTGCCGTAGGGTTTACCGGAGAAATTACAAAGTTTCAAGCCGATTACTGGACCCAGCGTTTCTGGTATCGTCTTAACCAATATTCCACCATACAGGATGCGGCATATTATGCAAAAGTGGATACCCTGAATACATACTGGTACCTAGGTAGTGGAGGGATAGACACAGTAACCTGGCAGGGACCGGGAGTGTCAAACACGATAAAACCGGCAAGAGCAGGATCATAATCAAGGAGGGAAAATGATGAAACAGTTTACGAAAATTTCAATAATATCGGTGATTATTGCATCGCTGGTGATCGCTTCCTTTCCCGCGGCAGCATTAACAAAAGAAGGAGGACAGGATTTATCGCCATCTTCAACCGGCATCGGAATTGATGAGGCGAAAAACAGAATTGTGGACTTCGACGGCAATTCAAAGAATCTGAATTCCTTGGATTTCAAATACCATGGGTCTATCAAATTTCCATACGGAGAAGTATATGACTTTTCGGAAGGAAAGAACCGGTATTACGTAAATAAGGAAAACGGGGATATAGAATTCGCATATTTCTCGGATGCTCGCTCCAGTTCACATCGTGTCCATATTGATAAGCAGCAGGCAAAAAACAATGCCGAAATCTTTGCGAAAGAAAAATACAAAACATTCATTACACGAAATATGGAGTTGACGGAATCTACGCTTATTGATCATGGTGCCGGAGGACAGGAATATGCGTTTGTGTGGTCAGAAAAAATCAATGGGGTTTCCACATTGAACAAGATATACATCACTGTAGATTCGGATAATGGTAAGATTATCTCATATCTGGCTAAAGAGCGGGAAACCAAGATCAACCTTGAGCCCAATGTCAGACAATCTGATGCTGTCAGGGCCGCTCTTGAACAGTTTGGGAATCTCAAAGATTCTAGGACTGATGCCTATCTTTCACTTGCTAGTCCTGAACCGGATGTTCAGCAACTAGTATGGATCGTAAAAGTTAATGCAGCACCTGTTGATGGCCTTGTCCAGGGAGGGCAGGTTGTTGTTGATGCCCAGAACGGAAAAATAATTCTCTTTAATCCATTCAATTAATTTTTGATAGCATGTCATCCCTAGAAATTGGAAAAAAAAATCCAAGAAGGAAGATCCTTATATTTTTATCTATTACAGGGTTGACCGGAGTCTTTGCACTGGTTTTATTTTTTTTCTTGAACCAGTGGATTTGGAGACCATTTGTTGATTACAATTTTTATCTGATAATTATCCAGATAACGCAGATGCTCTTGACCGGTTTGCTCATTCTGTTTTTTACTGGTGCATGGGCAGTCTCTCAATGCCGGTTATCCATCAATAATCAAAAAGATGCCCTGGTTATCGGTCTCCTGTCGGGATGTATAACAGGTACCGGCATCGCATTCTGCATAGCATTAACCAGAAATCTTCCTGAGGGTTCCGTGTATTTCCCCGTCTTATGTCTGATAATACTGTCGATTATTCTTGCGTCTCTCGGAACGATGACCGGCGCCGTGGGATATTATCATAGATTATCATTTGGGGAAGCAAGCAGAGTTGCTAAAAAGAGAGGGGCGCAATGTGCGTTTACGTTAACCGCCTTGTTCATCCTTATCCTGTTATCAGCTTCGATCCCTCCGATGCTGGCTTTAATCGGAACAACTTCCGGCCTTATTGCCAATGACTGCCTAGAATGCCGGCTCCATCAGGAAATCAGAGTTGAACGTCTTGACAATCTGACAATCAGGATACTGTACTCAGCAAAAATGCCTGCAGTATCATGGATCGGTCGATACAATCCTCCGCGGATCCTTATTCATGATATAGATGTCAGCAACCAGACCGTATCTGAGAAAAACGGTTTTCCTGTAACTGTTAACCCCGCTGGAGGATTGACCTATGATGAGGATTCCGTTGTAATTATCTCAGGGAAGGGTGTTGCCAATTGTAATAGTACTCCGATACGTCTGAAGGTAATCAGTTACAATGGATCGGAACAACCGGTTATCCTTTATGACGATAGTATATAATAAACTCAGGTTACGATGGATCCGGATGACATAAACTATGTCAGTACAAACACCGGCAATATTAAAGTTGGATCCGCAATGCCATATCGGTAAAACCAATAAACAGAAGCGCATCGGCGGTGACGGAGCAGTATATTAACCACTGATGAAAATGAAACCCTCGTTAAAAGATCTGTCATTACCGGCAATCCTCCTGTGGGGCAGCCTCGGCGGTGTCTGTTCAGCCGCAGCGTACTATCTTCTGCAAGAAATATGGGACCGGTTTTTTCCGAATGCGATAGAGTTTTTTCCGTATCATGATGCCCAGGCAATCGTACTCTTTACACTGCTTTTTGCCATCCTTGGGTATATTGCGGGGGACCTGTTCAGTACCGGAAAGAATACACGGGAGAGCATTATCGGATTGGTATCCGGGATTGGTACAGCACTTGTGTTCATGGCGATCATCGCGTTCCAGACGATCATGTTGGACGCAGGGGATCTTTCCGATCTGCCTTTCGTCCTGTTCGCGGGGATCCTCTTCGGATCGGTTGCCCTGCAGTTGGCAGGTGCATGGTTTCATCAACCCAAGTACCTGGCCCCACCAAATGAGAAAAAAAACCGAAGCCCATCAACCGTTGTGAAAAGGCTCTGCAATTACCGGTTATTATTCCTCGCAGTCCTGATCATCCCGCCAAGTCTGTTATACTTTGGTATGAGTACGGGAGTCATTGCAAAAGAGCTCTCGTGTTGCGCCCCAATTATTTCCGATAGTGTGGATGTAACCCGTACCAGCCCTGATTCCATTCGTATTGTTATGATTCCGGATGCAAGGATAAAACATGATTCGGCCCCCACCGTGAAAATATATTTGGATGAAAAGGATGTCAGTAACCAGTCGATAATTCAGGGATCTGGTTTTAACGTGAAAATTACACCTTCAGATGGACTCCAGTTCCAGAAAAAAGCATCCGTAACACTTCAGGGGAGAGATGTGTCAGGAAATGAAACCGTACCCATCCATCTCCAAATCATTGTCACATATCCTGACACGGGCCTCCGTGTGGTGATCAGTGACCGGGAAATCTGATACTATACCGAGGCGATTATTCCGCGTTGTTGATACCGGAGGAGCAACGAATTATATTTTAAATTTTGAATCAAATGGCATTTATAGTGTAAATGTGGATCTGAAAAGTGGAAAGGACGGGTTCACATAAGTTTGCACACTTGACGAACCCGACCCTGCCCGTAGGCATGAACCAATTATCGTCTGTCCTAATGAAGATTTTGGATCATGCTTCCGAAAAATGGAGGTAGAAATCGCATGAAACAAAAAAGAGAATGGAATTTGCTGCTCGCGGCACTGATGCTGGGAGTGGTATTGGTTCCGCTTGTAAGCGCAATGAACGATACGAACCCGACACCCCCGGGATGGGTCGGTGAATTCGATGAATGGGCCGGACAAAAGGATATGTCGGCATATAACCCGATCGTGACACCGGTTGCAGTCAGGAAGATGGATGAAAAGACCGCAAAGGCATACCCGGGCGTTACGATCATCAGTCCTGATACCCGGTTCCCTCCCGGCAATGACATCGTGGATTCACAAAAATCCTCAATGAAGGCTGCAAGGCTCAACTTCATCAGTCCTGCAGGAAAGACCGGTACCGTGAAAGCAGCAGCCGCAATCCCCCTCGTGGCCCCTGAATACGGATATTTCGACTGGTACTGGACCCAAGATACCACAGTCACCCAGACGATTGTCATCCATAATTACGGGACAACCGCCGCAAGCGGTCAGGTAACATTCGTTTCCATTGAAGACGGTTATGGTGCATCAGCAGCATTTACAAACCTCGCCCCGGGTGCCAACTGTTCGGTTTCAATCCCGTTCCCTGTCGTTGCAAGTCAGAGCTCCGTAGGAATAAAACCGATGGGTTTTTTCATCACCGTAAATCCTGGCACCGTGACATGGTCCGGGCAATTGTCCTTAAACGGGATTGAAAAATACAACAATGATGCCTCGCACCTGCCGGACCCGGATGGCGGGGACAACCTTGAGACAAGCGACCTGTACCATTTCCCATTCAGTGAAGGGTATGCAATCATATCTGAAGCGGCAACCGCAGCCGATAATACCAATTCACCGTATGATACGGCCAGCAGACTAAACGACTACGTTGGAACTAAAATGAATTATTCGACAACTACTACGTATTTACTCTATGCTGCATCAGATCTCTATATTGTAAACGATAACTACCGGGGAGTATGCGATGAATTTTCCACAATGGATGTAACTTTCAGCCGCTCGCTTGGGATACCTTCACGGTTCCTCGGCATCACCTGGATTGACGAGAACGGTGTTGCCCAGGGGCATGCAATCCTGGAAAACCGGATGGCGGGTGCCTGGGTGCATTCCGATCCAACATGGAAATCGTTCAACAACCCACAGGTATATGAAATGGCCAACAACACACATATGAGCCTGACAAAGTATACCGATGCTGATGACAGCCGGTATACTACAGATCCCTCAGGTGACGGCTTGCTGAGATATGAAGATATGATTGCCGAGCCGTTTGGAGAACTGCCGGCATACAATTAACCCTTTTTTTATGAGAACGATTGCACTTGTTTTCAGTTTCCTGCTTGGTATCACGACACTACTGGGGATAGTATCTGCAGCAGAAATCACACCGGTATATCCCGGTATGGGCATACCCCTCGATCAGCTTACCGGCAGGCATCCGACCGTGAAGGGCAACGCCACCATTATGGAATTTTTCAATGAGTGTGGTGTCGGATATTGGTACGAGGAGCAGATGGATATAGATTATAAATCAGTTCACATCCCCCCGGCCAACAACTGCGGGAAACAGCTAGTATTCTCGATGAGAATGACCGGGGAACGCAATGACCCCACAAGAATCACTGACATCTGGATCATCGGCGCCAACGAGACGTGGTCAAGCTCAATTGAGACAGTATATCCTGGCGGGGGGATTTCACGGGTTCTTGTGCAACCGGCTCAAACCCGCAATGTCCTGTCTTTAAATTTTGCGGGCGCAGTCATTGCACTTGCATTCATTGGCATTGCATTAACGTTGAAGAAACGTAAGAAAAAAAATTCATGAACAGGAGGTTGCTTCAATCCCCCTGCTCTGTGTATGAATCGAAAAAAAGATGATGGATGATCAGGCTGCGGGTATTCATGCCGGTTTCATGCATCCATGTTCCCTGTTTGGGAATATGTCAACGGCTTCTCGAAGGCCTACGCGATGACCGGCTGGCGGCTCGGGTACGCCGTGGGTCCGAAAGAGATCATCACGGAGATGTCCAAGGTCCAGCAGCACTCGATCAGCCAGGTCACGACCTTTGCCATGTGGGGCGGGGTTGCGGCACTGAAAGGCGACCAGTCTTGCGTCGAGAACATGCGGCAGGAGTTTGACAAGCGGCGGAAGTACGTCATGGGCGAACTGAACGCGATGGGCTACGAGACCGCCCCGGCCGAGGGTGCGTTCTATGCTTTTGTCCGGGTTGCAGGGGACGATATGGAAGTTGCCTCACGCTGGCTCGACAAGGGGCACGTGGCTGCTACACCGGGCAGTGCGTTCTATGCGCCGGGATGGATCCGGCTGTCGTACGCGGCTTCGATGGAGAAGCTGAAAGAGGCGATGGCGCGGATCAAGCGGGTTGGGTAAGAGAGTATTATCGACGGCATCCGTACCTATTGGAATAGATGAGTCGGATATTTGGTTTATCCCCTCCTATTTTCCTACAACAATCTTTAATAATAATACTTTCAAACGGAATTTGCCGATAACATCGATGGATGTTATGCGTGAAGCAATAATTGTTTCACGGTATCCTGGATGCTAAACCCATCGAAAGATACAAAGCAAACGACAACGTTCGCCAATCCATTTTGTTATTGGCTCCAGATAAACGGAGTCAATAGAATGAACTACGAGAGTGAAGTTAAGGCCCGGGTCGGTATTATTGGCCTTGGAGCAGTCGGTTCTGCATTTGCACATGCAATGAGTTTTTTCCATCCCTGTGTCGGTTACGACATCAAGGGGAAGGGTTCCTGGAATGAGATCTTGAAAACGCAGGTTGTCTTCATCTGCGTCCAGACTCCCGGGGGTTTTGATGACCGGCTTGATTGTTCAGCAGTCGATGATGTCCTGTCACGGTTGACGGAGAGCCGTTTTCAGGGAATTTGTGTAGTCAAGAGTACCGTGAGAGTCGGATATATGGACTCAGCGAAAGCACGGTTTCCCCGTCTCCATCTCGTTTATATGCCGGAATTCTTACGGGAAAAGAGCAATTTCCAGTGGTCGGTCAATCCTGACCGGATTGTCATCAGCGGCGACGAAACGGCGGTTGATGAAGTATTGAAGCTCTTCTCATGGGTTGACGGACTGGAGGAGATTGTCCCGGTGTTACGAATGCCATTCCGGGACGCGGAGATCGGCAAACTTGCGCATAACGCCTACATCGCCACAAAGGTCAGTTTCACAAATGAGATGGAGCGGATCTCCCGTGAACACGGGGCGGATCCCTCCAGCGTCATGAGTGTGATCCATGCTGACCGTCGCGTCAAATCCCGGGAACATCTTAGGCCCGGTCTCGGTGCATACGGGGGAAAGTGTGTGCCGAAAGACACCCGCGAACTGATCAATGCCTCCCATAATACACCCTTGCTTAAAGCCGTGGAAACGGTGAACGAGAACCATCAGAATTTTCGATTGGTTGTTAATACAAAACCCCCCGTTCCGCAGTCAGTTGAGAACAGGTCGCATTAAGCCGGTGTGAGATACAATGCCGCACCTTGCCGTACTTATTCCAACGAAGAACCGGCCTGAATTGCTGAGACGGGCTCTCGGTTCGATCGCCCAGCAGACAAAGCAACCGGATACCATCCTTGTTGTTAGCGATTGTGATAGCAATCACGAGAAACAGACACGGGATGCGGTTCACGATGCATCCAGAATCCTTCCCGGTATTCAATTTTTTAAAAACCAGAGGACGGACAATCTCTCCGGGGCAATAAACACCGGCCTGTATTCCTGCATACAGGCAGGTCTTGTTCCGGAATCGACCTGGATTTCGATTCTCGACGATGACGATGAGTGGTCCCCCGAGTATCTCGCGGAATGCTTGAAAACAGCCGATTCACAACGCTGTGATGTTGTTGTATCCGGTCTCATACGCCACGAAAGAACCGGAGATAGCGGAATCCCTCTTACGATCCCTGATACACTTTCGGCGCACGATTTTCTCATCCGGAATCCCCATGTTCAGGGCTCCAATCTCTTCGTGAGGTTCTCGACCCTTCTTCATGCCGGGGGATTTGATGAAGCACTGGAAAGCACAACAGACCGGGATGTCTGCATCCGGCTGCTCGATCTCGATACCTGCCGCATCGGATTTGTAAGAAAACATCTGGTACATCACTGGGCGATTCCCGATACAAACCGGTTATCTGAGCCCGGATCCCCCCGGAAAAAACAGGGACTCGCGGGATTCTACAATAAATACGCCCCGAGAATGACCGAACCGGAGCGTGAGGCATTCCGGCATCGTGCGCGGGACCTTTTTGGATGTGACATCGAGGAAACCCAATGGCGGTTTGGAGATTGTCTGCCGGATTGCACTCATAAATCACCTGATGTGCCTGCCGTATCGCAAATCCCTGTTGTCATCGGGTTCATTGCAACACGAATGAGTTCCACGCAATACCTGCTTGACGATCTTGTGGAGTTTTTCAAAAACTCTTCCGTTCAACGGCGGGTGATCGTCTGCGATAACACGCCCTCAACACCAGATCTCCACCGACTCCTCGATTCGGAAAACTACCGGTCACTGAACTGTGTATGTATCGGCAGCAGAACCATTGATGAAGAGTGCGACCGGGGAACATTCGGATCCTATCTGCAGGATGAACAGCAGCGAAAAGGGATCTCCTCGGGAAGAACCGTTCTCCACCATTACCTCTACAAGGAGGCACGGCAGATACCGGGTTCTGTGGTCTGGATCCTCGATGACGATATCCGTCTTGAGTATCTGACAACGGATAATGAAATTGTGAAACTCTCTCTTGCGGATCTGCAAAATACCATCGGCCGGTTACGGAGTGAGGGCATCAGCATTGCCGTAGGGAAAATCACCGGGGATGCACCGCTCCCGGTTCAAAGCACAATGCGGGTTCAGTTGCTCGATGTCTTCTTCGCACTGAAAGAGCAGGAGCGTTTGATCGCATCGGACGCCACAGTGTCGGCCCATCCCGTCTCTCAAACACGGGATTCAATCGCTGAGCTCGGCAGAGCATTTCCCGATTATTACTATGATTATTCCAGTGAGCATGCGGCCCACCTCGAACTGCCGGTCCTTCCGTTCAAAGGCAGGGATATTATCCGGGAGATCCCCGCCATCGGTTATGGCAGGAACCTGACCCGGCCCGTCGCCGTTCCGCATCACTCGACCTGTGGCGGATCGCTATCAGGTTCCCGATCAATAATCCCGCGAGGTGGTAATACCCTTGTGCTCAATCCGGTATGCCTGCGGGAATTTCCCAACATCTCTCCCAGGATCGGGAGGCTGAATGCCCGTCGCGGGGATACTTTCTGGTGCATTCTCAATAACCGGGTTCGGGCAAGCAAGGTGGGGATTTTCCCTCTTGCGGTCAGGCAGGAACGGACCGCTGAAGCGGCGGGTGTCATGAACTTTGATTCCCTGCTTGCTGATTTTTATGGAAGTGCATATGTCCGTGCTATGGACGAGTACTATGAGAAAAAAATCGGGGAGACCGGCTCAATCCCCCGCAGGATCAGACTCTCGATGGAAGAGGGGGATATCGCCCAAGTTTGCACCTCGTTCAATTACCATCTGGCCGGGCGGCTCACCCAATTCGTCATGAACGCCTACCGGATTCAGGGACTCATCGGCTCGATAGAAAAGGTGTTACAGTCTGATTCATTTTCCCACGGGCAGGGAGCAGAGAATACCCTCACATTCCTGAAATCTCTTAAAGAAATGTATTCGAATAAGAATATTTGGAACCTGTATCGTGAGGGTATGGCCCGCGATGAGCAGGACCTTCGACGATTCCTCATGCAGTTCAAAGGGCATGTGAAAACCTACCGATCAGCCCTTACAAAGGATGTGTTGCCAGCGCAGGTTGATTGGGCAAGGATTATCACTGAAAGAATTGTTCAGAAGAAGATTGGTGAAATCACGGCACCTCTTTCCTATGTCGGGCATGGCCATGAAGGAGCCGTTTTCACCGATGGTACGAATGCCTACAAATATTTCTACGCGGGCCGGGCAAATTTTCAGGACGGACGGCTTGATGTTATCAGGGCCACGGTCCTGAACAACCCTGCCTTGTGCCATATATGCCAACTCAGGGAAATCATCGAGGATGAGGGGGAGTTGATTTTTGTCCTCTCCTATGAAAAGGGAGAGGAATATTCGGGAGGGTACCTGCAGGACATCTTCTCCGTTCTTACAGAATGCCGCGATGCCGGTATTGCATTCACGAATTTCCACCCACGGAATTTTGTTGTCAGTGACGGCATGCTCAAACTTGTGGATATCGGTGATTCGATTGTCCCGTATAATGAGAGCGAGTTCCTCCAGATGTGCCGGAGGGCATATCTCATGTACCGGTGGCATTTCCGGGCAGACATCTCTGATGTGATGTCGATCGCGCTCTTCGATGGGGATCTGCCGGAACTGTGCGGATTTGAGTATTTTTACGAATCGACAAAGACAAAAACCAAGAATGATCTTGTCAATGAATGCATTGTTCGACTCGTATCGGAGGCAAATCCCTCCAGCATTTTCGACTATGGATGCGGCCGGGGTTCCATAGCAGAAGCCCTGGCGGGAAAGGGATTTCCGGTCACCGGGTATGATCTGGACCGGACGGTTCTTGCCAGAAACCGGAAAGAGACTGTCAAGGCACACTACATCGATTCACAAGAGCTTGCGGTTCTGAAGGATAAGGGAACAAAATTTGACCGGGTGATCTGCAGCCTGGTTCTCTGTACCATAAGCAACGATTCCGAGGCTGCGGAGGTTCTGCAGGATATCCGGTCGCTGGTTTCCGATGACGGCGAGGCCATTATCGCACTCTGTAACCCATTCTCATCATTTGTAACGGAATCTGAAACGCATGTGAAGCTGAACATCCCGGATGACTCTCATTACCAGGAAACCTTTGTCTATCAGAAAAAAATGAGGGAGACCGGTAAAATTCGGACGGAGTGCCACCGGCCATTCTCATGGTATAAACATCAGATACGCCGTCAGGGATTTGAGATTGAAACAATCGAGGAGGTCAGGACGACAGATATCCCGAATCTCTGCCCGTCAAGCGATTTCCTCCTCCTTAAGGTGAAACCGCTTCAACTCCCAAGAGACGAAAAGGTATCGCTCCTCATCCGTGCGGGTGCAATGGAGTGGGAATCCATAGATTTCCAGATCCGCCATATCGTCAATCAACTGGAGGGGCCCCAGAGGTTTTTCGAGAAAATCGTTATTACGGACACTTTCACCGGGCCATTCTCCCGGGAGTATGCCCCGGCAGATGTGGCAGAACTCAAAGTAAGGCTGGAGCGCCTTACAGCCGAAGGTGTCATCGACCGTTTTGTGATAGTCCCGGACGATCCTGCGACCATTGAAGAGACTTATCAAAAGTGGTTCGGTATTGCCTGCACAAACCCGCGATGTGAAAACGGACAGCCAACCTTCATGTCATTGTTCGGGGTAGACCAGTGCCAAGGCGATTACATTCTCCAGATGGACAGCGATTGTCTCATCGGACGCAAGGATCGTGATCATGATTATCTTGGGGAGATGATCGATGTTCTCCAGTCAGATCCCATGGCCGTCACGATATCATTCAACATAGCAAAAAACAAGAATGAACCGTATTCTACGGGTCGGGCCAGGAAAAAGTGGAGGACGGAAGTACGGTGCTCGCTTCTCGCGAAAGCCCGGCTGGCGGCTGTGCTCCCCCTCCCGAACGGATTGACACATGACGGGGCCCTGCAGTATCCCTGGCATAGGGCACTTGATGCCAGACTGGCACAATCGTCATGGCAATCCTATCGCGGAGGAGACTGCCGGACCTTCTTCGTCCATGTTCCCAACGATAAAAAATCCGATATTAATCTCTGGTATAATGTCGTCAGGAGCATCGAGCGAAATCACGTTCCGGAAATCCAGAACAATTCTGTTGATCTCATGGGCAGGCTTGCTGACTGGATTGCCCCGCTCGATACCGAGTATATTTTCATCATCCGTGGAAAGGATGTCCCGGTCTCCAGGATGCGACGCTGCATGGATTCGGTTGCCCGGCAACAGGACCATTGCTTCGGGATTGTCTTCATCGATGCTGGATCGTCCAATCCCATCCCTGAATACATCAGTGAAATCCTGGCCCCTGCACTCGGAGAGGGGGCCCGGGTATTCTTCAACGGGAATTCTCTCACATCGATGGAAAACAACCTCATCGCAATCCGGGATATCTGTTCGAACCCGGAAAGTGTCATCATTACTTTGGATGCGGATGACGCGCTGATAGGGACCGATATTATCGGTCAACTCAGGAAGGCGTACAGTGATGGAGCTGATCTCACCGTCGGATCCATGATTCGAACCGACAAATGGTGTGACTACAAAGCAATGTTCACGAATCCCCGGGGAGCCCGCGGCGGGAACGTCTGGCAGCACCTGAGATCGTTCAGGAAATTCCTGTTTGATTCGATTCCTGAGTCATACATGAAAATCGGGGATACCTGGATTCCCTATGCAGAAGACTGGGCCTTCATGATTCCCATGGTCGAGATGGCACACCACCCGGTCTTTATCGACAAAAAGTTGTATTTCTATGAACCCACCGGAGAAAAAAATACCGGTACCCGTTTGATGCGCGAGGATATTATCGGTCAGATTATAAGAAAAACCCCGCTTAAGAAAACCGACGGTGTAACGAATGGAGGTTGGGTATGAAAGCTGGCGCCTATGTTCTTGCTCTTCTCGATGAGGCCCCCCTTAATAAAAAAACGATTGTCCTCATACGTCATTCAAAAAGGGACTCATTCGGTGGTATTCCCGATCATCTGCGCGATACCGTTGGAATTAATCCTGAGGGTGTCCAGATGGCACGGGAATTCGGTAAATCCATCAGGCAGGTTGCTCCCAAAAAACTGTTGCTCCTCGGGCACACTGTCGCAAAACGATGTGAGATGACCGCCTGCTCAATACAGGAAGGGTTCTCTTCTTTAAATCAGACAAGGGTTCTCGGGTGTGAGCCTGAGATAAAAAGTCCTGTTGTCAACCTGGATAATCTCGTTAAACTGAGAAATGAATTCGGATGGCAGGGACTAATTCAACAATGGCTGCGATCCGAGCTGCCGGAGGATACTATCTGGAATCCCCGGAAGTATACAGACGAGGTAGTGGGTAAATTGCTGACGTACCCTACTGTTCAGCCCGGAGACCTGCTTGTTGTCGTTGCTCACGACATAACACTGTTCCCTTTAGTGTTCACCGTATTTGGAAAAAATGTCAAGGCCATAGAATTCCTTAACGGCATTGTTATCTCAGCGAATTCTGACAATGCTGAAATTCAGTTCAAAAATGCGGAGTATTCATTCAGAACGGAGCGTAGGATTTCATGAAGGAACAAAAATCAATTGCCGTTATCGGGGATGCAAACATTCGGGAGGATTCTGAAAAATATCTTCTCGCCGAAAAGATTGGGCGGAGTCTTATTGATAATGGATACCGGTTGGTAACAGGAGGCCTCGGGGGTGTAATGGAAGCGGCATCAAAAGGAGCACGAAGCTCCCCTCGTTACAAACATGGTGATATTGTCGGAATTCTTCCCGGCAGTGATCCTGGTGATGCGAATGTCTATGTCGATATTTGTATTCCTACCGGTCTGGATCTCGCACGAAATCTAATTGTCGCGAATGCGGATGCGGTCATTGCAATTGGCGGGGGGGCCGGTACACTGGCGGAGATGGCAAATGCCTGGGCTTTGAATCGGCTGATAATTGCGTGTCGGGTTGATGGATGGAGCGGAAAACTTGCCGATCAGAAAATTGACTCTCGGACCCGCTATCCTGATATTCCTGATGACCGTATTTATGGTGTAACTTCTGATCAGGAAGTTATCCAATGTCTGAAAAAGCTACCCCGCTATAACAAACGGCATAAACAAGTGAAAAGAAGAGAATCTGTTTGACCCTCAAATTTTCCGGCTCTCCTGCACCCTCATTTCCTCAAGGGATCCGGAGCAAAGTCGAGGCCCTTGGCGGACACCGTGGCGGCATTAGCCTGAAGAATTGTACAGCAGACGAACAACCGGGGCGGGGGGACTCCCCTCCCCATATTCCCCCTCCGTCGATAACCCACTCTCCCCACCCCCCTCCCCACGGGGTAAAAATTCCGGCCCCCTGAAGAACCGGTTGGTTCTTCTCAAGCACCGTTTCTGATGAAACGGAGCACGTATCGTGCCCCGTTGTACGAGTTTTGCCTCACCCCCCATTTTGGCAGAGGCTATGAAAAGGAAAAACACGGTAATTGTTCCGGAACAGATCAAGGTTTTACGACGGGAATTGGTGAGGTAATGTACAGCAACGTTCTGTTGACATCCGGGCGGAGAACACAGGCATCGCCCCGAGGCATGGGAGCGGGTGCCCGGACCGGCAGTATGATGCTGGCTCAGTCATGCGCCAGCCTTCGGTGTGCGTGTTCCTTCCACGCATCGTCCGGGTTCTCGTAATCGATCTCGATCCGGGCTTTCCGGAAGATAATCTTGTCCTTATCCGAGGAGATAGTAAGGTAATCCCCGTCATTGATACCGAGATCCGACCGGATCTTTTTCGGAAGGGTGACGAGCCCCTTGGATGATACCTTGACCAGCGTTGTGTCAGGCATGGATACTCATGACTTACATTATTGGATTCTTAGATCATCAGTCTTGCGGGAACAAAAAAACCGTGCGCAGGAAGTGGGTTTGAGGATTCAGTGAGGGTTTAGGACGGATTCCCCCCACTGCTCAGTCAAGTTACCAGATCCTTTCAGCAAACCGGAAATAATTTTCTAAAAAATTTTCAAACGCAATCGTTTTTTCCGGTTTGCCCCTGCCCGATCCCCCTTTTCAGATATGCAAAAAACACCATAATTTCCTGTGAAATCTTCGACGCAAATTTCCCAAAAAACCTTCCATGAGAAGCCAAGGGGGGTCGGGCAGGGGCAGGTTTTCATTCCGGATTTTTTTCGTGCTGAAAATTTTTCAAACCGGAAAAAAATCTAAAAAAATCTGGACAGGATCGCTCAGCGAGCAGTCAACCGCAATTGTGATTTCCGGAAATGCGATTGAACGGATCCACCCTGTTGGAGAACGCATGAAAAAAGGAAATTGCCTGTCACGTATCCTGGAGTACAAGATACATCCCGGCAAGAGCGGCGAGAATGGCCACCAGGTTCACGATGGCAAGACTGTCTGCGTTCAGGCCGGCCTGGCCAAGATAGTCGAACAGGGCAAACAGGAGGAATGTCACGGCAAAGAGATACCCGTAAGACTTCTTCTTTGTATAGCCCACGTACAGTCCCAAAACACAGATGACCAGCTCAAGGAGCATGGCAACCGGGGTTACAACCAGTGATAGTGCCATAATAATCCATAATCCGGGTTATAGTATAAAAGAGATTCGAGAGTCTCGCGGAACCCTTCGGTATTTACCTTCTCTGGTGTTTCTTCCACCACACGTGCGCCAGCGTTGACATCCCGGAGATAACAACCTCGTGCCCCTCTGCACGGATCATCGGGCCGATATATCCCTCCACGACTTTCTTCTGCACCGGTGTTGTCGCCCCGAACCGCCGGCAGAAAAATGCTATCATCCCGTCCCGGTCCGCGAACCGGTACTCCTTTCCCATCGGCATCATCGTCACGTCCGGGAAGATCCCCATCTGGTACAGCACTCCAAAGAGGCAGTCGGCCTTCGGCCCCGGGTAGTAGGGACGGCCGTGCAGCGGCATCCAGAGATCGGCGTACATCCGTTCCCAGAACGGCATGTCGGCAAACCAGAAGAGGTGGACCGAGCCTGCGGCAACGGCATCCATCTTTGCGAGCGCCTCGTGGATGTCGTGCATGGTCAGGGAGAGCGAGGCGATGACGATGTCATACAGGGGCGAGAGGTCCCGGGTCGGATCGACCTCCTCCCAGGTCTTCTGCACGCACGCGATATTCCGGATCCCCTCCTGTTCCGCGTGCTTTTTTAAGACTTCGACCATCCCGGCGCCGGGCTCTACCGCCGTCACATCGCGGACGAGCGGGGCAAGGGGCAGGGCGAGGATCCCCGGGCCGGCCCCGATGTCGAGCACCCGGGCATCCCGGGACAGCGGGAGGGAGGCAATCGTCTTCTGCACCCGGTCATCGTACTCGCTCCGTGCGTTCGCATCGTAGCGCTCCGCGTTCTCTTTTTTGTCCCAGTTGTGCGATGGATCACCGGCAAGCTTCGAGGACTCCTGCAGGCGCTGCCGCTCTTTCCAGATCTCGTTCCAGTCAGGGTCAGAGACCGCTGGTTGCATAGCATACCGTAGCGTTCCCGGCCAAAAAAAGGTTCAGGTGATACCACTCACTCGTGCCGGAGGGCATCGATCGGGTTGAGGTTTGCTGCCTGCCACGCCGGGTAGATGCCGCAGGCGAGGCAGACCACGATGCCAAAGCCGACGCCCACGGCAATCGAGGACGCGGTCGAGAGGGTCCAGAGGTATTTCGTTGACTGGAGCATCAGGGCGCTGATGGCGTACCCTGCAAGGAGACTCAGTATGCCTCCCACGACACTGCCGATGACCCCGATGATGGCAGCTTCGTATACGAACATGCTCATCACCTCTTTCTTCTGCGTACCGATGCTCCGCATGATGCCGATCTCCTTGATCCGCTCGTTGACCGACATCATCATGATGTTGAAGATCGAGACACCGGCGACGATCATCGAGATCCCGCCGATTGCCGTGACGAACGCGGTGATCGAGCCGAAAGTCTCGTAGATGGAGGCGAGGGTAGCTTTGCTGTCGATGACCATTACAACCTTGTCCCGCTTGTTCATCTGCTTCTCGATGATGGTCTTGACGTTTGCGGTGTCCTGGTCGCGCTTGACCTTGACGACGATCTCGTCATAGTATTTCCCGGTATTGTAGGTGCCCTCGAACCAGTCCTGGGTGGCGATGACGGCGTTGTCCGTGCTGATGTCGAAGCTCATGCCCCGCTCCTTGATGATACCGGTGACACGGAGCGTTCCTTTCGAGCCGTCCGTTCCCATCGAGATCCGCGATCCCACCTTGATGTTGTTGTCCTTGGCAAACGCGGACCCGACAAGGCACCCGGAGTTGGCATTGTTGAGGCTGCCTGCAGTCAGCTCGAAGTTGAGGTCCTTGAGATACTGGGGGTCGATCCCATATACGGATGCAACGATGTAATCCTTGCTCACGCCGACTTTCATGCGCTCCGAAGTCGAATGGACCGGTATCGCAATGCCCGGCGCAACGACACGTTTGATCTGCTGGAACTGCTGGTCGGTTATCTTCAGGTTATCCGAACTCCCGCCGCCCCCGTGGAACCCGCCGCCACCGGTATAGGGATAGACGATGACACTGTCCCCCACGGACGAGAGGCTGTCGGAGACCATGGAAACCATGCTGTTGCCGAGGATGCCCATCGAGGCGATGGCAACAACCCCGATCACGATGCCAAGCATGGCAAGGGTTGACCGGAGGAAGTGCAGCCGGATGTTCCGCTTTGCGATCTCCCAGAAGATCATGGGACGATCCTCCCGTCAGAGATCCGGATGGTCCGGCGCGAGTAATTGGCGATGTTCTGGTCGTGGGTGACCATGATGACAGTTGTCCCGTTCCGGTTGAGCTCGGTCATCAGCTCCATGATCCCGGCACCGGTCTTTGAGTCAAGGTTACCCGTCGGCTCATCGCAGAGGAGAATGTCCGGGTTGTTGATGAGCGCCCGGGCAATGGCGACCCGCTGCTGCTGGCCACCGGAGAGTTCCGTGGGGGTGTGGGTGAAGAGCTTTTCATCCAGCTGGACGGCGCGGAGGACTTCCTTTCCCCGCTCCGGGTCCACATCCCTCCCGCTCTTCAGCATCATGGGGAACGTGACGTTCTCGATGATATTCAGCAGGGGGAAGAGGTTGAAGTACTGGAAGATAAACCCGATCCGGTCCCGCCGCAGGGTAGTGAGCTCCGTATCCGACATGTCCCGTATCCGGGTGCCACTGATCCAGATGTCCCCTTCCGTGGGCGTATCAAGGCACCCCATCAGGTTCAAAAGCGTGGACTTCCCGGACCCCGAGGGGCCCATGATGGAGATGAACTCGCCCCGGTCCACCCGGAACGAGACACCGTCCAGTGCCCGGACGTCCCCGGCCGGGAGGGGGTACACCTTGGCCACGTCCGAGAAGAGCATGACCGGCTGGTCGTCTTCAGGTGTCGTCACTGTTTCTTCTTCCTGAGGTAGAAGTACCATCCGCCGACAAATATGGCGACAACGACAAGCGCGGCAATGATGGGGACGAGCGGCGGGCCGTTATCTTTCACGGCTGCGAGCCTGCCGTCGGGGACCGTGATGTTCCGGACCGAGGTGTAGGTGTTCCCGTCGCTGTCCTTAAACGAGATCTGGACGGGGACACTCTCAACGGTGCCATCGGTTGAGAAGGTGATCTCGAAGCTTCCGAAGTCATCCGGCTTGAGTGCCTGGACCACGTAGGTCTTGTACGGGTCTTCCGGGACTGCCGGCGGGAGAGCCGTCACCATGACCGCGTTTGCCGTCTCGAGCCCGGCATTGGTTACATCGCCCGTCACACGGTAGTTCACTCCCTCCGGCATCACCTGGATGTTGCTCATTACCGGGTCCGCCTGTTTCTTGTCATGCCCGAACGTGATGGGGATCTCCATGGTCACGTCGTGGGGGTTGTCGCCGTTGTTGTAGGCCAGGTGGAGGATGAGCGTGGTCTCCTGGTCCGGGGTGAGGGAGACATTGACCGGTGTTTTTGCTGCAGCTGCAAGATCGCCGATGAACACCCGCTCGGGATTGGCGGTTATGCCGGTGCCGGAAGCGGTGAGGATCACATTTCTCACATTGTTTTTCCGCGGGTTTGCCACCTGCAGGTAGATGGTCTTTTTCTTCCCCTGCGTGAAGGCGTCAGGCTTGTCAACGACCGTCAGTTCAAGGGGAGTATTGTCGATCTGGAGCAGCGTCTTATGGTTGAGGTCGGAATCGTACAGGCTGACGGAGAAGGTCGGGTAGTAATCCCCCCCGGCCCCGTTTGCCACAATGGAGAAGGTGAACGGCCGTGTCTGGAGCGGGCCAAGGGTCGATGTGCTATCGTAGTTGCCGCTCAGCAGGGAGAAGGTGCTGTCCCGGAAGATCGCATGGTTCAGCTTGATGCTGGTGTTTGTGTTTCCATTCGTGATCTTGTAGGTCACGGTCCCCTTATCCCCGGTAAAAAACGTGCCGGGTTCGAAGACCGTCTCGGCAACATAGACCTTCCCGGTATAATAGGTTCCGGAGACCGGATCCTCGTTGATATTCGTGTACGCTCCGCTGGCAACGCCAACTGCAAGGCTGAGCAGCAGGGCGACAAAGAGTGATGTGATGATCTGGCCGATTCTCATTTACGATACTCCAAGCGTATAAATCATGTAGAAGATCCAGGCAATGACCGGAATGCCAACGCAGATAGCTGCGTCCCGCACCGCCAGTTTCCGTGCGTGCTGGATGCCGAAGATCCAGATGTTCGCACTCCAGAGTAAGAAGACGATGGTGACAAGGGCCGAGATCTGGGTCAGCTCCACCATGGCCGGGTCTTTCATCAGGGCAGCGGTTACCTGCTGCACTGCCGCAGGGTCCTGCATCATGGAGGACGTGATCTTCGGGACAACGATCTTCGGCACGTACTCGAACGCTGCGATGAGGGTGATGACCGTGCCGATCACCTGGGGAAGGTAGCCGTACCCGATGACCAGTAAGGTACCGGAAAAACTCCCGGACCCCTTGAATACCAGGGATATGCCAAACACGAGAGCAGCCCAGATGACCCAGAAAATGAAGACTCCGAGGAACGCACCGATTACGGATGACAAAAGGACAATCGTGTCAAGGCCGGCCATGGCGCCGCCCATCATCTGCGCAGTTACCCCGCCGATCAGGTATCCGTACGCCGCGGCGGTAATGCCCCCGGCAAGGAGGATGAGCAGCGGCAGGGTCATACGCTCTTTTTCTGTATCAAGGCCCGAAAAGAACTGGCCGGGCCGGAAGAGGATATCAATAATAGAATGCGTCATGCTTCACCTGTACTGTTTGTGCTAAGAATGGTTTAACTATAATCTTTGATATATTTCCGTCAACACTTCAATGTTGACAGAGATATACTTTCTGTTTTGTTTTTTGCTATCAGAATTTTCTCCTTTTTCCGCTCGCAGGGTCCTGCCGGAGCAGGCAATCCGGGAGGGCAGGAATAACGTGATATTACCGTTTGTGGGATCCATCATAACTCTTTTCCGGTTGTTTAACGGGGATTTCTTTGGAGAATGGAATACCAGCCACCATGTGTTGGCGCATTGTTATACATTTCTGACATTTGTCTGTAATGTTATATATTTCTAACACAGAGGAATTGCATTGCACCGGATAGAATCCTCAAATCTCTCAATTACCGTTCTTAATAATGCCACAATAAACAAAGTTGTACCATAATGTATATATTTGTACAAAACAACCACTGTACCATGCAGACAAAGATCCTGCTCGATGAAGAGCAGATGCCCAAACGGTGGTATAATGTCCAGGCCGACCTGCCTACCCCGCTCGACCCGCCGCTCCACCCGGCAACCCATAAGCCGGTGGGGCCCGATGACCTCAAAGCAATCTTCCCGATGGAACTGATCAAACAGGAAGTGACCACGGACCGGTACATCGATATCCCGGGAGAGGTGCAGGACGTGCTCCGGCTCTTCCGGCCAACTCCCCTGTACCGTGCCTTCCGGCTGGAGAAGTTCCTCAAGACCCCGGCAAAGATCTACTACAAGTGGGAGGGTGTCAGCCCAGCCGGGAGCCACAAGACCAACACCTCGGTCCCGCAGGCATACTACAACATGAAGGCCGGGATGGAACGGATCGCAACCGAGACCGGTGCCGGGCAGTGGGGGTCCGCCCTTGCGTTCGCTACCATGCTCTACGATCTCGAGTGCACGATCTACATGGTCCGGTCGAGCTATACCCAGAAGCCGTACCGAAAGTCGATGATGCAGGTCTGGGGGGCGGAGTGCATCGCGAGCCCCAGCACGAAGACGAAGTCCGGGCAAATGGTTCTTGAAAAAGACCCGGAGACCCCCGGGGCGCTGGGTATTGCGATTTCGGAAGCGGTCGAGGACGCAGCAACGCACGCGAATACCAATTACGCGCTCGGCTCGGTGCTGAACCATGTCTGCCTCCACCAGACGATCATCGGGCAGGAGTGCCGCGAACAGTTCGCGATGGTGGAGGACTATCCCGATGTCGTCATCGGCTGCGTTGGCGGCGGGTCGAACTTTGCCGGGATCGCTTTCCCGTTCGCGGGCGACAAGATGACCGGGAAGCACAAGGACACCGATATTATTGGTGCCGAACCTGCCTCGTGCCCGACGCTCACCAAGGGAGAGTTCACGTACGACTTCGGCGACGTGGCAGGATTAACACCACTCCTGAAGATGTTCACGCTCGGCCACGACTTCGTGCCGCCGTCCATCCATGCCGGCGGCCTCCGGTATCACGGGGACTCACCGATCGTTTCCCGTCTTGTCCACGATGGGGTTATGCGTGCGGTTGCCTATCACCAGAGTGAAGTATTCGATGCAGCCCAGACCTTCTCGCGCACGGAAGGGATCATCGTTGCGCCGGAGACATCGCACGCAGTGAAGTGTGCCATCGACGAGGCGCGGAAGTGCAAAAAGACCGGCGAGGAGAAGACCATCCTGTTCAATTGCTCGGGGCACGGCAACTTCGATATGTCAGCCTATGATGCGTACTATGCCGGCCAGCTTGTCGACTACGAGTACCCGGACGAACTGATCCGGGAAGCCATCGGACGGATCCCCAAGATTCAATAACCCCGGGACCATCACCTTTTTTCATGAAACGGATTGGCTTCATCGTCAACCCGGTTGCCGGGATGGGCGGGTCGGTGGGGCTGAAGGGCACCGACGGGAACGTGGAGGAGGCAAAGCGACGCGGTGCCGTGCCGCATGCCGGGGAACGGGCGCAGCGGGCACTTGAGCAGCTTAAAAGAGCAAAGGGCCTCTGTTTTCTGACCTGCGCCGGGGGGATGGGGGAATCCTCCCTTTCTGCTGTCGGCCTGGAAAATTATCAGGTCGTGTATGCCCCGGGGAGCGAGACCTCCGCACACGACACCCGTACAGCCGCGGCGGTTTTTTTGGAAAAAGGTGTTGACCTCATCCTCTTTTGCGGGGGTGACGGCACAGCCCGTGACATCTTCTCGATTGTTGGCCGCGATGTGCCCATACTCGGGATTCCCGCGGGAGTGAAGATGTACTCCGGGGTCTTTGCCGTAAATCCCGACGCTGCTGCGGAACTGGTTGCAGGGCTGGATACGGCATCCCTGCGGGACTCCGAGGTCATGGATGTGGACGAAGATGCGTACCGGGCAGGGACGCTGGACACGCGGCTCTTTGGCATTGCCCGGACTCCCGTGATCCGGGGCATGGTTGCAGTCTCAAAACAGGTGTACGAGCAGCCGGACGAGGAGCGGGCAAAAGGGGAGATCGCCCAGTTCATACAGGAAGTGATGGTGCCAGGGGCGCTGTACATCATCGGGGCAGGCACGACAACCGAAGCAATTGTGCGCTATCTGGGGCACAAGAAGACCCTGCTTGGCGTGGATGTGCTGAAGAACGGCAGGCTTGTTGCAGCGGACGCGGACGAGAAGACCCTCCTCCGGCTCACAGAGCGGGAAAAAGACGTGCGGATCATCATCAGCCCTATTGGTGCACAGGGCTTCATCCTGGGCAGGGGCAACCAGCAGATCAGCCCCGCAATCGTACGGAGGGCAGGAATCGGGCATGTTATTGTTGTCGCAACGCCGCACAAACTGCAGGACATTCCCGAGTTACTGGTGGATTCCGGTGACCCGGTGCTTGACCGCGAGTTCGGTGACTCGATTCAGGTCATCTGCGGGTACCGTATCGCCCAGCGGAAGAAGGTCCGGCATTGACCGGAGAAAGCAATTCCGGATAAAAAAAGAGAGACGAACCGGCTATGCGGCATCCGGCGCCTTCGGGGCTCTGAGCAAGGCAAACGCGATGACGAGGCCGATAATTGCAAGGGCGAAGACGAACGGAAAGACCCCGAGATAGGATCCTGTCGAATTCTTGATGAACCCGGCCAGCTGTGGCCCGGCAATGGCGCCGGCACCGTAAGCGAGGAAGACCACACCGTAACACCGCGGGTAATCGGACGTACCGAAGTAACAGCCGGTACTTGCCGGTGCAATAGCGAGCCACCCGCCAAGGCAGCCCCAGAGTATGACAAAAGCGATGATGTACATCGTCTCGCCGGGGAACTGCCACAGGAGGAGTGAAACGCCTGCTATCAGGATGAAGGAGAGTATCGCTGCATTCCTCGGGCTGAACCTGTCGGTTATTGCCCCAAAGACCGGGCGTCCGAACCCGTTGAAGACCGCGAAGATCCCGACAAGTATGACTGCCAGCCCCGCTTCGATCCCGATGTCGGTCCCAACAGGCTTTGCAATGGAGATCGCCATCAGGCCGGCAAGACAACCAATGAAGTAGCAGAGCCAGAGACCGATAAAGGAAGAGGACTTCAGCATCTGGTCACGCCGGAACTCGCAGGTACTCGACTGGCCAGGGGCTGGCGCTGGAGCCGTCCACCCCCGGGGAGTCCACCCGGCTTTGGGGAACCTCAGGGGCAGGGCCAGCAGGATGGTCAGGACGACAAATGCAATCCCAAAGAAACGGAACGTTGTCATGACCCCGTACGAGCCGATCAGCCAGCTGGCTATGTTTGCCGTGAAAAAGGCCGAGAACCCGAAACCGAGCACCGTCAGGCCGACGGCAAGGCCTCTCCGGTCCGGGAACCAGCGGGCTGAAACCGCAACCGGCACCCCGTATGCGATCCCGACACCAATACCCCCAATCACGCCATAGACCACGTAGAGCATCGGGACCGATGTGGCAAAGGAGGCCAGAAGCCAGCCAAGCCCCGTCAGGACACCGCCGACGATAGTCACGGTGCGGGGACCGTATTGTTCAATGTATTTTCCGGTAAATGGCATGGCAATGGCAAAGAATGCCAGGAATACCGAGAAGGGCAACAGGACCTCGCTTGCCGTTACCGTTTGTCCCATCTCTTTGGTGAAATAATCCGTAAGGGGTGCGACAAACACGCTCCATGAATAGATCGTTCCCAGGCAGAGATTGATGACGAGACCGAGGAAGACCAGTATCCAGCGCCCCGTCTCGGGTTCCATTCCCATGATTGTTTCCCTGGTGTTTTCACTCATGACAGTTCCTCCTGTAAACTCAAAAGATGACCTTTTCACCCATCTTTAAAAAAGGGGAATTACTCCTCCAGCGTCGAGATGTCTCCCGGATCCATCCCCATCTCCTTGGCCTTGAGGACCCGGCGCATGATCTTGCCGCTCCGGGTCTTGGGCAGTTTGTCCACGAAGTCAATTTCGTGGGGCATGGCGATCGGCCCGAGCGTTGTCCGGACATGGTGCAGGAGGTCCTGCTTGAGCCGGTCGCTCGGCAGGTTCCCCACGCGGAGGATGACGAACGCCTTGATCGAGTTCCCCTTTACGACATCGGGTTTTCCGATGACCGCAGCCTCGGCAACGGCATGGTGGGAGACGAGCGCGCTCTCCACTTCGGCGGTGCCGATGTTGTGGCCGGCAACGATGATGATGTCATCGGACCTCCCGAGGATCATGATGTATCCGTCCTTACCTTTTACCGCAAGGTCGCCGACCGTGTAAACTCCCGGGATCGTCTCCCAGTACTTGCGGTACCGTTCGTCGTCTTTGTATACCGTGCGCAGCATGGACGGCCACGGCGATTTGATGACCAGGAGCCCACCGGTACCGGGTTTAACGGAGGTTCCGTCTTTGTCTACGACATCAGCTTCGATGCCCGGGATGGGTTTCCCGGCAAATCCCGGGTGCATGGTCTCACCGATCATCGTTGTTATCATGTGCATGCCCGTCTCGGTCTGCCACCACGTGTCCAGGATGGGTGTCTTCGATTTGCCGATGACCCGGTAATACCACTCGAACGCCTCGGGGTTCAGGGGCTCTCCGACAGAGCCGATGATGCGCAGCGAGCTCAGGTCATACTTGTCCGGCCAGGACTCCCCCATCTTCATGAACATACGGATGGCTGTTGGCGCCGTGTAAAAGATGGTGATCTTTTGCTCCTCGATCAGGTTCCAGAAACTCCCCGCATCCGGGTAGTCCGGTGTCAGCTCGGTGATGAACACGGTTGCGCCGACGGCAAGGGGGCCGTACACGATATAACTGTGACCGGTGATCCAGCCGGGATCTGCCGTGCACCAGTAGGTGTCGTTGTCCTTGATGTCGAAGATGTACTTGCTCGTGTAGTACGTGCCGACCATATACCCGCCGCAGGTGTGGACGATGCCCTTGGGTTTCCCGGTCGAACCGCTCGTGTACAGGATGAAGAACGGGTCCTCGGCATCCATCACCTCGGGAGGGCAGACATCGGGCATCCCGTTCATCATCTCGTAGAAGTCCAGTTCTTTCTCATGAAGGTCAACCGGGGGCTCACGTCGCCGGAGAACGATGACATTTTCAACCGTTGGGGCGTTGATGATGGCCTCGTCCACGATCGCCTTGAGCTGAATTGCCTTGCCGCGACGGATCGTGATGTCTGCCGTGATGACAACCTTTGCATCGGCATCCTTGATACGCATGTTGAGCGCCGCAGCACCGAACCCTCCGAACACAACGCTGTGGACTGCGCCGATCCGGGCGCAGGCAAGCATGGCAATGACCTGTTCAGGGACAAGCGGCATGTAGATGCAGACAGTGTCGCCCTTCTTAACGCCGATCTTTTTTAAGGCATTGGCAAAACGTGCAACCTGCGAGAGGAGTTTTTGATAGGTGAATATCCGCTCCCTGCCCTCTTCGCCTTTCCAGATCAGGGCGACCTTGTTGCGCCTGCTGTTATTGACATGGCGGTCAAGACAGTTTGCCGATACATTCAGCCGGGCACCGGTGAACCACTTCGCATAGGGGTAGTTCCACTCCTTAACCTTGTTCCACGGCTTAATCCAGTCAAGCTCCTTTGCCATCTTCTCCCAGAACGCATCAGGGTCTGCCAGAAACTCGTTGTACACTTTCTGGTAATCTCCCATCCATGCATTTTTCCTGTACTGTGGGTCGGGAGTGTACGATTTCACATCCTCGACAAGCCTGACATCGAAATCTTCTGTCATGTCCCACCTATTCTACATTATTAATCATGACTAACATCCTATTTATAACTTGTCGAATGCCTCTTCGACGGTGAGCGTAACACATTCCGGTTGCGAAAAAAGCCAAAAAAGCCTCCCGGGGCGGAGATACGAAGGGTTATCTGGTCGGATTTTTCAATATACAATTGATGCTGAAAAAATTCAAGGGATGCGTGCTGGGCGCGGCAATCGGCGATGCGCTTGGCATGCCCAACGAAAGTGCATCCCCCAACTTAAACAAGATGAAGTACGGGTACCGCCGCCCGTACAAGGGCCACCCCAACGAAGGGTTGAACGCGGGGCAGTACACCGATGATACGCAGCTGATGATCCTTGTCGGGACACTTCTTGCAGACAGGAAATATACCGAGGACCGGTACGCCCATGCCCTCCGGGAGCTCTATATCCGGGGAGCCCTCCGGTTCCCGGACGGGTCCCTCTCTGCTGCGTGCGAACGGATGGCAAAGGAGAACGCCCCGCAGAAAGGCGTCAAGTCCACAACCTCAGGATGCCTTGCGGCGGGTGTTCCCTTTGTCCTCGGTTTCCCGGACATGAACGAGGCCTGCGAGCGGGCGGTCCGTGCCTGCAACATTACCCACTCCCATCCGGCAGCCCATGCCGCAATCTCTACGTTCGTCACCCTCCTCTACCATGCCCTCAACGAATCGCCAAACCCCGTGGAGCGCGCTGTCCAGAAAGCGCTGGCTGAAGATGAGATCCTGGGCGGAAAGATCCGGAATGCCCTCAACCTGGAACGGGAAGGGATGGAGACAGAGACTGCACTCCTGAAGATCGGAAACGATGTCTCGGTGTACCAGACCCTTCCCATCGCGTTCTTCCTCATCAGCCGGTATACCCACCCCCCGGACCTCCTGACAGTCTCCGCAAATACCGGGGGCAATACCGATACCATCGCTCTCATCTGCGGGGCTTATCTCGGTGCTGCAAAAGGCATGGATATATTGCCCGAAGACCTTGTCAGGGGGCTCGAGGACCGCGATCGGATCGAGCTCCTCGGGCAGCGGCTCTATAACCTTTATACGCAGAAAAAAGCCTGACACGACCTGCGCACATCTTTTTTAGCGACCCCGGGACCGGTTTTTAACAAGCCTTAAGTTTTGCCGTTCGGATAGTACTGGCATGAAAGTTGCGATTGTCGGGGCATCCGGGTATGCCGGAGGGGAGCTGGTCCGGCTCCTCCTCCACCATTCTGCCGCGGAAGTCACCTGCGTCACGTCACGCAAACTGGCAGGAACACCTCTTGACCAGATCCATCCCCAGCTGAAAGGGTTCACCGATCTGAAGTTCACGAATCCCGAGACCGATGCCATCGATGCCGATGTGGCATTCCTCGCCGTTCCGCATACGGTGGCAATGACCTATGCCGGCAAACTTCTCTCCCGCGGCATAAAAGTCGTTGACCTGAGCGCAGACTATCGCCTGCCCAAAGAAGTCTTCGAGAAGGTGTACGGTGTCCCCCACACCGACTTCTTCAAGGCCCCGTATGGGATCCCCGAGATCCACCGGAAGGACTGCCTCAACGCGAAGTTCGTCTCGAATCCCGGCTGTTTCCCGACCGGTGCAACGCTTGCCGCAGCGCCCTTGGCACAGCTCGCCCACACGGTCATCTTCGATTCCAAGACCGGCGTGAGCGGGGCGGGCGACAACCCTTCGGCCACAACGCATTACCCCAACGTGGGCGACAACGTCGGGCCCTACAAATGGACGAGCCACCGGCACCTTGCCGAGATGAAGCAGGAGCTTGCGTTCCTCGGGTCGAAGGCAAACGTGTACTTCACCCCCCATCTTGTCCCGGTAAACCGTGGCATCCTTACCACAGCCCATATCCTCTTAAATGAGCCCCTGGAGCAGAAAGAAGTGGAGAAACTCTATCGCGACTTTTACAAAAACGAGTACTTCGTCCGCTACCAGAAACCCATCCTTGCAGCAGTCCGCGGCAGCAACTTCTGCGATGTGATGGTGGAGAGCGAGGGAACGCGTGTCGTTGCCATCTCCGCAATCGACAACCTGGTCAAGGGTGCCAGCGGCCAGGCAATCCAGAACATGAACCTGATGTGCGGCTACAAGGAGAATGACGGCCTGACCGGGGCCGGGCTGCTCCCGTAAGGAGGGTCAAGAGATGTCATACCAGAGTATCTGTGCAGTCCCCGGGGTCAATGCCTGGGGCATGAAGGAAGGAAAGTACGGCCTTGCGCTCATTGAAGCGGAAGGGACAGCGGCGGGGGTGTTCACTGAGAACCTGGTGAAGGCGGCTCCGATCCAGCTGATGAGGAAACAGATCAAGGCCGGGAAACTGGAGGCGGTCGTTGTCAACAGCGGGTGCGCCAATGCCTACACGGGGAAACGCGGCTACGCGGATGCCGTGACCATAACGGAGTACGCCGGGGATGTCCTTGGGAAAAAACCATCGCGGATCGGCGTCGCAAGTACCGGTGTCATCGGGAGGTATCTCGACCTTCCCCTGATCCGGCACCAGTGCGAGGAAGTTGCCCCGAAGATCAACCATACCGAGGAAGCGGAGATTATGGCGGCCCGGGCAATCATGACGACCGATACCTTCCCCAAGCACGCCCTTGTGGAGCGGGACGGCTTTTCGGTTGGCGGGATCTGCAAGGGGAGCGGGATGATCGCACCGAACATGGGGACCATGCTCGCCTTCCTCTACACCGATGCGAAGGTCGATGCAGAACAGCTCAGGAGCGCCCTGAAACAGGCAACCCGGCGGTCATTCAACCGCGTTGTTGTCGATGGCGACACGAGCACCAACGATATCGCGCTCTGTACGGCTACCGGCGAGGCAGGTAAGGTAAACGCAAAGGAGTTCTCGGGAGCGCTCGAAGAGTGCTGCCGGATACTGGCCGAACAGATCGCCCGCGATGGCGAAGGCGCCTCCAAGCTGCTCCAGATCACCGTGACCGGGGCAAAGAAAGAGGACGATGCCGAGAAGGTTGCCCGCACGGTCATCGAGTCGCCGCTCGTCAAGACGGCGGTTTACGGTGAAGATCCCAACTGGGGCCGCGTGGTGGCCGCAGCTGGTCGGGCCGGTGTGAAGTTCGATCCGGACGCGGTCTCGCTCTGGATCAGTGATGGCGGTAAAATGCAGCATCCGCTGGTGAAATCCGGCGAGATCATCGCGGACCTCGCTGCCGCGAAGAAAGCGATGGGTGGCAAAAAAGTTGTCTTCACTCTCGACCTTGCAGCAGGAAAAGCGGAGGCAACGGCGTGGGGTTGCGACCTGACCGAGAAGTACGTAGAGATCAACGGGAAGTACACAACATGAAGCGCGAAGATGTCCTCATGGAAGCACTGCCCTACATCCAGCAGTTCCACAACAAGACGATCGTCATCAAGCTTGGCGGCCATGCCATGGTCGACCCCGTGGTGCTGGAGAACGCGATCCGTGACGCGGTCCTCCTCCATTACGTGGGCATCCGGGTTGTCCTCGTCCACGGCGGCGGGCCGGAGATCAGCGAGAAGATGAAACAGATGGGCAAGGAATCTGTCTTTGTCGGGGGCCTGCGGGTGACCGATACCGAGACGCTGGAGATCGCCCAGATGGTGCTCGTCGGCAAGATCAATGCCAACATCGTGTCGCTGATCGCCAAGTGCGGCGCACGCGGTGTCGGGCTCTCGGGCAGCGATGGGAACCTCATCCTTGCCAGGAAAATGGAGCTCCAGAAGGTGAATGTCGGCGGCGTCCAGAAAGAGGTTGACCTCGGCCATGTCGGTGAGATTGAACAGATCGATCCGGCGCTCCTGAATACACTCCTCGACACCGGGTATATCCCGGTGATTGCCCCGATCGCCATTGACCGGCAGGGCGGCAACCTGAACATCAACGCCGATACCGCGGCGGGGGACATCGCGATTGCCCTGAAGGCTTTCAAGCTCATCAACATGACGGATGTTGATGGTGTTATGGACAAGGGCAGAACGAAGGTCTATCGGAAACTCACCGTCCGCGAAGCAATCGATCTCCAGAAGTCCGGTGCCATCGGCGAGGGGATGATCCCGAAGGTCCAGTCGGTGATGAAAGCAGTGGAGAACGGTGTCGGCTATGCCCACATCATCAACGGGAACACCGAGCACAACCTCGTCCTCGAGCTCTTCACGCACGATGGCGTTGGGACAATGATCTCCCTCTCCTGATTTTTTTAAAGAGGCATTATTACCGATCAGATGAAACATTCCCTAAGGGATTCCAGACATGGATAAGATCATAAAAATCGTCATCGCCGTCCTTGCAGTTGTTATTATTGCCAGTGCGGCATTGCTCTTTTCCGGCATGATGTCAGTCCCGGATAGCGACAGCGGCATCCGGGCCACGGACACGATATACTTTTTCTATGGTGAAGAATGTGCACACTGCCATAACGTGATGCCGTTTGTCCAGGATATGAGCAGGAAATACCCGGACGCCAATATCCGGATCCTTGAGGTATGGCATAACCAGACCAACCATGCCCTGTACCAGAAGGCAAACATCGCCGCAGGGGTAAAGTATGCCTCTGTCCCTCAGGTCATTATCGGCAAAATCGTCCTCACGGGGGAACTGGAGATCCCAGAGAGATTTGAGGGGCTCATCCAGGAATATCTCAAAAAAAAAACCTAAATAATCCCTCTTCGCCGGGTAATGGTGCCGGTTCCGGCACCCCCCACTCTTTTTCTGGCGGCACGATACGGGCAATCTATTTCTTTGGCGAGGAATGCCCACATTGCGAAAATGTGAAGCCTGTTCTTGCAACCCTCCGGCAGAAATACCCGGAGCTCGATGTCGAGGAACTGGAGATCTGGCACAACCAGACCAACCAGCAAACGTTTGCGGCAATGAGCCGGCAGTACGGGCTGAAGAACGCGGGGATCCCGCTCGTCCTGATCGGCGACACGGTGCTTGCGGGCGATGGCCAGATTATCGCGCATCTTGAAGAACGTGTCCTTCTTGAGAAGGAGCGGCTGCACTCAGGGGATACCACCCCCGATACGATGGCCCCGGGAATGGTCAGTACGGGGCCCGCCGTACTGACGCCCCAGATGGTGGTTGTCCCGGCGCTTGTCGACAGCCTCAATCCCTGCGCCCTCTCGGTCCTGGTCTTCCTCCTCATCTCGATTGCCGCAGCCGCAAACCGTCGGCGTATCTTTCTCATCGGCGGCTCATACATCGCAGCAGTCTTCCTCTTCCACCTTTTCATGGGCATCGGGATCTTCTCGTTTGTCACCCTCACAGGGCTCTCGAAAGCGTTCGCGCTCATCGGCGCAGCGGTCGCAGTCATCCTCGGGCTGATAACCCTTTCCGATGTTATCCGGAACAAAGAGACATTCTTCCTCTCCGTCTCCGAGTCCGGAAAGGGGGTCATGTCGCAGTACATCCGGATTGCATCGATCCCTGCGGCCTTCGTGCTCGGAGTCCTTGCCGGGCTGCTGGGGTTCTCCTGCACGGGAGGGATTTACATCAGCATCCTTGCCCTGATGAGCCGGAGCCTGACCTTCACTGCGGGACTGCCCTACCTCCTCCTCTACAACATCATCTTCGTCCTGCCTCTCGTCCTTATCACGCTTCTTGCCGCGTACGGCATGTCACCGGAGAAAGCGGACAGCTGGAGGGTTGAGCACAAGCGGGCGCTCCGGCTCGTGATCGGTCTTGTCCTGGTGGCTCTCGGTGTCGTGGTCTTCTTTGGGTGGTTCGGGTAATCTCCTTGCCTTTTTTATGACAGACGCCCCGGTTACGCGGACGATTGGCGGGGGGAGTGAGGGAGCATGACCCGCTACCTGATCGATATCCGCCTGATGGGCCCCGTTAAGCAGCAGGTAAGCGATCTGAGCAACCGCCTCAAAGAGAGGTTCCGGCTCGAAAACTACCTGGTCGTCCCGCACATCACGCTGGCCGGCCCCTTCTCCACGGACAATGAAGAGCGGCTTTTGGCGGATTTCACCCGGATCTGTTCGGGCATCCGGAAGATCCCAAAATACGAGGTCGGGGGATACGGTGTCTTTGACGATACACGGGTGGTTTATGTTACAATCACCCCCGATGAGACGCTAAAGCAGTTCCGGTATGCTCTCTCGCAAGCCCTCTCACCGTACTGCTCGCTGCGCGATTATGATCTCGAACCTGCCGAAGAGTTCCGGTTCCACGCAACGCTGGCCATGAAGCTTGACTGGCTTACCTACCAGCGGGTCAGGTGGTATGTAAAGAAACAGGAGGCGGTCACCTTCCGGCACCACCCGATCCGGGCGACCCTGCTCCGTAACTCACGGATCCTCTGCGAGTATGATTTCCTCCAGGAGCGGATGCTGACCCGGGCCCAGGCATTGAGTAAGGCCACGAGGAAGCGTGACCTCGATATCCTGAAGGCGTGGGCTGACGGCGACAGGGAATAACCTGATGGTTATCCTGAAAAAAGTGGGTCTGACAGGTATCAATTGTCAAACAACGGCGAGAGTTCAATTCTCTGCCAGTCTCGGTCCATGGCGTTCACCCATAGTGTCCGCGTCTTCGGGATGAAGACAACCTGGTGGTTGGACGAGTACTTGCTGCCAAAGAGGAGCGAGTGGCAGAACTTTGCCCCGCCATTCTCCAGACATACGTCACGAATCCGCATCATTTTGGCTGCGTCGATCGAGCCCTTTGCCTCATTGGACAAAAGGAGGAGGTTGTTGTAGCGGGAGAACGAATGCTCTGGAGGCGCAGGCAGGCTCCAGGACGGATCAATGAAGTGATTGGCCGCTGCAACGATCCCGTCGCCAGTCCTCTGCAGGGTCCGGTTAGTCATCTTCTCGTATACGTACGCACCGTCCGGCCCGGCAATATCCACGATCCATCCGACATCAGGGCCAGTCCCCCGGATACCTGCGTCTAATGCCTTCAGGTCAGAATAATCGAACATGAACCGGTAGAATTCCGTAATGAACTCCGGGCGTGGTTCCGGTGCGTCATCGATAATGCCGGCATTATCATCGGCAATGAAAAGCCCCCTGCTGTTCATGAAGGTCTCGGGCCGCATACCTGCGGGGCTCCAGGTTGCGACAGCATTACTGCCATCCGTGGGGCGGTACACTGTCAGGACATACCATTTCGTGAATGGCATAACCGCGTCGTCCAGGTCCCAGTTGCGGGAGGCAATGACAGATCCGTCCGCGGTGTAGTTTCCCCATACCGCAAGGTAGGAGCACGACACCGGGACCGGAGGTTTTGCCATGAGTTGGAAGATCGCCCCGTAATAGAGAACAGCAATATCCTCTTCGGTCAGCCCCGAGGTCTCAGACATCCCGGTAAAGATCTCCCTGACACGCTGCGGGTAGAATGCCGTGATATTCCGCCCTTCTGCGCGTGCCATTTCCTGCGTGTATCCTCGCGCTGAGAGTGTACCGATAAGGTAAGCATACTCTTCGTTCAGCTCAGGTCTCATCAGTGCACCGTACTGCCGGCCCATCTCCCGGTAGCTGCCGGTGAGGACAATGACCGGGTAGTCCCCGGCCTGGAACCGCTGGCCGCTTTCAGACGAGGCAACATACACGAGATCCGGTGTGCCCATGTACGGAGTGGATGACAGCTCGGGCAGAGAGAGTGCAGAAGCAGTGCCGGCAAGGAGGCAAAGGACGAAGAAAAGGACAGGGACTTTCATACACGTTCTGGTAATCCGGTTCTACATAATGCCTTTGATCTGCAGCTGGTATGCATCGGCAGGTACGTACGATAACAGGCAAGCTGGTACCTTAAGGTGAATGAGACAGAAAAAAGATGAAATGCGTGCTTCAGGGGAAACTGACCACGACGTCATTCTCCATAAGCCGGTTCTGCTGGGGGATTGGTGTGTTGAAGAACGTACTTGCTATGTTGTCCTCATCGAATTTCCCGGTCACGGTGAACGAGCGGTAGACGATCGGGTAGCCCTCGCCGCCCAGAACTGCCGGGTTGTCCGTTATGACTTGGAAGTGGAGGTGCGGGGCGTCGGAGTTTCCGGTATTGCCCATCAGGCCGATGACCTGGCCCTCCGTAACAGTGTCGCCTACCATCACCCGTACCGACCCGTTGACCATATGGCCATAGCACGCGTATTTCCTGTTCCCGAGGTCGATGATAACACCATTGCCGAGTGCGGTGTCGAACGACGGGGCCGGCTTTTGCGTGGTGATCTCGATGTCCGGGATACCGTCCCTAGTATAGACGACGGTTCCATCGCCGACCGCATAGAGCTCCTTTCCGAACCCGTAATAGTTCCTTGTGATCGTCATATCACCGGAGAACGCCTTCCCGGTGGCCGGGTCAAGGTAGATGTAGTCCTGAGCGTATCGCTGGGGGACCCGGGTGACGTTGAACATCGTGATCTGACTGGTGAAATGGTGGACCACGGGCGACGTCGTCTCCATGATCGCCCAGCCGGGACCTTTGACAGGAGATCCGACAACCACGGGCTGGAGGTCTTTACGTATTGTAACGTCACCACCGGTAACAGTCAGTGGGGAGAGGCCGTCGGCAGTCCTGTTGAAGGTGATACCGTGCGTGAGCCGGTCCGGTACGGAACCGGGTGCCACCCTGAACCAGATGGAGATCCGGGGTTTGAGGATCTTTTGTGTGCCGTTCTGCATATCAGCTGCAGTTGGCAGCGGGCTGGTAGCGGGGTGTGAGGTCCGGGCAAGTACCGAAGAGTTCGGTGTATACAGGACCTTGCTGGTGGCTGCGTCGAGGACCTCGACCTTTTCCGGCACAAAGGACATATTCTCCATACCGGAAAACTCGAGTTCGTAGGCGATGTTGATGCCGTTCATGCTCTCGACCGGAATGGGCCCGAACGGGACGGCCATGCTGACCGGGGGAGTTGATGCGGCCGTGGCCGCTGTGGCCGGCGGTTGTCCTGATGATGCCTGCCGGGACTGTGTGCACCCTGCAGCAAGGAGGAATGCGATGACGATAACGATGAAGAGGAACGTGCTCTTGCGGGGCATGATAAACCACCGGATCATTAAATTAAATAATGATAAAATAATCGGTTTATCTCAGCAAAAAATCGCAATTATCGACAGGGACAGCTTTTTCTCAACGAAAAAGACACAAAATCATTTCATATAATTTATGGCAGATTGCGGAAAAGGTACAATCTGATGCCATGTCTCCTGACCTGCACCGCCGGCACCTGACCGGCATGTCCATGGGGCTCCTGCTCGTCCTGTTCATTGCTGCGGCGGGGTGCTCCGGAACAGCAAACCCGGCAACAACCAGTCCGTCCGGATTTGAGGAGGATCTTGCCGCAATCACGTCTGCCCCCCAGTACACGCACGTGAGCTGGGGGCTCATTGTTGTCGACCCGTCGACCGGCCAGACACTGTACGCGAAGAATGCCGACAGGATGTTTATCCCGGCTTCGACAACGAAACTCTTCTCGTCGGCCGCCGTGCTCGAAGCCCTTGGCCCGGACTACCGGATCAAAACTCCGGTCTATGCCGTGGGGAAGGCTGACACGAACGGGAACCTTGACGGGAACCTCGTTCTCGTTGCAAGTGGCGACCCGACCATGGGCGGGCGTACGCTCCCTGACGGGACCATCGAGTTCACAGACAGCGATCACAGCGAGTCAAGAGCGCTCCTGACAAAGACTGACCCCGTATCCGGCCTCAACGACCTTGCCCGGCAGGTAAAAGCTGCCGGCATCACGAAAGTATCCGATGTGGTCATCGATGACCGCCTGTTTGCGAATTACCAGGGGGATGTCATGGCGCTCCTCTCCCCGATTGTCATCAACGAGAACATCGTTGATCTCAGCATTACACCGGGTGCGCCAGGAACTGCACCGAACGTTGTCATGCGGCCGCAGACATCCCTGTATACATTTGATAACCAGGCAACCACCGGGCCGGCCGGATCAACGACCCTGCTCGATGCGGGAGAAGTGCCCGCAGGCACCATCGTGCTCGTCGGGACGATCCCCGCCGATGCCGGTACGGTCAATAAGTCGGTATCCATACTGAACCCTGCCGCATTCGCCCGCACGCTCTTCATCGAGGCATTACAACGGCAGGGTGTTGCTGTTGCCGCACCGGTGACCGGTGACAACCCGGCAACAAAGCTTCCGGCAGCAGGAAGTTACAGCAGTGCAAAGAAAGTGGCAGAACTCACCTCCCCGCCCCTTTCCGAGGACGTGAAGCTGACACTCAAGGTTTCACAGAACATGCATGCCAACTACTACGTCATGCTGCTGGCCCTTGCCGACAACAAGACCACTTATTATGACGGGATGCGGAAAGAAGGCAGGGTCCTCCGGTCCTTGGGCCTCGATACGACTGCCCTGTCGCTTGGCGACGGCGCCGGAGGAGATCGCGTGGACTTTGTCTCACCGTCTGCTGTGGCACAGCTGCTGACCCTGATGAGCAAGCGGCCGTATGCCGACCAGTATATCAGGGCCCAGCCGATCCTCGGCGTCGATGGCTCGACTGTCCACCACTGTGCACCCGGCAACCCGGCCTGCGGACGCGTATACGCGAAGACAGGTACCTACAGCTACCCGGACCCCCTGAATGAAGGCCGGAACATCCTGATATCAAAAGGTCTTGCCGGTTATGTTGATACTAAAAGCGGGAAGCGGCTTGTCTTTGCTGAGTACGTCAACAACGTACCGATCTCGGATACAGTCAACGGAACATCGGTAGGGATCGATCTCGGGAGCATTGCCGGGCTGATCTACCGGTATTACTAATCATCATCTCTTTTTTGGTAAATGAAAAAGTCCTGCCCGACCTCCGGGAGGTCACGGCAGGTTGCCGTCCCCGGAGCACTCCCTCTGGCGCTCCTCGCTCATGGTAATGAGGATCTCGAAGATCTTCTGGACAGCGACCGGGTCGATCTTGCTCTCGACCGCCCTGTCAAAGACTGATACGAGGACCTTTTGTGACTGTCTTCCATCATGGATGGCGATCCCTTCGCGTATCTTGATGGCCGCAACGCGTTTCGCCAGCTCCTGCCGTTTCGCGATGAGTGCGATGATATCCCGGTCCACCTTCGCGATCTCGTTACGGACATGATCGAGGGACATACCATGTACTCTTCTTCTCTTTTGCATAAACGTAATGCTTACGAAGCGGGACGCCAAAGAACGTACGGGACAAAAACCATGAGTCCCGGTGTCACCATGCTCGAACGTATCAGCCGGCGCGAAGAAGCGGATCTTTTTATTGCCTGGATAGCCATTGCAGTATCATTCACCATCATCAACATCACCCCGTACGGCCTGATGGGTTCTTTCAATCCCATCAGCCCGCTCACAGCCCTGATTTATTTCGGGATCTCGCTTTTGACGGTCGGGATCGGCTTCATCTTCCACGAGATGGCGCATAAGTTCGTCGCGATCCGGTTCGGCTACTGGGCAGAGTTCGTCAAAGACAACACCATGCTCCTTGTCGCAGTCATCATGGCGGCGCTGGCAGGCTTTGTGTTTGCGGCACCCGGTGCAACGGTCATCTACTCACGTGACGGGCGGCCCCTGACAAAGAGAGTGGACGGGATCATCTCCGCTGCCGGGCCTGTCATGAACCTCATCCTCTGCGTTGTCTTTGCAGCACTCTTCTTCCTTGCCGGGGGAAAGGCGAGTCTCGCAGGCGGCAACCTCCTTGCCATGCTTGGTATTGCCGGGGTGCAGATCAATGCAATGATTGCCGCGTTCAACCTCCTGCCCATCAGTATCCTTGACGGGAGAAAGGTGTTTGCGTGGAACATTCCCATCTTCTTCGTGCTCATTATCGCGGCATTCGGCACGCTCGTTGCAGCGTACTACCATCTCTGGATGCTGATCTGAGCCTCCCTCATTCTGTTTTCATATCCTTCAGCAGGATAGCGACCTTCTTCCCCCTGTCGAATGCCTCTTTCAGGGCCGACGGATGGTTTTTGATTCCCTTGTATTCGTCCATGTTGTTGGCCACGATATTGTCATAATAGTCGAATCCCGCATCGTGGAAGAGAGCTGTCAGGGAAGGGTATGCCCCGTCAAAGACATGGTCCCAGTTCTGCCCCGCTGTCGAGATGAAGATCCCCTTGTGCCGGGCCAGGTGCTCCGGTGAGAACTCCAGCGTTTTCGTCACGAACCGCCGCGCCCAGAGGTATTGCCCCCGGTCGATGAATCCCTTGAGCTGGGCAGTGATCCCCATGCTGTAGATCGGCGATGCCACCGCCACGATATCGGAGGCCATCATCTTCTCGAAGAGCGGGACGGCATCGTCTTTCACGATGCAGTTGCCGTCCTTGTGGCAGGCATTGCATCCCCGGCAGGCCGAGTAATCGAGGTCCTTTAAGACAACCTTCTCCACTGCTGCACCCGCAGCTTTTGCCCCGTCCAGGAAACTGTCGAGCAGTGTCTCGGTGTTTCCGTGCCGGCGCGGGCTCCCCGATATCCCGAGAACAGTGACGGTCATGGTATCCTTATGCAGCGAGCCGTTTTTTGATCTCGGTGAGCATGGCTTTCCCGAGCTTCTCGGCATCGGCTTTCGCTGTCCGGTGTTTCTCGATTGCGCCCGTCTCGTCCACGTTATTGATCATGAGGTAGCTGATGTCTGCGTCTTTTATGTCGATGACATGGTAGAAGCACTTGACAGACGGAATAGCAGCATCGAAGACATGCGGCCAGTCCTGGCCGGCAGTGGAAAGGAAAGTCCCGAGGCGTTTCCCTTTCCGTTCGGGCGGAACAACGGGGAGTTTGAGCACGTACTTCCGGGACCGGAAGACCTGCATCCGGTCGATGAGTGCCTTGGGCAGGGAAGCGATCCCCATGCAGAAGATCGGCGAAGAGAGGAGAATGATATCCGCGTCAACGATTTTATCGTGGTAGATATCCATCCCGTCGCGCTGGACGCACTTATTCAGTTTCTCGCAGGCATTGCACCCCCGGCAGATGTTGATGTTCGCCTCGGTAAGCGGGACTTTCTCTACTGCTACCTCCGGGTCCATTGCCATCGGGGCAAGCACCCAGTCGAGCAGCGTCTCCGAGTTCCCGTGCCGGCGCGGGCTCCCGGCAAAGGCAAGGACCTTGATTGTCATTACTGTGTTCTAGGTCATCCGTGTTCAAAAACAATTGGATAAGCTCAAGCGTTGGGCCACTATCCGCTCAGGCCTTATACCTCTCGTTAAAGTGCGCATTCCGGAACCGGATCAGCTCGTCGGTGAACTCGCCCAGGTACTCGTCCATCGAGAGGCTACCCTCCTCGAAGACACAGTCCCCCTCCTCAATGACTTTGTTGATCATGTCGCGGGTAGGGAGGATGAGGTCGATCTTCACACCGGACTTTTCTGATCCCCGGATGAGCGCCTCGCGAAAGAGCCCGATGCAGTACGCGATCCGGTATTTGTAGGTGTCTCGCGTCTTGTCCAGGTATCCTGCCACCCGGTCGGTCTCGATCCTGAGAAAATCCTCGAGAATTTTTGGATCTTTACATTTCCCGAGCATGTACTTGTAGTGGGCGTACGGGTACATCTCCTCGAGCTCCTGAGGGACGATGCCGCAGGTGCCGAAGATGACGATATGGTATTGCGGCTCGGAGAATACCTGCGAGATGACCATCCGGATCAGCTGGTGGCTCGGGCTTTGACTGTACGGTTTCCGGACTGCACACGGCATGAAGATGGCGATATCCTTTGGGGCTACAGCGTACTCGTCAATGATATAGCGGTATGACTGTTCGAATTCCGGGAGATAGAAGGGGGGATCGGTGAGGATCGGCTTCTTTTCGCCATTCCCAAAACCAGGGATATCATCCGCCATCGTGTTCCATACGAGATCGTCACGGGAGCAGATGAAACCCGCGATCAAAAGCCCGGTTTCAAAAAAGAATATAAACAAAAGAAGCGGGAGAGCTTAGTCCGGCTCTCGTTACTTCTTCATCACTTCGTCAAGCTGGGCCTTGCCGTACACGTAGGCGGGCATGCCCGAGAGGAGGAACGTGACGCGAAGTGCTTCCTCGATCTCTCTCTTGGTCACGCCGAGGTTTGCGGCGCCGGCCAGCTGGGCGCGAACCGCGTGCTGGTCCCGGAGGGCCGCAGCGATGGCGATGGCAATCAGCTTCTTGGTCTTCTTCGAGATCGCCCCGTCCTCCCAGATGTGCTCCTCAAACCGCATCACCATCTTGAACATCTCGGGCTCGTTCGTGGTCAGTTCCTTGAAGAACTTCGGCACCTTGCCAATTTTCGTCTCAAGCTTCTTCAGTCCCCTTCCCGCAGCTGCTTTCACCGCCGGCTTTTTTACCGGGGCTTTTCTGACAGTTTTTTTCTTCACTACCATTGTTTACTCCTCCAAAACCATGGGTTCGCCGCAGCAGATCAGTTCTCCGCCGCCTGCCTCTTTCACCACAACAACGTTACCGCAGATCTCGCACTTGAAGACCTGTCCTTCCTTTGAAACATTTACCATGCTGTCTCCATGATCCTGTCTGGTCCTGGTACGCATCTTCGTGCCGGCGATTCCCGGCAGGGCACCAGCGTTCACACGGTCGGTGCGAAAAGAAAAATGTGCGATTAAATGTTGCTCTTTCCCCGCTTGGGCGGGTTCTTGACATCATCCGCGGATTTGATGTCCGGGCGGATGTGCGTCATCGGGAAGCACTGGTACTCTTCGCAGGCACAGGCCGGGCACTTCCGGAGGTCCTGCTCGCTCTTGTCGAGCGTCAGCTCTTTTCCGCAGTCGATGCAGACATATTTGCCAGGGCCTACTTTCTGGCCGGCATTGTAGGTTTTCTGTTCGGTCAAAAGGACCACCAACCTTCACTCTGGCGGAATGATATATATGAGTTGTGTTGATGCCAGTCCCGGTCGGAGGTTTCCGACGGGGCTTCAGGGAATTTTTGCAAAACTATATGTCCTCTTTTCCTCCAGTTGTAGTATGGCCGGCCGGATCATCGGGTTCCTCGGGAGCCCGCTTCCTGAAGGAAACACAGCCCGGCTGCTCGACCGGGCGCTAAAAGGGGCAGAAGACGCAGGCTGCAGCGTCGAGAAGATCAGCCTTGCAACCCTCTGTTTTGAGGACTGTCAGGAGATGTTTTTCTGCAAGGATCACGAGACCTGCACCATGGACGACGACATGCAGGAGCTCTACCCGAAGATCCGGGATGCGGACGGCATCATCATCGCAACGCCGATCATGTGTATGGGCATTCCCGGCAAGCTCAAGTCCTTCATGGACCGCTGCCAGGTCTTCTACATGGCCAAGTATCTCCGTAAAGAATCGCTCATTCCCGCGGAGAAACGGGCGACCCGGCGTGTGCTCTTCATCTGCATATCCGGCATGAAGATCCCGGAGACATTTGTCGGTGCCCGGCTCACGGCCAAAGCGTTCTGTGACATCATCGACTCCAGGTACGCAGACGAGCTTCTCATCAACGACATGGACACCCTCGTCGATGTTACCCGCCACCCGGAACTCCTGGATGCCGCCTACCAGAAGGGCCAGGCGCTCGGAAACGCGCTCAATCCCTGAAGGGCAGCTCCCATTTTTCCTGTAGCTTATCGTCTCACACGAGCCCGCGTTCCCGCATGCTCAGGTGCCCGGTCTTTGTGACAATAAGGTGGTCGATGAGCTGGATGCCCACAAGCGCTCCCGCCTCCTTCAGCTGGGCCGTGATGGCGATGTCCTGCGAGCTTGGCTCAAGGGATCCCGAGGGGTGGTTGTGGACGCAGATGATCGAGGCTGCCCGGTCCAGGATCGCATCGGCAAAGACTTCGCGCGGGTGGACAAGGCTGTGGTTTAAGAGCCCGATGGTGATGATGCGGTTTCCCAGAACCTCCCCCGCCCCGTTGAGCGTGATACAGCAGAAGTGCTCCTGCCGCTTGTCCCGCAGGTGGGCGACGAGGGGGAGGATGTCATCCGGCCGTGTCACTCGGGCAGTATCATGGTCCTTTGAATAGTACCGCCTCCCGATCTCAAAGCAGGCCAGGATCTGCGAGGCTTTTGTCGGGCCGATCCCCTCGATGGCACAGATCTCCTCGTACCGCATCGGCTCCCTATCTTTCAGCAGGCCGCAGATGTCCCGGGCTATCTCCCTGACATCCCGCTGCCGCGTTCCCCTCCCGAGGATCGCCTCCACGAGTTCTGCGTCCGTGAGGGCAACGGCCCCCTTACGGGCAATCTTCTCCCGGGGACGATCAAGCGCCGGAATATCTTTCATCTTCCTTATACCATCAGCCCCCTGCCCGCCCGGATCATGGACATGGCTTTAAGGTTGCATTTTATACATCTTAAATTATCTCACCTGAAAATATCTCTTTCGGGGCCCCCTGCCTCATAAATAATCTTTAAATGAACCCGTCTCCATATCATCCCCTATGGCAACCATCGACAATGTAAAGGAAGCGTATGCCGGCGAATCGCAGGCCAACCGCAAGTACAAAGCCTTCTCCGACAAGGCCGCCGAGGAGGGGTTCAAGGGTGTAGCCACGCTCTTTTTCGCAGCCTCCGAGGCCGAGGCCATCCACGCAAAGAAGCTGTTAAAGGTCATGTCCGCTGTCGGCACAACGGCAGCTAACCTTGAAGGTGCAATCGGGGGGGAGACCCATGAGTACGAGTCCATGTACCCCGGGTTCATCAAAGAAGCCGAGGCCGAGAAGAAGACTGATGCGGTCCTGGCGTTCACGCACGCGATGAAGGCCGAGCAGGTCCATGCAGCGCTCTACAAGAAGGCGCTTGACGCCATCAAAGCAGGCCATGACATCGGGCGGGAGAAGGTATTCCTCTGCCCTGTCTGCGGAAACATAGAACTGGGTAAAGTCCCCGATAAGTGCCCGATCTGCGGGGTCTTTGGCAAGCAGTTTAAGGAAATCACGCTGTAAGGGTCTTAATCCTCTTTTTTCCCGGTCTCCTCAGGTGTGTTGCAGGGGTCTTCTTTTTCCATGGCTGCTTTCCGTGCAACCTTTCTCCGGTGCAGCCAGACAACGACAACCAGCACGGCGATCAGGGTTGCCCAGGAGGCAGAATAGATCACGATCCCGGTATTTGCAAGGATATTTTTCGGGATGACTTGGACGGGATGGGGTGGGGCAGCACGGCACTCGAATGTCACCTCGACACTGGCCGGGAAGCGGTACTTGCCGTCATAATACCGGATTGTGACCATAGCATTCCCTGACGGTATCACACCGTCTACCGGTGCATTGTTGGTGCCGGGGAAGGCAATCGACCGGTCAACGCGCTGGTTCCCGTCAGCGATCTCGACATACCAGGCATCGGGGTACGACGAGGAATAGAGATCGCGGGCTTTGACAACCAGCACCGAGCCCGGCGGCACGGAAACCGACCAGGTCCCGTTCTCTGCGATGTCGGAAAAAAGGAGTGTCCTCTTCGCAGACTGCCCTTCGGCAAGCACGAGCGACCCGGAACTGGAGAGGCAGGAGGGGAGGGCGAAGGTCTCGTTCTCCACAACACGCGGGATCTTTCCCGGCTCGGCAGAGCAGCGGAACCGGTCTTCCATAACCTCAGAGTAGGTCAGCGCCGTGTCATAGATCCTCACATCATCGAGCCCACCCTTCAGGAAACGCGGGCAGGCGGTGTCAGGCGTTTCTCCCTCTCCGGCATCCGCTCCGAGGAGAACGGAATTCTGGTACTCATAGTGGAGGGGCCCGGAGGCATTGGCCCGGTTCCGGAGAGACCCGTCCAGGTAGATCTTCGCGGATGTGCCGTCATAGGTGCCGGTGACATGATGCCACTGCCGGAGCGCAATTCCTTCGTGAAGGACCGGGACGGAGACAGCTCCTGAGCGTTCGGTAGTAATGGTCCACCATAGGTCGTTCCCGTCACCGAATCCCAGCCAGTAGCCCCCGTTCTGGTAACTGGAGACAAGGGTCTGGGGGTTGTAGGAGTCTACGTAGAACCATGTCGAGACCGTGATGTTTTGCCGCGGATGGTTTCGCTCCGTGTACGGGATGCTGACGTACTCTCCCGTGCCATTGAAGAGGAGCGCTCCCCAGCACATCCCGGACCGGGTTCGCTCGGCCCCCATGATAATGCCGGGGTTGTAATGGCCCGAGGCATCGAGAGCCGTCATCCCTCCCTCCTCGTTGAAGTTGAGGTATATCGCCGGATCGGGCGTGGGGGAGGGTTCCGCCCCTGTCACGGGGATGCAGAGAGCGAGGAGCAGTACAAGAAAGAAAAGGGCGTATCTCCTCATCCCCGGAACGGAACAGGCGGTGTCCATGGATGTATCCAAAGGTGTATTGGGACTTGTCCAAAAAGAAGGTTGCGATAAGGACGACCGCCACCCGCCTCATGCTGCCGGCAATATGTTTATATCATTCCGGAACCCTTTCCGGCTTAATGACCAGAGTCACCGTCTATTCTACCCAGAACTGCCCCTACTGCCGGATGGCCAAGGCGTTCCTTGACAAGAATGGCGTCCCCTACGAGAGCATCGATGTGGGTGCCGATGCTGAAAAGGCACAAAAAATGATCGAGATCTCCGGCCAGCGGGGCGTCCCGGTCATTGTTGTGGACAGCGAAGTGATCGTCGGGTTCGATGCCGAGCGCCTGACGGAACTCTTTGGGAAGGAAAAGGCCCCGGACAAGTATGACGTCCTGATTGTCGGGGCCGGCCCGGCCGGCCTCACGGCGGGAGTCTATTGTGCAAGGAAGATGCTCAATACCCTGATTATCAGCGAGAACATCGGCGGGCAGGCGCTGGAGTCGTGGGCGATCGAGAACTACATGGGCTACCGGATGATCACGGGGGAAGACCTGATGAAGAAGTTCGAAGAGCAGGTCCGTACATTCAACATACGGCTGCAACTGGACAGGGTTACCTCGGTTACACGCAACCAGCAGGATTTCACCGTAACGACAGCCACGGGCAAGACCATCCGGGCCAGGGCACTTATCCTCACGCAGGGCAAGCGGCCGCGGAAGCTTGATGTTCTCGGGGAGGAGCGTTTCATCGGGCGCGGGATCTCGATCTGTTCAACCTGCGACGGACCCCTCTATAAAGGAAAAAAAATCGCGGTCGTTGGCGGCGGGAACTCTGCAGTCCAGACCGCAATCGAGATGAGCCGGATTGCATTGTCAGTCAATCTCATTGTGCGCAGCAGCATCAGGGCGGACCCGATCTACCTGGAACGGCTGAAAACCATTGGCAGCATCGCAGTTCACGAGCACACGTATGTCACCGCTCTTCACGGAGACCCGTTCCTGACCGGTGTCACGATCCGCGACGCGAATGGTGTGGAGCGTCAGATCAGTCTTGACGGCATTTTTGTCGAGATTGGCTGGATCCCCAATACTGATATCCTGGACGGTTTTGTGAACCTGAACGATCGCGGGGAGGTCATTGTCGATATCAACGGCTGCACAAGCCAGCCCGGCGTCTTTGCCGCAGGCGATGTCACCAATGAAAAGAGCAAACAGATCATCATCGCATCCGGGGATGGGGCAAAAGCAGCGCTCGAGGCATACGAGTACCTGATGGCGCAGTGAGACCGGTATCCGGACCCGGATTGCCGGATCGGTGAGGATTCACGGAATAGCCGGAAGAGATCGATTGTCTTTTCCGGCAGCCATCCGGAATGACTCCTTTGGGATGTTCATCTCGAATCGTGCCCCTTTCCCCGGCTCACCGGTCTCCTGTATCGTTATACCGGTGATGTCAAGGACCTCGCGGGAGAGGAACAGCCCAAAGCCGTTGTTCTTTCCGAACCCTTTGCGGAAGAGTTTCTTTCTCATCTCGGGTGCAATGCCTGTACCATCGTCTTCGCAGACGATCGTGCTGTCACCGTTACGTGATGCAAGCGAAAACCGGATGGTGGTGACCGACCCCCCGTGGCGCACGGCATTGTCAACAAGATTGAAGAAAACTTTTGCGATAAGCGGATCGGCATAGATTTCCGCCCCGGCCGGAATATCGTTCCCGACCGTGGCAGTCATTTGGGAAACGCCCTTTTTTGCATCGTCTACCAGGGATCTGAGGTCCGTCCAGACGGGGCTTGTTATTCCCACCTGCTGGTAGTCCTTCGTGAACTGGATCATGCTTGAGATCTGCCTGCTCACCTTCCTGAGTCGGGCAATCTCCTGCTCGCAGCCGGCAGGGCTCTTCTTATCAATGAGGCTGATGTACCCGTCCAGGGTCATGAGCTGGTTTTTGATATCGTGCCGGGTGATACTCGAGAGGAGGTGGAGCTTCTTGTTTGCCTGCTGAAGCGCTTCTTCGGTTTTCATGCGCTCTGAGACGTCCTCTACGGTTGAGATAACATGGGGTGTGCTGCCCATCATGATGATCCGCGAGGAGAACCGGCAGATACGAACCTCGCCATTCTTTGTCCGGCAGGGCAGGTCCATTCCGCTGACCTGGTGCTTTGTACGGAGTTCCGTGACCAGCCGGGGTATGTCATCCGGGCTGACAAAAAGCCCCAGCTCCCTTGGGGTTTTTCCGATCACTTCCTCCCGCAGGTACCCGGTGCTGCTCAGGAACGCCTCATTGACATCGGCAAACATCCCGCCATCCGCTGATGTGAGGGTGAGGGGAACGGGATTGTTCTGAAAGACCGTGACAAATTTTTTTTCAGACTCGCGGAGTACTTCTTCCGCCTCCTTCCGGCTTGTAACATCCCGGAAGGAGACAAGCATTGCGGGGATTTTCCCGAAAGTAATTTTCCTCCCGATACATTCGGCCCAAATCACCCTTCCTTTCTCGGTGACGAGCTGATAGGTGACAAGATAAGCATCCCGGCCTCCCATCACCTGGGCAAAGTCACGGAGCACCTCAGGCCGGAAGGCGGGAGCGATAAACTCCAGAATGTTCATCTTGCCGATGAGGGAAGGGTAATCGGCAGCCTCGACAATGCGGCCGGCAGCTGCGTTTGAGAAAAGCAGGATCCCGGAAAAGTCCGTGATCACAATACCGTCAAGCGAACTCTCGACCAGCACCCGGAACTTTTCCTCGCTCTCCCTGAGTGCTTGTTCCTGGTGAGAGAGTGTCTCATAATTCTGCCGCAGCTCCTCCTCGGTGGCGCTCAGCTGCTCGTAATTCTGCCGGAGTTCTTCTTCTGTCTGGGCAATCTGCTCGTACGCGTTATGGAGTTCCGTATTACTCTGGAGCAGTTCCACTTCTGCTTTTTTCCGCTCGGTTATGTCGGTCCCCATCGCAATGGTGGCAACCGGGGTGATCCCGTCTTCTGCATAGATGTTTGCCGAGTTCCAGAGCACCGTCCGGGTCGCGCCATGGATTGTCTTGACCGGGATCTCGACGCCTTCCCATTTCTCGCCGAACAGCGCCCGGCAGACGAGGTCGAGGGAACTTTTGCGCGACTCATCGGGGAACAGGACATCGAAGTCACGCCCCAGCACGTTCGATTCGGCAAAGCCGGTCAGCTTCTCAAACGCCTTGTTGAACCCGGTGATGCGCGAATTGACATCCCAAATCACGATTGGGTTTGCCGCATACGAGGTGAGGTTGGAGAGATAGGTGTTGGTCTCCGCAAGCTGCTTCTCCCGGCCCCGGAGCGCCAGCTCTTTTTTACTGATAGCCTCGTAATTCTGCCGGAGTTCCTCTTCGGCAACGGTCAGTCTCTCATATGCCTCTTTCAGGTTATCCGTTGCTTGTTTCCGCTCGGTATTATCGAGGAAAGTTTCCAGCAGGCACTCCCGGCCGTGGAGGTTGAACGGGACCACGTACTTGATGATATCCCGCTTCCCGCCATCTGCCGTCAGGATGATGCGCTCGGAGTTATCCACTTCCAGGTGCAGGTCCGTGATCGGGCACCGGCCCTGTTCTGCCGGGCAGATGAACTCGTGGCAGACCCTGCCAAGGATCTGGTCCTTTGCCCTCCCCATCATCTTTTCGGCCGCAGGGTTCAGGTCGAGGATTTCGTGGGTTTTTGCATCGATGATGAGGATCCCCCCCTGGACAGAGGCATAGATCCGCTCGAGATAATCCCGGTTTTCGGCAAGGGACTGTTCTGCCTGCTTTGTCCGGACAGCCTGCCGGATTTTGTGGGCAAGCTCGGCAAACTGCGCCTCAGGATCTCCACCTTTCTGAAGATAGAAATCGGCGCCGTTGTTGAGGGCCTGGATTACAACCTCTTCACGGCCTCGTCCGGTGAAGAGGATGAAGGGGACAATAGGGAACCGCTCGCGGACAGCCTGCAAGAACCGGATCCCATCCAGTTCATCCATCTGGTAATCCGAGATAATCGCGTCGAAATGCTCCTTGTGGAGGAGATCCAAGGCTGCCTTCGGCGAGACAATGGTCGTGACCGAAAATTCCCCGCTCTCCTCAAGAAAGAGTTTTCCCACCTCAAGCAGGTCGCTCTCGTCATCAACATAGAGGACGCGAATGCTGTCCGGCATCAGTAATCCATTTCTTCTGCGCAGTATATCCCTTTCGCTACCGGCGACCGGCAGACGCGCCTAAAGGGAAGGATGCATTTGTAAAATACCTCTTCGTTTGGGAATGACTGGTGAAAAAACAGGGTGAAAAATGTAAGGCTGATCGCAAGGATACCCGCACTAAGGGATCTGCCCGCTACTGCAGCCCGTGCTTTGCCTTCATCTCCTGCCACACGGGATCACTCATCAGAATGCCAAGCCCGTGATCGATTGTTGCCTGCAGGCGGGTATCGTTGTTCCGGATCGCCACCGCGTACGTGTCCTCGTCCATGGTATTCCCGATGACAACTAACGGTTTTCCATGGATGGCGCGGGCCTGCGTCGGGGCCTGGACAAGGGTGGCATCAACGGTGCCGTTCACGAGAGCCCCCGTCATGCTGGAGATATCCTTGTACAGGGAGAGGTTTGCCTCCGGCAGCCTGCCGGTTTCGATGAGGTTCACTTCAACCCACTCCTGCTCGGTCGATCCCGCCTGGGCACCGATCCGGATCTTCCCCGTGTTGAAATCCTCCATCGTGAACCCGGATCCCTCGCGGACAGCAATGCTCCGGGTCACGCGGTAGTACGGAACCGAGAAGTTCACCCAGGCGCTCCGTTCGGGGGAGACCGTCATGCCCGACCAGATCATATCGACCTTTCCGCTCTCAAGGGAAGAAATTGCGCTGTCCCAGGGAATTGCCACGAAGGTCACATCGAAGCCTTCGATCTCCGCAACGCGGCGGGCGGTATCGATATCAAAGCCGGAGAAGTTCCCGGTACTGTCCTGCGATGAAAACGGCGGGAAGTCTGCATCGACACCAATGACATACTGCGGACGGGGTTCCTGCGGGATGGGTGTAGTCGTGACCGGTGCCGTGCTGTTCAGGGCAGAGGTGCATCCGGCAGCCGCAATGCATCCGATAACAAGGAAAACGACGAGGGGGATAATGACCTTCATGTACTGAAAAACGCAGGCCGGAAATTTATGCATTTGGTACCGGAAAAAGTGACGATGAATAGCACTTTTGATGAGCCGGGCCAAGAGGGCTATGGCGGCTTTAGTTTTTCGCCTTTTTGTCTTTCTCACGGTAGCCTTCGAGCAGCACGGTCATGATATTTTTGACCGGCTTGTCGGTGTTGCCGGCAATGTGGAACTCGCAGAACGGGCAGGACGTGATGACGATCTCCGCCCCGGTCTTTCTGATCTCCTCGCCCCGCTTCTTCCCGAGTGCCGCAGCCTCGTCCGGGTTCCCGGACCTTACGCCGCCACCGGAACCGCAGCAGATGGCTGGCATCTCCACGAGCTCCACGACCTGCCGGATCAGCTGCCGGGGTTCGTCCTTCACACCCTGCCCCCGCATCAGGTGGCAGGGGTCGTGATAGGTCGCTTTAATGGGAAGTTTTACCGGGGCCTCGATGCCGTACTTAGTAAGGAGCTCGTTGATGTCGATGACCGTAAAGGGTGTCTCGTAGTCGTGCTTGAGCGTGCTGCCGCAACCGGCACACATAGTGAGGACGGTGTCGATCTTCCGTGACGTGAATGTCTCAATGTTCCGCCGTTTCAGCTCATCGATGTACGTGAGCTGCCCGGTCCGGATGAGTGGCGAGCCGCAGCAGACCTGCTCTTTCGGGATGATGACCCGGATGCCATTTCTCTTCAGCACTTCCATTGCGTCGAGAGCGGACTGCTGCTGCCGGAGGTTGTACACACAGCCGATGAAGAGCCCGACCGTTGCCTTCACGGGGCCGACCGGCTCGATAACACCGGGCACCTTCTCCAGGAACGATTCCGAAGTCCGGGGAATGCTCCTGCCGGTCTCCTGCACCATGGCTGCCACTTCCTTGTGCCGGGGCAGGGTGAACCCGCGCCGGTTTGCGTGGGCCCGGAGTTTCTCGATGGCCTTGGCCGGTGTCTGGATCTCCTTCGGGCAGACTCTCCAGCAGGCCTGGCAGGTAGTGCACGTGAAGAGCCCGTCCCGGACCGCATCGGAGATACGGTCGCCGCTGTCACGGGGATCGAGCACGAGCCGCATCTGCTGGCGCATGGCGGTCGGGCCAATAAATTTTGTCACATCGACCGCCGGGCAGACCGAGACGCAGCAGAGGCACTCGATACAGTCTTTCAAGGGCTTCATCGCATCGATGTCGGCCTTCTTCGGCATCACGGCATCTTTCTTCGGGATGAGCGAAGCGATCTGTTCGAGCCGGGGGATGAGGTCAGTCACGAGATCCTTCTTCACATCAAGGTTCAGCGGCTCGACCTTCATGTTGTCCTTTGCTTCCTCCATGCAGGCAAGCACCGGTTCGCCGTTTACCCGTACGGCGCACGAGCCGCACTGGCCCGAGGCGCAGGAGTAGCGGTACGAGAGCGTGGGGTCGATGGAGTCGTGAATCGCGTGCAGCACGTTGAGGACGCGTGCGCCGTCGTTCACTTTCACCCGGTAGGTCACGTACCGGGGCTCCTTGTCCGTCTCCGGGTCGAACCGGCGCACCGTGACCGTCAGCTCCTTCATGTTTTCACCTCGTGGGTCTCGATTCCTTCGCGGGTGACCGAGACGAACGTGTGGCCGAACGGCGAGTGTTCTGCGTCATGGGTTGCCGCGACATCGGTCCGGACATGGGCCCCGCGAGATTCCGTGCGGAGCAGGGCGGACCGGCAGATGAGCGAAGCGGTCAGGCACATGTTCTGGACAATGCAGCACTCGGCAAGGTTCCTGGCCGACGCAGCCTTCAGGTTCATGGTCTGGAGGTGACGGATCGTGTGCAGCGTCTCTTCGAGCGTGATCGCGGTCCGGAAGATCCCGGCCCCTTCCCACATCGCGAGCTGGAGCTTTGTCCGGACCTGCACCGGGTTCGTGCTGCCCGAGAGAAATGCATCGAGCCGCTTCCGGCAGGCGTCCACCTGCCGCTCGTCCACACTCTTCTTCCGCACCGGGGCCTTCCCGGCCGCCTCACCGGCCCGCTTGCCGAAGACCTGCGTCTCGGCAAGGGCATTGCCGCCAAGCCGGTTGGCGCCGTGCACTCCCCCGGAGACCTCGCCGCAGGCAAAGAGGCCGGCGAGGGTTGTCCGGCACTCGGGCGTGATCCGGAGGCCGCCCATGATGTGGTGGGCCGTCGGGGCCACTTCCATCGGGGTTGTCCGGATGTCTACGCCGAATTTGAGGAATTGTTCAAGCATCACGGGGAGGCGGGTCTCAATCTGCTCGCGGGAGAGGTGCGTGACGTCGAGGTACACCCCGCCGTTCTTCGTGCCCCGGCCTTTCTGGATCTCGGTTGCGATGGCACGGGCCACCACGTCGCGGGTGGAGAGTTCCATCCGTGCCGGGTCGTAGGCCTTCATGAACCGCTCGCCGTTTGCGTTCTTCAGGACCCCTCCCTCGCCCCGGACCGCCTCGGTCACGAGCCGGCCCCGGGCATCGTAGGGAATGATTGCGCCAGTCGGGTGGAACTGGACCATCTCCATGTCGATCAGTTCCGCGCCGGCCCGGTACCCCATCGCGTACCCGTCGCCCGTGCCGCTCGACGAATTGGTCGAGATGTCGTACACCCGCGTCCCGCCGCCCGTTGCAAGGATGGTGCTGTCCGCTTTCATGACAACAATGTCGCCCTTCTCGTCCAGCGCCAGTGCCCCGATGACCGAATCCCCGTCTTTCAACAGGTCGATGACCGTGTACTCCTGCAGGACCGTGACATTCTTTGCGTGCTCCATCACGTATAAGAGCCGGTCTGTGAGCGTCATCATCATCTCGTGGCCGGTCCGGTCGCCCGCATAGCAGGTCCGGGGGAACCGCTGGCCCCCGAACGGCCGCTGGGCAACCTCGTCGTTCTCGGTGAAGTCGAAGACCGCTCCCCACTTCACGAGGTCGCCCATCCTCAGGGGAGCTTCTTTCGTGAGAATATCCACGAGCCCGTGTTCGTTTAAGAACGCCCCACCCTTCATCGTGTCTTCATAATGGCCCCCGCAGGTGTCCACGTCCCGGAGCACCGCGTTGTACCCGCCCTCCGCCATTGTGGTGCACCCTCCCTTGCCCACGATGGTCTTCGAGATGAGCACCGTCTCCCCGTACTGCGATGCCTCGATTGCAGCACGGACTCCCGCACCCCCGCTGCCAATCACCAGAACGTGGCAGTCTGTGACCTCATCTGCACGCATCTTATTACAGAGTGGATCGTATAGTTAGATAAATAAATAGCAAATGGCACGAGTGAGCAAGAGCATGAAACTCTTAATGAAATTCGGCGGGACATCCGTTGCCGATGCACAATGCATCGGAGAGGTTGTCGATATTTTAGCAAAACACCACAAAGCGGGAGACGAACTTGCCGTGGTCGTATCGGCCCAGCGTGGCGTGACCGACCAGCTCATCGAGGTCGCAACCGCCCTCCCGACGGCAAAGGACAACAGCGCTATTGCCCCGCTGATCCAGTCGCTGTCAAAGCGCCATATCACAACGCTCGAGGGTGCAGCACCCGACCATGTCGCGGAGGTCGGGGCTGCGATGGAGGAGAACCTCATCCGGCTCGAGAATATCCTGAATGCGATCTACAACCTGCGGGAACTCACTCCCCGCTCGAAGGACTACATCATCTCGTTCGGCGAACGGCTCCTCGCCCCCATCCTCTCCGCTGCAATAAAACAGCGGGGCATCCCCTCCTCGGTGATGGACGGCTGCGAGGCCGGCATCCTCACCACACCCCAGCATGGCGAGTCCACCTCCCTCCCGGAGAGCGACGAGCGGATCAAGCGCCGGATCGGCCCGCTGCTCGGGAAGGAGATCCCGGTGATCATGGGCTTCATGGGCTGCACCCGGGAAGGGATCCTGACCACGCTCGGCCGGAGCGGCTCGGACTATTCCGCATCGATTGTCGGTGCCGGCATTGATGCGGATGAGATCTGGATCTGGACCGATGTAGACGGGATCATGACCTGCGACCCCCGCGTGATCAACGATGCCCGGGTCATGCCCTCGCTCTCGTACCTCGAGGTCATGGAGCTCTCGTACTTCGGCGCAAAGGTCATGCACCCCCGCTCGATCGAGCCGGCGATGCGGAAGGGCATTCTCGTGCGGGTTAAGAACACCTTCAACCCATCCCACGCCGGCACGGTCATTGTCCGGACCGGCAAGCGGGACCACCGCGTAGTGAAGGCCCTGACGTATATCGAGAAGGTTGCCGCCATCAACATCTGCGGCGCCCAGATGATTGGGCGGCCCGGTGTTGCGAAGGCGATCTTTTCCATCCTTGCCGACAACGAGGTGAACGTGATGATGATCTCGCAGGGATCGAGCGAGGCGAACATCTCGCTCATCGTGGACGAGACGCATGTCTCTGCAGCCGTGAAGGCCCTTTCAGAGCTGGCAAAGGAAGGGGTGGTACGGCAGGTCTCCCACAATCACGATGTCTGTGCGGTGGCCGTTGTCGGGGCAGGCATGGCTGGGGCGCCTGGAACCGGCGGCAGGATCTTCACGGCCCTTGGCAAGGCAGGTGTCAACGTGATGATGATCTCGCAGGGGTCGAGCGAGGCGAACATCTCCTTTGTTGTGAGCCAGAGCGACGGCCCCCGGGCGGTCCGGGTGCTCCATGATGAGTTCCGGCTCTCGGAGGCGAGCGATGAGTAAGACTGTGATAAAGAAGCCTGCGGCAAAGAAGATAACCGTTAAGAAGATGACAGGAAAAAAACCGGCCGCGAAGAAAACGCCGGCGAAATCCGTTCCGGCAAAGAGTGCCTATGCACAGGCCGGTGTGGACATCGATCTCGAGGCAACAGCGATCAAAGCCCTCATTAAAAACCTGAAGTACCGGCGGAAGGGTAAATACACGATGATGGGGGCTGTCGGCCACTTCGCCGGCCTCATCGACTTCGGCCCGCTCGCCCTGGCCCTGACAACGGATGGCGTGGGCACCAAGATGCTTGTCGCCGACCAGCAGGAGGACTGGACAACAGTCGGTATCGACTGCATCGCGATGAACGTGAACGATCTCTACGTGATGAACATGGAGCCGGTCTCGTTCGTGGACTACATCGCGACCGACAAGCTCTCGATGGAGAAGATGGCCCAGATCGGGAAGGGTTTGAATGAGGGCGCAAAGCAGGCGAACATCGATATCGTAGGTGGAGAGACTGCGTCGCTCCGCGGGCTTGTCCACGGCCTCGACCTTGCCGGTGCCTGCCTCGGCGTCCAGGACAAGAAGAAGATCATCACGGGCGAGAAGATCCGGCCCGGAAACAAGATTGTTGGCGTTCCCTCGACCGGCATCCACAGCAACGGCCTCTCGCTCTCCCGCCGCGTTGTTGAAAAGTACGGGAGCTACGATGAGAAGCTGAAGAACAAAAAGACGCTCGGAGCCGAGCTCCTCACCCCGACCCGGATCTACAGCGAAGTGCTGAAGGTGACCGCGAAGTGCACCGTGCACGGGATGTGTCACGTGACCGGTGGCGGCCTCCTGAACTTCAAGCGGCTTTCGAAATACGGCTTCGTCTTCGACAACCCGATCAAGCCTCCCGAGGTCTTCGACTGGATCCAGAAGAAGGGTGATATTGCGGACGAGGAGATGTACCGGACCTTCAATATGGGCATGGGCTATGCGTACGTGGTGCCGGAGAAGAGCGTTGCGTGCATCACGAAGATGGTAAAAGGGGCGAAGGTTGTTGGGGAAGTCGTGAAGGAACCGGGGGCGTGGCTCGGGGAGATGGAGATAACGTAACAACCTCATCAACCTAAAATTTTTTCTCCGTTCGGATTGGACACAGCACGATTACACCCTCCGCTGGATCGCAATGCATTCATACGAGAAACAAGAGAAGAGTTCCCTGGTGGTGGAATTTTTCCCGGTCAAGGACACCGATATGGATGCAATCCTTGAGATTTATAACCACTATATCCTGAATTCGACCGCGACCTTTCACAGCGAGAAACTGTCCAGAACCGATCTGGAAGAATTTCTTTTCCTCTCGCACCTAAAATATCCCGCATTCCTGATTACGGAAAAAGGCGAGATGATCGGGTATTGTTTTCTTACGCAGTACAAAAAGCGGCAGGCATACGACCGGTCGGCCGAACTGAGCATCTACCTGAAACCGGGATTCACCGGCAAGGGGATCGGTCTTTCTGCCCTCGACCATCTTGAAGCAGCTGCAAAAGAGGCCGGCATTCATGTACTGGTCGGAACCATCTGCGGGGAGAACCAGGCAAGCATCCGGCTGATGGAGAAAGCCGGCTTCTCGAAGTGTGCACACCTGAAGAATATCGGTGAAAAGTTCGGGAAGGTCCTCGATGTCGTGATGTACCAGAAAGAGATTTGAAGTCACCGGGAAAATTATTGCGGGACTTTCCCCGCCGATGCCTCATCTGCCACGACCCCGGCCGCGATCACCATCGCCGGAATCACGAGATACCGCAGCCCAATCTGCCCGGCATAATCCGGCAGCGCCATTCCCAGCAGTCCGACAAGCACGATGAGGTCGAGCACCCAGTTCGCAAGCAGCCAGACAATGCCGGTCACGATCGCTTCGTGCGTAAAATTACTCTCGACCGGCCGGAAGCACCAGACGATCAGGATCGCGGCCGTGATCGATCCGACCACGATCATGATCGACTTGAAGAGCTGCGGATCAATCAGCAGGCCGCTCGGCCCGTAGAACGGGATGGCGCAGACAAACGGGACGAGCCAGGTCAGGAAGGCGCCGACCAGACGGCAGCGCCAGATTGAGGTGAGGGGGAAGGACATGGGGGAGACTCCTTTGCGTGATTGTTTTGTTTGCCGGGCGATGAGGATTGATGATTTGATCCGGATGTCAGAAATTTTTTTCAACTTCTCTAAATCAGAAAAATTAAAAAAATTTTGAAAAATTTTTGCGATTAGGATCGTGAAAAAAAATCCGATCAATCGTTAAGGGAAACTTTCTGAAGATCTTCCGGAGGTTTGACGCTCTTGGGGGTGATGAGGGTCATCAGACCCGAAGCAGGAGAATGCCGCGAGTGTTCTGACTCGCGGCAGGAGAAGGTCAACAACCTTCACCTGAGCCGAAGGCTCTTCGACTCTCTGCTTCGAAGAACTCTTGCGAGTTCTTCTCATCCTCCTGGTTTTCGAACTAGTCGGAGGCACAAGGGAGGGCAACTCCCTCGTCGGCAGACTCGATCCGGACACCCCATTCTCTCCAAAACGACATCCCTCAGCCTGTCCGGACCTGACTTTCGCGGCTGTCTTAGCGCTATTTGCGTCTCTTTTTTTACGACGTAAAAACGGGAAAAATGAGGGACTTAGTTCTGTATTTTCGCGATTTAGTCCTGCTTTTTGGGGTACTTAGTCCTAAAGGGTCTTGTCGGGTCAGAATTCTCCGACGTGCGACAGGTCATAAGACCTGAAGCAGGAGAAGAATTCCCCAATGGGAATTCTTCGACAGATAACCCTCTGTCTGGTATCCGAGGAGGATCCCTCATCCAGGGACAGACCATAGTCTACGACGGAGGCTTCCCAAGGGTCTCCTTGTTGACCTTCCCGGTAGCGGTTTCGTATCCGGATTGTTCCACCCATCTGTCCTGGCATTAGGTTCCGGTTTTTTGTTCTTGGCCAGCTCCCCGCTCTGCGGGATTTCTTCCAGGCCATCATCGGTCAGCCGGAAGAAACGATACGTTCCGTACTTGTTGTAGACCCAGAGTTCTTTCTGGATCTGCAGCGATTGCGGGAATAACCGGAGCTCGGCAATGATCTAGCGGTACTCGTGCTCGATCTCGTTGACCGGCGCCACGATCTTTTCAATGCGAATAAGCCGGATAAAAGCCACGTGCGTTACGGGCCGGATAAAAAAATCGCAGACGCTGTCGGAAGAGTACGTTACTCTCATCATGCAGCCGCGTTTCTTTGCGATGGGGATGGCGTTGTCGATGCCGATTGTTGATGGGCGGCCGCGTTTCATGGCTAAGGCCTCTGCGGTTTGTGTTTTTTATTAATGGTCGGGCTAGTAGATGTTGAGGTATTGTTATTGTCCATTGATGGTGGCTCCTATGATGATGGCTCTTTGCCTCTGTTGTGTTCTGGATATAATGGCGTGAATTTGCGCTTGTTCCGAAAATTTAAAAGATTTCTCGGGAAATTTCCATCGCCAATTTATTATATAATAATACTTTATATTTTTGACATGGATGAATGGTTGCAGCAGAAGGGGAAATCAGATCTCTGAAAATGTTTTATCGCATAAAAATTTTTCAAAAATGGTTCTATTGCGGTAGCGGTTGATCCACTGCTCAAACGATTGGTGTTGCACGAAGGTTTCTAAATTCACATGTCACTCATAGATAGTGGTTGGTGATAGAAGGATAGACATATATTGCGCAAATCGGTATTTTCCTCTTTATTTAAGTGAGAGAATCAAAAATAAAATAAATCCGTGAGTGTATTTTCCAATTAATTGGAATTCTAAGGCGAATCCGATAATTTTTTAAAAATATTTATATATCATTGCTACAGAGTGGTTATTGTTTAAATCAACACTCAGCAAACTAAAAAGTCATATTTAAATCTTTGAAATGCAAACATATTGAACCCGCCATATTGAGCTCGCCAAAAATGATGAGATGAGGAATGCCCGGTCTTATATCTTTGTTTTCACCATATGCCAAATTAGGCAATATATACCGAGTGGAACATCATAACAAGCATGGTGTAAGTTTACCGCGGCTATTGCGACGCTCATGGATTGTTGACACTCCTAAAAGCAAACGTGATAAAAAAATAATTTTTATTGTGGGTGAGTGTTCGTTAGTTCAGAATATTCAAGAAGCCATTTATAATGGATATAGTGTTGAAATAATCACTGGCCCCAAATTACGAAATGTGGCCACAAAAGAGAAATTAAAGCAATTGAAGATAGATTATCCGGATAAACTTACACTAATGGTCGCAGAAGAACGGCCCGAAAAACACTTCTGTATAATCAATGGTAATATTCTTTACGAAGATCCTCATTCCGATGTAGATAACTATGGGTGTGCAACAGCTGTTGAAAATGCAGAAAAAGAAAATATTAGTCTCGTCAAAAAATATTTTGAAGAATATAAGAACAAGAGACGTATTAAAATCATTGCCACACCTGAAGAAATAGGTCAGTTAAATACAATAGAATAAAATCGAGTGGTTTTGGTATAAATGATAATTTTTGATCCTAGCACCCCAGTTATTGTCGGCGGTATCGCAGGAATGACGCTATCGATGACTGGTGTAAAAAGTATGTTTGATTTAGGCAGACACGAATTTTCAATAAAAAATAATCTTGGTGATCCCACTCTTTTTACAACAGACTCTAAAGCAGCATGGACAAAAGTTATATATAATACATTATTTTTGGTAATTTGCTTTTTTATTTCCGAAATTTGTATTCTTGTGTACTTTCTTGTCGGAGATGGCCAGTCTTTGTTGGTTTCACTTGGATATTTTGCATTGATGATTACATTGGGATTAATGATAGTAATTTATTGTATGACGGTTTGGGATTTCCAAAATCCCCCAAAAAAATTGGAGACATTAAATTCTATCACAGAGTATCCTGAACCTCAAGCTCCCATGGGAAGGGCTCAACCATAAAACTAGCAAAACTAAAACAATGAGTTTGTTTTTCATGAGTTTGTTTTTCACTTGCCACCCCAATTATCGTCTCCCTGTAAGATTGATCAGGATGCTTGCCGTTTGTGATGAATTGCAATAAAAAAGATTCAGAAATCAAAAAATAACAGTTTTCCTGTATTAGGAATTATTCCTCTTCCGGTTCGTACTTTTCCTTCACGACCCTCTCGCTCTCAATTCCACTGTTCCCACTTGGATCTTCAACAATCAGCGTAATCGGGTACAGTCCGGCCTTCACCCTTGCAATGTCAGCTAAAAGCTCCGCAGCGTTTTCTTTCTCCACATCGGTTCCCCATTTCAGAGCACCCTTGACAACCTGCTCGATCCGGTCGAGCACCCCTTCCACGTTCGAGACAAATCCTTGGCACTGGGGGCCGGGGTCGATGCGGACGCCGAGCTCGGGGATCTCGATGCTGGCGCTCATGCTCCGGACAACGCGGGCCGCGAGGTCGTCCTCCTTCTCAACGGGGAGTGTGTACCGCGCCGGTTCGCCATGCTTTAAGAGCTGGGTGTCCACGAACTTGTACCCGCAGGACGGGCAGATGGCGGAGATGATGAGGATATCGGAAAAATAGGGAATATTCTCTGTCTTGTAGAGATAGTCGATTTCAGTATTGCAGCTTGGACACGGTCCCGGGACTTTCGTCTCCACGCGATTATCCACCGATCTTGTCGCGGGAGATCTTGACCGACATGGGCGTTAAGACAACATAGCGCTGGTCGCCGAGGCCGATGATGTCCCCGTTGACGTCCTTTGCGACTTCCTTCAAGTCCTTTAAGACACGCTCGTACGAGATCTTGTCCATCTTGAGCCGGGAAATATCAACGATCACGATGTTGCCGGAGTAGACCTCGTCCTTGACACGGGGCGTGTCCTTGAGGTCGCTGATCGTTGCAATCTTCACAAGAAGGGCCGGACCGCCGCCGTGTTCCTCGTACGAGGCAAGGTCCAGTTCCATGTATTCGTCGTCCGCGTGGGAGGCGCTCTTTCCAAGGAGGGTGTCTATGATCTTAACCATAAAAAAACTTAATGAAGAAAATTATTTAATAGTATCTATTCAGAGCCCGCCGGTAAGGGATTTTTCCTAAAAAAAAGGGCAAATCGGCCGTTTTTCCGCATGCCCGCCGGATCCGGTTCCGGCTCATATTTCCATGTTCCAGATCTCGTCACCGACGTGATGGAACTTTTTTACCATCTTTCCTGCCGTTGCAGCACGCAACCCGGGCGCATCAAAGAGGGCAATTCCGATGGCCAGTGCCTTACCGTGCCGCTCGTCCACGATCTGGACCGGCATCCCGGCAGTTATGTCGTCCGTGCACGAGACGATCCCGGGGCGCATGATGTCGGCGCCGTTCACCACGTACGGGATCGCGCCGGCGTCCACCACGACCCGGCGCTCGGGAAACGGGTACTGCACCGCCCCTTTGAGCGTCGGGAAGACCCACGTTTCCGTGGCCATCAGGACCGGCTTTTTATTCACCATGTAGAGCGAGACATTCGCCGTGGTCTCGAGGACCTCGATCATATCGGCGCTGAACAGCTTTGCCGAGGGACCGATCTGCTCCGATAAGCGGGTGAGCAAATCCTGCGCCTGGCTCTTCCGGATCGAGTGGCGCTTCTTTACGACAATCTTTTTCATCGTTCTGCACATCATTCAGAGCGGAGGCATGAAAAAAATTTGCATCCCGGCCTGTTTTTCACAACTGCAAGGGGACGCTTGTGCAGGAAATTTTATTGCCATGCTGGGATCTACGGTATGTTTAAGTGATCCGCTCGCACACATATATTACTCCAGAGCGATGGTAACAGGGTATTATTATGACCAAAAGGCCGTTGGATATTTTGGATCAGGTGCTGAACCGTCAGCCCGTTATTGTATCTCTCAAAGGCGGGAGAGAAATCCGGGGCGTTCTCCAGGGATATGATGTACATATGAACCTCGTGCTTGATAAGGCCGAGGAAGTGGAGAACGGACAGGTCCAGAAGGTAGGCACGCTCATCGTCCGCGGAGACAACGTGATTTATATCTCTCCATCACTCGAATAAGGTGAAACAAACATGTCAAAAGGCACTCCGTCAATGGGTAAGCGGAACAAGTTCACCCACATCGCCTGCCGGCGCTGCGGGAAGATCTCGTTCCACGCCAACAAGAAAGTCTGCTCTGCCTGCGGATTCGGCAAGAGCACGAAGATCTCGAGCTACAAGTGGGATACGAAGAGACCAAAAGTCCCGACGCATTAATAGGGTTGTACCATGTGTGGAATCGTTGGCATCGTGGATGCTGGCGGTGTCTCAATCCAGCTCTATTATGCCCTGTACGCTCTCCAGCACCGCGGGCAGGAGAGCGCCGGGATCTCCACGTTTGACGGCACCAGCCTCCATAAATTCAAGGGGAGCGGTCTGGTTGCCGATGTCTTCTCTCCTTCTGTTTTGACTGACCTGAAAGGAACGATCGGTATCGGCCATGTGCGGTACCCGACCACGGGCCAGAACCTTCCGGAAAATATCCAGCCATTGAACTTCCGGTTCCAGGAGCATTTCATCTCCATTGCCCACAACGGGAACCTTGTCAATACGAGTGAGCTCCGGGCCGGCTATGAACGCTCAGGCCAGATCTTCATCACCACCACCGACACGGAGATCATCGCAAAGATCCTGATCAACGCGCTCAGCAACTCAGGGTCGGTCGAGGACGCGGTCAGGACCTGCATGCACAAGCTCGTGGGGTCGTACGCCACCCTCATCATGATTGACGGGGTTATGTACGGCTTCCGCGACCCGCTCGGGATCAAGCCCCTGGGCATCGGGAAGACCGAGAACGGATACATGCTTGCCTCCGAGAGTGTTGCCATGGACGCCCTCTCCGCAAAGTTCCTCCGGGACGTGAAGCCCGGCGAGCTAATCCGGATCGATGCAGAGGGGATCCGGTGCATGCAGGTGGCGGTGGCCGGCCGGCGTGCACACTGCGTCTTTGAGTACATCTACTTTGCCCGGGCAGACTCGATCATCGACGGGGTGCTCGTGTACGATGTGCGGCGCAAGATCGGAAAAACGCTGTATGAGGAGGATCCGGTGAAGGCGGACTCGGTCTCCTCGGTCCCGGACTCCGGGACCGCACACGCGATCGGGTATGCCGAGGGCTCGAAGATCCCGTTTGTCGAGTGCCTGATGAAGAACCGGTACATGGGGCGGACCTTCATCATGCCCACACAGAAGGAACGGGAGCGGGCCGTGCGGATGAAACTCAACCCGATCCCGGCGCACCTGAAGGACAAGTCGGTCGTCCTCGTTGACGACAGCATCGTCCGGGGCACGACATCGAAGCGGATAATCGGCATTGTCCGGGATGCCGGTGCACGGGAGATCCACGTGAGGATCGGCTCACCGGCCATCAAGGCCCCCTGTTACCTTGGAACGGATTTCCCCACACGGGAAGAACTCATCGCCCACAACCGGACCGAGGAAGAGGTGCGGAAGAGCATCACTGCAACCACCCTCCACCACATCTCGCTTGAGGGCCTGATTAAGGCGACCGGGTTTGAAGGTGAGAACCTCTGCCTTGGCTGCCTGACCGGCTGCTATCCGCTCCCCATTGAAGGCGAGAATGCACGGCCCAGCCAGGTGGACTTTGTTGATGCAACGTACCAGACCAAGCTCGGGACGTTCGAGGCCTGATCAGTGCCATCCATAGAAATCCAAATATTTTATAGATCCGGCGATAACCTTTAAGGGACAAACCGGTCCTGAGTGATCCATGCCTCCCTCTGCCTCCCGTATCCTCATTGTCGAAGACGACACTATCATCACGCATCTTCTTGCAACCATGCTCCAGAAGAAGGGATACTCGGTGGCAGGCGTCGTCACCACGGGCGAGGAGGCAGTGATCAAATCGGCCGAGCTTGACCCCGATCTCATCATCATGGACGTGGGCCTTGCAGGGAAGATGGATGGCCTTGAGGCAGCGCATTACATCTTCCAGCTCTTCTCCTACCCCATCCTGTTCGTCACCGGCTGCACTGATGAGGGGAAGATCAGCAGGGCAAAGTTCTCCCAGCCATATGGGGTAATCTTCAAGCCGTTCACCCCCATCGAGATCGCGACCAACGTGGATCTTGCGATCTACAACCACAACCAGCGGCCGAAGTCCGCGAGGCAGTATCCCGCGGGAGAACCCGGCAAGATCAAGGAGATGCTCGACGCGGTCATCATGACCGACAAGCGGGGCCGGATCATCTACTTCAACCCGACAGCGCTCTGGTACATGGATATCCCGGCAAAGGACATTTACCTGAAGCACTGGCGCGAGGTCATGATGTTCATCAACGACAAGACCGACGAGCAGCTCAAGGATCCGGTTGCCGAATGCGCAAACCACATGACCGGCGTAGTCCACGAATCCAATACCGCGATGGTGACAACGACATCCAAGCGCCGCAAGGTACGGATCAATGTCCGGCCGCTTCTGGACAACAGAGGGCAGTTCCTTGCCGTCATGGTCTCCATCCGCGAGAAGACGCCGAAACCCGGGATGCCCCAGTAACGTGGGAGAAGGATTCATGCAACACATCCGGCACGCGTTCAACCGTTTTGCGCAGGACTATGACCGGCAGCGGGAGCATATCATCCCGGATCTCCGGGACTTTTACGATACCGCCGTCTGGGCCGCGGAATCGGATTCGGACCTGCCTGCAATCCTCGACATCGGTGCCGGGACCGGCCTCTTCTCTGCGTATCTGCTGGAAAAGTTCCCGGAGGCGCACCTGACACTTATTGACATTGCCGAGAACATGCTGGAGATGGCACGGCAGCGGTTCGCCGGCCGGGAGCACACGGAGTATATTTTGCGCGATTACTCCTCGGGCGATCTCGGCGGGCCGTACGATATTGCCTGCTCGGCGCTCTCGATCCACCATCTTGCTCCGGAAGACAAGCGCCGGCTCTTTGCACGGATCTACACGGCGCTCCGGCCCGGCGGCATGTTTGTCAATGCCGACCAGGCTGACGGTGAGACACCGTACTTCCGGGAGCGGTACCTGGAGTACTGGAACGATTTTTTGAAATCCGGCCCGATGAGTGCAGAGCAGCATGCCGAGATCCTGAGACGCCGGGACACGCTGGACAAGAACGAGAAGCTCTCCGACCAGCTCGCATGGCTGAAGGAAGCCGGATTCTCTGATGTGGACGTGGTGTACCGGAACCGGACATTCATTGTCACCGTTGCCCGGAAAGGCGGGACGCCGTAAGGAACCCATCTCGGGATCCCGTTTTCCGACCGCAGGACTATGTAGTCCCGCGTTGTACCTCTCCTCAGTGATCCTTCATGAGAGTGCCCGCCAGACTCGTCACCGTCATCCTGTTCTCGCTCTGCCTGTTGATCGCCGCTGCTGCCGCGGCCCCGGCCGTTGCCGGGGTTTCATCTGCCGCAGCCGATACATCGGGTACCCCCCCTCAGGATGCTGCGGCATATAGTGCGGAAGCAAAGGAAGCAGTCGCGGAGTCGAACTGGACGCTTGCGCTTACCGTCACGACCCGGGGCCTTGCATGGTACCCGGACAACCCGGACCTCCTCTGCCTCCAGGGCTACACGTACCGGAAGATGGGACAGTACCAGAAGTCTGTTGAGATTGTCTCAAAAGCGATCCCGCTGGACCCAAAGGCAGTCCGGTACGCGAACCGGGGATACGGGTATCTCGCGCTTGAGAATTATTCTGCGGCCCTCAACGATGCGGAGACTGGCATCTCTTTGGATGCAAACTATACGGCAAACTATGGCGTGAAGGCATTGTCCGAAAGTGGCTTGGGGCGAAATACCGAGGCCCTGGCTGCTATTGATGCTGCACTTGCGCAGTCTCCTGAAAACGCCCATTACTGGCACGTAAAGGGCGTGATTCTTTCCGCCATGGGAGACTGTAAAGGTGCAGAGGCAGCACTGGAACACTCGATCGCGCTCGACAGGGAGTACGTGCTTCCCTGGCCGGGCTTTGGCACTGCAGAAGAAAAAATTGCTGCCGTGAAAACAGGCTGCGGTCCCGCTCCTGCCGGGACAATGCCGGCAAAATCCCCGCTGGGATGGATTGCAGTTACCGGTGCTGCCTTTGCAGTCATCGCCTTTGGCTGGAGAAAGTAATCTCCCGCACAATGATTTTTTAAAACAGCCAGTAGCGAGGGATGGATTTGAACCATCGATCTACGGGTTATGAGCCCGTCGGGATATCCTGACTACCCTACCTCGCTTCCTTGTAATCAGGGTTATAATATAGTCAGGCGGCGCTGATATACTTTACTCACTCTCCCGTCCCGGCTTCTCCCGCCATCTCCGCTAGCATTATATCGGCACAACGGTATAGTGAATCCATGGATGACGAGCTTGCCCGTATACGGGAGAAGCGGATGCAGGAGTTGACCGGAAAAATGCAGGACGCAGGCAGGGGCGGAGTACAGAACGTTGATGAGATGCACTTCCAGCAATTCGTGACCACAAACCCGTTTGCGGTCATCGATTTCTGGGCGGAATGGTGCGGACCCTGCCGGAGGATTGCGCCGGTCATGGACGAGCTCTCCATTGAATTTGCAGGCAGGGTCGCTTTTGGCAAATGCAACACCGACGATAACAGGCGGATTGCCATGCAGTTCAACATCGATGCCATCCCGGCGATCATGCTCTTCTCCCGCGGCCAGCTGGTGGACCGGGTTATCGGAGCGTATCCCAAGGATGCGATACGGGAGAAGATCATCCGCAGGTTCGGGCTTGATTAATCCTTTTTTCCGGTGTTCCCTCACGGCGCAGGAAATGAAAAGGTTTACCCAATCCCAGCCCCAACCAATGGGATAATGGGCGAGACGGGGAGTCCTTTATCGAAGATCGTCAAGTCCCTCGGCCTCGTGTTCGGGGATATCGGGACGAGCCCTATCTACACGATGGGTGCGGTCATGCTCTTTATGATCCCGTCCTCGTTCAACATCTTTGGTCTCCTCTCCCTTGTCACCTGGACGCTCCTTATCGTCATCTCGGTCCAGTACATCTGGCTTGCGATGTCTCTTTCCGACAAGGGTGAGGGCGGGACCATCGTTTTGAAAAATATCGTTGATACGCTCCTGCAGCCCGGCATTGCCGCGTCCGTGGTCTCTGTTCTCACCATCATCGGGATTGCCCTCTTCATCGGCGACGGGGTAATCACCCCGGCGATCAGTATCCTCTCGGCGGTCGAGGGGATTACCCTGATACCCGGGTTTGAAGGGATCCCGCAGTTCACGCTCCTCCTCATCGCTGCCGTAATTGCCATCGGGCTCTTCCTCTTCCAGAAACGCGGGACTGATCGCGTTGCCTGGACCTTCGGGCCCATCATGGTGGTCTGGTTCGCTGCCCTTGCCTTCTCCGGGGTAATCTCGATCATCGCTGCCCCGCAGGTGCTCTTTGCCTTAAGCCCGACCTATGCCATCGATTTCATTATCGACAACGGTTGGGCATCGCTGATGGTCATGTCGGCCGTCATCCTCTGTGTCACCGGTGGCGAAGCACTGTACGCAGACATGGGGCACCTGGGCCGGGAACCGATTGTCAAGGGCTGGGCGGTGGTCTTCCCGGCTCTCGTGCTCAGTTATCTCGGGCAGGGGGCGTACGTCATGCAGACGGACAATACCCATAATGTCCTCTTCTCCATGATCAACCACATCAATCCCCTGTTCCTGGTCCCGTTTTTAATCCTCTCCATCTGCGCTACGGTCATTGCCTCGCAGGCGATGATCTCCGGGATGTTCTCGATCATGTACCAGGGAATGATGAAAAAGATCATCCCCAAGATGAAGGTCGAGTACACCTCCCCGGAGCTCCGGTCCCAGATCTACATCGACGCGGTCAACTGGATGCTCCTCTTTGGCGTCCTCCTTGTCATCTTTGAGTTCCAGTCATCGGAGAACCTCTCGGCCGCGTACGGCCTCGCCGTCTCGGGCTCGATGATGATCTCCGCTATCCTGATGACGATCATCTTCTTCAAGCGGGACCAGAAGATAAAGATGCTCATTGCCGGCACCCTGATCGCCCTCGACGCGATCTTCTTCATTTCCACGCTCTTCAAGATCCCCCATGGTGCATACTGGTCGTTCTTCATCGCCACCATCCCGCTCATCGTTATCGTCACGTTCATCCTCGGCCAGGACCGGCTCCACGCGATCCTCCGCCCAGTTCCCATCGAGGAGTTCCTCCCGAAGTACAAGGAGAGCTACGCGAACCTGCACAAGATCCGCGGGACTGCTCTTTATTTCGTCGGGGATGTCCACAGGCTCTCTCCCTACCTCCCCCAGGTCATCTTCAAAAACGAGATTTTGTACGAGAATAATATCCTTGTCTCCATCCAGATCACGGAGAAGCCATTTGGCATTACAACGGATTTTGACACCGCGATCGCTCCCGGCCTCCACATCTTCCGGGTGGAATGCGGGTACATGGAGATCGTGGACGTGGTGAAACTATTGCAGGAGAAGGGGATCGACGAGAAGACGATCTTCTACGGCATCGAGAGCGTGGTCTCCGATACGCTCATCTGGAAGATCTACGGCATCATCAAGAAGAACACCCCGCCGTTTATCCAGTTCTATGCCCTTCCCCCGGAGAAGATCCACGGTGTCGTGACCCGGGTCGTTATGTGACCCGGGTTTTTATCGCATTGGTGTGCCGGGCAGCAGCCTTCCGTGCCGGCCCGACGCTTTTCTGGCATGACACTGCAACATTGATGACGGGACACAGTCAACAGAGTACCCGGTACACCGGATTTGCGCTATGGACATAGGGCTTGTCATTCAGGGGATCATCGTTGGCCTCATCCTTGCCGTACCAGTCGGGCCGTTGTCTCTCATCTGCATCCAGCGGACCCTCTTGTCCGGCAGGCTTCACGGCCTTCTCTCCGGGTTTGGCATTACCGTTGCCGATTCTGTCTATGCGGTCATTGCATTCCTCGGGCTTGCCGCCATCTCCGGATTTATCCTCTCCTTTGAAGTCCCGCTCAGGATCTTTGCCGGGCTGGTCCTCATTGTTGTCGGTGTGAGGATTATCGGGTTTGTTCCTGACCGCAGGCAGGACAAGACCGGCCAGAAGCGGTATTCAAAAGATTTTTTCTCGATGCTCGCCCTTGCCCTGGCAAACCCGATGACGCTGGTCTTTCTCATGGTCACCCTGCCGGGCTATGGTTTTGTCTTTGGCGGGACATCGCTGGTATCCGCAGGCTGGTTTGTCTCCGGTTTCGTTGCCGGTTCGGCGTTATGGTGGATCATCCTGTGCGGGATGGTCGGGTCGCTCCGGGCATGGCTCACGGAAAGGAACCTGACGCTGATCAACCATGCATCCGGTATCTTCATTGCCGGTGTTGGTGCGGTCATGATCCTCGCGCCGGTCCTCGCACTGGCGGGGTTTACCGGCCCGTAACAATGTGCAGTCCAAACCCCGTAAGAATAACTATATTTTCCCAAACGCCAACAATTAAGCACGTACCAGCCGTCTTAACGGGATCAAGGGAGAGATTCCACTGACAGAGAAGAAACCGGCAGCACCCCCCGGCGATGAGATCATCAGGGTCAGGCTGCCCCAGAAACGCAACCGGGAGATGTTCGGCAGTGCCGAGCTCATGATGGGTGCAAATCACATCCGCATCCGCTGCTTTGACGGCGTGACCCGAATGGGAAGGATCAAGGGAAAGATCAAAAAGAAAGTCTGGATCCGGGAAGGCGATATCCTGATTGTCATCCCGTGGAACTTCCAGGACGAGAAATGCGATATCGTGTACCGCTACACCGGCCCGCAGGTGGAGTGGCTACGGCGGAATAATTACCTGTAAACTCGTCTCTCTTGTTTTATTCTTTATCAGGATGAAGAAAAACAGTGTCGATATATCGCCGACATGCTTACACGGATTTGATCAGAATGTCGTATTTTTTTATCACAAGGGTGCCATCTCTCGTGGAATCCAGGGGCAGTTTGTAGGTTATGGTGGGACCAGCAGCGGAAGACTGGCGCTCCATCTTTACAGTATTGGTGAAATAATTGTCCCAGGCAATGGAGAAATCCGCGTCAGTGGGATCGGGCGACGTATAATCGAGAAGGACGGTTGTTGTGGCGGGGACCGGTATGCTGGAATAACTGTTGTCCTTGAGTGCCATCTGAACCATCCCAATTCCTGAGCGTCCCATGAGATCCGTGCTGTTGAAGGAGATGAGATTGATCACCATCATATTGGCCGCGGAGTCATAGAACCAGCGTGGCTCGGCAAGCATCACGGATCCCTGGCCGGCACGGTCCCGTTTCACGACCGCCCCGTTCTGGAGGGAGAGGTCGGTCCTTGCGCTCTCAGACACGTACCGGAGATCCCCGGGATGGAATTCGTTCACGTATGTTGTGGAGGAATCATGAATGCTGATGGTGAAAACCTGGGGTGTTGTGCTCGAATTGAATACCGTCAGCGAACCCCCGCCGATCTTGAGTGCGGTCTCCTTGTAGGGGACCGTCTTGTAGGCAAGGCTTTTGACATCATTCTGGAGCACGATCATGTTCTTTTCCATGATCTGCTCATCGGCGCCGGTCTGCTGCTGCATCAGCAGCGGGTACCCGTACAGGGTCACAAGGCCGATGCCCGCCATCATCAGCGTGAAAATGAGGAGAAACCCGATGGACTCCGATACGCCGTCTGTGCACGATTCCTGGAATGCCCTCGTTGTCATACAAATCCTCCGGAATTGTAACTGATCCTGTTCAAACCGCTGCTCGTCGTGTTCCCCCCGGCCCTCCGCGTGGATCCTATCCCCGCGATTGCCACATTGGCGATGACAGAATTCCCGCTGATGCGTACGGTCTGAGCCGTGAGGTCCTCACCGTAAAGATTCCCGACTTCAACAAGGTATTCCCTCCCGGCAACCTCATCCGGGATATCGAACCGCGACGTGATATTCCCGTTGGCAGGCGCGATGGAGTAGATATCAACGATCCTTGTGGAGATGCCGTTGCTGATGTCAGTATATGCCGAGTACGTGATTGTTTTCGACGGCATTTCCATAAAGTGAGTATTCGTGAGAAGGAGTACGACAACAAACAGGCCAGTAAGGACACCGGAGATCAGGATATACTCGATCAGGGTTGCCACCCCGTCATCAGTCCCGCCCGGGTATTGTTTATTCTGATCTCCACGTCTCATTATATGCTGTCACCCCGTTGTTGTAGTGAATTTCAATATACGTGTAGGGATCCGATCCTCCCGGCCGGTTTGAGGAGAAATTTACCACGGCATTATGCCTGCTTAAGGAAAGGTTCCGTATCTCCCTCTGCACGGTGGTTTTGTCGTTTTCGTCATCAAGGAATTCAGACTGGATGATCATGCCCCGTACCTCACGGATATCCGTTTTGGGGAATTCCGATACCGCCTCGGCGGTGGTCTGCCCTACAACCGTTGACTGGTTGATCAGGATCGCGATAAAGAACAGGGCAAAACTCACGACAAACCCCATAAGCACAATCCACTGCGCATCATCGTTCAGTCGCGCCATACTAATGCCTCCACTAAAACGGCATGTTTACCGGATGAGGGATCCGTACAGTCAGAACTGTCAACAATGACCCACTCGGATACCCGCACAGCATGTTCTCCTCCCGTAAACATATGGGAAGACTCACTTAAAGGTACACTGCTGACAACTCCGTCCCGTTCGCAGGTAACGTTTGCCATGAACTGGATACGATCCCGGTCTGTGCCGGTCTTTGCATTCACGATAGTATCAAACATCGTCCGGAACTGCGCAGAATCGCCCGTCTCAACAATGGTTTGCAGGGAGGTTTTGTCAACCGAGATGTTGGGCGCAGTGTTCATCATCTTCAGTGCATCGTCCCCCACGACTTCAAGCTGCATATCGCTGATGTGGGTGTCCCCCGCGGTATATACGGATGTGGAGTTCACCACAATGTACGCGGTCAGGAGGAGGATGAGCGCTGCTGCAACCCCCTCGATGGTGTACAGCTGCCCGTCTGCATTTACCATACCGCCACCTCCATCACCGCATCGGCCAGTTCGGGCTGGGTGACATTCACGGGGTTATAGTCATACGGGAACGGCTCGGTGTGTGTGTTGTTCAGGAACTGCTGCTTTTGATTTACCGTAAATGTCAGGTTGATGAAGATCGTATCGTCGGTACCTATATCGCCAATTGTATTGAAAAAGCCCGGTTCAAATACCATCGATATGCCATTTGAAAAAACCGCCGGGAATGCAGGAACTGCTGTCGTTTCCCCATCCATATAGAGGAACCTGCTGGGGGACACTGCCGGTAACGGGTCGAGCGTGGACATCGCATAGGATCTCGTGTAAAACTGGACGTTTGACACTGACTTGGTGGTTCCCGGTTTTAACGGTTCCGGCATTTTATCAAAATCCGTGATATTGATGATGATCCTGTCCCTCATGGGGTTGAAGCGGTACGCTGCATCCCCGGTCGGACTCTTCAGCATTCCTACATCGTCGAATAACAGGGACGATGTATTGATCATGATGGAGAACCGGTGATTAAACACTTCTTCGGTATTGTTATAGTGGTATGTCTTGATTATTGTCTCACCGATCGTCGTATTGCTCCCGCTCCGGATTTTTACGTCCCTGCGTATGTAGCCATACGGGTAATTGACGGGAATTATGTCACCGACTGACCTGAGGGTATCTTTTCCTTCCTCTTTCAGGGAGATATTGAACCGGTAAGGGAAATCCCCGAATATCGCCCATTTCTGGTAGTCCGTGGGATAGACAAACTCCGTGGTGTTGAAAAACCGGTCTACCTTGGTTTCATCGAGAATTCCCGGGGTGTCTTTTGAGACGGCAAGACCGAACCGGGCAATTTTGTCCGGGTACTGGCCCGGGTTCGACTGCAGCTCCCAGGGAATGCCGGCTGCTGCCAAAGAACCGACATCCCCGGGATCCTCTGCAAGGATGACTCCTGTCCGGTACGCAACGGCATCGAAATCGATTGTGTGGGACTGGAGCCCGATGAACAGTCCGGGAATCATGGTTGCTACCCAGATGAATGCAAGCATGAATATGGTGAATCCGACCAGAAAGTCAATCGACATTGCACCGGTATCGTCAGTCATTGGTGGAAGTCAGCGCTCCTGTTATTGCATCGAATCTGAGATCCCGTTGCCGTCCTGTGCTGGTGATGGTAAGGAAGTAAGTACTCCCTGCGAGAGCCAGTTCCCGCGACTCGTTTGCGGCCGAGTCCGGTTGCAGGAAGATCCTGTCCCTGTTTTTCAGGAACAGATCCCGCGGCGTTATTATACGGCCGAGGTTAATATCCTGTTCCGGGCATGTGCCTGACCAGTTATACGTTCTCTCTCCATGGTGGTTATAGGTCACCAGGGTTGTCTGCCCAGATTGGCAGATAATGACATCCCAACTGCTGGCATTGCCCGTGGGATCGAGACCATATCCTTGGATCATCCGGATACTGGGTGTTGCAGTAGCGTTTTCTTCCATACCAGACATGCTCACCGGTATGCGGGATGCCACATCATCAAAACTGATCCCGGTGAACGGATCAGACTTGTTGAGCATAATGAAACTCGTATTGGCTTTTGGCTCCGTGGTATCAGGAAAGACTGTGAGTGATGGCAGGGAAATAATGCCAAGTACTCCAAGAACAGCGACTGCTATCACGATAAAAAAAAGAAGATATTTCATTCTTTTCATGAGATTGCCCAATGGTTTATAAGAGAGATCAGGGATATAAACATTCGTTAATTGCGGTAGGTCGAATTTTCCATTTATTATCCTGATTAAGAACAACCGGGTGGATTTTTTCACAAAACCGCTTACTCATGTATACCTGAAGAAAAGATACCGGCAATCCCTCCCTTTAGCCCATTTCCTGTCAGAAAACAAATCGAGAAAAATTGCACTCTTATAAAATTAACTTGTTCCCTGGAAGAGCCCGGCCAGCAATCTGATTCTTGTGTCCCAAACGGTCAGAAATAGTGCGGTATAATATCAATAAATGTGAAAATTTTTGTTTTTTCACAAATCTAACAATAAATTGACCAAAATTTTAAATAAAAAATTATATATACTATTACGTGGAGAAACTTGCTCAGAACGGAGGCAGGATAGTGAAACAAACAATTCTGGTTCTATTCGGACTTCTCCTCCTGAGCAGTTCTGCAGTAGCAGCACTGGATCTTTCCTTATCGACGATAAGTGCCCCGGGATGGATCACTGCAAACGGTGCGGACAGTTCCGTCATCACCGTGACGGTAGTGGATACGGCGACTGCGCCTGTCGCGAATGCGGATGTAACCTTCACCCTCGATACTGCCTCGCAGGTTCTGGGGACGATCTCTCCGACAACACCTGTCAAAACCGATGTGAATGGAGTGGCAACAGCAGTATTTTCTGTTAAAACGATCAGTGGCAATGCTACCATTCATGCAACGGTGTCCGTCAACGATGGCCAGACACTTCCCGTTACGTTCACGACATTCCAGCGGATCGATCACGGCATCCCTGAAAAAGCGAGTTTTGATGCGTATCCGACAGAGTTACCCGTTGGTTCGGAGACCCGGGTAAATCTTACTGTTTACGATTACTGGAATAACCGCGTTGATAGTAAGAATGCCCCTGAGGCTGTCCAGATCACCGTTACCGGAGAGGATGGTGTCGGATTAAAGGATGGTACAAATTTCGTAACCGAAAAAACGTATTATACAGATACAGAGGGTAATGTATCCATTGACTTAAGGCTCTCCACCGTTGCAGGAGAGAACAAGCTCTGGATGTATCGTATCGGCAATATGGTGATAATGCCCTCCAAAACGGTTATCGGTGTTGCAGAGGAGACGCCCTCGTATATCGAGCAGACCCGCGCCATCAACATGGAAGGAACGAAATCACCCCTCCCGGCAGACGGTCTCCCGGTCAACGATGTGACCATTACCTACACGCTCACCGACAAATTCGGCAACCCGATTCATAGTGCGCCCGTGCTCTGCACATCCTCCGACGGGCAGAGTGCAACACAGTATACCAATCTCAACGGCAAGGTCACGGTTATCTTCCCGGCACAGGATGAAGCGAGGGTGTTTACGCTCAATGCCTCTTCCCCCGCTAATCCGGCCGCGACCTGCCGGGATCCCTATAGTGCAGGGTACTGCAGCCAGCAGATTGAATACTACAATACCGATCCGGTGGACCTGCTGTTTACGGCCAACCCGCAGTCCATGGCAAGTCTCGATGTTGACAGTACGACCCGGGCCATTCTCCAGGCACGGGTTGTCGATGCGAAGGGCAACCCGGTGAAAAACGAGAAGGTGTATTTCTCGCTCGGTACCACAACCTATGATGCCGTGTATATTGGGGCAACCGATCCGGTGCTTGCAGTCGGGCCGACCGAAGCGGTTCTGGTTGGCGACGACGGGTATGCAACCACAGAATTCAGCCCCGGGGCATTTGCAGCTGAAGGACAGCCCGGATTCGATCCGACGGCCACCGGCCAGGTGGTCGTGACAGCACGGTGGACGAACACGGCAGGTACTATCACCAAATCGCGGGATATCCTTCTTGTCTGGAAGAACTACCCTTATCTCAGTACCTATTCGTCCATGAAATGCGACAATGCTCATGTCGGGGATGAACTTAACCTTACTATCCAGCTCAAAGGCGACGGCATAGCGCTCAAACCGAATCCCATCGATGTCGTCCTCACCACCGATCGTTCCGGAAGTATGATGAAGGGTAACCCGGACAGGATGGTCAACGTTATGGCAGCATCTTCGGCATTTGTCGACGAGATGGGAACGAACGACAAAATCGGGGTTGTCTCGTTTGGAAACAAAGGTGATTACACTTCCGCCACAACCTATTCTGGTCTGGGCCCCGGAATTGATCTGGATACACATGACGACCAATCGTATAGAGATGAACATTATAAGTCCTCTCCGACATCCTATCTCTACTATGCAACAGTAGACCGGGAACTGACTTCTGTTCCTGCAGATGCCAAGACGGCGATCAATTCCATGGTTCCCTACTCGGGTACCCCCCTGAGGGATGGTCTCCGGAAAGCGGTCCAGGAACTGAAATCAGCGAGGGCTCGATCCAATGCGATCAAGGCCATTATCGTCCTCTCCGATGGGGATTATAATTACTATGGCGACCCGCTTGCACGGGGGCGCGGCTATACATCGTGGCGTCCTACGGACTTTGAGGATTTAACGGAATCATATATGTCCTATTCCGATACCGACGGATACCAGAACATGGCTGCATACGCAAGCTATAACGGGATTAAAATCTATTCCATTGCATTCGGCGATAGTATCTCCAGCGGCGGGAAGACAACGCTTGAAACACTTGCCACAGCCACCGGTGGAAGGTACTTTGAAGCTTCTTCGGCAAATATCGAAGACGTGTATATTGCGATTGCCGGCGATCTTCAGGAAACCGCTGGAGGTGACACGGAAGTGTCCCTCGATTTCGGGACCGTGACAATCGACGACAATACGGGAGGCGACATCACCCAGTATATGGACTACGTGTATGAGGTGAAGACGCCTGTTGCTGACAGTTCGACCTATATCAACAAGACCAATATCACCAAGCACGGTATCTTTCACCAGCTCTTCAGTACAGTCCAAGACGACACAGCAGGATGGAGTGCCCGCCAGATAAACTACAATGTTGGAACAATCAAGCTCAACGAGACCTGGAGTGCAACGTTACGCCTCAGACTGACCCAGGCGGGGTCGTTCGATCTCTTCGGCCCTGACAGCACCTCCTCTATTACATTCACCGACATGAGTGATACCACGAATCCGGTGACACAGACAGCGTTCATCCCGGAAATGCAGTGCAAGGTATATCCGGTGGGAGAAAATCCCGTGTTTGGTACAAAAACACTCCAAGTCAGCGATCTCACGGTCACTACATCCGATCCAACCGTGTGGAAGCTGGCATGGAAGACCTCCTATGACGGCGATAAAACCGTTACAGAAACGCTGCAGTCCCGGGTGGCGGATAGTGCTGCGGCATGGCAGACAATCCCCGGTGGCATAACGATGATCAGCAGTCAGGTGGTCAATTCACCCTCGTACTATACACTATCCCTGTCGGATACGTCGCTCTGGGTAAAAGGGAAATGTTACGAGTTCCGGGTCGTTGCCCAGGCAGAGGGTACCGATGATTCGGTAACACAATCCGGTTCAACCTGCATCAGTGCATCGGGAGGAACGATCTATATCAAACTCGAATAATTTTTCCCGTGCGATCGGAAGAGGCAGCGGTTTTTGGGGTTCTTCATGATAACGCGGATTGCCGGTAGCTCCGTGCATTTTTCCGCTAAACCGCGCTATATTCTGCCACAGTTACCTGTGGACGTACTAAAAAAATCACGGGAGTTTTTTGGTGCCGGCATCACGGCACAATCTTCGAGATTGGTATCTCAAGGATGTCCTCGGCGCCGCACTTCTTGAGCTTCGGGATAAGCCCGTTGACCGAATTCTTGGGAACAACAGTCTGGATGCTGTAGTAATCGATCCCATGGAGCCGGCTGACCGTCGGCTTCTTCATCGCCGGCAATGCCGCAACGATCTTCTCCATAGATGCGGTCGGGACATTCATGGTCAGGAGAACCTTGTGCCGGGCATCGATAACACCGAAGAGCAGGGTCCGGATCTCCTCGATCTCGCGCCGTTTCTCCGGGTCTGCCCAGCTTGCCTTGTTCGCGATGATCGCCGTGTGGGACTCCATGATCTGGCCGATGATCTTGAGGCCGTTCTTCCTGAGTGTTGTCCCGGTCTCGGTTAGATCAACGACTACGTCCATCAGATCGGGGACTTTCGCCTCCGATGCACCAAAAGAGTGGAAGAGCTGGACCGGGATCTTCAGGTCCTCGAAGAACTTCTTTGTCAGGCCCGGGTATTCGGTTGTGACCCGGCTGCCCGGCCGGATCTGGGTGACGTTCTCGATGGGCTCGTCACGGTGCACCGCGACAACGATCTTGACATTTCCCTCGCCGGTCTTACTGTAGGAGAGGTCTGCCACCTCAACGACATCGGAACCGGTTTCGGTGATCCAGTCAAGGCCCGAGATGCCGAGGTCGAAATATCCCTTGTCAACATAGGTCGGGATCTCCTGCGGGCGGAGGATCTTGACCTTTCCGATCCGGGGGTCATCAATACGGGGGTTGTAGTCGCGGTCCGTGCGTCGGACCTCGAGGTCTGCCTCCTTGAACAGCTGGAGGGTCTGCGCCTCAAGGCTGCCCTTCGGGAGTGCGATGGTGATCATACCATACACCATCGCTGTTAAAAAACAATAAAGGATTGGATGAAAAAGCGGCGGGGTGTCTCAATCGAATGAATGGACAACGAGACCGCTCAGCAGTTTGGGTTCGAACCAGGTGGATTTTGGCGGCATGATGCCCCCTGCGTCGGCAATGGAAAGGACCGTTTCCACCTTCACCGGCTGCATGGCAAACGCGAGCCGGTAGGTCCCGTCATCCACGAGTTTTTCAAGGTCGGAGACCGGGCGGGCCCCTCCCAGGTACTGGAGGCGTGCGTCGCCCCGGGGGTCGGTGATGCCCAGCATCCCTTCGAGCACGTGCTTCTGGAGCACAGCCACATCAAGCGTGTTGGGTGTTTCAGGACCGGTCTCCCGCGGACGTGTGCACTCGTACCACGTTCCCCTGAGATAGAGATGGACAACATGGTACTTTTCCGGATCGGTAATCGCGGGGGTGATATTATACACGCTGCCATCGACAGCCGCGTATGGCCGGACCGTGTAATGCTCGCCAAGTTTTTTGAGGAACGTATCGGGAGTATAGGGATCCAGGTCAGTAAGGAGGCGGCTGTACCCGTGGATCTTCACCCGGTTGTGGGCGAATATGACCCCCATGAACCGGCAGACCTCGTCGCCCGGCTGGTTGCCGGAGGCGAGGATCTTATCGGCAAGGTTCACCGATGCCTTGGCGCGGTGGTGCCCGTCGGCGATATAGAGCGCCGGGACCGCGGCGAAGCGTTGTTCGAGTTCAGCCAGGACCCCGGGATCCGCGATCCGGAATATCTGGTGGAGTGCTCCCTGTTCCGTCCACACGTCGGCGACTGGCGGCTGTGTGCGGGCTACTTGTGATTCGATGAAGGAGAAGAGACCCGCATCGTCGCGATAGAGGAGGACCACCGGTCCGTTGTGCGCACGGACGGCTTCGATATGCCGGGTCCGGTCTTCCTCCTTGTCATACCGTGTCAGTTCATGGCGACGGATCTTATTGTTCCGGTAATCGTCCACATCGAGACAACAGCAGAGGCCAAGGAATGTATCCCCGTTCTGCTGTGCCCGGTACAGGTACATGCCGGGTTCCGGGTCCTTCTTCAAGAGCCCCTCGCGCTCCAGGAGAAGGAACATCTCCCGCGCCCGTTGGTACACGCGGTCATCATGGGGGGGAATGCCCGGGAGTTCGGCATCGGGCCTGCTCACGCGCAGGAAACTCTTCGGGTTCTGTGCAATGATCGCCTTTGCCTCGTTAGCAGTCACCACGTCATACGGCACTGCCGCGATCTCCGGCGCAGCCTCCTTCACCGGCCGCACCCCTGAAAAACGATATATCCTCACCATGCAAGACCCCGCGCATTGACAGTACGTTTACGTGCTCTCATTATTGTGTGTGATCCCATATAACGCCGACTCACCCCGGTATGCCGGGCGCTTCCTGCTCCGGCAGGGCAAATGCTATGAATACCAAGCGCTCAGGATGTTTACCAGAATCCGGCAGGCACCAGGAGACTGTCCCATGATCCGGCCCCATGACCTCGCTCTCTTCCCGCTGCCCCAGATCCGCCGGGCGACACCCGCCGATATCGCGGCGATCGTTGCCATAGAGAAGGAGTCGTTCATCGATCCCTGGGAGCAGGCGGTCTTTCTTGAAGCGCTGACGTATTACCCTACTACCTATTTTGTCGCCGAGTGCGATGGCGCGGTTGTCGGATTCGTTGTCGGGGGCCTCGAGGACACCGGTGAGAACATCTACGGCCACCTCTGCAATCTCGGGGTCAGCCCGCGGTACCGCCGGCGGGGGATCGCAAAGCTGCTCGTGAACCGGGTCGAGCACCAGTTTGCGCTGGAACTCGCCACCGGTGTCCAGCTGGAAGTTCGTGTCTCCAACACCACCGCCCAGCGGTTCTATCGCAGGATGAGGTACCGGGAAGTCTTCGGGATTGAGCATTATTACGCGAATGGCGAGGATGCCATTGTCATGATGAAATGGTTCCGGTTCTAACAGTCCAATTCTGTGGTTGCGATCTTAGACCGTGTGCATCAAATGAAAACGGTTTTTTCCCGGATGCATCATGTATGGTCTACTGATCATGGAACAAGTGAATGCCGTGTAACCCCCTCCCGTTTGCCGAGGCTGGGCTCACGGACAGCGTCTTCTCAACGGCACTTGCCAGGTACGGCTTCCAAGAGACAGCAGCCGTCCTCTTCTTCATTGTCCTGACCGCGGCGTTCTCCTGCGCCAACAGCGGGTTCTATGGGGCGATCCGTGCCCTGTACGGCCTCTCCATCGAAAGGATGGCATCCCGGTTCCTTGCGCGGCTGAACCGCAACTGCGTCCCCATGGTCGGGACACTCGTCACGCTTGCGTGCTGCTGGCTCGTCCTCTCCCTCTGGTGGTTCACGAACGGCGAGGGCCAGATCTACATCTGGCTCCTGTCTGTCTCAGCGTTCACCGGCGCCATCTGCTGGATCTCTATCTGCTGGGTGCAGGTGGTCTTCCGCAGGAAGATTTACAAGTGCGGGTATACCGATACGGACATCATTGCCCCCGCACCTCTCTCGCCATGGATGCCAATTATCGTTGGGGTGGTGCTGGAAGTCATCGCCCTTGTCGTACTTGCGTTCAACCCAGACCTCTCCGGGGCCCTCTACCTCTCGGTGCCGGTTGTCTGTGTCCCGATGATCCTCTACTAGATCGGAAGACGCACCGGCAGGCTCAAGCCCTTCAAGTACCTGAATCCCGATGAGAAGACCTTCGACGAGCTCTTCCCGGACAAGCGGGTCAAGCAGTAATCACTCTTTTTTTCTGAAGTGCAGGAAAACACTAAAAAGCGGGAGATTATTTTATCCCCGTCCGAGCTGCTGGTGGGCGCGGGCCAGGTGCTGAGCTGCAAGGGCGCCAAGAAGGGAGAGTTCGCCGGCAAGGACGCCTGCACCGATGATCTCGGCGAGCTTCTTCGCATTCGTGCCCGGGGGTGTCCCGCTGCCGGCAACGCCGAGGAGGCGTAAGCATTCCTGCTGGGTGTCAACTCCCGTCCCTCCGCCAACGGTCCCCACCGGAAGGGATGGCAGCGTGACGGAGACGTATGCCCCGGTCTCTGTCTGGTCGACCGTGGTGATGCAGGTGCTCCCGTCGATTGCGTGGGCTGCGTCCTGGCCACAGGCAATGAACATGGCCGCAACGATGTTTGCGGCATGCGCATTGAACCCCATGGCACCGGCCCGGGCGGAGCCGACCAGGTTCTTCCGGTAGTTCACTTCGAAAAGGGACTTCGCATCAGTCTTTAAGATGGTGCTGATCTGCTCGTTCGTCAGGGCAACGCCGGCTACAACGCTTCGTCCCCGGCCCATGATACCGTTGATGGCTGCGGGTTTCTTGTCGGTGCACATGTTACCCGAGAGGGCGATGAGCCGGGCGCCGGTGCCCTGCGCGATCAGGTCGGCAACCTTCGCGCTTGCGATGGTCACCATGTTCATGCCCATGGCGTCCTTGGTATCGAACTCGAGCCGGACATAGACGCTGGTGCCGGCAACAAACGTCACGATATCGGTCAGTTTCCCGTGCGATGTCGTGCTCTCGGCTGCGGCCTTCAGCTCGTCGCGGTGAACAGTCACCCAGTCGCCGACCTGCGCTGCGTGGGAAACGCTGTCTGTTGCAAATACCGGTGCCCGGGTCATGCCGTCGTGGATGATCCGCACGTCAGCGCCGCCGGCCTTCGTGATGGCACTGCAGCCCCGGTTAACCGAGGCGACTAGGGCCCCCTCGGTCGTTGCGAGCGGCAGCCAGTACTTCCCGCTGGCACAGCCCCCGTTGACGAGGACCGGCCCGGCAACACCGACCGGCACCTGCACGGTACCGATCATGTTCTCGCAGTTGCGTTTCGTCACGCGGTCCACATCGATACTGAAAATGCCGAGGTTCTCGAGTTTTGTACCGGTCTCCTGCTCGATGAACCCACGCCGGACGCGGATGGCGTCGATGGGCATGAGCTCCTTTTCCAGTTCGTAGATCTTCAACGTCCCGTCTTTCAGTTTTGCGTGAATAACGGCATCCCTTTCCCTGTCCTGACCTGATTGTGCGCCGCCGGCCTGCCCCTCCGGGCGGCGCTGTGCATCATCAGCCATGATTAATGGTTAGCACCTATACTCTTATGATACACGTGGTCGGAAGGACGGCAGGCGGGTGGGGGATCCGCGTCCCCGCACGGCAGGGCGAGGAGTTAAGGCAGGTGCTCATACGTGAGGGCGCGCTCGATCCCTCGCTCAAGGTCCTGCGCGATGGATCCGACCTCATCCTACCGCTCCGTAAGGAACGCAAGGGGGCAGCCTGGTTCGAGTTCGAGGCGCACACGGGCAGGGAACCGCTGCCGCGGCACGAGCTGGTGGGCGGGATAGCCATCATGCAGGAAGAGGACCCCTCGGGAGCGGAGGCACTCCTCAAATCCCGCCCCTCGCTTCACACGGTTGTCTTTGCACAGGGCGAGGTCCACGGGGAGTACCGGACCCGGGAGTTCTCCCACCTTGCCGGGGAACCGACGACCCGCACGCTTGTGACCGAGCATGGGCACACCTTTGTCGTGGACCTTGCCGGTGCTTACTTCTCGGCCCGGCTCTCTACCGAGCGCCAGCGCATCCTTACGCAGGTGAGGGAGGGGGAGCTGGTGCTCGACATGTTCGCCGGGGTCGGTCCGTTTGCGATCACGCTCGCAGAGCGGGCATCGCTTGTCGTTGCCGCGGATCTCAACCCAAAAGCGGTTGCCCTGATGCTCGAGAACCTGCACCGGAGCCGGACAGCAAATGTCCTCCCGCTTCTTGTGGACGCCCGACACCTCGCCCGGATCCTCCCGTGGCGATTCGACCGGGTGGTCATGAACCTGCCCCTTGCCGGCACGGAATTTTTACCGGAAGCGTTCCGGCTGGTGCGGCCGGGCGGGGCCATCCACTTCTATTCGCTTGTCTCTGCCGAAGGGGAGCACACGGCCCGGATCCGGGAACTCTGCGGCACGGTTACCGCTGAACGGGTCGTGCGTTCGTACTCGCCCGCCCAGTGGCATGCGGTGTACGATGTTGCTGTACCAGAGACGTGACGGTACAAATTCCGATGGAGAATGGAAGGGCACCCGGGATGCTGACGGGCTGCCTAATGTAATAAAAACGGAGGATTATTCCACCGGCACGAACTTCGTGCCATAGTGGATGATGCCGCTCTCGCCATCGGTGGCGATCCGGCGGAAGACGCTTTTTACCCGCATGCCGATCTTCGCTTCCTTCGGGTCGCAGATAACCTGCGAGGTCATCTGCGGGCCTTCGTCGAGCTTGATGATGGCAAGGATGTACGGACCGGGGGATGCGAACTGGTCGGGCTCGGTCATGATGACCGTGTAGGTCACGACCGTGCCGAGGCCGGCAAACTTGTGGTCAATAATCTTCCCGTTCCGGCGGCAGTCCGGGCAGAACGTCCGCGGGGGGAAGAAATGCCGGCCGCAGGTCGTGCATTTCGTGCCGATCAGGTTGTAGCGCTGGGGGATCTTTCTCCAGAATCGTGCAACGGTCATCTTACACCCTCCCAAGAATGTGCACGGCCACGGTGGCACCGGTGCCGCCCACGTTGTGGGTCATGCCGATCTTTGCATTCTCGATCTGGCGCCTGCCCGCATCGCCGCGAAGCTGCGTGACGATCTCGCACACCTGCTTGATGCCGGTTGCCCCGACCGGGTGGCCGCAGGACTTGAGGCCGCCGCTCGTGTTGACCGGAATCTTGCCGCCGAGCGCGGTTTCGCCATCGGCAGTGAACTTGCCGGCCGTGCCCTTCTTGCAGAACCCGAGGTCCTCGATGGCGCAGATCTCCGCAATCGAGAAACAGTCGTGGACTTCCACCATGTTGATGTCCTTCTGGGTGAGCCTGGCCATCCTGAACGCCCGCTGCCCTGCGGCAACGGATGCGTCCAGGGTCGAGATATCGCGCCTGTCGTGCAGGGCGATCGAGTCGCTTGCCTGTGCAGTCGCAAGCACCTTGATCGGCGTGTCTGTGAACTCCTTTGCCCGCTCGAGTGGGGCAACGATCACGGCTGCTGCGCCATCGGTAATGGGCGAGCAGTCGAAGAGCCGGAGGGGCTCGGCAACCATCGTGGACTTCAGCACAGTGTCGAGCGTAATCTCCGAAGGGAACTGGGCGATCGGGTTGCGGGCTCCGTTGTAGTGGTTCTTCACCGCAACGTGCGCCAGCTGCTCCCGGGTCATGCCGTACTTGTGCATGTAGTCCTTTGCGATCATCGCGTACAGGCCAGGGAACGTTGCGCCGACAAACCCTTCCCACTCGCGGTCGGCCGCGCCGGTCAGGGCGTCGGTGCTCGCGCTGGGCTCGACATCGGTCATCTTCTCGACACCGGCTGCGACAACAATGTCTTCCATGCCGCTCGCGACCGCGATCACGGCCTGCCGGAAAGCAAGGCCTCCCGATGCGCAGGCTGCCTCGACACGGGTCGAGGGGATGTGGCGTGACGCCATGCCCGCATAGTCCGCGATCAGGGCGCCGATGTGCTCCTGTTCCACGAACCGGCCGGCGCTCATGTTACCGACGTACATCGCATCGATCTTCTCACCGGACATCTTCGCGTCTTCAAGAGCGAGTGCCCCTGCCTCGACGAAGAGGTCACGGAACGAGCGGTTCCAGTGCTCGCCGAATTTCGTGCACCCGATACCGATTACAGCAACGTCTCTCATGCCTGCATCACCAGTTTCCCCTTGTGTTTTGCATATTTCGCATAATCCAGGTAGATCGGGTTTGCCAGCAGCTTCTCAACGGAAGGTGCTGCAGCACGGTTGATCTTGTCCTTGATTGCATCGGTCACGGTGATGTCGAAGGCATCGCTGCCGGCACCGGAGCCGAACGAGCAGACAAAGATGTGGTCGCCCGGTTTTGCGATGTCGAGCGTTGCGGCCAGACCGATCGGGGATGCGCCCGAGTAGGTGTTGCCAAGGCGCGGGACGGCAAGGCCCGGCTTGATCTGCTCCATCGAAAAGCCGAGGTCCTTTGCCACCTTCTGCGGGAACTTCGCGTTGGGCTGGTGGAAGACCGCGTAGGTGTAGTCCTTGGCCGTTGTCTTCATCTGCTCGAACATGAGCCTGCTTGCACCCTTCACGTGCTTGAAGTATCCCGGATCGCCGGTGAACCGGCCGCCGTGGCGGGGATAGTCCTGCCCCTCGCGGCGCCAGAAGTCGGGCGTGTCCGTGGTGAATGAACAGGTGTGGTTGAGGGTTGCGATCGGATCATCGTTGCCGATGATGAAGGCTGCCCCACCCGCTGCCGCGGTGTATTCGAGCGCATCGCCCGGCGCACCCTGCGACACATCGGAGCCGATCGCAAGACCGTACTTGATCATCCCGCTCTTGACCATGCCCATGCAGGTCTGGATTGCGGCGGTTCCCGCTTTGCAGGCAAACTCGTAGTCAGCAGCGGTCATGACCGGTGTTGCACCGATCGCCTCTCCCACCGTACACGCGGTCGGTTTCACCGCATACGGGTGGGACTCGCTGCCCACGTACACGGCACCGATCTCTTCCGGGTTAATGGCCCGGCGGCGCAGCGCGTTTCGTGCAGCCTCTACGGCGATAGTCGCCGCGTCCTCGTCCATGTCCGGTACAGATTTCTCGAAAACGCCCAGGCCACCGGTAATATCCGATGCGTTTGCACCCCAGACCCGGGCAATCTCCTCGACCTTGATACGGTATCTCGGTATGTATACACCGTACGTAATGATGCCTACCATTTCTGTTCCCTCAGGGCACTCACGATTTTGTCCACGTCCATGCTCGTGCAGAAGACGGTGATGCGATCCTTCTCCGCCATCTTGGCCACGATGGGGTGCACGTCAGGGGCATCGATCCCCTGCAGCACCACGCACCGCGGCTTGAACGGCGTGACACGGATCGCGACCATCGGCGACTTGCCGGTCGAGACGTTGGTGAAGACCAGCGCCCGCTCGGTGCTCCAGCCATAAATGCGGTTGAACTCGTCAGAAGAGAGCTGCATGATCGCGTTCAGGCTGTTGACCACCGTGTAGCCGAAGATGGCTTGGTCGGCCGACCCGCAGAGCAGCGAGCACCCGATCACGTCTGCGAATTCCTGCAGGGCAACCGGGTTCTCATACTCGTGGAGGTCGTAGATCACGTCATCCTCGACATTCGAAAAGAGCATGGTTGAGTATTTCTGGATGTGTTTTCCGCCGTCCTCCTCGTCAATGGCAAGGATGGTGTCGACGATCTTGCCGACAACGGCAGTTCCGGGGCTTTTCCGCCGGCCGCTCTCGTAGTCGGAGATGACCGACGGAGAGACGCCCAGGCGTTCTGAAAGGACGCCCGGGGCGATCTCGAAGTTCATGCGCCATTTCTTGAGCGCGTGTCCCGGTGAGTCCGACAGCGTAATTTCGCCTGCCATCTTCTCGGCAAGCTGGTTCCGCAAACCGGATTTCATGCTCATAACCATTGAGCCCGGGTGTTAAATAATTAACGAACGTAATTTCGACAAGAAACGAATCCCGACGGGGAACAACGCCAAGAGCAACTCATAAATAATAAGCATCTCAATTTTGATAAGCATGATAGCAGCGGAGGATCTCCAGTGTCTCAAGGCGCTCGCGGTACGGGGCGGGTGCCACGGGCCCATCTTTGTATCAACGCAGAGCATCGGCGAGATGCTCGGGATCAGCCAGCAGACAGCGTCCCGGCGGCTGAAGGGGCTTGAGACGGCCGGGCTCATCACCCGGGTGCTCTCGGCCGACGGCCAGCACGTAACCGTGACGAAGGCCGGCGAGGAAGTGCTCCGGCGGGAGTACCAGGAATACTGCCGGATCTTTGCGGAAGGCGGCAAGTCCTACCAGCTGAGCGGCGCCGTTGTGAGCGGAATTGGTGAGGGCAAGTATTACATGAGCCTCAAGCCGTATAAGGAGCAGTTTGCTACAGCCCTCGGATTCGAGCCGTACCCCGGCACGCTGAACATCAAGCTTGCGCCTTCGAGTGTCACGGTCCGGAAGAAGATCGATGCGCTCGACTGGACCCGGATCAAGGGTTTCTCCACCGACGGCCGCACGTTCGGTGACGCCCGCTGCATCCCCTGCCAGATCGGCACGATCAAGTGCGGCATCGTGGTGCCGGGCCGGACTCATTATCCCGAAGACCTCATCGAGGTCATCGCCCCGATAGCCCTCAGGCGCAAGCTGGGTGTTGAGGACAACGACAGCATCAACGTCGAGGTGGGGCCGTGATTGACAAGGCCCTTGCGGCACTCCGTGACGGGAAATTTATCCTGCTCTACGATTTCGATGACCGCGAGGGCGAGACGGACTTTGCGATCCGGTCCGATGCCGTCACGCCGAAGGATATCGTAAGGATGAGAAAAGACGGCGGCGGCCTCATCTGCACAGCCGTCCACCCGGTTGCTGCCCAGAAACTCGGCCTCCCGTTCGCAAGCGACGCCCTGCGGGCGATCGCGGTTGCCGAACGCGAGGGTGACATCCCGTACGACCGGAAGAACCACTCCTCCTTCTCGCTCTGGGTGAACCACCGCAACACCTTCACCGGCATTACCGACCGGGACCGCACCCTGACCGTGAACGCGATCGCCGAGCAGGTGAAGCGGGCGATGAATGGCGGCAATGTGAATTTCCACGAGACCTTCCGCACTCCGGGCCACATGGCCCTCCTCCGGGCCGCTGACGGGCTTCTCGACGTCCGCCGTGGCCAGACCGAGCTCTCCATCGCGATGGCGCAGATGGCCGGTATCACCCCGTCAATAACGATCTGCGAGATGCTGGACGACGAGTCCGGTTACGCACTCTCGAAAGAGGACGCAAAACTCTACGCCCGCAAGCACAAACTCGAGTTTATCGAGGGGTCAGAAGTGCTGGAAGCGTGGGACAAGGCAAAGAAAGACAGGAAATAACCCCCCCACGTTCTTCTCTCCTACTCGTTTTCATCCGGCTTTTTTCATCGTGTTTTATTACGTTTCATTCCCGAGTATCACCGTGATATGGTACCGGAGATCGCGCTCCCGCCGGAATACCGAAACACAAAAGCCGGCAGAGAGTTGTATAGCGAGATCGAGATCCATGCCTCGCCCGGGCGGATCTGGGAGATCCTCACGGTTTTCCCCTGGTACCCTGAATGGAACCCGTTTATCCGGAGTATCCGGGGTGACCTTGTTGTGGGTGGGCGTATCACGGCGGAGCTCCGGCCCCCGGGTTCAGCAGGGATGACCATACGGCCGGTCCTTGTGAAGATGGACCCGCCCCGGGAGTTCCGGTGGATGGGACACCTCTTTATCAGCGGTCTCTTTAACGGGAAGCACGTTTTCGAGATCCATCCGGCAGGCACGGGCAGGTGCCGGTTTGTCCAGCGCGAAATCTTCTCGAGCTTCCTCCTCCCGCTCTTTACACAGATGCTAAATGGTGGCACCGCCCGCGGATTTACTGATATGAATGCGGCGCTGAAGGAGCGGGCAGAGAATACCGGCCCCGAAATACAGTGAAAACAGCCTCTCGGTACCGTAAAACGTTCTTAATATAGCGGATTTTTGTGTCTGGTGCACTATCCGCCCCGTTTCAGTATTCTTATTAGTTCATGGAGTCCTATTTTATGGATATGAAAGTCCCGGCAGCAGAACTGAATGACCGTATGAACCGTTTCCGGGAACGGATGGATAGGTACCAGCCCGGGTGGGAACTGGCAGCCATCACCGGCAAAGTCCCGCTTTATTATTTCACCGGAACCATGCAGGACGGCCTCCTTCTGATCCCTCAGGGAAACGGGGCAGTCTTCTGGGTACGGCAGAGTTTCGAGAGAGCACAGGAGGAGTCGCTTTTTCCCGATATCCGGGCTATGCGCAGTTACCGGGACATTGCTGCTGCCACAAAGAAAGTCCCGCAAACCGTTTACCTCGAGACGGAACTCATGCCGATCGCGCAGTTCCAGCGGATAAAAAAGCACATGCCGTTCGCTAATGTCCAGGCAGTGGACGCAGAGATCAGCGCAGTCAGGGCACGAAAGAGCCCCTATGAACTGAAACACATGGAGCACGCCGGCAAGATCCACCGTCGCGTACTCGAAGATCTCGCCCCCGAAATGCTCGCGGAAGGGATGGACGAGGCTACCCTGATCTGCGAGCTGTATTCTGTCATGGTACGGGAGGGTCATCAGGGGCTCATCCGTTTCGGCGGATTCAACGAGATGCTGATTGGGCAGGTCGGGTTCGGGACCAGCTCTCTCTGCCCGACCTGCACGGATACCCCGGGGGGCGTCTCCGGTATGCACCCCTCGTCCCCCCAGATGGGCAGTCCGCACCGGAAACTCAAACAAGGCGATCTGGTAGTCATCGATATCGGCTGCGGGTACAAGGGTTACCAGACCGACAAGACCCAGTCCTATATGTTCGGCCGGCCGATTCCCGATGCAGCGATTGAACAGCACCACCGCTGCGTCCGGATTCAGGACGAGGCGGCATCGATGCTGAAACCCGGGGCAGTCCCGTCAGAGATCTATCGTACGGTCATGGCCGGCCTTGAGCCGGAGTTTTTGAAGAACTTCATGGGATATGGCAACCGCCAGGTAAAATTCCTCGGCCACGGGATCGGGCTCTGGATCGATGAGACCCCGGTCATTGCAGAAGGCTTCAATGAACCGCTTGAGGAGGGGATGGTCCTTGCCCTCGAACCCAAGAAAGGGATCCCTCACGTGGGACTCGTGGGAATCGAGAACACGTTTGTCGTAACACCGCATGGGGGCCGGTCGCTGACCGGGAAGAACAAGGGGCTGCTGGAAGTATACTGAAACGGTTCCGCTGGTACTTCTGCTGCCTGCCGGCGGGTGATATTCCCCTGTTTTGCCCTGCTCACTTCTTTGCCAGCGCTTTCAGAGTTGCTTCCGGCAGCATTTTTGCGATACTCATTTTGGTGGGGAAGCGCCCGAGTAACCGTATGTCGATCACGTTCGGTATTGAGCTGGTGTCATGGCTCCGGCTCCAGGACTCCGGCATAATGATCGCCGTGAGATTCTCTCCGTATTGATGGGTATCTGTCCGGACATAGTGACGGCGCAGCATGCGTTCTTTCGCCATGCTCCCTGCCGGCATCGCAGGCACTCCCTGCCTGTTGGTTCTCGTAGATCCGCAGATCGCCGATAACCTTTACCGCAACGGGGGTCAGCGAATACCTGACCGTCCTTCCCTCCCTTGCCGATGTGATAAGCCGTGCCTCGCAGAGTCTCCGCATATGCCACGACACCGTAGAACCGGTGGTCTTCAGCCTCTGTGCAATATCTTGGCGCGATGCATCGGGGAAGGAAGATAAGAATTCGCAGATCGGGAGGCTGGCGCTGGTTTTCAGTCGAGCAATCGCGTCCTTCTCCGGATCGGAAAATTTCCCTGCGTTCTGGAAGTAACAGGTCCTGCGGTGCACTGAAAAGGCAACGACGAGCTTCTCGCGGCAGAGGACATTCAGGTGGTAGTGCAGTGTCCCGCGGTTAACCGGCAGGCTCCGCATGATCTCGGTGAACCCCGAACCCGGGTACGTTACGATATGACGATAGACCAGCGCCCGGCAATCGTTCTCGAACACTCCTTTTTTCCGGACCCTCCGGAAGTTCAGGACGATAACACCCGCACATGAAAGAAAGATCTCCAGAGGTACGAGGCAGAACGGCAGGAAAAGGGCGATGAATACCAGGAGTGTCGTCACCGGGGGGACATGCCATACATCTACCGGAACCGGGAGTTTTGCCTCGCCATCCGGCGGGTTATCCGACCAGGAGAGAGCGGAATAGGGCGGTGTATATGCTGTTGCAGGAGCGATGAGAAGAACCAGGCAGGCCGCGGCCAGAAAGAGACGCGATAAACGGCCGATGGCGCTCCTCTTCGTAGGATCCATGGGAAATGCCTGAGAAAATGAACGGGCCGGTATCTTATATACGTTCTGTGAGAACACTCAACCTGTCAATGGTCCCTGCGTATCCGGTGAGCGTTCTCACAGAAATCACTTATAAGGACACTCCATACGGTCATCTAAAAACCACAAAACCGAACGGACGTGTGAAGAGATGAACCAATGTGTAAATCTGCGGGTAAAAATCCTGCTCCTTGCAGGAGTACTGCTCCTCTGTCTCAGCCCGGTGTCTGCAACGGACCGGATCGCCATCGATCCGGTTCCCGGGGATCTGATGGCCGGATCGATCATCGAGTTTACCGGAACAACGACCCTCCCTGAAGGGACAACCCTGCAGTACGAGTTCTCGCGCAAAGAGACAGGAAACGGATCGGTCAGGTATGGCGAATATTCCGGAACAGGAGGAATAATCCCTGTAGAGAAAGGAGCTGCCGGTCTGATCTGGAAAGTCCCGATCCTTACGGAAGGCTATGCACCGGCGGACTATGTTTTCAGGATCGGGAAAGAAGGGAGCGGGGATCGCGTTTCCGTGCAGGTCCGGCTTGCTTCGGGTGCAGGAACGCCCGTACCAATGCCGGTGGCGACAGCAAGAAGCATCTGCGCAGAGTTTAAATCGCCGGTATATGTCTCGCCCGGCGGGGCGTTTATCGTCAGGACCGCACCGGATCTCAACACCCGGTGCAACATCCTTGCAAAGGGAGATCCACTGGCGATGACCATTGCAACCTCATCCGGCAGCCATGTCGGCATCTGGATCACCAGCGCATCACCGGTAACCCGGTACACCCGGTTCCAGATGATCTCAGCGGATGGATCGGGAACTGCGGTATACGATCTCCCCAATACAACCGAATGGAAGTCCGGCCAGTACTTTATCTATGTGGTGGAAGGGGGAAAAGCCCTGAAAGTCCTGCCCGATGAAAAAGAACCGTCTGCATATCTCGCAGTGGATGTTCTGGAAACTAAATTGAAGACGTATGAAAAGCAGAATCCGTACCAGAAATACATGATCCTTCTTGAAGAACCTGTGATAAATCTGAATGAAATTCCCGATGCAGTCTCCGGCACGCCTGTTGAGATTAACGGGACAACGAACCTGAATGCCGGCACGCTCCTCGACATCGGGGTTTTCGCTGCGGACATCGATCGTCCGAAGCAGCCGGCGTTTGCCCTTGCCGGGGTTCCCGTTGCAGACGGGACAAACGGCTATGGCTCATGGCACGCGGTAATCGATACTTCGGGGCGGAGTCCCGGTGAATATATCGTCAAGGTTCGCAACGGTTCTGTTGAGGCAACCCGGCTCATGGTCCTGTACGACAGCCTGTATGAGGCGAGCGCGTCATCCGACGGGACTCTCGTCGCGAAGACCTACGATGTCGATCCGAAGGCAAAGACCGTTATCACAGGTACTCCTGCCGGCAAGGACGGTCTTCCGGCAGATCCCTGGATACCGGTAATAGCGTGTTCGGCAGGAGTTATCTGCCTTGGTGTGATTGTCAGTACCCTGAGGAAAAAATAAATGGCCATGAAGAGGGGAATACTTGTTACCGGGATTGTTCTTCTCCTTCTTTTTGGTATTTGCCCGGGTTCCGGGGCGGATTCGCCCGAAACGTCATACCTTATCGCAAAAAGCAATGCCGAAAAGTACAATGCAATCGCCTGCGACGAGGGAAATGTAGCATGGGTCGAGTATGGAGCGGGAACGGATTCCGGAGATTATTCACGGGCTATCTACCGCTATAACGTGTCGGGCGGGAGAAAAGACCTGGTGATCCATGACCCTTCGTGGAAGCGCGAACTGGCAATCTCCGGGAACCGGTACGTATGGAGCGATGGCCGGGGGATTTTTTTGTACGATAACGCACAGGGCAGGCTGACGTTTCTGGTCTCCCCCGCAAGCCAGTACTCACCCTGCATCGACGGGAGTACGGTCGTCTGGGTGGAATACAACAAACAGGAATATTCCCTCGTGATGTACGATGCGGTGTCGGGCGGGCACCGGACCGTGGTATCGTCAGCCGGTTCCCTGGGAGATCCGGCAATTTCTGGCGACCGGGTCGTTTACCGTGAATCCGGGCCCGGAAACGACCTGATGATCCTTTTGAATCTCACAACCATGGAAAAGACAGTCCTTTTCGACGGGCCGTGTTCCCGCGCCATGTCCGCGATTGACGGGGATCATGTCGTCTGGGCCGACGGGCGCAACGGGCCGTACCAGGTCTTTCTCTATGACCTGAAGTCGGGGATTTCAGGACCGGTAAGCCCCTCGGACTCCTTCCAGATGTATCCCGATGTATCGGGCGACCTGATCGTCTGGGAGGACTACCGGAATTCTCCAACGGGTTCTCTTAATTACCGCCGGGGAGGCGGCGATATCCGGCTCTATGACATGGCCTCGAATATGACAAAAATCGTGGCAGAGGGGCAGTTCTCCATGGAATTCCCAAGAATTTCCGGGGAGTTCATTGTCTGGTCAGGAGGGCGCGATGACGCGCACGACGTCTTCCTGTACCATTATCCGGGGAACCGCACGAACAATTTTTCGGGGAAGAATGAGGGAACCGGCTACTCTGCCACGCCAACAACCTTTCCCACACCGGGCACCAATGTCCGTTATTACAGCACCATCTCGAAGAGGGAGATCGAATGGTATTCGCTTGAGTCTTCGCTGGACAGGAAGAAGATATCGTTCGAGCTCCGGTGGAACGATCCCGGTGCCTCGCTGTCCCTGACCCTGGTGAGCCCGGGTGGTTCGACATGGCATTTTACCGACGCCGACGATTCCCGGCAGGACCGGGCTGTCCGCATGACAATCTCCGGAATTTCCGGAGGATATCTCGAACCGGGGAAGTGGACCGTGGCGATAGCGGGAGATTCGGTTGACGGTACTGTCCCGTACGACCTCTGCTGGTACTGACCGGGACGGGTAAGGGAAAGAAACCTCAGGATTGCCTTTCAATGCCTGTTTCTACAGAGTAAAAATAAAGAAAATTTTACTCTTGCTTGAAAATAATCAAGGGCCAAGTTGGTACTTAACCTGAAAAGGGATCACATCTTGATCTGCGCCAGCGCATCGTACGCGATCTTCCGGAAGAGCGACGGGTCGATCGTGGGGTACTGCTCCTTTGCCTTCAGGATGTCAGGCGTCGGTTCCTTAGCGAATGCATCGACCCGGTCCAGCGTGTGCTTTGCGGTATCGAGCACCCAGAGGTCGCGGGTCTCCTTGTCCACTACTGTGATCGACTCGACCCGGACCGAGACGAGCCACGAGCCGTCGGGTTTCTGGTACAGGTTCGGTTTCCCAATCACGGCAACGAACTGCGGGGGCTCGATCTTCGCCAGCTGCTGCATTGCCTCGGGCTGGTAGCTGCCGGCCATGACAAAGAACGTTCCTGTCGGATCCACGACACGGCCCCGGTAGAACATGTTCTGCTCGCCCTGCCGGGTCTTCTCGGTCAGGGTGCCGACAAGGAAGATCCGGTTCGAGCGCTGGCCGCTGGGTAGCAGAGCGAAGGTTGGGCTCTTCTCGTCCTCGCCGTCCTTGAACTGGTACCGGCACTCCCGGAGTTCGGCGGCAAAGACCCGGCGTGCGGGTTCGCGCTCGAAAGCGCCCTCGCGGCGGGGCATGTCGCGGGCGTTCGTGCTCATGAGGGTGCCCCCCCGGCGCGGTTTAAGAGCGCTGTATGCTCGCCCGAGGCGAACGCCACTTTATCGCACTTGTTGACGAGCAAGCGGCCGTCGATCTCGCGGCCATGGCAGGTGATGTACCGTCCGAGTACCGCGTCCCGCATCTGGAGGAAGATCTCGTCCATCCCGAGCGGGTTGTTCTCCGCGATCTCCTGTGCCTTTGCAAGGGAGATTCCGGTCAGTGCCTCAACCACATCGCGCTGGATCAGGACGTTATGGGCCTTTTCACCATCGTCAAGCCACCCCTTGATCCGGAGGTCGTACACGAATTTCGGCTGGATCTCGTGGACCGGGCAATAGTTCTGGCGCGAGAGGGCACGGTTGCAGCCCTCCACCGGACAGCGCTTGATGATACCGGAGCCCGGTGCGATATGGACGATGGCACCGGTGAAGGAGGTCTCCCCGCCGCTCACCGCGATCTCGCCCTCCTCCTGCAGGATGGTTGCCGCGTTCAGATTCAGTGAGAGCCGGCCGTTGAACTCGTCTACCTGTGCATAGAAGATATTGTACACGGCACCGGGGATGAGTTTCTCTTTCCCCGGCTCCTTCCAGATCACGAACTTGATGGTACCGGTCTCGTCGCCCAGCAGGCCGGACTGGAGCATCCGCTCGTGGTTTGCCTCCCACTCCTGCACGAACTTGGCCCGCACGCCACCGATACCGGGACGCAGGTCCTTTATGGGTGTTGGAGTCGGGATGAGTGAACGGTCCTCTGCGACCTCCTTAATGGTTGTTCCGGAGTGGACCTTGAGGTTGGCCACGCCCTTATACTCGTCCACGACAGCCGATTCGATGCGGTACCATGATCCCTCGGCCATGGCAGGGGCATTGGACTTCGCCCAGACAACGAACCGGATCGCCCCGGAGTCATCGGCAATGATCCCGCTCTGGGCAATTGATGCCGATGTCGGTGCCGAGAGTGCCACGATCTTTCCTTCAATGGTCACCCATTCGCCGGGTATGCCCTCGGCGATCTTCTTCTCCTGCGTGCCGCCGCCCGATCCGCCGGCACCGGAACCCGATGCAGGGAGGTTGTACTCCTTCGCCAGCTCGCTTGTCACGCTGCGCTCCGCTTCTGAGGGCTGGACACCGAATTCGTCCACGAGCCTTTTGAGCTTGCCTTCGATCTTCTTTACATCAGGTGTCTTTTCGCCTTGGGCAAATTTTCGGGAGATTCTGTTTGCTGCTTCGGAATAATCCATTTTCATACATCTCCAGTTATAAAACTCAGAATGCTGTGAAGATAAGTATGTCACCATGCGTAGTGAAAGTGTTGCTTTGGATCGCACTTTCCCCGGTAAAGGGGTCGGGTAGTATCGCGAGATTTATCTCACGCAAGAGCTGAACTAAGAGATACTATGTCTGAGATAACCGCTGACAGCACGATCTACGAGCTCCTCAAGGCAAAGCCTGAGGCAACCGAGGCCCTCTTCAAGTTCGGCATGGGCTGTGTCGGCTGCGCCATTGCCCGCGGCGAGACCATCCGCCAGGCAGCCGAGGCACACGGCATCCCGCTCCCCGAGCTCCTCAACGCGCTTGGTATCAAGGAATAAATTCCTCTCCATGAACTCCTAACGGAGTTCACCATCGCAGAGTGATTGAGATCACTGTTCTCATCGTGCGGCAAACCGCATGACATAAAAGAGTGAGACCATTCTTTTAGTCGGGCAATACAATCGCCCAGGATAAAGGTGTAAGGCCCCTCTTTTCGTTGGGCAAAAGAATCCCCGGGCACTGGGGAATCGACAAACTCCGTTCTCCTTTTCAGATTTAACAAGGCGATTATTTTTTCTGCTTCTGTTGTTCTGCGTACTGCATCAGCTCTTCGCGTGATGCATTCGGGAATTTCCTGAAATAGGCCGCAACGGCCGGCTCGTGCAGGAGCGTGCAGGCCGCACAGTTCCAGATCTTCCCGCCATTGGAACTCTCCACCCACTGCCCGAGACTCTCGTCTTTGCACGGGTAGAACGGGCAGTAGCAGAAGTCGCAGGCCTGCCCCTCGAAATGGCAGGGATAGTAGGGGCACTCCTTCCCGGGCTTCCACTCCGCCCAGTGTCCGCCCTGGAACCGGCTGTAGATGAAGAATGTCGGCCGGCCGGACTGAATACCGGCATCGTGGCATCGGAGTGCCTCCGGGACCCCGTGGAGGACCGTCTCGCGGACACGAAGGCCTGTTGGTGTGATGCGTCCCGCGTACCGGTGGGACGTCTCTCCCTCCGAGGCCGCGATTACCGCATCCGTGGGCGTGCCGGTTGCCGGAAGGTCGAGCCCGAGCAGCGCCTCGGCTTTTGCCTCGGTTGCGACCATGATGGTTTCGAGCAGGGCGGAGTCCTCCATCCCTTCGCTGCTGCAGACAATGATGTTGATCGTGCCCGCGGTTGCCGGGGGTTCGCGGCGGATGCCGGCGGTGATGAAAACCGTGATGAAGTCGTACTGGAGGATGCAGGCCTGCTGCACGGGGACGGAGGTCAGGAGGCCGAAGAGATCGGGGCCGAGCCCCTCTGCGGCTGCAACGCGTTCGATCTCCTTTGACAGGTCATCGTCGCGCCAGTCCTGAGGGACAGTATGATTGAGAAGGGTATCGACCGAACGGACGCCGCCCCCGATGCCGGTACTTGCTGCGCGGAACGACCCGCGGATAAAAAGCGTGGACTTGTCGAGGTAATATCTCATGCAACAGAATAGCGGGTGCGGTCTTTGAGCTCCTGCTGCTTGCCGGCATTCCAGCCGGAGACGTCTTGCAGGTATCCCGTGACCCTGCTGATCTGGGTGACGTCGTGGGAGCCGCACTCAGGGCAGACCGCCTGGCCGCAGAGCGGGCAGTACTCGATGCCCGCGATCACTTCATGGGTGCAGTTGCAGTGGTCGAGGGGGCACATGATCTCGAGGTGTGTCTCGCCGCAGTTCGGACACGGGTTCTCCTCGACAATGAGGTGGCAGGTGTGGCACTTGTATTTACGGTCATGCTCGGGAATGTCGGATAGTGTCTTGTAGTGCTCTGCCAGTCTGCGTTGTTCTGCGGTCCAATCCATAGTATAACATCTCACAGGTTCTTAATAAATATTTAGAACAAGCAGGTTCGACCAATGGCCGATCCCCGCTTTAAATAGCGTTCATATCCGGTTTTGGGAAAATTTTGAGGATATTAATAAATCTTTACGCGGTCCTGGCCGCGGAAAATTCCGTTATCGCGGTTACCGGGTCCTTTGCCTCGTAAATCGCCCGCCCCACGATGATGCCGTCAACAAGCTTCGCGACGGTGGACGCATCCCCCCCCTGGGCACCCACGCCCGGGGACAGGATCTTCCGCCTCCCCACGATTTCGCGCAGGATTGTTACGCGCTCCGGGCGCGTTGCCGGGGCGATAATCCCGTCAGCCTCGCACTCTACGGCGAGCGCGGCAATCTTCTCGGCAGTCCCGCCGTGGAAGAAGGCAGTTGCGCCCGGGTGGCTCATCTCCGCGACAACGAAGCAGGCCCCCCCGTAATCGGCGGCGACATCCACGCATGCCCGGATCGCATCAGCCCCAATGAACCCGTGGCAGATGATGGAGGAGAAACCGGCATCGAAGACCTGCTCCGCGATGAGCTTGTTCGTGTTGGGGATGTCGGCCACCTTGAAGTCCGCGATGAGGGGCTTGTCCAGCTCCTCCAGTTCACCGGCAATCGAGAGGCCGCTTGAGAGAATGAGGGGATAACCGAGCTTGATGGCGTCGAGATGCGGAGCGCAGGCTTCTGCGATCTTCAGTGCCTGCTTCTTGTCGGTCACGTCCAGCGCAAGGATGAGTTCGGTCATTGCGAAAGCCTCTCCGTCACCGCGGCGGCAAGGACCGGGAGGGTGATCGTTGCATCGCCGTACACAGTCACGGCCTGTGCGTCCTCGGTGATCTTGCCCCAGGACCGGGCTTCGTCCAGCGTTGCGCCCGAGAGCCCCCCCAGGTCCGGCCGGTCGCCCGTGAGCTGGATCGCGTACGTGAACCCGTTCGGCGTCATCAGCATGCTCTGGAGGATAAAATTCTTAGGTACGCCGCCGCCAACGAGCATGGCGCCGGCCTTTGTTGCTGTGAAGCACCGGTCCATCAGCGACTGCATGTCTGCGAAGGCGTCCACGGTGATCTTGTTGGTCTGGGAGAAGAGCCAGTACTGGAGGCCGATCATAGAGTCCTGCACCGCAGGATTGTAGACCGGGATCTTGTTCCGGGCGGCGGTGTGGAGGATACCGGACTTCGTGTTCTTCCCGATATGTTCGAGCAGTCCCGAGATGGAGATGGTGGAGCCCGGTTCGAGCTGGCCGAATACCTCCTGCATGAACTCCTCGAAGTGCTCGAAGGCGTCGTTTGGCAGGTAGACATCGTAGATCCGGTTGATCTCGTCGTGCCGGAGCTCGATGTCATTGCAGAACGCAGTGCCATGGAAGTGGTGGCAGCCGATGGCCTCGATGATATCGTGCGTGAGGTTGGCGCCGGTCGAGACGAGCACGTCAATGTGGCCGGCCCTGATGAGATCGGAGACGATCCCGCCCATGCCCGCAGGGACCATCGCGCCGGCAAGCCCGAAGAACTTCGTTGCCTCCCGGTCTTTGAGCATCTGCTCCCAGATATCCGCGGCGCGTGCGAGCGATCCGCCGTTGTAGGCGCCTGCCTCGCTCATCGCCACCACCAGTTCGTTCACCGTCATCTTCGGCTTCACGTGGAGCTGGGTAACTGGCATCTCACAGGGTTGTGTCATATTTTTGCACTTCCACTTGTTGCTAAAAGATTGGTGTTCTGTACAGATAACTGTGCTTCAGCAACCTGCGGCAGGGACAGGCCGGTTTTGGGAAGGTATTTACCTTTTCACTGTCGTCTCTCCTCTATGCAGGAGATCCGGTTATCCTTACGGAAACGGGCGTTCCCAAGCGAAGGGCGGGCGCGGCTCAATGCTGCACACCTCCCCGAACTTGGGATCACCGAAGGGGAACAGGCGGACCTTGTCAACGAGGCGACCGGTGCCAGCGTAACCGTCACGATCGTTGCCGACACTCTTGTCCTCGAGGGGCAGGTGCGCGTGAGCGCAGAAGACCTCACGGCGCTCGGCCTCTCCGAGAACGAGACCGTCCTTGTCAGAAAGTCCCCCCCGCTGGATGAAAAGATCAAAAGAGCCGCCGGGGAAGCTGGTGTCGTTGCCCGGAAAGGCGCGGACTCGCTTGACCGGGCGCTGACAAAGGCCGCAGGCGACGTGAAGGCGGGGGCCGGGAAGGCCACAGAAACGATCGGCACCGCGGCGAAGAAGACAGCAGATGGCGTCAGGGACGTTGCCCGAAAAGTCTCGGGCAAGGACGAGCTCTGAACATCCCATTACAACAGTAAGTACAAAAATCTGGTGAAACCATGGCATCCGATATGATCATCAGCGACACGATGCTTGCAGGATTGATCGTTGTCCTCGGCATGGTGGTCGTCTACCTTATCATCCGCGAGATACGGATCATGAAGACCTCCAACCGGGCACTCGAGCTGAACCTGGAAAAGGATAAGCTTGCGCTCCTCCAGCAGCACGAGGCAAAGAAGGCGTTCCCATTCACCCGGCTCTCGCCGGAGCAGACCGCGGAGATCCGGCAGGTGCAGGAAGACACTGCCGCAATCGAGACAACGGTCTTTGCAAAAGAGAAACTGCTCGAGGCCCGGCTGGCGCGGCTGGAGAACATCGTGAAGGCAAAGAAGCTCGATAACCTCCTTACCAATGCGGGGGAGCAGGAGAAGAAGGTGAAGTGAGATGAACCCGACAGTATACCACGCACCGGAACAGGACCTGACCAGCGGATCGTTCTGGGACGAGCTCTCGCAGGTCCCCGCAACCATCGGCTCCCGGCTCCCGACCCTTGACCGGTCGCTTGACGCCTACTTCGACCGGCACTTCGCAGCCATCATCGAGGAATGGGACCTTGTGACCGGAAGCGATCTCAACAATCTCGAAAACCGGCTGGAATGGGTGAGCAGCGAGATCACCCGTCTCTACGAAGGAAAGATGGCCCTTGAGTCGCGGGCACAGGATCTCGACCGCTTGATCTCATCCCTGGAGCGGTCGAAATGATCGGGATGGATTCTTACCTCAACGCCTACGTGGACCGGCGGATGAAGTATCTTGTCGAAGAGTACGACCTCTCCACGCAGGGCGAGCTTGCGGACTTCACGGCACGGCTGGCATCGATCGAACGGGAGATCCCGTCTTTCGCCTCCTTTGAAAAGGAAGCGGCAGACAAACTTACAGCGCTCGAAGCCCGGGCCGCGGCCCTGAAGGGGAGGCGGTGACATGGACCTATTCACATTCCTTGTCCTCGTCCTCATCCTTGTCGTGGTCCTCTTCATCGTGTACTGGTTCTTCCACGGCGCAAAGGGGAATATCTCGCTCTCCCGCCCGGTGGAGAGCCGGGTGGACGAGTACCTGGACCGCAGGTTCCAGGAGATGATCGCGGAATGGGAGCTCGTCCCCGGCCCGCAGCTCCGGCGGTTCACGGAAGAACGCTCCCGCGATCTTGCACAGGAGGAGGTCCGGCTGAGCGAGCTGAAACAGTTTGAATCCGGCATGCGGACAACGATCTCATCCCTGGAGGCACGGCTTGACACTCTGGAAAAAGAACTCGAAGGCAGCGCAGCAAAAAAGTAGCGCGCCCTCCGAAAAATTCCGCGAGCTGAAAAAAGAGATCGCGGTGATGCGCAAACAGGGGGAGCCTCCAACGAAGGACCCCCGCACGTTCTCCCAGTATCTCTGCGATCTCTGCGCAACGCCGCACCCGGTCACGGGGCTCCGGCAGTGCGTGCTCTGCGGGCGCTGGGCGTGCGATGCCTGCTGGAAAGACGATTACTACACCTGCAAGTCCTGTGCCGGCCTCATCAGGATCCATTCCCTGATGGGCCGGGAATAAGCGCATTTATATTAGGGGTGATAGTTTCGCTATCCGGGTTTTATTGAAGGTATTGGCACGAACCTGAACGATCCTGCCGGGATATGCATGACAAACCGTGCCCCCTTGCCCGGCTCTCCAGTTTCGGCAATGGTGATCCCGCTGATGGAAAGGATCTGCTCGATCACGAACAGCCCAAGACCGGTATTTTTCCCGTATCCACAGGTGAAGATCTTTTTCTTTTCGGATTCCGGGATGCCGATCCCGTTATCTTCAAAGACCAGATCAATGCCAGTCTCGGTATTATCGAAGGATATCCGGATCGCGGTCACGTGTCCGCCATGGCGTATGGCATTGTCAAAAAGATTGTACAGCACCTTTTCGAGAAGGAGGTCCCCGTAGATCTCCAGCCCCCCAAGATCGATATCGATGCGGATCGTTCCGCTGAGCAGGTCCGGGTGAATATTACTGATGAGTTCCTCAATATTCTGCCAGAGCGGGACAGACGAACCAATCTTCATGTACTGCTCCATGAAACTCATCTGGATCCGGATGGTTTTCGTGGCATTGCCGATTCTGTGCAGGTACCGCAGTACGTCTTGGTCCTTGGTTTTCTTCTCTGCAAGCGCCAGGTATCCGTCGAGAATAGTAAGCTGGTTGTGCAGGTCATGGCAGTTGATCTTTCCCATCAGGTCGAGCTTGTTGTTCGTGTACGCCAGCATTGTCCGTGCGTCCCTGAAGTCGGAGATATCCACGCAGACCGCAAGAAAGCCGGCGATGTTGGATTTACGGATCATGGGCGAAAGGTAGAGTTTCACGGGAAATGTCCGCCCGTTCCGTAAAGTTGCGATGGTCTCCAACTCCGTGATCCGTTCGCCTTCGGTAGCCTTCAGGAGCGCGTTCCGGATCCTCCCCCGGTCGGCCTCCGCGATCAGATCCGTGATGGCCAGCTTGCCGAGGATCTCCCCGTTGGCATAGCCCCATTTCTCCTCGCCCGACCTGTTGATGAAGGTCAGGTTGAATTCTGTATCCATCCCGATCACGGTCTTGGGTAGGAGATCCAGTAGTTCGCGATACCGGCATTCACTGTCAGAGAGCCGCTCCTCAAGGGAGTATTGTTCCGTGATATTTCGGGCAAAATTGAGGGTGGCGGGTCTGCCGTTCCAGTCAATGACTACCGCATAGATATCCCACCAGTATACCGCCCCAGATGAATTGACCATCCGGAACGGGTACCGGGAAAAGGACTCGCCATTCTCAATCCTCCGGTAGTACCGATCGCGCATCAGCTGACGGTCATCCGGGTGGATGAAGGTAAAGAACGGCTTGCTTAAAAAATCCGCCTCTGATATACCACACTCGGTAATTCTCTCGATAATGTGGGGGTTGGAAAATATGATCCGTTCATCTTGGATAATGTATATACCTTCATGAGCGTTCTCGACAACCCGGCGGTATTTTTTCTCGGATTCAGAGAGTGCGTCCTGCGCCCATTTCCGCTGGACGTGCGACCGGATCCGGTGTTCCAGTTCGGCGAACTGGGCCTTGGGATCCCCTCCTTTTTGCAAATAGGAATCGGCGCCGTGATTCAGGGCCTCGATCACTACTTCCTCCCGTCCCCTTCCTGTGAAGAGGATGAACGGGATCCCATCATTGGTCTTCCGGATCTGCTTTAAGAATTCTATCCCGTTTATCCCCGGCATCTGGTAATCGGAGATGATGGCATCGTACGAGCGGGTCTTTAAGTGTTTGAGAGCCAAGGCCGCAGACGGCAGTACCGTAACCTCGAACCTGTCGGATTGTTCGAGATAGACCTTGGTAAGTTCGAGCAGCCCCGGCTCATCGTCGACATAGAGAACGGAGATCTTCTTCATGGGAACCCAAGTACGGGAGGGATTGTCTTAT